>CAKSLU010000006.1 GCA_934474225.1 uncultured Eubacteriales bacterium | reverse complement strand
GGTGCGCTGCTTTCCGGCATTTGCTCGATTGCGACGCTTGTGCTCTACATCATGCTGAACTACAAACTGTCGCGCTCATTCGGCCACGGCGGCGGCTACACGGTCGGTCTGATCTTCATTCCGTGGCTGTTCATCCTGATCCTCGGCTTCGGCAGTTCCGAATACCGGGGTAACGCTGCATAAGCCCACATGTATAGGCGCTGTCGGTTGAGTCACATAGGCAAAAAGCCGCGCACGGAGTATCCGTGCGCGGCTTTTTTTATACATTTGTCCCGCGGAATTGTTGGGCGCGCCTGTTGACTTTGCCGCGCGAATCGGTATAATATATATAATAAGTATTTGAAGATCTTCGGACACGACGGAGGGGAAAATGGCACATTTGACGGATATTGAGATCGCGCAGCAGGCGAAAATGCTGCCGATCACAGAGATTGCCGCGGCGGCGGGCATCGATGCGGATTTTCTCGAGCCTTACGGCAAGTACAAGGCAAAGGTTTCACTGTCGCTGCTCGACCGTGCAAAAAAGCCGGGCAAACTCGTGCTGGTGACGGCGATCACGCCGACGCCTGCGGGCGAGGGCAAGACCACCACGACGGTGGGACTTGCCGACGGGCTGCATCGCATCGGCAAATCGGTGGCGGCGGCTCTGCGCGAGCCTTCGCTCGGCCCGGTCTTCGGCATCAAGGGCGGCGCCGCAGGCGGCGGCTATGCACAGGTGGTGCCGATGGAGGACATCAACCTGCATTTCACCGGCGACTTTCACGCCATCGGCGCGGCAAACAACTTGCTTGCCGCCATGCTGGACAACCACATTCAACAGGGCAACGCGCTCGGCATCGACCCGCGCCGCATCACCTGGAAGCGCTGCGTCGATATGAACGACCGCCAGCTTCGCTTTGTCATTGACGGGCTCGGCGGCAAGGTCAACGGCACGCCGCGCGAGGACGGCTTTGACATCACCGTCGCGTCCGAGATCATGGCTGTCTTCTGCCTGGCGACTTCCATTGCCGACCTCAAGGCGCGCCTCGCCCGCATCGTTGTGGGCTACACCTATGACGACCGCCCGGTCACCGCAGGCGACCTCAAGGCGGTGGGCGCGATGGCAGCGCTCCTCAAGGATGCGCTGTCGCCCAACCTCGTGCAGACGCTCGAAGGCACGCCTGCCTTCGTCCACGGCGGCCCGTTTGCCAACATTGCGCACGGCTGCAATTCGGTGCTTGCCACGCGTATGGCGATGGCGACGGCGGATTACGCCGTTACCGAGGCGGGATTCGGCGCCGACCTCGGCGCAGAGAAATTTCTCGACATCAAGTGCCGCGCGGCGGGGCTTGTGCCCGACGCGGTGGTGCTGGTCGCCACTGTCCGTGCGCTCAAGATGCACGGCGGCCTTGCAAAGACGGCGCTTGCCGAGGAGAACCTCGACGCGCTGGAGCGCGGTCTGCCCAATCTCCTGCGCCACCTCTCCAATATCAAAAATGTCTACGGTCTGCCCGCGGTGGTCGCGGTCAACCGTTTTCCCACCGACACCGACCGCGAAATCGACTGCATTATCGAAAAGTGCCGCGCACTCGGCGTGAATGTTGTGCTGTCCACCGTCTGGGCAGACGGCGGCCGCGGCGGCGAGGCGCTGGCGCGTGAAGTCGTCCGCCTCTGCGAGGCGGAACACGGCGACTTCCGCTATTGCTATCCCGACGACCTCGGCATCGCCGACAAGGTGCGCGCCGTGGTGCAGAAAGTGTACGGCGGCAGAGACGTGCAGTTCCTCCCGGCGGCGGAAAAGCAGATTGCCCGCCTGACCGAGCTTGGCTACGGGAGTCTGCCGGTCTGCATCGCAAAGACGCAGTACAGCTTTTCGGACGACCCGACCAAACTCGGCGCGCCCGAGGACTTCACCGTCACAGTAAAGCAGGTCAAGGTCAGCGCAGGCGCAGGCTTTGTCGTGGTGCTCACCGGCGACATCATGACCATGCCGGGACTGCCGCGCGTTCCCGCGGCGGAAAAAATCGATGTGACCGACGACGGCCGCATCGTCGGACTGTTTTGATTGAAAAAAGAGATTTAAGATAGAGACTTCAAGGAGAAATTATGGCTATTTTTATCAATGAACCCGCGCATACCTTTAACGAGTACCTGCTGATTCCGGGCTATTCGTCGGCTGAATGCATCCCCGCAAATGTAAGCCTGAAAACCCCGCTCGTTCGCTACAGACGCGGCGAGGAATCTGCCATCACGATGAACATCCCGATGGTGTCTGCTATCATGCAGTCGGTCTCGGGCGACAAGATGGCAATCGCGCTTGCGACCGAGGGCGGCGTGTCCTTTATTTACGGCTCGCAGTCGATTGAAGACGAGGCGGCGATGGTCGCCCGTGCCAAGAACTATAAGGCGGGCTTTGTTGCCAGCGACTCCAACATTTCTCCCGACGCAACGATGGCGGATGTTGTCGCGCTCAAGGAGCGCACGGGGCATTCGACCGTGGCGGTCACTGAGGACGGCACGGCAGAGGGCAAACTGCTCGGCATCGTCACCGGGCGCGATTACCGCGTCAGCCGCATGGACCCCGCTACAAAGGTGCGCGAGTTCATGACCCCGTTTGACAAGCTGATTGTCGCCAAGGAGGGCACAACGCTGAAGGAGGCAAACGACATCATCTGGGAGCACAAACTCAATTCGCTGCCAATCATCAACGACGAGCAGAAGCTCTGCTATTTCGTCTTCCGCAAGGACTACGATACGCACAAGCAGAACCCGAACGAGCTGCTCGACGCGCACAAGCGCTATGTTGTCGGCGCGGGCATCAACACGCGCGACTATGCCGAGCGCGTGCCCGCGCTGATTGAGGCGGGCGCGGATGTGCTCTGCATCGACTCCTCCGAGGGCTTTTCCGAGTGGCAGAAGCGCACGATTGCCTGGATTCGCGAGAAGTACGGCGAGAGCGTCCGTGTCGGCGCGGGCAACGTCGTGGATGCGGACGGCTTCCGCTTCCTTGCCGACTGCGGCGCAGACTTCATCAAGGTGGGCATCGGCGGCGGCTCGATTTGCATCACCCGCGAGACCAAGGGCATCGGCCGTGGTCAGGCGACCGCGCTGATCGAGGTTTGCCGCGCGCGCGACGAATACTTTGCCGAGACCGGCATCTATGTCCCCGTCTGCTCGGACGGCGGCATCGTGTATGACCACCACATCACGCTGGCGCTGGCCATGGGCGCGGACTTCGTCATGCTGGGCAGATACTTTGCCCGCTTTGACGAGAGCCCGACGAACAAGATCTCGATCGGCGGCAACTACTTCAAGGAATACTGGGGCGAGGGCTCGGCGCGCGCGCGCAACTGGCAGCGCTACGACCTCGGCGGCGACAAGAAGCTGTCGTTTGAAGAGGGCGTGGACTCCTACGTTCCCTATGCGGGCAGCCTCAAGGACAACGTTGCCCTGTCGCTGAGCAAGGTGAAGTCCACGATGTGCAACTGCGGCGCGCTCACCATCAAGGAGCTGCAGGAGAAGGCGAAGATCACGCTCGTCTCGGCGACCAGCATTGTCGAGGGCGGCGCGCACGACGTCATTCAGAAGGAAAAGAGCCAGACCGTGAAATAAGAAAAGGCAGGGAACTTTGCAGCGCAGAGTTTCCTGCTTTCTGCTTGCACAGACGGCGGCGGGATGGTATAATAAGAATGTACATTTCGTTTTGTTTGGGAGGCAGTATGTCGCAGATCACGAAACGCGCGCTGGAAGCGTCGCTGAAAAACCTGCTGGCGAAGCGCCCGCTGGACAAGATCACGGTGACCGACATCACCGAGGATTGCGGCATCAACCGCATGACTTTCTACTATCATTTCAAGGACATCTACGACCTTGTGGAATGGGCGTGCGTTGAGGACGCGACCCGCGCGCTTGCGGGCAAGAAGACCGCCGAGACCTGGCAGCAGGGCTTTTTGCAGATTTTTGAAGAGGTGCGCGCCAACAAGGTTTTTGTGATGAATGTCTACCGCTGCGTCAGCCGCGAACAGGTGGAACGCTATCTCACGCCGCTGACCGACGACCTTTTGATGGGCGTGGTCAACGAGTTTGCCGTCGGGATGACCGTGCGAGAGGAGGACAAGGCGTTCATCGCGCGGGTGTATGCCTATTCCTTTGTCGGCGTGCTGCTCGACTGGGTGCGCGACGGCATGAAGGTGGAGCCGGAGGCGATCGTAGACCGCCTTGCACTTGTGTTGCAGGGCAGCATCGCGGCGGCGCTCGAGCGCTTCCGCCTGGACAAGCATTTATCAAAAGCGCCCGAGTGATAAAATTTTTTACAGTTTTCGCCCCCGTGATGCATTTTGCATCGCGGGGGCGAATCTGTCTATTGTAAAGCCGGCGGAATGTGGTTATACTGAAGGCACAAACAAAAAAACAACACACGGAGGTAACCGCTATGTATTATTCCGCAGGCACTTACGAGTCCTTTGCACACCCCGAAAAGCCGGAGGGTGTGGACAGAAAATCGGCTTATATCATCGGCACCGGTCTCGCCGGTCTTTCCGCCGCTTTCTATCTCGTCCGCGATGGGCAGATGAAGGGCGAGCGCATCCACCTGCTTGAAAAGCTGGAGCTGGCAGGCGGCAGCTGCGACGGTCGCAAGGACATCACCAAGGGCTTCTACATGCGCGGCGGTCGCGAGATGGACAACCACTTTGAGTGCATGTGGGACATGTTCCGCGATGTGCCCTCGATTGAGACGCCCGGCATTTCCGTGCTGGACGAATACTATTGGCTCAACAAGCACGACCCCAACTATTCGCTCTGCCGCGCTACCATAAACCGTGGCGAGGACGCGCACACCGACGGCAAGTTTACGCTGGATCGCGAGAGTGCCATGGCGCTCTCCAAGCTGTTCATCACGCCCGAGAGCGAGCTTGAAGACAAGAAGATTTCGGATGTTCTGCCCGACACCTTCTGGTTCACCAACTTCTGGCTCTACTGGCAGACGATGTTCGCTTTCCAGACCTGGTCGAGCGCGCTCGAGATGAAGCGCTATCTCTGCCGCTATGTCCACCACATCGACGGTCTGCCGGATTTCAGCGCCCTGCGCTTCACGAAGTATAACCAGTATGAGAGCATGATCCTGCCGCTGGTCAAGTACCTCGAGAGCCACGGCGTCACCATCGAGTACGGCATGGATGTGAAGAATGTCATCATCGAGGACGAGGGCGGCAAGAAGGTCGCGAAGAAGATCGTCTATGTCAAGGACGGCACGGAGCAGTCCATCGACCTCATCGAGGACGACCTCGTCTTCATCACCAACGGCTGCTGCACTGACACCTCCTGCTACGGCGACCAGACCCACGCGCCCGACCTCTCGGGTGTGAAGAACGGCGCGGGCGAGTCCTGGGATCTGTGGAAGAACATCGCCGCACAGGCGAAGAACGGCGAGTACGGCAACCCGGACAAGTTCTGCGGCGATACCGAGGCAACCAACTGGATGAGTGCCACCGTCGCCACGGCGGACGAGGAAGTCATCCGCTATATCATGAATATCTGCAAGCGTGACCCCCGCGCGGGCAAGGTCACCACGGGCGGCATCGTCACGGTCAAGGACAGCGTCAACAACTGGTACCTCTCCTGGACCATCAACCGTCAGCCGCAGTTCCGCGCGCAGGACAAGAACACCGTCCTTGTGTGGGTGTACGCGCTGCACACCGATGTCCCCGGTAACTATGTGAAGAAGGCGATGCGCGACTGCACCGGCGAGGAGATCTGCCGCGAGTGGCTGTACCACATCGGCGTGCCGGAGGACCGCATCCACGAGCTTGCCGAGAAGGCATGCAACACCACCACCTGCTATATGCCCTATATCAACGCGTTCTTCCAGCCGAGAAAGCAGGAGGACCGTCCGCTGGTCGTGCCGGAGGGGGCTGTCAACTTCGCGTTCCTCGGTCAGTTCGCCGAGACGCCGCGTGACACCATCTTTACCACCGAGTACTCCATCCGCACCGGCATGGAGGCAGTCTATACGCTGCTGAATGTCGACCGCGGCGTGCCCGAGGTCTGGGGCAGCCGGTACGATGTGCGCGAACTGCTGCGCGCCTGCTACTACGCGCTCGACAAGAAGCCGCTCATGGAGGCGGACATCAACTTTGCCGAAAAGGAAATGCTGAAGATTGCGCTGAAGAAGTTGCGCGGCACCGACATCGAACTGCTGCTGAAAAACAGCGGTCTGATTTAACGCTGCCGAAACTGCCGCCGTCCGCCGCTTTGCGGCAGACGGCAACCCAACAAAAAAGCCCGCGATGCGGGCTTTTTTGCATGCGCGGGTGCAAATTGCCCAGTTTTTTGTCGAATTTGCAAGATTGCATTATTGAAATATGCAAAAATGATAAAAACCACTTGACAAATTGTTATAACAGCGCTATATTTGAAATATAAATTTTCAATTCCTGCAAATTTGCATGTGGGAACGGAACAGAAACGAGGCGCTTTTATATGGAAATCAAGGTTACCAAGACGACGCATCCCGCCGAAAAGCCGGACAGCAGCACGCTCGGCTTCGGCAAGGTGTTTACCGACCATATGTTCATCATGGACTACAGCGCGGAGGCAGGCTGGAACGATGCGCGCATCGTACCGTTCGGTCCGCTCCCGCTGCATCCGGCATCCACCGTGCTTCACTACGGTGTGGAGATTTTCGAGGGGCTGAAGGCATATCGCCGTGCCGACGGCAAGGTGCAGCTGTTCCGCCCTATCGAGAACATCCGCCGCATGAACCGCTCGGCAGAGCGCCTCTGCCTGCCGCAGATTCCGGAGGCGGACGCCATGCAGGCGCTCACCACATTTGTGTCACTGGAGCAGGACTGGACGCCGTCCGCGCCCGGCACCTCGCTCTACATTCGCCCGTTCATGTTCGGCAACGATGAGACGCTCGGCGTGCACGCCGTGAAGCATGCGACATTCGTGATTATCCTGTCCCCTGTCGGCAGCTACTATAAGGAGGGCATCAACCCCGTCGGCATCATGATTGAGGACGAGGATGTCCGCGCCGTCCGCGGCGGCACGGGCGAGGCAAAGTGCGGCGGCAACTATGCGGCAAGCAACCGCGCCGGTGAAAAGGCAGAAAAACTCGGCTATGCCCAGGTGCTTTGGCTGGACGGCGTGGAGCGCAAGTATATTGAGGAAGTCGGCGCGATGAACGTCATGTTCAAGATTGACGGCGAGGTCGTTACGCCGTCGCTTGCCGGTTCGATTCTCCCCGGCATCACGCGCAAGTCGATTCTCGAGCTGCTGCGCGACGAGGGCTATAAGGTCTCCGAGCGCCGCATCAGCGTGGACGAGCTTGGGCAGGCGCTGGAGGACGGCAAACTCGAGGAGGCATGGGGCTGCGGCACCGCTGCGGTCGTCTCGCCGATCGGCGAGCTCTGCTATAAGGGCAAGAAGTATGTCATAAACGGCGGCAAAATCGGCGCACTCACGCAGCATCTCTACGATACTCTCACCGGCATCCAGTGGGGCAAACTCGAAGACAAATATCATTGGACAAAAGTAATCAGTTGAAAACCGAGGTTTTCAACTGGAAGAAGGGCGTTCACTCGCGTGCGCTCAGCCGTGCCGCCCTTTAAGGAGTAAAAAAGTCGGCACAGCCGTCTTTTTTACGGAATTTTATTTAATATGGCATCCGGTATCTTTGATGCTGAAAAACAGGTCTGCAAAGCAGACCTGTTTTTGCTTTTTGGATTGACAGGCGCGGGATTGTCTGCTACAATGCAGGGAAGAATATAGGGGCGGAGGGATACGATGGATACGATTCGGTTTGACAAAGGCAATGTGAAGATGATTGCGCACCGGGGGCTCAGCGGCATCGAGCGGGAGAACACCTATCCCGCATTTGTCGCGGCGGGCAACCGCAGTTACTTCGGCATCGAGACCGATGTGCACAAAACCGCGGACGGCAAATTTGTTATCCTGCACGACGAGACCACGATGCGGGTGAGCCTCGGCGAAAGCTGCGTCTGCGTGGAGCAAGAGCCTTTCTCTGCGGTGGAGAATCTGCTGTTGCCCGACCTTGACGGCAGCGTTTCACGGCGGGACATCCGCGTTCCGCTGCTCGCAGATTATGTTTCCATCTGCAAAAAGTATGAGAAAGTCGGCGTGCTGGAACTGAAAAACCACTTCGCCGCCGCAGACATCGCCCGCATACTCGATGAGATCCGTGCGGCGGACTATATTGCGCAGATGATCTTCATCTCGTTTGACCTTGAAAACTGCCTTGCCGTGCGGCAGATGCTGCCGGACGCGGCGGTGCAGTGGCTGACCGACCGCCCGCTTGCGGACGACATGCTGCCGGTGCTGCAGGCGCATCGGTTGGACCTCGACATGCATTATCCGCTTGTCACGCGGGAACTGACAGAGACCCTGCACGACATGGGGCGCCTCGTCAACTGCTGGACCTGCAACAAGGCGGAGGACGCCGCAGCGCTTGCCGCCATGGGTGTGGACTTCATCACGACCAATATCCTGGAATAGCGTGGGAGCATGCGGAGAGGTATGCGGGTTGTCGGGGACGCCTGTCCCTACAAGGTTTGTGCGTATTTCAGGCTTCCCCCTTGGGGGAAGGCTGTAGGCGGGACTTTCGTCCCGCTTTTTCTTTTTCTCTTGACAAGGCGAAAAATGCTTGCTATAATGATAACAAACACGCGATACATAACATTTGAATCAAAACAAATGGCGTCTTTACGCAATTGCAACCGGCGGTTGCGCGTTTTTCAGGCGGACTTTCTTGTGCGCAACCGCGAAAAACGGTAAAATCGAGGCGTCGGAAAACAAAACCGAACATCAAGGGGAAGACCCCACGGAGGACATAAGATGATTCTTGCAGACAAAATTATTCTTCTGCGCAAAAAGGCGGGCTGGTCGCAGGAGGAACTTGCCGAGCAGCTCTCGGTATCGCGGCAGTCGGTCTCCAAATGGGAGGGCGCGCAGTCCATTCCCGATATGGATAAGATTTTGCAGATGAGCCGCCTGTTCGGCGTCACCACGGATTATCTCTTAAAGGATGAAATCGAGGACGCCGCGCCCACCACCGATGCCGCGCCCACCAATTTGCGCCGCGTGACAATGGAGATGGCGTCGGACTATCTGGAAAAGCGCCGCTGCGACGCGCCGAAAATCGCGCTGGCGACCATGCTGTGCGTGTTCTCGCCGATTCTGCTCCTGTTCTTCGGCGGCTTTGCGCCGTCGCTCGGCATCGGAGAGGGCGCGGCAACCGGCATCGGCATCGGCGTGCTGCTGCTCTTTGTGGCTGTTGCCGTCGCCATTTTCCTCGCCTGCGGATTCCGCGTGAAGAACTATGAATTTCTCGAAAATGAGGCGTTTGAGACCGAATACGGCGTCTCCGGCATGGTGCGCGAGCGAGAAAATGCATTTGCCGCGACCTATGCGCGCCTCAATATCGTCGGCGTGGTGCTCTGCATCCTCGCCGCAGTGCCGCTGATTCTCGCCGCCTGCATGGGCGCGGAGGATAAGGTGGCGTCACTGACCGTCTGCCTGCTTCTGTTTTTTGTCGGCTGCGGCTGCTATGCCTTTGTGCGCGGCGGCGTGTACCACGGCGCGATGGAACAGCTGCTGGAAGAGGGGGACTACACCCGCGAGAATAAGCGAAACAGCGGGCTTGTCGGTGCAATCAGCGGGTGCTACTGGCTGATTGTCACGGCGGTCTACCTCTATGTCACCTTCGGTCCCGTCGGCATGACGCCGGACCGCAGCTGGTTCATCTGGGCGGTCGGCGGCGTACTGTTCGGCGCACTGATGGCAGTCGTCGGCGTTTTGATGAAGAAAAACAAATAAACCAATGCAGATGCAGTCCCGCTGCTCTTGACAGCGGGAATTGCTTTGGGTATAATAATAACGAATGTTCTATAACTATGGTTGCATAACGCAACGGAAATAACAGGAGGAGTTATTATGCCGCCGAAACCGAAATATACAAAAGAAGAGATTGTCACCGCCGCATTTGAACTGGTGCGCGAGGCGGGGAGCGACGCGCTGACCGCCCGCGAGGTGGGCAAGCGCCTTGGCACCTCGTCCTCACCCATTTTCACGGTGTTCCGGGACATGGACGAACTGCGCGATGCCGTGCGCACGATGGCAAAGGCGCGCTTTGATGCCTGCATGGCGGTGGCGGAGAACTATGTGCCCGCCTACAAGATGCGCGGCATGCAGTGGGTGAAGTTTGCCACGACGGAGCCGCAGCTCTTCCGCCTGCTCTTTATGCAGCACGGCGACGGTGCGGACTTTGACCGCGCCATGGGCGAGATTCCGTTCAGCCGCGAGAGCGACATCGTCATCATCATGCGCGATTATCATGCGTCCCGCGAAGCGGCAGAGCATCTTTTCCGGCAGATGTGGACCTATACCTATGGACTGTGCGCGCTCAGCGCCGCCGGGGTCTGCACCTTCACCGAGGATGAGATTGCCGTGTGCCTCGGCGAGATTTTCCGCGGCATGGTCTATGTGCTGCAAAATGAGGATCGCACGCTGACAGGCGTGCGTCCGACTGCACGCGGCAGTGCCGAGTCCGAAAAAATTGCAAAGGGACATCCCAATCTCGGCGAAAAACGGTAAAGGACGGCGTTATACTCCTTAAACGGAGGAAATTCTATATGAAAACAATACGAAAAATTGGCATTCTTCTGCTGGCGGCCGTTTTGTGCGGCAGCCTCGTCGGCTGCATGCCGCTTGGCAGAGCTATTATGGAAAGCGTGGAGGAGAGCGTGATGGATTACATGGATGCGCAGGATTACACGGCGGGCGGGTTTGCCTATGCCGCAGGCTATGTCAATCGGGTTGCCGTCAGCTGGGTCGGCGGCAGCGTGACGCTGGTTGAGGGGGCGGGTGAGACCCTGCATGCCGCGGAGAGCGGCACGCTCTCAACGGCGCAGCAGATGCACCGGCGCATCAAGGACGGCAAACTGGAAATTATGTTCTGCGCGTCCGGCTATATCGGCAACTTCCCGCAGGACAGCAAAGCGCTCACGCTGGAGATTCCGGCGGGGGCAGATGTCACGGTGGACAGCGTGAGCGCGCCGATAAACGGCAGCGCGCTGCATGTGGGTGCGCTTGCGCTCACTACGGTGTCCGGCGCTGTGCACCTGGATACGGTGACGGCGGCGGACATCGCCGTGGAGAGCACTTCGGGCGCCGTCAGCCTCGAGGGTGAGACGACGGCGGAGGAAACGGCGCTGCACACCATTTCGGGCGCGGTCCGCGCGGCGTTGCTGCACGGCACCTCGGTGCGCGCCGAGACGGTCAGCGGCGGCGTCCAACTTGGACTTGACAACTGCGCGGAGGCGGATGTTTCAACCGTCAGCGGCGCTGTCCTGCTGGCCGTGCCGACAGTGCACGGCGCGACTTTCCGCTACTCGACGGTCAGCGGCAGTCTGCACTGCGACGACTATCGCGTGAAGGATGATACCTGCATTTTCGGCGGCGGCGCGTGCGACGCCCGGGTTTCGACGGTCAGCGGCAGCCTGACCGTACAGGACAAATAAGCGGATACAGATACACATACGGAGGATTTTATGCTGAATATTGAACATCTGACGAAATTTTACGGCGGCAAAAAAGCGGTGGACGCCCTCTCGCTCCACATCGCACCCGGTGAAATCTACGGCTTTATCGGGCACAACGGCGCGGGCAAGACCACCACGCTCAAAGCGGTGGTCGGCATCCTCGCCTTTGACGCGGGCGAGATCACAATCGGCGGCGTTTCGCAAAAGCGCGACCCGCTTGCCTGCAAAAAGCAGATTGCCTACATCCCCGACAACCCGGATCTGTACGAATTTATGTCGGGCATCAAATATCTGAACTTTGTCGCCGATGTGTTCGGCGTGGACGCGGCGACGCGGCAAGAACGCATCCGCAAATATGCCGACCTCTTTGAGCTTGTCGACGACCTGGCACAGCCGATTTCGGCGTATTCGCACGGCATGAAGCAGAAACTGGCGATCATCGCGGCATGGCTGCATGCACCGCGCCTTGTCATCATGGACGAGCCGTTTGTCGGACTTGACCCGAAGGCGGCGCACATTCTCAAGGGCATGATGCGCGAACTCTGCGATGCGGGCGGCGCGATTTTCTTCTCCACCCATGTCCTCGAAGTCGCGGAGAAACTCTGCGACAAGGTTGCCATTATCAAAAACGGCAAGCTGATTCGTTCCGGCACGATGGAAGAGGTCAAGGGCGACGACAGCCTGGAAGAGGTCTTCCTCGAACTGGAGGGTGAATGATGCTCGGCACACTTCTCAAAAAACAGCTTTATGAGCTGAATCGCAGCTTCTTTTACGATGCCAAAAAGGGCAAAATGCGCGCAAAGGGCGCGGCTGCGCTCTACATTGCGCTGTATGTGCTGCTCGTGGTCGGCTTCCTCGGCGGCGTCTTCACGATGCTTGCCTTCACGCTCGGTGAGGCGCTCGTGCCGACGGGCTACGGCTGGCTGTATTTCGTGCTGTTTTCGCTGATGGCAACGGCGCTCGGCGTGTTCGGCAGCGTGTTCAACACCTTTTCGGGGCTGTACATGGCAAAGGACAACGACCTGCTCCTCTCCATGCCGATTCCCGTGCGGTACATTCTCGCCTCCCGCCTGCTCGGTACCTATCTGCTTGGGCTGATGTTTTCGGGCATTATCCTCATTCCGGGGGCGGTTGTGTATTTCTTCTTTGCAAAGCCCACGGCGGGCGCTGTACTCGGCGCGGTTCTGCTGGTGCTGCTCATTTCGCTTGTCGTGCTGGTGCTGACCTGCGCGCTCGGCTTTGTCGTCGCCAAAATCAGCGCAAAGCTGAAAAACAAGAGTTTCATCACGGTGTTCATTTCGCTCGCCTTCTTCGGTGCGTACTACTTCTTCTATTTCCGCGCAAACGCCATGCTGAAGGCACTGATTGCAAATATGGATGCGGTCGGTACGGCGATACGCGGCAGCGCATACCCGCTGTATCTGCTCGGCCGCGTCGGCGAGGGCGACGGCATGGCGATGCTCGTCGTTACCGTCGCGGTCCTTGCCCTCACGGCGCTGACCTATCTGCTGCTCGACCGCAGCTTTATCGCGATCGCCACGGCGAAGGGCAGTACGGCAAAGGTGCGCTACAGAGAGCGCGCTGCCGTGCGCCGCACGCCTGCGCGCGCGATGCTGGCAAAGGAGTTTGCCCGCTTCACATCCAGCCCGAACTACATGCTCAACTGCGGGCTCGGCACGCTGTTTATCCCGATTGCGGCGGTGTATCTGCTCCTTCGCGGCGGCACGCTGCATGAAGTGTTTACCGCAGTGTTCCCGGAAAATCCGGATTTCCCCGCCGCCCTTGCCATCGGCGCCATCTGCCTGCTTGCATCCATGAACGACACGGCGGCGCCCAGCGTCTCGCTGGAGGGCAAGAGCCTGTGGATCGCGCAGTCGCTGCCCGTGCACCCATGGACGGTGCTCCGCGCAAAACTCATGGTGCAGCTGATTCTGACCGCGCCGCCGGTGTTGTTTGCATCGGTATCGGCGCTGCTTGTTCTGCGTCCGTCGCCTGTGGCGGCGGTCGCCGTCGTGGTACTGCCGCTTCTCTATGTGCTGCTTTCGGCACTCTTCGGGCTGATGCTCGGCGTGCGGAACGCCAACCTCACCTGGACAAACGAGATCATCCCCATCAAGCAGAGCGGCAGCGTGCTGCTGGCGATGTTCTCAGGCTGGGGCTATGCCGCGCTTTTTGTGCTCGGGGAGCTGTTTCTCGGCGCGTTTGTGCCGTTTCCCGCTTTTGCGGCGGCGTTTGCCATGCTGACGGCGGCGCTCTGCCTGCTGCTATATCGCTGGCTGCGCACGCGCGGCACGGCACGCTTTGCGGCGCTGTAACGGTTTAATCGAATCTTAATGCTTTGGGGTCGGGCGGGCGCTTGACCCCAAAGTCATTTTTTGATATAGTAAATACAGACAAATCCACATCGGAGGAACGCCATGTACAAACTGTTGATCATCGAGGACGATGCCGCCATTGCCGCGGCGGTGGCAAAACTGGCTGCCGCCTGGGAGATGGAGACGCACATCGTCTCGGACTTCCGCGCCGTCCTCGCCGAATACGCCGCCTTTGCGCCGCACATCGTGCTCATCGACATTTCGCTGCCGTTCTTCAGCGGGTATCACTGGTGCGCCGAACTGCGGAAACTCTCGAATGTGCCTATCGTGTTCATCTCCTCTGCGTCGGATGGGATGAACATCGTCACCGCGATGGAGATGGGCGCGGACGATTTCATTGCCAAGCCCTTTGACGGCAGCGTGCTGATGGCAAAACTGCGCGCCCTCCTGCGCCGCAGCTATGACCTCGCGCCGCAGGCGGCGTTCTTTGCGCATCGCGGTGCCATGCTCGACACGGGCAGCGAATCGCTGACCTATGCCGGGCAGAAAATCGAGCTGACCAAGAACGAATACCGCATCCTCGCCTGCCTGCTCGAGAGCAAGGGCAAGGTCGTCAGCCGTGAGCGACTGATGGAGCGCCTGTGGGAGACCGATGCCTTTGTAGACGAGAACACGCTCACGGTCAATGTGGCGCGCCTGCGCAAAAAACTGGACGCGGCGGGGCTTGCGGACTTCATTACCACCAAGTTCGGCGTCGGCTACATGATACAGTAAAGAGGGAAGAAAAGAGGAAACATGATGGACGGGGAACGGATTTTCAGGCGGTGGCTGCGGTCGCGCGGCGGCATGCTTGCCGCCTTTTTCGGCTTTGCGGCGCTGCTTGCGGCATCTTTTTACCTCTATCGCCTGCCCCTCCGTGCCGTGCTGTACCCGTCCGGGCTGTGCGCGGCGATCGGGCTGCTGCTTCTGTCGCTTGACTATGCACACACGGTGCGGCGGCACAAGGCAACCCTGCATCTGCGCGCACCCGCCGCTGCGCGGCAGGCGGCATTGCCGCCGCCCGAGACGGTGGAAGAGGCGGATGCTTTCGCGGTCATCGACTGCCTGCGGCAGGAACTTGCGGCAAGCGAGGATGCGGCGCAGCGGCGCTATGACAGCATGATGGAGTATTACACGCTGTGGGCGCACCAGATCAAAACGCCGCTTGCCGCCATGCGGCTGACCCTGTCCGGCGAGGACACCCCCACGGCGCGGACGCTCGGCGTGGAACTTGCCCGCACCGAGCGGTATGTGGACATGGTGATGACCTACCTGCGGCTGGACGGCGCCAAGGGGGACTATGTGTTCCGCGAGACGGCGGTGGACCCGCTCGTGCGTGAGGCGGTCAAGCGCTTCTCGGGTGAGTTTATCGCAAAGCGCCTCACGGTGGACATTACCGAAAGCGGCATTGTGACGGTCACGGACGCAAAGTGGATCTCCTTTGTGCTCGAACAGCTGCTTTCCAATGCACTCAAATACACGCGCACGGGCGGTGTGCGCATTTTTTCGCCCGCGCCCGGTAAGCTGTCCGTCGCGGACAGCGGCATCGGCATCGCGCCCGAGGATCTGCCGCGCATCTTTGAGCGGGGCTACACGGGCGGCAGTGGGCGCACCGACGCGCATTCCAGCGGCATCGGGCTGTACCTCTGCCGCCGCGTGTGTGATATGCTCGGCGTGGGACTGGCGGCGACCTCGACGGTCGGCGTCGGCACGACGGTGACGCTGGATTTTACGCAGAAAAGACCACGGATGGAATAAATCTTACAAAACTGTAAGGACTTTGCGGGAAATGTAAGCCGAAACGATGGCGGCGCATCTCCCGCTTTTGCTAAAATAGGGATACCCTCGATTGACAAGGGCAGACACGGTTTTTCGGGGCTGAAATCGCACCAGACTTCGTTTTCCTCATTGGCGGGCTGGTGCCCGCCTGCTTCGTCAGCCTCGCCCGGCACAATTTCCGCTCCCGAAAAACTCCGTAGGACTTTCCGGCGAGGAAAAATTGGGGTTGGCGAGGAAGAGGACGAAGGTGCGCCGACCGCCCACCGAGGACGATGACGATGTCCAGCACCAACTTTTTACCGTCGGAAAGCGTATCTGCCCTTGTCAATCGAGGGTATGAACGGAGGAATGTTTTATGTATATGCTTGAAGTCAACAATCTGAAAAAAGTTTATGTCCCGCGCTTCGGCGGCGGCAAAGTGGAGGCACTGAAAAATGTCACCTTCAAGGTGGATGCGGGCGAATATGTCGCCGTGATGGGCGAATCCGGCTCGGGCAAGACCACGCTGCTGAACATTCTGGCTGCGCTGGACAAGCCGACCGGCGGCAGCGTGGTGCTGGACGGACGCGAACTTTCCGCCGTCGGCGACGCGGCGCTTGCCGCCTTCCGCCGCGACAACCTCGGCTTTGTCTTCCAGGATTTCAACCTGCTCGATACGCTGACCGTTGAGGACAACATCTATCTGCCGCTCGTGCTGGCGGGGAAGAAGTACAAGGAGATGAACGGGCGCATACTGCCGGTGGCGGGACGCCTTGGCATCACCGACATCCTCAAAAAGTATCCCTATGAGATTTCGGGCGGGCAAAAGCAGCGCTGCGCCGTCGCCCGCGCGCTGATCACCGCGCCGAAACTGGTGCTTGCCGACGAGCCGACCGGTGCGCTGGACTCCAAGGCGACCGACGAACTCTTGCGCCTCTTCGGCGAGATCAACCGCCTCGGGCAGACGATTCTGATGGTGACGCACTCGGTGCGCGCGGCGAGCACGGCGGGGCGCGTGCTCTTCATCCGGGACGGCGAGGTCTTCCACCAGCTGTATCGCGGCGACGGCAGCGACGAGCAGTTCTACCGCCGCATCAGCGATACGCTGACGCTGCTTGCCGCAGGAGGAAAAGCCGAATGAAAACGCTGTATCTTCGCCTTGCCGCGGATGGCATCCGCCGCGAACGGCGGTTTTACCTCCCCTTTCTGCTGACCGCCGCCGGCGTGAGCGCGGTGCAGTATATCCTCTTCTTTCTCGCGGGTGATGTCGGGCTTGACCAAATCTCCGGCGGCGCGACGCTGCGCGCCATTTTGCAGCTCGGCAGCTTTGTCATCGCGGTGTTTGCGGCGCTGTTCCTGTTTTACACGCACGCCTTTCTGATCAAGCGGCGCGGGCGCGAATTCGGACTGTACAGCGTGCTCGGCATGGGCAAGCGCAGCCTTGCCGCCATCCTCTTTTGGGAGACGCTCATTTCCTATGTCCTGTCCGTCTCGGTCGGGCTGCTCGCGGGTGCGGCGTTTGCCAAGCTGGCGGAGCTGGGGCTCTACCGCATTACGGGCGGCACGGTGAACTACAGCCTCCGCCTGTCGGGCGCGGGGCTCGGCGAGACGGTCGCCATCTTCGGCGTCATCTTCCTTCTGCTGTTTCTCGATTCGCTTCGGCGTATCGGCTTTGCCGACACCGTTACGCTCACCAAGAGCGAGAACCTCGGCGAAAAGCCGCCGCGCGCCAATCCCGTTATCGGCGTGCTCGGGCTTCTGCTGCTCGGCGGCGCGTATGCCCTGGCTGTCACCATCACCGATCCCGTTGCCGCCATCGGGCTGTTCTTTCTTGCGGTGCTGATGGTCATTGTGGGGACATATCTCGTTTTCATCGCGGGGTCTGTCCTGCTCTGCCGCCTGCTGCAAAGGAATAAGCGGTATTACTACAAGCCCGCGCATTTCGTCTCGGTCTCCTCAATGGCGTTCCGCATGAAGCGCAGCGGCGCAGGGCTTGCCTCAGTCTGCATCCTTGCTACGATGGTGCTTGTGATGATTTCCTCCACCACCTGCCTCTATTTCGGCGAGGAGGATGTCGTGCGCACCCGCTATCCCCATGATATGCAGATCGAATTTGTGTTCTGGGACAGCGAGGAGACGGACGCAGCGGCAGCGGATACTGATGCGCTGCGCGCACTTGTGCTCGCCGAGGCGGCGGACGCGGGCGTCGAGCCGACGGATTTTCAGGAGAACTTTACCGTTTATCCGAAAAACGGAAACGCGCGCTATATCTGCACCTTTGACACAGCGGCGGACGACGACGCACAGACCGCACTCTGGCGCGCGCTGATGCGTCGGTTTGCACCGAGCGAGGTGGGGGAGCAGTACGGCTATGAGAGCTTCTTCTGCGACAGCCGCGCGGTGGAGCGCGGGGATTTCTACGGCTCGTTCGGCGGGCTGTTCTTCCTCGGCATCCTGCTCTCGTCGGTCTTTATCTGCGCCGCCGTGCTGATTCTGTACTACAAGCAGCTGACCGAGGCGGCGGAGGACGCGTCGCGCTTTGCCATCATGCAGAAGGTCGGCATGACCGCGCGGGAGATCCGGCGGAGCGTCAATTCGCAGATGCTGACCGTGTTCTTCCTGCCGCTGCTTCTGGCAGGGGTGCACCTCGCCTGCGCCTTCCCGATGATTGCAAGACTGCTCACGCTTTTCGGCATGTACAACACGGGGCTGTTTGCCGCCACCACGGGGGCGAGCTTTGCGGTCTTCGCCGCGCTCTATGCGCTGGTCTGGCGCGTGACCTCCGGTGCATACTGTGACATTGTCGGCGGTACGCACGCAGCTTGACACATTCTCCCATTTGTGCTATACTGAAACCATACAGGGAAATTGACGATATACAGGGTGAATGGGAGGGATACCATGCAAAAGAAACTGTTACTTACACTGACCGTCGCCGCGCTTGCGGCGGCACTCGCCGCCTGCGGCGGGGGGCAGCCGATGCATTCGGATGCGCCCGCAACCGACCTGCCGACTTCGCTGACGACACAGACCGAGCCTGCCGCGCAGACTTCTGAAACGACCGAAACCACCGAGCCGACATCCGGGGATGCAATCACCTCGCTTGCCGACTGGGACAAACTGAATGCGGACGGCGCTTATTCCGACGACATGTGCGCTTTCTTCGGCAGATTTCTCGGGGAGAACACCACGGGCATCGCCGAATTTGACACGGTGCAGATTTCGGACTATCGCATCGCGCGCCGCGAACCGGATGACGCGGATAGCATAAACAGGCTGCTGTTCACATTTACCGTCGATGCGTCGGGGCTTGACACCCTGCCGCCCGGGCGGTATGAGACGCTGGTGGAAGACCTGCGCGACCCGACGCTGACGTTCCTCGGTGACGACCCGCGTGACGCGGCATATCCGGCGGCGGGAGAGGGCTGTGACAGCTGCACAGAGACCTACCACGCGCTGCTCACTTCTTCTTATGTCTGGAACTACCCCGCATACGGCGCATGGACTGCGGAGAACTGCAATTGGCTCCCGGTAAACTACATTGTTGACCGTTATGGCAATGGCGATAAGATGGCGGAGGACACCTTTGCCGACCTTGCCGAGCGGCTGTTCGGCTTTCCGCAGTCGCTTGTCGGGAAGCTTTCGACGGCGGAAGCGGACGGCAGCCGATGGGTGCATGCCGGCAGCCTCGGCGGCGGCTTTTACGCCGTGCGTGCCGCGCATCGCATCGAGACGGACGGGCGGCATGTGCTCACCGTGCAGTATTTTGCGGACGACAATCATTTTGTGCCGTCGGTGCGCGTCGAGTATGCCTTCGGCACGGACGGCGCGGTCTACGGTACGACCGTGGTCGGCGATTCCCCCTATGCGCCCTGTGGTTTGCAGACTTCGCTGACGACACAGACCGAGCCTGCCGCGCAGACCACCGAAACGACCGAAGCGACCGAATCCGCATCCGTGGACGCGATCACCTCGCTTGCCGACTGGGACAAACTGAATGCGGACGGCACTTATTCCGAGAGGACGCGCGCCTTTTTAGGCAGATTTCTCGGTGAGAATACTACGGAGATCGCCGAGTTTGACACGGTGCAGATCTCGGACTATCGCATCGCGCGTCTCGAACCGGAGGTCGGCATCAACAGGCTGCTGTTTACATTCACGGTCGATGCGTCGGGGCTTGACACCTTGCCGCCCGGGCGGTATGAGACGGTGGTTGAAGAGCGGCGCGAACTGACGATGACCTTCCTCGGTGACGACCCGCGTGCCGCGGCATATCCCGCGGCGGAAGAGGGCTGTGACGCCTGCGCCGAGACCTACTCCGAGCTGCTTGCGTCCTGCTATATCTGGCACTATCCCGCATATGGCGCATGGAATGCGGAAAACTGCGACGTGTTTCCGGTAAACTACATTGTCGACCGTTACGGCAACCACGATAAGATGGCGGAGGACACCTTTGCCGACCTTGCCGAGCGGCTGTTCGGCTTCCCGCGGGAGTTTGTCGGGAGGTTTTCGACGACGGATGAAAACGGTCGCCGATGGGTGTATTCCGGCGGTCTCGGCGGCGGCTTTTATGCCGTGCGTGCCGCGCATCGCATAGAGACGGACGGGCGGCATGTGCTCACCGTGCAGTATTTTGCGGACGACAATCATTTTGTGCCGTCGCTGCGCGTTGAATATGCTTTCGGCACGGACGGTGCGGTCTACGGTACGACTGTGGTCGGCGACTCCCCCTATAAGCCCTACGGCGTGAGCTGAAAGCGCAAAACTCATGTGTGCTACTGTCCAAGCCTTCCACAAGGGAAGCCTGAGATAGTGCCGCATTCGTGCATAATCTATCTTCGCCTCCCTTGTGTAAAGGGAGTGTGTCCCAGAACGCAAGCGTTCCTAATGAGTTTCCCTTGCGGGAAACATCATCGCCGACGGAGGGATTGTTACAGAGCCACGGAACAACCCCTCAGTCACCTATCGGTGACAGCTCCCCTTGCACAGGGGAGCCTTCCGCACGCGCTTTTCCCCCGCAAAAAACAGACGGCGTCGCCGCCTGTTTTTTATGTTGAAAACTTTGCGGCTTTCCGATATAATAATAGGTAGTAACCAAAAAGACGGAGGGCATGGTATGTACACAGTCGTATTTGCGGATGACGAGGTCGAACTGCGGCAGGCAATCCTTGCGCGGATTGACTGGGCGGGGCTGGGCTTTTCCGTCGTGGCGGACGCCGAGAACGGCGTGGAAGCGCTGGAGGCGGTGGAGCAATACGAGCCGGATTTGCTCATAACCGACATCCGCATGCCGCTGATGACCGGGCTGGAACTGGCGCGGCGGGTGCGCGAGGTCTGCCCCGCGACGCAAATTGTTTTCCTCAGCGGCTATGACGACTTCGGCTACGCGCAGGAAGCCATCAACTACAATGTCATCCGCTATCTGCTCAAGCCCATCTCCGCCGCGGAACTGTCCGAGGAGCTGCTCCACATCCGCGAAAAGATGGACGCGCGTCTCGAGGAGCTGCGCCATGCGGGCGCAGACCCGCAGGTGGAAAAGCGGCTGGCGACCACCGAGTTTCTGCTGCCGCTCCTGCTCGGCACCAGCGACGATTTTGAGAGCGACGAGGCACTCTATGCCCGCGCCGCCGAAATCGGGCTGTTTGAGACGCCGCCAAAGCGCTTCTGCGTCGCCGTGGCGAAATTCAAGAACAAGGCGGGCGAGAACCGCACGGCGGCGCGGCACATTGCGCTCACCGAGGCGATTCTGTCCAAGTATATTTCGGTCTGCGTCTTCCTCGTCAACGGCAGAATCGTGATTTTCGCCTACTCCGACAAGGACAACAGCGAGAACTTCCGCATCGCGATGCAGGATCTTGTGCAGAGTGCCTCAAAGCTCTACGGCGAGACTTGCACGGTCGGTATCAGCCGCCTGTTCACCTCGGTGTCGCAGAGCGCCGCCGCCTATTTTGAGGCGGTCACGGCGCGTCGCTATTCCACCGAGGGCGCAACGCCCCTGCGGTACATCACCGACCAGGAGCGCGGCTCGAGGAATGAGTACGAATACATTGAGAAGTCGGTCTTCCGCCTGGAGGAACTGCTCAAGGTCGGCACGGAGGAGGCGCTTGCATCCTTCCTCGACGAGCTGTACCGCGAGCCGAGCCAGCGCAGCAGCGACTATCTGGTGATTCAGATTCTGGCGACGGTCTACCGCACGGTCAGCACCGTCTCGCAGAAGGAGGCGCTGACCGCGCTTGTCGCGGACAACCCCATTTACGCGCGCGTCGGGCTTGCCGAGCGCAGCGAAACGATGCGGGACGAGTTGCGCCGCCTGTGCCTGGATGCGCGGAAGATCATCGCGGGCTATCGCACGCAGAGCTCGCAGCTGCTCTGTGACCGCGCCGTGGCGATCATCGAGTCGGATTATGCCGACGAGTCGCTCACGCTGACCGATGTCAGCACCCGTCTCGCCGTCAGCCCGAATTACCTCAGCGCCCTCATCAAGAAGAACAAGGGCGAGAACTTCATCTCGCTGCTCACCGCCTGCCGGATGCGGCATGCCTATGACCTCATCGTCTGCTCGACGATGAAGATTCTCGAGGTTGCCGAGCGCTGCGGCTACAGCGACCAGCACTATTTCAGCTATTGCTTCAAAAAGCATTACGGCATATCGCCGAATAAAATGAGAGAGAACAGCAGGAGTACGGATGAAAGCTAACAAATCGCGGCACATCGGGCTCTCGGCGCTGACCGTGGCGCTGCTCGGCGTGGCTGCCGCCGTCTTTGTGGCGGTGGGCGCCGTCAGCTTTGTCGCCGTTTACGGGCAGGCGATGACGGCGGATACTTCCACCCGCGCGGAGCAGGCGACGCGGCAGACCGCCGCCGCCCTTGAAAACTACCTTGCCAATATGGAAGAAAAACTGAACCGCATCGCCGCCGAGATAACGGCGGACAGCCTCGGCAGCGCCGGGGAACTGGATGTTGCCGTGCGGCTTTACACCGATGTGGAGGCGGTCATGCTCTGGCGCGCGGACGGGAGCCTTGTGGTGTGCTCGGCGGGCGGCAGGCAGGTGAAGTCCGTCGCGGCGGGCAGCCTGTCCTTTGACGCGCGCGCCTTTGACGCGAATGATGCATGCGTCATCTCGCTGCCGCATGTCGGCAATCTGTATGAAAACTACTTTCCGTGGGTCGTTACGCTGACGCGGCGGCTGGATGCCGCTGTTTTCGGTGAGGAGACCGCCATTGCCGTGGATTTCAGTTTCTCGGGCATCGCGCAGTATATCGACAATGTCGGCTACGGCAAGCACGGCTATTGCTATGTGATCGACCGGGACGGCGAAACCGTCTACCACCCGCAGCAGCAGATGCTCTATGCCGGCATCCGACGCGAGAATGTGGAGGAGGTATTGCACCTTGCCGATGGCGCGCATCTGTTTGACGATGCGATCCGCTCGGTTGCCACCCTCTCGGACGGCTGGCGCGTGGTCGGCGTCAGTTATACGGACGAGGTGGCAGCCTCGCGCCGTCAGGCGGTCATCCGCTTTGTGGCGGCGGTGCTGCTCTGCTGCGTGCTGATTGCCGCGGCGACAGTGCTGCTCTATGCCCGCATCGTCAACCGCCCGGTCAACCGCCTCGTGCGCGCCATGCAGGCGTTTGAGCGCGCGGCGGAGACCTATGCCTATGCGCCGCCGCACGAGCCGGTCACCGAACTGCAGACGCTGTCGGATTCCTTCGGGCACATGGTCGGCATGGTGCAGGGGCTGATGGCGCAGATCAAGGCAGAGGAGCTTTCGCTCCGCAAGACCGAGCTGAAGGCGCTGCAGGCGCAGATCAACCCGCATTTTCTCTACAACACGCTGGATTCGATTCAGTGGATGTGCGAGCAGGGGAAGAACGAGGATGCCGTCCGGATGATCAGCGCACTGGCGCGCCTCTTCCGCATCAGCATCAGCCGCGGGCACGAGCTGATTCCGATTCGGGACGAGCTGCGCCATGCGGAGAGCTATCTCGTCATTCAGAGCTATCGCTATCGCGACCGCTTTGCCTACAGCTTTGAGGTGGACGAGGCGCTGCTCGGCTATCTGTGCAACAAAATCACGATTCAGCCGCTGATTGAAAACGCCATCTATCACGGCATCGGCAACATGCCGGACGACGGCGTGATTACGGTGCGCGTCCGTCGCGATCCCGAGGCAGCCGATGCGGACACCGCCGATATTCTCATTGAAGTGGAAGACAACGGTGTCGGCATGACCGAGGCGCAGTGCGCCGCGATTCTCAAGAAGGAGCGCAGCGATTCCAGCGGCATCGGCATCAAAAATGTGAACGACCGATTGAAGATTTTCTTCGGCGAGCGCTACGGCATCACCATCCGCAGCGAGCTGGATGCGGGCACCTGCGTCACCGTGCGGCTGCCGCGCGTGGAAAAGGAGGACGAGGCATGAAAAAACGGCGATTTGCGGCATGTGCCGCGCTTCTTTTGACGCTGTGCCTTATGTTTGCGTCCTGCGGGGCATATCAAAAAACGGAGACGGTCGTCTATGTCATCACCAAGGGGACAAACTCGGACTTCTGGAAGAGCGTGCGCGCCGGGGTCAGCGCCGCCGCTGTGGAAAACGGCGTGACGGCGATTTTCGAGGGACCGGCAAACGAGGAGGACTACGCCACGCAGAACCGCATGATCGACGAAGCGGTGGAGGCGGGCGCGGATGCGGTTGTCTTTTCTGCCATCGACCGCTACGCCACGAAAAAGCACCTCGAAGATGCGGTGCGCCGCGGCGTGAAGGTCATTTTGATTGACAGCAGCGCGGACACCGAGATGGCAGCATGCTTCATCGGCACGGACAACTATGCCGCGGGCAAAATGGTCTGCGAGGCGGTGCTCGACGGCATGGGGACGGACAAGCCGCTCAAGGTGGGGCTTGTCAACTACGACGAGAATACCGAAAACGGCAGCAGCCGCGAGGCGGGCTTCCGCGACCGCGCCGCCGATGCGGCGAACATCGAGATTGTCGCCTCGGTGCATGTCGCCTCGGATGCGGAAATTGCCAAGCTCACCGCCATGTCCATGATGCGGGAGCATCCCGACATCAATGTGCTGGTCGGCTTCAATGAGTGGATGACGCTCGGCGTGGGCTATGCCATGCAGGAGCTCGGTACGGCGGCAGGCGTGTATGCCGTCGGCTTTGACAGCAATGTGCAGTCGGTTGCCATGCTGGAGACCGGCGAGATGGACGCGCTGATCGTGCAGAATCCCTTTGCCATGGGCTATCTCGGCGTGGCGTCCGCCTGCGATGTCGTGGCGGGGCGCGCCGTTGACAAAAATGTCGATACGGCGACCACCGTGGTCACGGGCGCCAACATGTTTGAGCCGGATATTCAGAAGATTCTTTATCGCTTTGAGTGAAAATGCACAAAAATATAAAATCGACTTCGTCGTATATGTACAATTCGCCGTTGATTTTTCAACAAGGTGCATAAGAAATTCTATTTCAATCGAATCGCATATTTCTTATAATTAGGGTGTCAAGAGGGCTTGGCGCCCTAAAATTTTTTTCGGAGGTTCAGTTATGAAAAAGTTAACGGCAATTCTTCTCGCAGTCCTTCTCGTATTCAGCTTCGCAGCTTGCGGACAGAACGACGGGGACAAGAAGACGGGTGAGGTTTCTGTCTTCTACTACACCTTCAGCGATACGTACATTTCGAGCGTGCGCTCCGCAATGGACTCCTTCCTGAAGGCAAACAACATCGAGTTCAACAACTACGATGCAAACGGCAACCAGACCACGCAGACCGAGCAGGTCCAGACGGCAATCGCCAAGGGCTCCTCGATGCTGATCGTCAACGTTGTTGACACCGGCTCGAACGACGCGGCGCAGAACATCGTCAACCTCGCAAAGGCTGCCAAGATTCCGGTCGTCTTCTTCAACCGTTCGGTTGACGAGTCGGTCGTATCCAGCTATGACAAGTGCGTCTTCGTCGGCACCGACTATGAGATGGCAGGTCACATGCAGGGCAAGATGATCGGCGAATACCTCGTTGAGAACTACGGCAAGGTCGACCTCAACGGCGACGGCAAGATCAGCTATGTCATGTTCAAGGGTCAGGAAGGCAACATGGAGGCAATCGCCCGCACCCAGTACGGCGTGGACGACTGCAATGCAGTCCTCACGGCGGCAGGCAAGCCGTTCCTCGAGTTCTACGATGCTTCCAACACCGACAAGTATCTTGTTGACCAGGACGGTCTGTGGTCCTCTGCGGCTGCAACCAACTACATGAGCACGGCACTCGCACAGTACAGCGAGGCAAACGGCAATATGATCGAGCTGGTCATCGCCAACAACGATGAGATGGCGCTCGGCGCAATCGCCGCACTCCAGGCAGCAGGCTACAACACCGCAAACGGCAAGGTCATCCCGGTCTTCGGCGTGGACGCAACCGACGCAGCCAAGAACGCAATCGCAGGCGGCTCGATGATCGGTACCATCAAGCAGGATGCGGAAGGCATGGCAAAGACGCTGGTGCAGCTGGCGCAGAACTTCCGTGACGGCAAGGCAACCTTTGACGGCGTGGACAGCGCCAATGTCATCGGTACCTGGAGAGTCAACATTCCTTACGCAACTTATACGGGCGAGAACTGATAGGCAAGAGACAAATGGGCGTGCGCTCGCGCCCGAAGGGGTAAAAGGGGCGGTCTTCCGCCCCTTTTACAAAACTTTGAGTTAGGTGGTTGCTATGGAACAAAGAACAAATCAGACGCAGGCAGAGGCAAATGTGCTTCTGCGCATGGAGAATATCAACAAGACGTTTCCCGGCGTCAAGGCGCTGGACAATGTTTCGCTGACCGTGAAAGCAGGCACCGTCCATGCCCTGATGGGGGAGAACGGCGCCGGCAAATCGACGCTGATGAAGTGCCTGTTCGGCGTGTATACCAAGGACAGCGGACATGTGTACCTGGATGGCAGAGAAGTCAACTTTGCAAACTCCAAGGAGGCACTGGAAAACGGCATTGCCATGGTGCATCAGGAGCTGAACCAGGCGCTCAAGCGCAATGTCATGGACAATATGTGGCTTGGCAGATTCCCGAAGGTCGCGCCCGGCATCCCGCTCACCAGCGAGAAAAAGATGTATACCGCGACCAAGGAACTGTTTGCAAAGCTCGGACTGGATGTCGACCCGAAGACCGTCATGAGCAAGATGTCGGTCTCGCAGCGGCAGATGGTCGAGATTGCCAAGGCGGTGTCCTACAACGCCAAGGTGATCGTATTTGACGAGCCGACCTCCTCGCTCACCGAGCAGGAAGTCGAGCACCTCTTCCGCATCATCAACATGCTGCGTGCAGAGGGCTGCGGGATTATCTACATCTCGCACAAAATGGAGGAGATCCTCCGCATTTCGGATGAAGTCACCATCATGCGCGACGGCACCTGGGTGGCAACCCGCCCCGCCGCCGAACTGACAATGAACGAGATCATTCGCCTCATGGTCGGCCGCGAGCTGACCAACCGCTATCCGCCGAAGGAGCATCCCATCGGCGATGTGCTGTTTGAGGCAGAACATATTACGGCACTCTATTCCAAGCTGAATGATGTGTCCTTCAAGGCGCGCCGCGGCGAAATCATCGGCGTGGCGGGGCTGGACGGCTCGGGGCGCACGGAGCTGCTCGAAAATATCTTCGGCGTCGCCACGCGCAAGCATGGCGAAATGAAACTCTGCGGCAAGCCGATTCGCAACCGCAACGCGCGGGAGTCGATTAAAAACGGCTTTGCGCTGCTCACCGAGGAGCGCCGCGCAACCGGCATCTTCGGCATCCTGAATATCCGCGAGAACACGACGATATCCAGCCTGAAGAACTACAGAAAAGGTCCCTTCCTCAGCGATAAGCGGATGAAGGAGAAGACCGACTGGGCTATTCGGGCCATGCACATCAAGACCCCGACGCAGGAGACCAAAATCCGCTCGCTGTCGGGCGGCAACCAGCAGAAGGTCATTCTCGGCAGATGGCTGCTGACCGAGCCGACGGTGCTGCTGCTGGATGAGCCGACGCGCGGCATTGATGTCGGCGCAAAGTATGAGATTTATGAGCTGATCCTTGACCTTGCAAGAGAGGGCAAGACGGTCATCATGGTCTCGTCCGAGATGCCCGAGCTGCTCGGCGTCTGCGACCGCATCCTCGTCATGTCGGGCGGCAGACTCGCCGGTGAGGTGGATGCAAACAACACCACCCAGGAAGAAATCATGGCGCTCGCCGCCAAATTTGCGTGAAAGAGGTTGGACACATGTCAGAAATCAACGCAGTCAAGAAAAAGACGCTCGGCGACCGCTTCGCCGAATTTAAGGCGATGGAGGGCGCGGATAAGCGCCGTGCAATCAGCGGTGCGCTTATTAACAACGCGATGTACATCATCATCGCCATCGCGGTGATCTTCATCGCCATCAAGGTGCCGGCATTCATCAAGCTGCCGTCCATCATCAACATCATTTCGCTGACCGCAGCGAAGCTCCCGATTGCGCTCGGCATCGGCGGCGCTATCGTCCTCACCGGTACGGATATTTCGGCAGGTCGATGCGTCGGTCTGACCGCCTGCATCGCGGCATCGCTCCTGCAGGTCGCCAGCTACTCCAACAAGATGTTCCCGAACCTCGGCGTCATGCCGCTGTGGCTCGTGTTCCTCATCGTCGTGGCGGTCGGCGCGCTGGTCGGCCTCGTCAACGGCTTCTTCGTGGCGAAGTTCAAGCTGCATCCCTTCATCGTCACGCTGTCCACGCAGCTGATCGTCTTCGGCTCGGTGCTGATGTACCTCATGATTGGCACCAACAACGGGCAGACGCTGTCGGGTCTCGATGCATCCTACACCGAGTTTGTCCGCGGCACGCTCTTCACCATCGGCGGCGTTGCCGTGCCGAAATATGTGCTCTACGCCGTCATTCTCACGGCGCTGATGTGGGTCATCTGGAACAAGACCACCTTCGGCAAGAACATGTTTGCCGTCGGCTCCAATGAAGAAGCGGCAAACGTCTCCGGCGTCAACGTCTTCCTCACCATCGTTCTCGTCTTCGTCCTTGCGGGCGCTATGTACGGCGTCACCGGCTTCATCGAGGGCGCGCGCATCGCTTCCTGCTCGGCAAACACGGGTCTGAACTATGAGTGCGACGCTATCGCAGCCTGCGTCATCGGCGGCGTATCCTTCGTCGGCGGCACGGGTAAAATCAGCGGCATCGTCATCGGCGTTCTGCTGCTGCAAATCATCTTTGCAGGGCTCAACTTCCTGTCGGTCTCCGCAAACATGCTCTACATCATCAAGGGTCTTATCATCCTCATCGCCTGCGCAATCGACATGAGAAAGTACCTCGTGAAGAAATAATAAACATAAGGAAAACACAAGATGAATCAGAGTCCCGAAATCAGAACCGAACAGACATCCCCCGCACCGAAGCGCGGCGGCCTCTACAGCCGCGTGAAGGTGTCGGTGAAGACGCTCGACATCATCATTGTCGTGCTGATTGCCGCACTGGTGCTCTGCGTCGTGTTCATGGTCAGCCACAACGGCTTTACCGTGACCTACGACACGCAGGGCGGCACCCCGGTGGAGAGCGTGCGCGTGCTGCACGGCGAGAGCGTCTCGCCCGAGACGCCGACGCGCGAGGGCTACCGCTTCGACGGCTGGTATCTGGACAGGGATTGCATCTACCCCTTTGACCCCGCGACCGAGACGGTCACCGACAGCATGACGCTCTATGCCAAATGGGTCGATGCCGTCCGTCCGGAAGCCTGAAACCGACCAAATACAAAAGAGAAAGAGAGAATGCGTTGCGTTCTCTCTTTCTGCCCTTGTCAATCGAGGGGACGGAAAAGGAGAAAAACCATGAGCCTTTACAAAGCAAGCGATGCGCGCTATACGCAGATGGAATACGCGCCCTGCGGCCGCTCGGGGCTGAAACTGCCGCGCGTCAGCCTCGGCCTGTGGCAGAACTTCGGTTCGGTCAACGCCTATGACAACGCGCGCGAGATGTGCCTTGTGGCATTTGACCACGGCATCACGCATTTTGACCTCGCCAACAACTACGGCCCCGTGCCGGGCAGCGCCGAGGAGAACTTCGGACGCATCCTGCGCGAGGATCTGCACCCCTACCGCGATGAGCTGATCATCAGCACCAAGGCGGGCTATGACATGTGGGAGGGGCCTTACGGCAGCGGCGGCAGCCGCAAATATCTGATCGCCAGCCTGGATGCGAGCCTGCGCCGCATGGGGCTTGACTATGTGGACATCTTCTATCACCACCGCATGACGCCCGAGACGCCGCTCGAGGAAAGCATGGAGGCGCTTGCGCAGATTGTGCGTTCCGGCAAGGCGCTCTATGTCGGTCTGTCCAACTACGACGGACCGACCATGCAGCGCGCCGCCGCGATCCTCGCGTCGCTGCATGTGCCGTTTATCATCAATCAGAACCGCTACAGCATCCTCTGCCGTCTGCCCGAGAAGAACGGTCTGCTCGAGGCGGCGGCGCAGTCGGGCAAGGGCGTGATCTGCTTCAGCCCGCTGGCGCAGGGACTGCTCACCGACCGCTATCTCGGCGGCATTCCGAAGGACAGCCGTGCCGCGCGCAACGCGACGCTCAAACAAACCAAACTCGGTGACGACACGCTTGCCTGTATCCGCGGGCTGAACGGCCTTGCCGCCGCGCGCGGGCAGACCCTTGCCGAAATGGCGCTTGCCTGGGTGCTGCGCGGCAAAGCCGTCACCTCGGTGCTGGTCGGTGCGTCCTCGCCCGCGCAGATTCTCGACAACCTCGGCGCGCTCCGAAACACCGCGTTCACCGCAGAGGAACTTGCCGCGATTGACGAACTTTCAAGCGGAATCGAGTATTGACGAGGGGCATTTGGTAAGCCACGGGCGGCTGTTTCTGTTTTTACCACAAAAGTGCATCTTCGTGCATTGCGACAGCTTTTGACGGATGGTATACTATAATTATGGAAAGTATGCGCACACGCAAATCCATAAAGGAGTATTGACATGAAACATCCTTCCTTTCTGCCGCAGTTTTTCTTGGGGCTCGTTTTGTTTTTTGCGCTGGCGCTTGGGGCAGCCGCTGCGGGGCGCACAGTCGTGTATCTTGCAGACGGCGGCGCGGGCGACGGTTCCGCGCCGGACAAAGCGGTCGGCAGCCTTGCGGATGCCTATGCGGCGCTCGACCTTGACAAGGACTGCACCGTCGTTGTCAGCGGCGTCTATACGCAGACCGAGGATTTTGCCCTCGGCAGCGATTACAGTGGCTCGGTGACCTTCACCTCCCGGTACGGGACGGCAGATTACCGTGCGGCGGGCGCGGCATACCGCTTTTCTTCGGTCGGATTTGCCTGCTATGGGCAGACCGGCTTTGAAAACATGGATTTTGAGGCGCTGGAGACCGGCTTTCTGCTGGTCGGACAGCACCACCCCGTCCGCATCGGCGCGGGCTGCGTCATGCGCGGCGCGCAGATGACGGGCGGCACCATTGCCAATTCCTTTGCCGTCATCGGCGGCTATGACAACGGCATCGGCACAAAGTCGTATGCCTCCGCGGCGGACACGGACATCACGGTGCTGTCGGGCAGCCGGATTTATGTGGTGGCGTACTCGCGCAACATTCGCGGCAGCTACACCGGCACGGCAAATGTGTACATCGGCGGCACTGCTTCGCTCACCGCGCTGCACGGCTCCGCCGCCTATCCGTCGGATGTCTGCGTCGGCGACCTCCGCGCCGTCGTTGCGGGGGATGCGTCCGTGCAGACCATTTACGGCTGCACGCAGCGCACCACGCAGAACTCCTTCACGCTGATTTGGAAATCGGGGAAGATCGGCGCTTTCCGCTGGACTGCAGCCGACGACTATGCGCCGAGCATCTATGCGCCGACGCTGCTTGCTGTAAGCGATGCGGCAGCAAAAACCGACAGTTTTGCCGCCGTCGCAGCAAACTTTGACATCGTGCTGCGCGCCGCCGATGCCCCCGACAATCTCGCGGTGTTCCCGGCAAAGCCCTCCGAGCGGCGCAGCGTCGCGGGGCGCGCACTGGACACCGATTACACGGTCTGGCGCGTCCGCAGCCTGGACGGCAAGCCTGTTGCAGCCGCGGCGTGCTCCGTGCGCTTCCCGTTTGATGCCGCCACGCCGCGCGTCTACAGCCTCGACGGTAGCAACCTGCACAAGCAGAGCAGCACCGCCGCGGCAGGGCGCGTTACCTTCACATTGCAGGCGGACGGGCTGTATGTGCTCAGCGCCGCGCCGATTCTCCTGCGGGATGCCGACCTCGGCAGCACCGAGGTTCGCCGCGGCGATCTGAACGGCGACGGCGTATGCAACCTTTTCGACATTTTTGCGGCGCTGCGGTACCTGTCTGGCGACGGGGACGGCATCGACCCCGCCGCCATCAACATGGACAAGGACGGCGCCGTTGACCTCCGAGATGTGCTGCTGCTCCTGCGCGACGCGCTGAATGCGCGAGAGGCGGACGACGGCGAGGATGCGGACAGCGCCTACAATGTCATTGCCGTGGACGATTACATGGACAAGACGACCTCCGGCTTTGTCGCGCAGCTGGTCGCTTTCTTCTCGGGCTATGAATTTGCGGTGTGTGCCGATGCCTCACCGCGCCTCGCCATGCCGGACGCCTGGTATGAGATGTGCAACGGCCCCTATGCCGACCCGAAGCCGCAGAACCCGCGTGAGGACAAGCTGCTCTTCAATGAGGAGACCGGGCTTTGGGAAGCCTGGAACGATGACGACTATTCCATCGACATCTTGGACCAGTTCATCCTCCGGGATTCCTACGCGCAGTACGGCACCTTTGCGCAGAAGACCATCACCGACGGCTGGGTCAAATACGATGTGTACGACATGGGCGGCGGACAGCGCAGCGTCGGCGCCTATGCGCTGATGAACAAGTACAAATATCTGCCTGCCTTTGCGGGCAGCGCCGAATTCGGCAACTGGTATTCCGTGAACGGCGAACCCTATATCGGCAACGAGACCCTCGGCATGGATGCCGCGGGCATGCCGGATACGGCGGTGCGCCTGGCGGAGGCGTTCGGCAGCACCACCAGCGACCGCGACCCGGTTCTTTGGCTCAAATACTTCGCGGCGATGTACGCCATGGCGTATTTTGAGGAGGATATTCCCACGCTCCTGACCGAAGCAAAGGTGATTCTGCCCGAGGGCAGTTGGCATCGCGAGGTCGTTGACCGCTGCTTTGCGCTGTATGCGAAGTACCCCGACAACTGGCGACAGGCGATCATCGAGGCGGACACGCTGTGCTACCGCCCGCAGTTTGACAAAGAGGGAAAAATCGGCGAAAACAGCATCAACTGCGCCTACATCGTGCTCGGGCTGCTCTACGGCGACGGCGACTATAACGAAACCTGCAAAGTCATTTCGCTTGCCGGGCACGGCGGCGACAGCACAACGCCGGTGGCGCTGAGCATCGTGGGCATCATCAACGGCATGCAGAATCTGCCGGACGAAGCCAACGAAAAGATCTGGCAGGACGGCAAGGGCGTTATCGTCAATCTGCCGATGGGCGACAAAAAGGGTTACTGGATGTACTGCGCCGGGCTGCCGGAGCGGTTTGCCATCCCCGAGCTTGTGGAGATGTACCGCGAAAACTTTGAGCAGATTCTCGCCGAGAACGGCGGCTTCAAGCGGAACGGGTACTACTATATTCCGAAGGAGACGCTGCGCCCCGTCGATGCGGTGTGGTGCGAGGACTTTGAGAGCGGCAGCGCGGAGGGCTGGACGGTTACCGGCACCGCCGCCGTGAGCACGGAGATGCCCATGTCCGGCAGCTATGCCGCGACCGTCACCGGCGCATCGCTGAAGAGCAGCATCTATAAGACGGTGGACGGCTTCACCGTCGGCGAAACCTATCGGCTGACCGCCTATGTCAGCGTGTCCGACGGCACCGTCGCCACGCTCTTTGCCCGCGCGGCGGGCGCGAAGACCTATGCGCAGACCACGGTGCTCAACACGACGCTGAACGGCACGCAGCGCTTTGCCAAGCGGGAACTGTTCTTCACCGCCACGGCGGAGAGCATGGAGATCGGGCTTGCGCTGCCCGGTACAACGGCAAGCACGCTCAGCGCCTCGCTCGACGACATCACGATTCTCCGGACGCGCGAGAGCCAAAGCGAAACCACGGTGCGCATCGCCAAGCCGAATCTGAACCATTTTTATACCGGCACGCTGAATCTTGCCGTAGAAGGCGGCACAGGCAAAGAGGTTTATCTCAAGCTGAATTTTGCCAATGCCAACAACGGCCTGCTGCGGGCAAAGATTTCGATTGACGGCGTTGAATATGCGACCGCGCCCTTCTTCAAGACAGGCAGTACCAAGCAGGCGGACAACGCGGTCTATATCCCGCTGGTGCTCCCCGTCGGCGAGAGCAGCATTACGCTGAATTACGGCACAAGCCGCCTGTATGTGTACGGCGCGGAAATCGTCACCCGCACAAACGCCGCCCCGCAATAAGAAAGAAAAACCGCCGCTCTGCGGCGGTTTTTCTTTGTTTTTGCCCGCTGCTTTTGTCGAAAAAGCAGGTTGACAGAGCGGGTGCGGGCGTTGTATAATAACTTATTATTATTCTTATGTTTTTGCTTGAATCTACACCCGTTTTGAGGGAGGGAATACAATGACCGAACAAAAGGCAATGGCGTATGTGAACCTGTACGGCGTGCTCGGCGCGCTGGAGAACCTGTGCGCGCTGGATGCCGAGGCAAAGGCTGTCGTCGCAGGCATCAAAAAGCCGGTGGCGATCTGCTTTGAGGTGAAGGGCGGCCCCTGCCGCACTTTCCACTTTTCCAAAGACGGCTGCCGCGCAAGCGAGGGAGACGCGGGCTGCACCTGCAAGATGCAGTTTGCGTCGCCTGCCGCGTTCAACCGCATGATTGACGAGGGCAAGCCCGGCGTGCCCGTCAAGGGCGTGATTTCGCTGCTCTCGTTTCTGACCGGTCCGTTCACAAAGCTCACAGACCGGCTTGCCGCCGTGCTGCGCCCCGACGAGGCGGCGCTTGCCGACCGCGCCTTTTTTGAGGAAAACACGCTCTTGACGATGTATGTCATCGCGGGCGCGATTTCGGGGCTGGCAAACTCGGATTCCATCGCGAAAATCTCCGCCGGGAACACGCCGGACGGCGACATTTCGCTTGGCATCAAGAACAGCGTCGCCGTGACCATCCGCGTGCGCGACCATGTCTTCACCACAATCAAAGCGCCTGCCGAGAATCCGCGCGCGCTGATGGAGTTTGCCGACATCGACCTTGCAAACGGATTGTTTAACGGTAAGGTCTCCACCATCAACGAAATGTGCAAGGGCAACATCCGCCTCGCGGGCGTGCTGTCCATGGTGGACAATGTCAACCGCATTCTCGACCGCGTGTCGGTCTACCTTGGTTAAGGGGGCAGAACAATGAGCAGATTTCCCGAATACACACATGAAAAGAGCCGCGCGTGGTTTGACCGCGCGCTGAATGTCATTCCCTCCGGCATCTACGGGCATCTCGGCCCGTCCGAGGGGCTGTTTCTGCCGCTGGAAAACTGGCCGCTCATCAGTTCCCGCGCAGAGGGAACCTATTTCTGGGACATGGACGGCAACCGCTACATCGACATGATGTGCGCCTACGGCCCCAATGTCCTCGGCTACAACGACCCCGATGTGGACGCCGCCGCGCTGGAACAGCTGAAGGCGGGCAACTGCACCACTGCCCCCTCCTACAAGATGGTGGAGTGCGCCGAGCTGCTGACAGGCACGGTCGCCTGCGCCGACTGGGCCTACTTCATGAAGAACGGCACCGATGCGACGACCTTTGCCGTGCTCTGCGCCCGCGCACACACCAAGCGCAAGAAGACGGTCTTCTTCAAGGGCTATTATCACGGCAACGACCCCTGGGCGATGAAGGCGGATTACCCCGGCATTCTGCCCGAGGATGTGGCAAACAACATCATCGTCCCGTGGTTTGACATGGATGCGCTTGCGCGCGCCTGGGAAGAAAGCAAGGGCGACATTGCCGCGCTGATCGCGCAGCCCTACGACCACGGCAATTTCTATGACAATGTCTGCTCCACGAAGGAAAAGTGGCAGGCAGTGCGCAAGTTCTGCGACGAGCACGGCATCGTGCTGATTTTCGACGATGTGCGCACCGGCTTCCGCCTCGACCTTGCGGGCAGCGACCATTACTACGGCATCAAGGCGGACATCATCTGCTTCTGCAAGGCGCTTGCCAACGGCTACAACATGTCGGCCTCCTGCGGGCAGGAGTTCCTGCGCGCGGCGGCGTCCTCGCTCTCCTTCACCGGCTCGTACTGGATGAGCGCCGTGCCGTTTGCCGCCTGCATCGCCTGCATCAACAAGATGAAAAAGCTCGATACGCCGCGCCTCTTCCGCGAGAAGGGCGAGAAGTTCACCACGGCGCTCCGTGCCGCAGGTGCCAAGCACGGCTTTGACCTCGTTGTCTCGGGCGAGCCCGCGCTGTTCTATCTGCGCATCGCCAATGACGACAGCCTGATGCTGCATCAGGAGTGGGTCGCCGAGTGTGTCTCGCGCGGGCTGTTCCTCGCGTCGCACCACAACCACTTCATCAACGCCGCCCTCAGCGACGCCGACATTGCGCTTGCCGCCGACATCGCCGACGACGCCTTTGAGGTCGTGGCAAAACGCCATCCGGACGCGCTGAAGGCTGTAAAATAAACCATTGCAGAGGCGCCGCCGTGCATTGCACGGCGGCGCCATGCCGCATCGGGGAGGATGCTTATGAGAACTTGCGGGCTGGTATCGGTCAGTTTTCGGGATAAGACGCCTGCGCAAATCGTTGACGCCGCGCAGACTTACGGGCTTGCCTGCATCGAGTGGGGCAGCGATGTGCATGCGCCGGCGGACGACCCCGCGCGCTGCGCGGCGATTGCCGCACTGTGTGCCGCGCGCGGCATCCATGTGTCGTCCTACGGCACCTATTTCCGCATCGGTCGGGATGCGCCGCGGGATTTTGCGCCCTATCTCGACGCCGCGGCGGCGCTCGGGACCAAGATTCTCCGCCTGTGGTGCGGCACAAAGGGCTATGCGGCGTACACGGCAGACGAGCTTGCGCGCCTGTTTGCGGAGTGTCGTGAGATTGAGAAGATGGCGGCTTCGCACGGCGTGACGGTCTGCATGGAGTGCCACGGCGGGACGGTGACCGACTGTGTCGAGGGCGCCAAAGCGCTGATGGACGCCGTCGACAGCGCGCATTTTCGGATGTACTGGCAGCCGAATCAGTTCCGAACGGTGGAGGAGAACCTGCGTTACGCCGCCTTTTGCGCGCCGTATACCGAGATGGTCCATGTGTTCAACTGGCAGGGGAAGGCGAAGTACCCGCTGCGCGGCGCGGCGGACATCTGGCGGCAGTATCTCGCCTGCTTTCCCGCGCGCGTTCCGCTGCTGCTGGAATTTATGCCGGATGACAGAATCGAGAGCCTTGCAGATGAGGCGGCGGCACTGCGCGAGATTGCGGCGCTTGCGGACAGCGGGGCAGGAGAGGGATGAAAACGATGGAAGCGACATTTTTGTGCGATTCGACAGAGAAGATAAACGAGGTTTACGATGCTGCCGCCCGCGCGCGGCTGCATGCGCTTGCCGACTTTGACGAGACGGTCTGCACTCATGCGGATTTGACGGCGGGCAGGCGGGATTTGCGCGAGGTGCGCTGGCTGTTTTCCACCTGGAAAATGCCCGTGCTGACCGAAGCGGAGATACGCACATACTTACCAAATCTGGAGGCGCTCTTCTACGCGGCGGGCACGGTGCAGGCGTTTGCACGCCCGTTTTTGCACTGCGGCGTCCGCGTGTTCAGCGCCTGGGCGGCCAACGCCGTGCCGGTGGCGGAATATACGGCAGCGCAGATTGTCCTTGCCAACAAGGGATTTTTTCCCGCCGCGCGGTTTTGCAGCGTGGGCAAACGCGCGGCGGCGCGCGACGCTTTTCTGCGCTGCCCCGGCAACTATGACGCCACAGTCGGCATCATCGGCGCGGGCATGATCGGCAAGGGTGTCATCCGCCGCCTGCGGGATATGCAGCTTGCGGTGCTGGTGTTTGACCCGTTTCTCGGAGACGCGGAGGCTGCCGCGCTCGGGGTCGAAAAGGTGCCGCTGGATACGCTGTTTGCGCGCTGCAATGTGGTGAGCAATCATCTCGCCAACAATGCCGAGACGAAGGGGATGCTGAACTACGCGCTCTTCGCCAAACTGCCGCAGAATGCCACCTTTATCAACACGGGACGCGGCGCGCAGGTCGTCGAGGCGGACCTCTGCCGCATTCTCCGGGAGCGACCGGATCTGACGGCAATTCTCGATGTCACCGCCCCGGAACCGCCCGCGGCGGACAGCCCGTTTTACAGCCTCGACAACTGCATTCTGACGCCGCATATCGCGGGCAGCAGCGGCAACGAGGTGCACCGCATGGCGGCGTATATGGCGGACGAATTTGCGCGCTACAGGGCGGGTGAGCCTACGCTGTACGGCGTGGACGAGGCGATGCTGGAAAGGATGGCATAAATCGGCAGGACAAGGCTTGCACTTTTACGTTTTGCCTGTTATAATGGAAGCAGAAAAATCTGCGGAGGTATTTTATGAAACTGTTTTTGAGCGGTGGTGCGGCGGACGGCAATCCGGGGTATCAGAAGTTTTTGGAGGCGGTTGACCGCACAAAGCCGATTCTCTATATCTGCTTTGCGGTGGCGCCGCGCAACCGGGTTGCACGCTATGCCGATTTTGCCGCGCGCATGGCGCGGGAAGGCGTATTTTCCACGCGGATGTGCGACAGCACCGAATGGCTCGGCGCGGCGGATCTCGGCGCGTTCGGCGGCATATTTTGCAGCGGCGGCAACACCTACCGCCTCCTCAAATGCCTGCGGGAGCACGACAGCATCGAAAATATCAGAGCCTATCTGCAAAGCGGCGGCGTCTGGTACGGCAGCAGCGCGGGCGCAGTTGTCTGCGGCGCGGACATTCAGCCGATCGGCTACATGGACCCGAACACCGTCGCGCTGCGCGACACGCGCGGGCTGAACCTCATCGGCGGCTGGTCAACCGTGGTGCACTACAATTCCTCTGCCGAGCCGGAGGTCAATGCGGAGTTCAACGCGGCGGTCGCCGAGCTTGCAAAGGATTATCCGCGGCTGCTCGGCTTGCCGGAGGCGACCAGCGTGGTGGTCGAGGACGATAAAAAGTACATCTGCGGCGCGCCCTGCCCGGTCTTCGAGGACGGCGTGCAGACCCGCATCCTCGCCGACGGCGAATGCTTTTGATTGAAGCCGTGCATCCGGGCTTGTACGGATTGCGGACATAAAGGAAGGAGGACTTGCCCGATGGAATCCACAAAATCCACAGCGATGGAAACTTTCAGCCCTGCAAAGCGGGTGCTCGCCTTCTTTCTGATTGAGGTGCTGAGCGGACCGCTCTTCTTTGCGGTATACTTTGCCTTTGTCTTTTCTGAATTTGAAAACCCGGGGCTCAGATCCATGACCGCGTTTTTGCTTTCAAGCGATGGGATGTTCCTATTTGCAGTGCTTGCCCATGCAATGCTCATCTCCTATTTCGCCATCCGGATTCTCGGCATCCACAGGGCTTCCACAAAAAAAGCAAGCGCAATGCGCATGGCAGCTTTCATGGCGTCGGGGACAATCGCGAATGTGCTGTCGGGCGTTGTGGTCGAATTGGTGAAAGCCGACCACTATCTTGGCCTTATGTAAGATTAACGCCGCTTTGCGCACAGGGAGAGACAAGATGCACGGAAAGTTTTTCAAGCGATTTTTCACGAAACAAAACAGTTTTGCGGGTTATCGGCTATGCACGCTTCCGCGCGGAGCCGCCTATTTTGAATTGTCTGCACAAGAGGCGAAGGATAATTTTGACCGGTTTGTGCATATGCTTCCGGAGCGGATCGATTATCTGACCACCCGCTGCGCGGGCGATCTTCGGATACCTGCCCAAACGCTTGATATGTCTCCGGAATCGTTGGTTTCGGTGTGGCGGTGGTTTTTGCAGAATGCATGCGTTGTGGACAAAGAAGAACATGAGCTGTCGGAGATGCGGAAACACTTCGGGCATCTCGGCGCGTCGTTCATCGGGGAAAAAAGGCTGTCCGCAGTGACGGAATTTGTCTTGCAGGACATCGGTATGTATTTGGGCGAAACATTTGTGCGCAACTGCGCGCCTATTCACTGGGAACTCTGCACAAAGCCGAAAAATTCCGTTTTTATCAATAGACCTGTGTTGGCAGGTTTTGTGGACAATAGTTATACGCCGCCTTTCCATAGTATTTTTGAGCCTGCGCATATGGCGAGCGTACAAGCTGCAAAGCTGTTGTCAGGTGCGGACGCGCGTGCGGAAGACCTGTATCATGTGTATATGAAGTGGGAGAAGTATACGCACGGTTAAAACAGAAATTTGCGCGGTATAAAAGCAAAAGGACAGAATGCCTGCGGGTATTCTGTCCTTTTACTTGCATCTTTTGCGACAGCATGCGTCGCACCATCGAAAGGACGGCACAAAAATAACGCAGACGTGTTACGCCTGCGTTATTTTTGTGTCATTTATACAGTTTATCATAGCAATAGCTGAAAGTCAACTCTTTTGAGGTAAGTTTTTGTAGTAAAAAACGATACAATAATAATAACGATTGCCGAATTGAGGTGTTTGCAATGAACATTGGGGAGGCAGTTAGGCTTCGTATATTAGAATTGTGTAAAGAAAATCATGTTACTGTAAACAAACTTGCAACACTTAGTGGAATTACGCAATCAACATTAAACAACATTATAAGTGGAAGAAATAACAGTACAACAGTTGCTACCGTTAAAAAAATATGCGACGGACTTGGCATTGGTATAGAGGATTTCTTTGCATCACCACTGTTCCGATTCCTGGAGCAGGAAATAAAATAATGCAGGCATATTGCGCTGACTGCTTAGCAACCATTTATCTTCGCCGACGGCGAAAATTTGACTGAAGCAAAACAAGGATGGCATTCTCCAGTACGAGGCTGTGTCCTGGAAAGAAGGGTATGCATTGTTTTTTCTGCTGCTCGGCGCCCTGAATGAGGACGACCGGGATTTTGTGCTTGCCTTGTACGAGCGATACGGCGACTTTCTTTATAAGACGGCATACGATATTCTGAAAAATCAAAGCGATGCCGAAGATGTTGTGCAGGATGTCATGTGCAAAATTATCAAGCATCTTGACAAATTTGAATCTTCGTCCGAACGCACGATTCAGAATCAGATTGTCATCTATATCAGCAGTATCGCGAGAAATACCGCAATCGACGCCTATCGCAAGCGCGCAAGAACGATGCAGAAAGAGACCGGGCTGTATGTGCAGACCGAGGACGGCGAGGAAACGGCGGTCGAACTGGAAGACGAGGACGCTGACATCGAAGACATTGCCGTCACCAAGGAGAATCAGGCGGCGGTGCAGCGCGCCCTGCTCGCGCTGAGCCGGGATTTGCAGGACGCGGTCAATCTCGTGTACCTGTGCGGCTACTCCTGCGTTGAGGCGGCGGATGTGCTGTGCATCAGCGACAGCGCGGTGCGGGCACGCATTTTCAAGGCGCGCAAAAAGCTGCGCGCCATGTTGGAGGTGCGCAGCTCATGATCGGCGTGAAGAATGATAACCTCGATGCGCTGATTCTGTTGTCCGCGCAGGTGTTGGAGGAATCCAATCTCCGCCGTTTTGCCGCGGCAGATACCGCGGATACCGTGCGCCCGGCGTCGCTGGATCGCAAGGTGCGGCGGCTGATTCGGCAGGAGCAGCGTGCGCGCCGTGCCGCCGCCCGGTGGATGCCCGTGAAGCGCGTCGTGGCTGCAATCCTTATCTTCTGCACGGTTGCCTTTGCGGCTGCCATGAGCATCGAGGCGGTTCGCGGCGCGGTCTGGCAGGCGATTGTCCGCTGGTATGATACATATATTGCGGTTTCGTTTGAAGATGCGGATGCCGTGCCGAAGACCATCCGGACAAAGCATGAACCGACCGATGTGCCTTCTGATTGGGTAAAGGAAGTGCGCGTGGATTCGCAGAGTTTGTATCGTGTTGTGTACACAAAAGAAGGCAAAAAGATGCTGTCATACAAGCAGCAGCCGATGGAAAATCAGGCATGGACGAACAAAGCGGATTCAACTGCCAAGGAGATTTTTGTCGGGGACCGAACCGCGATGCTGGTGACCTCGAAAGTTACCGGGCATTATACGCTGTATTGGAGTGACGGCGCTTACAATTACACATTGCAGTCGTTTTCAGACGATATAACGCCCGCAGGGGTGATTCAGATTGCGGCATCCGTAAAATAAAAACTGCGCTCTCTTGATGGGAGCGCAGTTTTTTATGATTTTTTCTGTTTTTTCGAAAAAAGCGATAACGAAACGGGAAGATGATTCGTTATATTAAACAGGGAAAAACCCAATACGAAAAAAATCGGAGGAAGTTATGAAAAAAAGAATCGTTTCGCTCGTACTCAGTGCAGTTTTGCTGCTCGGCATTTGTGTGCCGGTTTTGGCATCGGAGGATGACGGCATCATGCCGTGCTGGACCAACATCGTTGCAGTCGATGGCGGTGTGACTTTTGACGGAACATTCGGCAACTACAGTCTTTCCATCGAAGGTATGCCCGGTGTGTCCCGCATCACGGCAACTGCAACACTCTATTATACCAATGTGCGCGGCAACTGGATGAAATCGACAACCTGGACATACGATGTGTACGAAGATGAACTCAATATCGACGAAGACTTCACCGGCATTTCCGGGCGCGACTACAAAGTGGAACTGTCCGCAACAGTCTACATGAACGGTTACGGCGAGCCGCTCACGAGAACGGACAAAGCCACCTGCGATTGAGTTGCTCTTGACTTGCACACAGCGCGAAAAGCGGAGGCAGTCCCTCCGCTTTTCTATCCATTATCATAAGGAGAACAGGATGGAGTATTCACACAGCAGAAACATGCGTCTCATCTGCATTTTGCTTGCAGTTGCCATGTTGATGGCGGTGCATGTGTTTTCCGTCTTCACGGCGAAAGCCGCAGAGCGCACCCAGGTAGCAGAGACCGCCGCCGCAGTCGTAACCGCCGCGGCAGATACAAGCGCAACCGAAAATGCCCCCGCAAGCGAATAATGGATGATGAGGCCTTGCCCGTCTGCGGACGGGCAAGGCCTTTTTGTGTGTATGCAATGAAAAGCTGATAGTGTTGCTTCGGAGCGTTCTTGAAACGGTTGACAGTGTAGGGTTTTTATACTATAATTTGGTCAGAGCAATCGAAAATGCGGAGGACAAGGATGGACAAAGCGATAAAACAGTATTTCGATGCCGAGATAAAAGAGAAAACCAAATTATGCAATGGCTGGAAAGAAACATGGCTGCTCACTTTAAGCAACGATCAAAAAGTCGTATTCCGCGCATATAAGAATTATACGGAACAATTTGAGCGCGAGAAGTTCTTTTATGAAACCGTAAACAGCAGCATCGGTAAAAAATGCCCGCATGTATATGCTGTCGACGGAACATGCCGATTCTATGATAAATCTTTTCAGCTGTCCGAATATCTTCCGGGAAAAACATTGCGTCAATGCCTTCAGCATGAGTTCGATGAAAGTCAGAAAAAAAGCGCATATTATCAATTAGGCGCATTGGCGGCTCAAATCAACCAAATCGAAATAGCGCCGCAGCATCCGTATGTTTCAGAGCGTGAGCCGTGGGAAATCTACTTTGCGGACAAGCTGTTGCGCGTTCAACTGGAGAGAATCGTACAGGCCGGACTTGTAACATCCGATGAAGTTGACCGCCTTTGCCAAAGGATGAAATCAAAAAAGGCTGAAAAAACACGCTCTTTTTTACATCGCGATATCAGACCGGACAACATCATATATAATAACGGTCAACTCTTTGTCATTGATTCGGAGACATGCGAATTCGGGGACCCGTTGAATGAATTGGCACGGATAAATTTAGAGTGGACATATTGGGAAATGTATGATGTTTTGTTAAGCGGATATAAAAGCGTCAGCAATATTACTATGGACGGTGAATTGTTTGGATTGTACCAGCTTGAATCGTTAGCTGAGCTTCTGGACATGCACTATAATCATGGCTGTATGAATGCATTAACGCCCGGTTTCCTCAATCGGTTTAATGGGTTGAAAGACAGTATCCTGCATCATACGGAAATGAAGTAACCACAAAGTATCCGCGGTTAAAGGACTTGCCCGTCTGCGGACGGGCGGTGGCACGCTCTGACTTGCCACCGGCAAGTCATTCACTACGCGCCCTTCAAGTCCTTTTCCATCGTCAAAGCAAAAAACAAGGTATCCGAGTGGATACCTTGTTTTTTGGTGCGGGTGAAAGGACTTGATTCGCGCGGGGGCGTAACCCCCGCTTGGTCGCCGGCGGTCGAAACTGTCCACCGGACAGTTTCTCTGTACCGCCTCTGTTCAAGTCCTCTCGATTACAAGACCAAAAAAACAGGATACCCGATTGGGTATCCTGTTTTTTTGGTGCGGGTGAAAGGACTTGAACCTTCACGAAGTTGCCCCCATAAGAACCTGAATCTTACGCGTCTGCCAATTCCGCCACACCCGCATATGATAATCACGCATTGCTGCGAAATTATTTTTATAAACTGTCAGTCCTCTTTCTTTTTCTCAAGGCAGTCGGTTGCGTAAAGCACGGCAACGGCGATGCCCGCGACACAGTAGAGACGGACGATCTGCCAGATCAGGTTGACCGCGACGCTTGCCGCCCCGGGCAGAGAGCCAATTCCCAAAAGGAGGGACGTCAGCACCCGGACCGCAACCAGAATCAAGGCATATAAAAGAGACTCGAGAATCACGCATTTCAGGCTCTTGCCCTTGAAGCTGAGCGCAAAGAACGTACGCATTCCGACCTCCGGTTTTCAAAAGAAAGGGCAAGCAGATGCCTGCCCTGGTGCGAGAAACGGGACTTGAACCCGTACGGAGAAATCCACACGCCCCTCAAACGTGCGCGTCTGCCAGTTCCGCCACTCTCGCAAATGCTGTGAGATACATGAGGGATGCGCTCGACCTGCCGCCGAGCACTTTTATATTATACAAATCGGGAGGCAGATTGTCAAGCCCTTTTGCGAATTTTCCGAAAAAAGTTTTTTGCCTCCGACGAAAAAAGAACTTCCGCCCATCTTGATTGTGTGCGCTGCTTATGGTATACTATATAAGTTAAAGAAACTTTTACAAAATGGGGATTTTGCTATGTGCGGTATCGTCGGGTTTTCCGGAAAAATCGAATACAAGCGTGAGATTGTCCAAAACATGATGGATTTGATGATTCATCGCGGACCGAACAGCGCAGGCGCGTACACTGACGCGGACATGGCGCTCGGTTTCCGCCGCCTGAGCATCATCGACCTCGCGGACGGCTCGCAGCCGATGTACAACGAGGACAAGAGCCTGGTGCTGGTCTACAACGGCGAAATTTACAACTTCCGGGCGCTGCGTGAGGAACTTATCGCGGCGGGGCATACCTTCGCCACGCACTGCGACTCCGAGGTGCTGCTGCACGGCTATGAGCAGTACGGCGGGCGGGAACTGGTGAAAAAGCTGCGCGGCATGTTTGCCTTTGTCATTTGGGACACGAAGGCAAAAACGCTGTTCGGTGCGCGCGATATGTTCGGCATCAAGCCGCTGTATTATACCACGACCGCGGCGGGCGAGTTCATCTTCGCCTCCGAGATCAAGAGCATGCTGGCGCACCCGAATTTTGAGCGCGCCGTCAACAAAAACGCGCTGCTGCCGTACCTGACCTTCCAGTACAGCGCCACCGAGGAGACCTTCTTTGCGGGGGTGTACAAGCTGCTGCCCGCGCACTTCTTTGAGTGGAAGGGGGGCGAGTTTGTCACCGAGCGCTACTGGGATGTGAATTTTGAGGCGAAGGACGGCGACTTTGAGGCATATTCCGAGGAGCTTGACCGCGTGGTGCACGAATCGGTCGAGGCGCACCGCATCAGCGATGTGCCGGTCGGCGCGTTCCTCTCGGGCGGCGTGGATTCCAGCTATATCACCGCCTGCCTCATGCCGGAGGAGACCTTCTCTGTCGGCTTTGAGGGCGAGCATGAGAAGTTCAACGAGACAAACGAGGCGGCGGAGCTGTCGCGCAGGCTCGGCATCAAGAATGTGCGCCGCATGATTTCGGCGGACGAGTGCTTTGAGGCGTTCCCGACGATTCAGTATCACATGGACGAGCCGCAGTCCAACCCCTCGAGCGTGCCGCTCTACTTCCTGGCAAAGCTGGCCGCCGAGGATGTCACCGTTGTGCTCTCCGGCGAGGGCGCGGACGAGATTTTCGCGGGCTATGAGTGGTACGACGAGACCCCGATGATGCGGAAGTACAAAAAACTGCCGCAGTTTCTGCGCATTGCCGCCGCGCGCGTGGCGCGCGCGCTGCCTTACTTCAAGGGGCATGACTTCATCATCAAGGCAAGCGGGCGCCCGGAGGATTACTTCATCGGGCAGGCGCTGGTCTTCCCCGAAAAGGAAGCCAAGGCGATTCTCGGCGATGACTATAAAAACGGCGAGCGCGTCCGCGACATCACGGGCAAAATCTACGCGCGCGTCAAGGGGCGCGACGAGCTGACGAAAAAGCAGTACCTCGACCTCATGCTCTGGCTGCCGGGCGACATCCTGCTCAAAGCGGACAAGATGAGCATGGCGCACTCGCTGGAGCTGCGCGTGCCTTTCCTCGACAAAGAGGTCATGAAGATGGCGGAGAAGATTCCGGCAAAGTACAAGATCACAAAGGAAAACACCAAGTACATTCTGCGCCACGCCGCCAACCGCACGCTGCCCGACGAATGGGCAAACCGCAAGAAGAAAGGCTTCCCCGTGCCGATTCGCCTGTGGCTGCGCGAGGAGAAATATGCGCAGATCGTGCGCCGCTATTTCGAGAGCGCGTTTGCCGCCGAATTTTTCGACACCGATGCGCTGATTCGCCTGCTGGACGACCATGTGGCGGGCAAGGCAAACAACGGACGCAAGATTTGGACGGTCTTCACCTTCCTGGTCTGGTACAAGCGCTTTTTCATCGACTTTATTCTCCCGGTCTACAACTGATTTGAGGATAGGATACACTTATGGAAGATTTGAATCTGAATGTGATTCCCGTGCTGATCGGCGCGGACCAGAACTGCTATAATGTCGCCCGCGCGTTTCACGAGGCGTATGGGCTTGTTTCGCACGCGATGGGGCGCTATGCCATCGGCATCACGCAGCATACCTCGATCGTGAAATTCCACCGCGTGGAGAACCTGAACCAGGACGACACCTTCATGCTGGCGATGGCGGACTTTGCCTCAAAGCACGGCGACACGACCCTGATTGCTCTCGGCTGCACCGATGAATACGCCGCGCTGCTGATTAAGCATCGCGAGGAGCTGGAAGACCGCTATATCATCCCCTACATCCACGCAGATTTGATGCAGAAGCTGGTGGACAAGGCGGATTTCTATACGATGTGCGACAAATACGGCATTCGCCACCCGAAGACGGTGGTGCTGGATGCGCCCGCCGAGGCGGATACGCTCACGGCGGACAAGCTCGGCTTTGCCTATCCGATCATCGTCAAGCCGTCGTCCAGCATCGACTACTGGCATCATCCCTTTGACGGCATGAAGAAGGTTTACACGGCGGAAAGCCCTGCCGAGGCGGCAAAAATCGTCGCCGAAATTTACAACGCAGGCTACACACAGCGGATGATTTTGCAGGACAGAATCGAGGGCACGGACGCCAATATGCGCGTGCTGACCGCCTATGTCGGCAAGGACGGCAAGGTGAAGATGATGTGCCTCGGCCATGTGCTGCTCGAAGAGCACACGCCGAAGGGGCTGGGCAACCACGCCGCCATCATCACGGAGTACAATCCGGAGCTGACTGCCAAATTCCGCACCCTGCTTGAGGACATCGGCTACCGCGGCTTTGCCAACTTCGACATCAAATACGACGACCGCGACGGTACGCTGAACGCTTTTGAAATTAACCTGCGGCAGGGCAGAAGCAACTACTATGTCACCTCCTCCGGGCTGAACATCGCAAAATATCTGATTGAGGACTACGTCCTCTGCCGAGACATTCCGTACACCGAGGCGCGCGAGCCGCATTTCTGGCACTATGTGCCGCGCGGCGTCATCTATAAGTACGCAAGCAAAAAAGTTGTGCCCGAGGCAAAGCGCCTGGCAAGACAGAAGAAGGAATCCTCTTCGATGTGGTATGCATGGGATGTCCGGCGCAACCCGATGCGCATCCTGTACCTCATCGAGCACGGCAGGCGCTTCTACAAAAAGTACAAGATCTACTGCCCGAAGCAGGATTGAGGAGGGATTACCGCATGGAAAAGGCAAAGACGCTCGGCATTCTCGGCGGACTTGGTCCGATGGCGGGGGTCTACTTCTATGAAAAGGTCACCGCGCTGACGAAGGCATCCTGCGACCAGGAACACATCAATGTGATTCTCGCAGGGCTTGCCGACACGCCCGACCGCACGGATTTCATCCTCGGCAAGGGTACAGCCGACCCCACGCCGCGCATGATCGAGAGCGCAAAGATTCTCGAGCGCGCGGGCGCGGAGGTGATTGCCATGCCCTGCAACACCGCGCATTATTTTTACGACGCCGTGGCGGGCAGCGTGCAGATTCCGATGCTCAACATCATCGAGGAGACGCTGAAGCTGGTGGCAGCCAAGGGGGCGCGCAAAATCGGACTGCTTGCCACTGCGGGCACCATCGCGGCGGGGACATATCCCGCGGCGGCAGCGGCGCACGGCATCGAATGCGTCGCGCCCACGCCGGAGGAGCAGGCGGTGATCACCGCCATTATCTATCAGGAGATCAAATGCGGCAAGCGCCCCGATATGCGGGCGTTTTACCGTGTGGCAAACCGCATGCTGGACGACGGCTGTGACTACCTCGTCCTCGGCTGCACCGAGCTTTCGCTGCTCGAGCGGGATTACCACCTCGGCAGCCGCTTTGTGGATTCGGTTGACGCGCTGGCGCGCGCCACGGTGCTGGCGTGCGGCAAGGAACTCTGCTTGGCGGAGGGAGGCATCTGATGCTGCTGTCCGAATTGATTGCCGCCGCCGGTGTCGCCGTGCGGCAGACGGTGGGCGGCGACGAAAACATCGAGCGCGTGGTCTATGATTCGCGTGCCGCCGTGCCCGAGACGCTGTTTGTCTGCATCCGCGGCTTCACGGGGGACGGGCACGCCTTTGCGCAGCGCGCCTATGCGGCGGGCTGCCGCGCGTTTTTAGCCGAGGCGGCGCTCACGCTGCCGGACGATGCCGTCATTGTCTACACAAACGATACGCGCCGCGCGCTGGCGCAGGTCAGCGCCGCGTTTTACGGCTTCCCGGCGCGGGATTTGACCGTCATCGGCATCACCGGCACGAAGGGTAAGACCACAACGGCGCTGATGCTGGCGGCAATCCTCTCCGAAAACGGGATGCCCGCGGGCTATATCGGCTCCAACGGTGTGGACTTCATGGGCAATCATTTTGACACGAAGAACACCACGCCGGAGAGCCTGGAACTGCACTATTATTTTGATTTGATGCGCCGCGCGGGCTGCCGTGCCGTCGTGCTGGAGGTTTCCTCGCAGGCGCTGTATCTCGGCCGCGTGTACGGCATTCCGTTTGACGCGGTCGCGTTCACCAATCTTGCGCCCGACCACATCGGCGGGTTTGAGCACCCGACTTTCGAGCACTACCGCGACTCCAAGAAGAAACTGTTCACCGATTACGGCGCGACCTTTGCCGTCGGCAATGCCGACGACCCCGAGACCGCCTATATGCTCGACGGCTGCGGCGCGCTTTGCAGCAGTTTTGGCGTGGGCGCGGGCGATTTCCGCGCGGCGGACATCACGCCGTTTTGCGCGGCGGGCGAGCTTGGCGTGGAGTTTACGCTGACGCATTTCGGCGAGCGCTGCCGCGTGCGGCTGCCGATGCCGGGCGCGTTCAGCGTGCACAATGCGCTCTGCGCCGTTGCGCTTGCGCACCTGTACGGCATCCCGGCGGAGGCTTCGGCGGCGACGCTTGAACACACCTTTGTGCGCGGGCGCTTTGAAATTGTGAAAACGCCGCTCGACGCCGTGTTTATCCTGGATTACGCGCACAACGGGCTGAGCCTTGAGAGCGCGCTGACCACGCTGCGCGCCTATGCGCCGCGGCGGCTTGTCTGCGTGCTCGGCTCGGTCGGCGGGCGCACCGAGGGGCGGCGCGCCGAGCTTGGCAAAGCGGTCAGCGAGTATGCGGACGCGGCGATCCTCACGGCGGACAACCCGGATTTTGAGGACCCGCGCGTCATTTGCGATGCCATCCATGCGGCGTTTGTGCGCGAGATTCCATGCGAGACGATTCCGGACCGCGCCGAGGCGGTGCGCTATGCCGTGGAGCATGCCGGGGCGGGCGACATTGTGCTGTTTGCCGGCAAGGGGCACGAGCAGTATCAGCTTGTGCGCGGCGGCAAACTGCCGTTCTCCGAGCGGCGGCTGATTGAGGAGACCGCTGCAGCGTGCGCGCTCGCGAAAGTTGAATAGGAAGAGTTGAATAGGAACGACAAAGGGGACTTTTTTGTAAAAAAGTCCCCTTTGAATCCCTCAAAAAACTTTTGAAAAAAGGTGTGGCATGCGGCGCGCGGCGGGAGAGAGTTGGCTTTCTCACCAAGCCTCCCTTGTGTAAAGGGAGGTGTCATGCGCAGCATGACGGAGGGATTGTTACATTGCAAACAATGATTGAAAAAGCAGAAAACAACCCCTCAGGCGTGTTCGCCAGGATGTTTTTTGGTTTCGCATCGCGAAATCGTCGGTGTTCAGCCGACGAAGAAAAACTCCGCGAGACGCATCGCGTCTCGTACAGCTTACCCCTTGCACAGGGGAGCCGAATATGCCCCCTGCAAAATCGCGGCAGTCGCCCCTACAGAGTTGCATAACTTTCATCACACCCCCTCTTCAAAGTCCTTTGAAGGGGCGCGGGGGAACTTTCGTACACGAAAGTTCCCCCGCATTTTTTATTTTTCTATCTTCTATCTTTTTATAAATGCTTTTGCTGCTTCATCCAGGTGCGCATCACAAAGCGGTGAGGTAGCAGCTTGACGAGAAGCACCTGTGCGCGCACCGGGAAACCGTGAATCGAGACATCCTTCTTCGGCTTGTACAGGTCGCGCATCGCGGTGGCGACCACATCCTTTGCCTCATACATCTTGTTAAAGTAGGTCACGGCGTTTGTGCAGTCGGTCTTGGCGCGGTCAAAGAAGTCGGTGCGCACCCAGCCGGGGCAGACTGCCATCACCTTGATGCCGCGCGGGCGCAGCTCCACATTCAGCGCGCGGGAATAGCTGAGGACAAACGCCTTGGTCGCGCCGTAGACGCCGATGTAGGGCACGGGCTGGAAAGAGGAGAGCGAATCCAGCTCAACGATGTGCGCGCCCGCCTGCATGTAGGGCAGGGTGTATTCGGTCGAGCGGACGAGCGCCTTGCAGTTGAGGTCGATCATCTCGCAGGCAACCTCGGTCGGAATCTCGGCATAGGTGCCGAATTTGCCGAAGCCCGCGCAGTTGACCAGCACCGAGACGTCCGGCTTTTCGGCATCGAGCAGCGCGCGGTAGGTGTCAAAGCTCTCGGCTTTGCCGAGGTCGAGCGCAATCGGGCGAATCGGGGTCTTGCACTCGGTCTTCAGCGATTCCAGCCGGTCGAGGCGGCGCGCAATCACCCAAATTTCCTCATATTTCCCCTCGCGGTCAAGCGCATAGACAAATTCGCGCCCCATGCCGGAGGACGCGCCGGTAACGATAGCAATTTTCATGTCTGGACTCCTTCTTTACAGCGCCGAACCGGTCGCCGGAATTTTGATTTTGCGGTAATTCTGCGGGTCGGGGTAGATGGACTTTTCGGTTTCGTCCGCGTAGACGACCGCCACGCCCGCTTTCAGCGTAAACAGCGTCACGCCGCCCGCCGTGCGCGTGGATTTCTCCGGGATAAGCGCGCTCTTGATGGTGATCGCCTTGTTCTGGCTGGACACAAGGATGACATCCTTCGGCGCGTCCTCGAGAATCGCGGCGACAATCGGCGACGCGGACGAATATACGCCCGAGAACTTCTTGCGCGCGCTGGAGAGCTGGTATGCCGACAGGCTGACGCGCACACCCTTGCCGTTTGCAAAGATGTAAATCATGTTGCACTTCTCAAGCCCTTCGCGTAAGAGCAGCATTGCAATCGGACGCTCGCCGTCGCCCATGCCGAGCTTGGCGGGCAGGAAGTCGCCCAGCGCCGACGCCTTGACCGGGTCAAAGTCGCGCACGCGCGCCTTGTACATCTGGCAGCGGTCGGTGACAAACAGCACCTCGGCGGTGTTGTCGCAGTCGATCGTGTGCGTGATGCGGTCGCCCTCTTTGAGCTTCTGCTCGTCGCTGCCGCGCAGCGAGACCAGCGTGATCTTCTTGAAGTAGCCGTCGTGGGTGAGGATCAGCTTGGCGTTGTAGTTCTCCACAAAGTCGTCCGCCGTGGCGACCTCGATCTCGTCGTCGCCGATGAGCTGGGTCTTGCGCGGCTTCGCGTACTTTTTCTTGATTTCGGTGAGCTGCTTTACGATCTCGGCCTTGACCCTGAGGTCGTCGCCGATGGTCGCCTCGAGGTCGGCAATCTCGGCCTTGAGGTTCTCGATCTCCTTGATGCGCTCCATGATGTACTCGCGGTTGAGGTGGCGCAGCTTGATCTCGGCGATGTACTCGGCCTGGATCTCGTCGAGGTTGAAGGCCTGCATCAGGTTGGGTACGACCTCGCTCTCCTTGGCCGTGCCGCGCACGATCGCGATGGCGCGGTCGATGTCGAGCAGAATCTTGCCGAGGCCGAGCAGCAGATGCAGCTTTTCCTTCTTTTTGCCGAGGTCGAAGCCGAGCTCGCGGCGCAGGCAGCCCATGCGGAAGCGGATCCATTCGCGCAGGATGTCCGCAACACCGAGCTGGCGCGGCGCGCCGTCGATCAGCACGTTGAAGTTGCAGTCGAATGCGTCCTCCAGCGGCGTCAGCTTGTAGAGCTTGGTCATCAGCTTGTCGGGGTCGGTGCCGCGGCGCAGGTCGATGGTCAGCTTGAAGCCCGAGAGGTCGATCTCGTCGCGCACGTCGGTGATGTCCTTGATCTTGCCGCTCTTGACCGCGTCGGTGATCTTGGCGATGATCGCCTCGATCGAGGTGGAGTAGGGGATCTGCGTCACGTCGATGCAGTTGGCGTCCTTATCGTAGGAATAGCGCGCGCGCATCCGCAAGGGGCCGCGCCCGGTCTCAAACACGCGGCGCATGGCCTCGCGGTTGTAGATGATGTATGCACCGCCGGGGAAGTCGGGCGCCTTGATGATGTCCATCAGCGTGTCCGTGGTGGTGTTCGGATGGCGGAGCAGAGCAATCGTCGCGTCGCAGACCTCGCCGAGGTTGAACGAGCAGATGGAGGAGGCCATGCCGACGGCAATGCCCATGTTGGGCGAGACCAGAATGTTGGGAAACGAGGTCGGTAAGAGCGTCGGCTCGGTGGTGGAGTTGTCGTAGTTCGGCACCATGTCCACCGCGTCCTTGTCCACGCCGCGGAAGATCTCGGCGCAGAACGGGTCGAGCTTGGCCTCGGTGTAACGCGAGGCGGCGTAGGCCATGTCGCGGCTGTACTGCTTGCCGAAGCTTCCCTTGGAATCGACAAAGGGGTGCAGCAGCGCCTCGTTGCCGCGCGTGAGGCGCACCATCGTCTCGTAGATGGCGGCGTCGCCGTGCGGATTCAGCTTCATCGTCTGGCCGACGATATTGGCGCTCTTGGTGCGCTGTCCCGTGAGCAGCCCCATCTTGTACATGGTGTAGAGCAGCTTGCGGTGCGCGGGCTTGAAGCCGTCGATCTCGGGAATGGCGCGCGAGATGATGACGCTCATGGTATAGGGCATGTAGTTCTGCTCGATGACGTCGGTGATGAGCTGGGGTGTCGCGGGGGCGGCGGGTTCGGTCGCGCGCCGGTCGCGGTCGAGGTTCTTTGCTTTTGCCTTGGCCATTTTCAGTCCTCACTTCTTTGGTATAGGTACGCATTCCGCACCTTGCCGCAGCGCTCGGCGACGCCGAGCGCGCAGAGCGTTTTCAGTGCCTTCTGCGTGAAATGATTGCTTCGTTTTGCCGCCGCCTTGAAGTCTGCCGCCGTGAAAACAGGGGGCAGGCCCGGGGGCAGCAGCGCGCGGTAGTCGTCCTTGGTGCGGAGCACCGCTTCGTCGAGGAGATCGAGCGGCAGCCGTTCGAGCCGCGTGGTGGAATTTCGCCACCGCCTGCCGCCGCGCCGTCGGAATTCCAGCACCTCGAGCATCGGCAGGCGAACCGTGAGGTTCGCGTCGCCGAGGTGCGGCAGGATGAAGGAAAACTCCCACAGCGCGTCGAGCGGGGTCTCCTTTTTGGGACTTTTCCGCTTTTCGCCGAGCGTGCCGGTCTCGGGATCAAGCATCGCAATCCACTTTTTCGCGGCAAGCGGGTAGACCACGGTGACCGGCCCCTCGGGCAGAAATGCGTCCAGCTTTTTTGCAAGCGATGCAAAGCGCCGCGTCTGAATCTCGATGATGCCGCCGTCGCTCTTGATGTCGGCGACATAGCGCCCCACGCCGACCTCGTGGAGGTCGGTGTCCGGCTCGTAGTAGAGCTTGAGCGCCGCGTGCAGCGTGCGCTCGCCGAGTGTGCCGATGCCGCCGGCGGCGTGCACACGCGCTTCGGCCGCCGAGACGGCGGAAGCAAAGCGCAGGCGGTCGTTTTCGGTGATGCTCACAGTGCGATGATGTTGTGCGCCGCGGCGCGGATCATGCGGTTGTAGAGCGCCAGCGACAGCCCGGTCTCGGCGGGCAGCGGCGCAAGAATTTTCTTTGCGCCCGCGGCGTCGGCCTCGCGCAGGGCGGCAAACAGCCGCTTGACCTGCGCCGCGATGTCATCCTCACCGCCGATCGGGATAACGCGGTGCGTCGGGAACAGCCCGACCTCCTCGTCGAAGACGAGGAGCAGCGTGTCCGCGTCCGCCGCGGAAAAATAGGCGCGCCGTTTTTGGTCGTCGCCGCCGACCAGGTACAGCGGCGCCGACGGCGCATAGTGGCGGTACTTCATGCCGGGGGAGAGGGGGCGCACGCCCTCGGGCAGCTTGCCCGTGACCGCTTCGGCCACCGAAACGTCGTCAAAGAGAGCGCGCAGCATGTCGAGCGTGATGCCGCCGGGGCGGAGCAGGGTGAGCCTGTCGCCGTCCACCTTGACAATGGTGGATTCCACGCCGACGGTACAGTCGCCGCCGTCGAGAATCATATCCACCTTGCCGTCGAGGTCGTAGCGCACATGCTCGGCGCGCGTGGGCGACGGCTTGCCCGAGAGGTTGGCGCTCGGCGCGGCAATCGGCACGCCCGCCGCCGCAATCAGCCGCCTTGCAATTTGGTTTTCGGGGCAGCGGATGCCCACGCTGTCAAGCCCGCCGGTCGTTGCAAGCGGAATGCAGTCCCGCTTCGGCAGAATCACGGTCAGGGGGCCGGGCATAAACGCGCGCGCGAGACGCCTGTAGGTCTCGTTCGTCACGGCGTATTTGTCTGCGTCCTCGGGGGTCGCGATGTGCGTGATGAGCGGGTTGTCGGACGGTCTGCCCTTGGCGGCGTAGACCTTCTTTGCCGCCTCGGCGTCAAGCGCGTTTGCCCCGAGGCCGTAGACCGTCTCGGTGGGGAAGACGACCAGGCCGCCGCGGCGGATGATTTCACCCGCGCGGGCAAGGGTCTCGTCGTTGATTTTGTCTGTGGTGATAAACTCGGTGGTCATTTATGCATCGTCCTCCGCGCCCTTCAGCTTTTCCGCCGTGTCGGCGGTAATCAGCGCGTCAATCATTTCGTCGAGATCGCCGCTCAGAAAACTCTCAAGCGAGTAGAGCGTCAGCCCGATGCGGTGGTCGGTCACGCGCCCCTGCGGGTAGTTGTAGGTGCGGATGCGTTCGCTGCGGTCACCCGTGCCGACCTGGCTCTTGCGCGCCGAGGCAATTGCCTCGGTCTGCTTGGTGCGCTCCATGTCGTAGAGCTTGGTGCGCAGCATCTTCATCGCCTTGTCGCGGTTTTTGAACTGGCTGCGCTCCTCCTGGCACTCCACTACAATGCCGGTGGGGATGTGGATGATGCGGATGGCGCTCTCGGTCTTGTTGACATGCTGCCCGCCCGCGCCGCTCGACTTGCAGGTCTCGATTTTGAGGTCGGCGGGGTTGATGGAAATCTCCACATCCTCAACCTCGGGCAGCACCGCGACGGTTGCCGTCGAGGTCTGGATGCGCCCCTGCGCCTCGGTCTCGGGCACGCGCTGCACGCGGTGCACGCCGCTCTCGAATTTCAGGCGGGAATACGCGCCCTCGCCCTCCACCATAAAGCTGATTTCCTTAAAGCCGCCGAGTTCGGTCTCGTTTGCGTCGATGCGCTCGGTTTTGAAACCTCTCGCTGCTGCGTACATGGTGTACATGCGGTAGAGCACGGCGGCAAACAGCGCCGCCTCCTCGCCGCCCGTGCCCTGGCGGATCTCGACGATGACATTTTTGTCGTCGTTTTCATCCTTGGGCAGCAGCAGGATTTTCAGCTCCTCGTGCAGCGCCTCGCACTTCTTCGCCTCGTCGGCAAACTCCGCCGCCGCCAACTCGCGCAGCTCGCTGTCCTGCGCGGCATCGTCCCGCAGCTCGGCTGCGCCGTCGCGCGCGGCGACCGCCGCCTTGTAGGCGCGGTATTTTTCGATGATGGGGGCGAGTACCTTGCGCTCCTTCATCAGCGCGGCATAGGTCTCCTGCTCCTTGTAAACTTCGGGGTCTGCCAGGCTCTCCTCCAGTTTGACAAAGCGCGCCTCGGCTTTTTCCAGCTTTTCAATCATGTGTGAAACTCCGTTAAACGCCGAAAAGCCGCCCGCAGGCGGACTTTCGGCTTGGTATTTTACTTTGTGAACGCCTTGAACGCCTCGTATGCACTGTAGACGTCGACCTTGGAGACGACCTCAAAGGGGGCGTGCATCGAGATGACCGGCACGCCGATGTCCAGCGTGTCGATGTTGCGGTTGGCGATGAACATCGCGACCGTTCCGCCGCCGCCCTCGTCAACCTTGCCAAGCTCGGCAGTCTGCCAGACGACGCCTGCGCCGTCGAGGATGGCACGGACTTTGCCGACCAGCTCTGCCGATGCGTCGGACGAGCCGCTCTTGCCGCGCGCGCCGGTGTACTTGCACATGGCGACGCCGTCCCCGATGATTGCACTGTTGCGCTTTTCAAAGACGGAGGCAAAATTCGGGTCGTATGCCGCGGTGACATCTGCCGAGAGGCAGGTGGAGGCGCTTCTGCACACGCGCGGGTTTGCGCCGAGGGCGGCTGCAAGCTCGTCGATAAGGTCGCAGAAGACGGCGCTCTGCATACCGCTGACGCCCATCGAGCCGATTTCTTCCTTGTCCGCCAGCACGCAGATCTGCGTGTGCGTCGTGTCGTCGGTGTCGAGGATGGCGCGCAGCGCGGGATATGCGCACACGCGGTCGTCGTGACCGTAGGAACCGATGAGCGCACGGTCAAAGCCGATGTCGCGCGCGCCGGTCGCGGGAACGACCTCCAGCTCTGCGCTGACGAAGTCGGCCTCGATGATGCCGTACTTTTCATGGAGCAGCTTCAGCACATGCTTCTTGATGGCGTCGTCGTCCTCGCCCGCAAGCGGTGCGGAACCGCAGAGCAGATTGAGGTCCTCGCCTTTGATGGCGGTGGCAAGCGGCTCCTTCGACTGTGCGGCGGCAAGGTGCGGCAGCAGATCGTTGATATAGAAGACGGGGTCGCCCATATCTTCACCGATGCGGACGCGCACAACTTCGCCGTCCGCGCGCACGACAACGCCGTGCAGGGCAAGCGGCATCGCCGTCCACTGGTACTTGCGCAGACCGCCGTAGTAATGCGTCTTGAAGAACGCCATGCCGTCCGCTTCATAGAGCGGCTGCTGCTTCAGATCCATGCGGGGGGAGTCGATGTGCGCCGCCGTGATGCGGACGCCGCAGTTCAGCGATTCGCTGCCCACGCGGAAAAGGATCACCGACTTGCCGCGGTTGTTAAGGTAGCGGCAGTCGCCGACCTTGACCGCGTCGCCCAGCTTGTAGGGCGTAAAGCCGGCCGCCTCCGCGGCGGCAACGGCGGTCTCCACCGCCTCGCGCTCGGTCTTCGAGCTGTCGAGGAAGCGCATATAGTCTTTGGCAAATGCAAAGGCCGCCTCCGTCTTCTCGGGGGCAAGCTCATAGGAGCTTTTCTTCTTGTAAACGAGTTCTTCCATTTTGAAATCTCCTTTGATTTATAAGAATTTTATTTGGATTCGTTGTTGTAGAGCTTTTCGTATTTTTCAATGGCGCGGTTGACGCGCTCAACATAGTTTCGGGTCTCCTCAAGCGGGATGCTTGTGAGCTTTCCGCTCTCGTCGACCTTGCCTTCGGCAATCCAGCCGTCCACGCGCCCCATGCCGCAGTTGTAGGCGGCAAACGCCGTGTCCCACACGCCGTAGCGGTCGTAGAGCATCGAGAGGTAATAGACGCCGTAGCGGATGCTGGTGTCGGGGTCGTAGAGCATGCCGGTCTCGTAGTTGTCGCCGGTGCGCGCCGTGAGGTCGGCAAAGGTGGCGGGCATCATCTGCATGAGACCGACTGCGCCCGCCGACGAGACGGCGGTGGGGTCAAAGCCGCTCTCGGTGCGGATGACCGCATAGCAGATGTCGCGCGGCACTTTGTAGACGTCGGCGTATTTTTCCACGATGTCGGTGTATTTCTGCGGGTAGCGCGCGCGGTCGAGTTTGTCTGCAAAGTGCGCGGCGGCAAGACCGCAGAGAATCGACAGCGCGGCAATCACAAAAATCACCGTGAGGGATTTGATGAGTTTGTTCAAGCGTGTTCCTCCGAGAGCAGAAAATCAATTTCGCGCGCGGCGGCGTCGATTTTCGCCGCGTCGCCGTCGTTGCAGAGCACATAGCCGCATTTTTTGCGGTAGAAAGCGTCGTTCGGCTGCGCATGGATGCGCAGGAGCGCGTCGCGCGCCGAAATGCCGTCCCGCGCGGCGATGCGGCGGGCGCGCATGTCAATAGGCGCCGTGACGCAGACGACAAGGTCGCACAGGCGGTCGAGCCGCGCCTCGATCAGGAGCGGCGCGTCGAGCAGGATGCCCTTGGCGCCTGCGTCCGCAGCGGCGCGAATCTCCTTGACGCATGCGCGGCAGACATATTTGTGCGTGATTTTGTTGAGCCGCAGGAGCGGCTTTTTGCTTTTCCCCCCGAAGACTTTGGCGGCAAGGGCGCGGCGGTCGATCTGCCCGTCTGCGAGGATGTCGTCGCCGAAGGCGGCGACAAGTTCTGCGCGCATCGGCGCGCTTGTGCGGAGCAGGTCGTGATAGAGGGCGTCGGCATCGGCGTGCAGATAGCCGCGCGCCGCAAGCGCCGCGGCAAGCATGCTTTTTCCGCTGCCGCTCGGACCGGTGATGCCGACAATTTTCATAGTTTGCCTCCGCGGTTGGATTTCATACAGATTTATTATACAATATCTTCCCCCGCTTTGCAAGTCCGCAAAGAGAAAAATCCGCGCCGCGCACGCGGAAATGCATGCGGGCGGCGCATATCGGCATCGCACCCGCACAAGGCGGCAAAACAGACAAACAAACAGACAAACAAAGGAGCAAGACTTTCACGCAAATTTATATTGACAGTCTTATGCCGAATTGCTAAAATTGAATTAGAAAACTATGCATATAGCTATGCAAAATCACGGAGGTTCAGAATGAAAAAACATCTGCTTTGGCTGTGCACGCTGCTGCTTGCGGCATGCGGTCTGATGCTTTCGGCGGGCGCGGCGGAGACACGCGTCTATGTTGCCGACGGCGGCATGGGAGACGGCATGTCGGCATCGACGCCCTGCGGCAGCCTTACGGCAGCGGTCGATGCGCTGAACGGTGCGGGCGGCACCGTCGTCTTTGTCGGCGATGTGACGGTGTCGGCGCAGACCACGCTGCCCGAACAGAGCGGCGATTTGACCTTTACGGCAGAGGGCGGCGCGCGTCTCGTGCAGAAACAGCGCATCACCTTTGCCAAAAACACAAACGATAATGTGATCACCTTCGATTTGCCGATTTACGCCGCAGCATCCTCGCCGGTGGCGGTTTTCGGCAGCTTCAACAGCATCACCTTCACCGAGAAGTTCACGGTGACGAAGGCGGCGACCGGCTCGGGCTTCTGGTTCTACGGCGGCGTCTATACCGCCGAGGCGTCGAAGGGCGGCGTCAACGCGGATTACATCACCGAGCTGCCCTATGCCATCACGGTGAAAAACGGTACCTTTGACCGCTTCAGCGGCGGCAACCTTCGCCCGGATGGGCACTGCCTCGTCGGCGCAATCGCCGCGCCGCTGACCATCACGATTGAGGGCGGCACCTTCGGCGCGACGGGCACCTACGATGTCGAGTCCAACAACCAGCAGTACAACGGCTTCTCGGTGTCGGGGCAGATGATTCTTGCCGACGACGCCACGCTGCACATCTCGGGTGGCACCTTCCATGTGCCGGTCTTCATGCAGGGGCGCGTCGGGCTTGTCGCGGTGCGCGCATCGCGCGATTCGACGCTGACCGCATCCGACAAAAAGTATTATTCCATCGACGGCGACCTGAAAATCAACATTTCCGGCGGCAGCTTTGACGGCGGCATGATTTCGGCATATCAGCAGCAGGTCAGCCATGCGCAGGTTGTGCGCGGCAACTTTGATGTGACCATCACGGGCACGCCCACCTTCAAGGCAGGCACCGTTCTCGACGCCACGGCGGTCAAGCCCTATGCGGGCGGCAGCACCAAGGCGACGCTGACCATGCCCGCAGCGCAGAGCGGTGTTACCGTGCGTCGCTTTGACGAAGTGAACGGCGCGGCACAGAGCTACACCGAGCCGCTGCGCATCGTCACCATCGGCGACAGCATCACCGAGGGCTACGGCGGCTCCTTTGCCACGCAGTCCTATCCCGCGCGCATCGCGGCGCGCCTCATGAGCGAGGGCAAGGACACGCTCATTGCCAACTACGGGCTTTCCTCGGGCGGCATGACGCTGGGCAAGGCGGCGCGCGTGTACTATCCCGACTCGCTTGCCGACCGCCTGACCCGCACCGAAACCGGCGCGGACTGGTATGTCTTCGCGCTCGGTACCAACGACGCCGACGCCACCGGGTATTCCAACGGCTCGGAGAAGTGGTATGTCGACCTCTACACCGCCTTCATCAAGGCGATCGGCGACAACCCCGAGACCTCAAAGGTGTTCATCACCAACGCGGTGCACCGCATGAAGCCGGATGTGGCAACGCTGCGCACCTCGTCCATCATCCGTCCCACGCAGAAGAAAATCACCGACACGCTGAATGCAGCCGACCCCGGCAAATACACCTTCATCGACCTCTATGCGCTCACCTATGAAGGCACAAAGGCGGGCACATTCATCTCGAAGGACAACATTCACCCCACGGTGAACGGCTATATCTACATGGCAGAGAAGGTCTATGACGCCATTTTTAATGGTGTGACCGAAGTCAAGGGCTTCCGCCTCACCGATGTCTACGCATCGGACAGCGGCACGCCGTTCGGCGCGGGCACCAAGGAAGATCCCATCTCCTATCTGCCGAACGCCATTGACCGCCTTGCCGTCAATGCCGATGTCACGCTGCACATCGTCGGCACACTGACCTTTGACGGCGACAGCGTTTCGCTGCCGACCTACATGCAGCGCCTCACCATTGTCGGCGAGGGTGCAGACGCCGTACTCAACATTTCCAAGGCGGAGAATGTCCGTCTCGGCTGCCCGACGGTGTTCAAGAACCTCACCGTCACCGGGCGCGGCGCGAGCACGGCGCTGGTCTGCCGGTATTTCGACCTCGACATCGACGAGAGCGTGACGCTCACGGGCAAGTGGGATCTCATCCTCGGCAACATCGTGCAGAGCGACCGCTCGAAAATTGATGTGAAGACCAACATGAAGTTTGACAGCGCCGAGAGCGTGTCGAGCGACCGCGACTGCACGGTCCGCGTCCTCACGGGCACCTGGACCCGCTTCTTCTGCGGCGACCGCCGCATTTCCAACCATGCGCCCATCGGTACCTACGGCGGGCATATGACCGTGACGGTCGGCGGCGCTGCAAAGATCACCGGCATGACCGCCGCCGCCACACAGGCGACGCTGTACGCCGCCGTTTCGGGCATGAACTACCTCACCGGCAGCATTGACGCCACGGTGGACGGCTGGGATTCGGCGCTGGCGCTTGCCGACTTTGCCTACATCGGCGCGCGCTCGGACATCGTCCCCTACACGCCGTCGAAGAATACCGGCAGCGTGCGGCTGACGACCGCGGCGAAGACCGTCCGCATGGGCGACCTCGACGGCGACGGAACCGTCACCGTGCGCGACGCGCTCCTGCTGCTGTACGCTGCGGTCAACAGCGGGCTTGACGATGCACAGCAGCCGTATTACTTCCACACGGCGGAGGTCTCTCTCGCCGATGTCATCTGGATGCTAAACCGCACGGCACAGAACTGAATTAACATGCAAGAGAAGAACCGCGCACGCAGCGCGGTTCTTTTTCGTTTGCATGGCAGAAATGCTGAAAAATACAAAGACGATGGCGGAAAACACATTGACAGCCGTTCGGCGGCAATTTATACTTTAAGATGAATCCATATGCGACGGAGGTTTTCCCGATGAAGATTGTCAAGCGAATGTTCCGCCTGCTTGCCGCGGCGGCGATTCTTTGCATCCTTTGCATGCCCGCATTTGCCGCCGAGGCGCGCACGGTCTATGTCGCGGACGGCGGCACGGGCACGGGCGCGTCGGCGTCCTCGCCGTGCGGCAGCCTGGATGCGGCGGTTGCACTGCTCGACGGCAAGGGCGGGCGCATCGTGCTCTGCGGGGATACGACCGTCAAAAAGAAAACGCAGATCCCGGCGCAGTCGGGCAAACTGGAGATCACTTCGGCGGGCGGCAGGCTGATCCTCGCCATGCGGCTGCAATTTCTGCCCGCGCCCGCACCCTACGACATCGTGATCGACACGCCGATCTCCGTTACGAGGTACACCTACTATATTTTCGGCGGCTATAACAATGTCACCTTTACCGAAAACTGCAAAACCACGCTGAAGGACGGCGGCAAGCTCGGCTTCTTCGGCGGCACGATGCCGGAGGCGGACTTTTCCACGCCGGAGGCGGATCTGATCTCGACGCATTCCTACAGCGTGACGGTAAACGAGGGCGACTTCGCCTATTTCGGCGGCGGCAACTTCCGCAATGTGTCGCAGACCATGCTCGGCAGCCTGACGGCGCCGGTGTCGGTGACGATCAACGGCGGGCATTTCGGCACGGGCAGCTACGGCACGGCGGGCAGCAACCGTTCCTATGAGGCGTTCTCGCTCTCGGGCAATTCGGTGCTGGCGGCAGGCGGCAGCCTGACGATCCATGGCGGCGTGTTCGACTGCCCCGTCTATCTGCAGGGGCGGTACTATTCCATCGCCGACCGACCCGTGCGCACAAGCACGCGGCTCACCGCCGATGCGGCGCTGCAAACGGCGGAGGGCGACATCACGCTGACCATCGACGGCGGCAGCTTTGCAGGCTATGAGATCGCGGCGGCGCAGGTGACGCCCGAGTACACCTTCCTGCTTCGCGGCAATCTCGATGTCCACATCGGCGCGGGCGCCGTTTTTGCCGACGGCACCGTGCTGGACGCCACGCAGGTCAAGGCGCGCGCGGGCGAGAACCGGGCGGCGCGTCTGACGGCGGAGAGCGGCGTCAAGCTGCCGGTCTGCAAGCGCTTTGACTTTATAAACGGCAAGGCACAGACCGCGGACGAGCCGCTGCGCATCCTCTGCATCGGCGACAGCATCACCTGGGGCACCGGCTCCTCGGCGCCCGCGACCCGCTCCTACCCCGCACAGCTGCTTGCGCTTCTGGACGCGGCGGGCAGGGAGACGGTCATCACCGACTGCGGCGTTCCCGCCACCGGTGTGCTCGCCTCGGCCAACACCTGCTATCCGAACACGTTCACCTGCAACATGGCGTATCAAAATACCGATCCGGACTATATCATCTTCTCGCTCGGCATCAACGATGCACGCACGGCGGGCGGTACAAACGGCGCGCTGCTGTCCTATACCGAGGATTATACGGCGCTGATCGAGAAGTTTGCCGCGCTGCCGAGCGTGAAAAAGGTGTTTATCACAAGCGCCCTGCCGATGCACACTGCGTCTGCAAGCGACGCGGTATCCCTGCGCGGCGTCACGGTCATCCGCCAGACACAGCGGCACATTGCCGAGACGCTGGCGGCCGGGGACGCGGACAAGTTTGTCTTTGTCGATCTGTACGCGCTGCTGTTCCCGGAGGCGATGGCGGACATCGAAAACGGCACGAAGAATTTCTTCTGCGCCGCAGACAACCTGCATCCGTCGGACGCGGGCTATGTCGTCTATGCAAAGTACATATATGACGCTGTCTTCGGCGGCGTCTGCACGCGCGCGGGCTTTGAAATGGCCGATGTGTACATTTCCGCCGCGGGACGTGTGCGCGGCGCGGGAACCAAGGAAGACCCCGTCAGCAGTCTCCCGGCCGCGCTTGCCCGCCTCGGCAGCGGCGGTACGCTGCATGTCATCGGCGAGGTCTCCTCGGCGATGAAGATGTTCACGCCGCTCTATACGGACGGGCTGACCATTGTCGGCGAGGGGACGGGCGCCGTGCTGAAGCTGACGGGCGGCCTTTTCAAGGCGGGCAGCGCCGTCACCTTTGACAATATCACGCTGGATGCGGGCGGCGCGTCCGACTTCTTCGCCTGCTACAACGACGTGACCTTCACCGAGACGGCGAAAACGCGCGGTACATGGAATCTCAAGGTCGGCTACAATCTGTACGCCGACCGCGCGGCGACCAAGCCGAGCGACACGCTTTACGATACCGTTGCGAGCGCATCCGCGGACAAGGATTGCTGCATCACGCTGCGCGGCGGCAGCTTTTCGCAGCTGTACGGCGGCAACCGCATGTTTGCGGCGAACGCGCCTTACGGTACCTACAGCGGCAGGCTGACCATCCGCATCGGCAGCGGTGCTACGGTCGGCAGCCGCACGACGATCAGCGCCCTCTGTGGGCAGAATTATCTCACGGGCAGCGTGGATGCCGAGCTGGACGCCTACCTCGCGGGCGGGATTCTGCTGGACTTCGCCCCCGCCGGGGCGGACGGCTTTGATCCCGCATGCAATACGGGCAGCGTTCGCACGGCGTTTGCCGACGGCGTGACGCCTGCGTACACCCCGCTCGGCGACTTTGACGGCGACGGAAACACCAACGTGCGCGACGTGCTCTTTGCGCTGCGTGCCTGCGTCGCCGGAGACGCCATCGAGGGGAACGCCTATTACGGGCTGTCTGGGCTTGAGCTGCGGGATGTCGTTTGCCTGCTCCGCACCATTGCAAAATAAAAACTGAAAAAGCGGCGCACCGATAGGTGCGCCGCTTTTTCAGTTGAGGCTTGCCACGGCGAAGTTCAGATAGGACGCGAAGGCGACCCAGAAGAGATAGGGCAAAAACAGCCATCCCGCCGCGGGCGTGATGCGGTAAAACAGCACTGCCGTGACAAAGATGAGCGCAAACAGAAGCAGAATCCAAACAAACGCAAACCAATAGGCGTCAAAGTTGAAGAAGGCAATCGGCCAGAGAAAGTTGAAAAAGAGCTGCACACCGTAGAAGGCAAGCGCCGTCCGTTTTTCGGCCTTACCCGCGTCCGAGACGGCGACGAGATAGGCGGCGACGCCCATCAGGATGTACAGAACCGTCCACACGACGGGGAAGAGCCACGCGGGCGGCGACAGGGTGGGGCGGTTCAGCGCGGCGTAGGTTTCGGTGCCGCCGCCCGAAATCAGCGCGGCAAGCCCGCCGACGGCGAGCGGCAGGGCGACGGACGCTGCAAGCGTCTTCGGTTTGAGGTTCATGGCACACATCCTTTCCTGCGGGTCTGCCTTAGGATTCTATGCCGAAATGATGAAAATATGAAGACTTTGTTAAGACTTTGGGATAGCTCTTGCGCCGCCGCCCCGAATGGTGTAGAATAGAGACATTCAAACAAACCGTATGAAAAAGGAAATCCGATGGAAAAAAAGCAAATCGGCGCAGAGCCGCTCGGCGGCTGGATATTGCGCTTTGTGCAGGGGCTGATCATCGGCGTCGGCGGCATTCTGCCCGGCGTCAGCGGCGGTGTGCTCTGCGTGGTCTTCGGACTGTACCGGCCGGTGATGGAGGTCTGCGCCGCACCCTTCAAAAATCTGAAAAAGCACCTCGGGCTGCTCCTGCCTGTCGCACTTGGTGCGGCGGCCGGCTGCTTCGGGCTGGCGCATCTCGTCGGCGCGGCGATGCAGGCGTACCCGGACTATGCCACGGCGGCGTTTGTCGGGCTGATTCTGGGCACGCTGCCCGCGCTGCTGCGCACCGCGCGGGAGAAGCCCGCGTCGCGCGGCTCCGCGCCCGCGTTTTTCACGAGTTTTGTCCTGTTTTTCGCGCTCTTTTTGTTCCTCGGGCGCGGCGAGGGGCTCGCGATTCAACCGAATTTCTTTTGGTACCTGCTTACAGGGGTCATCTGGGGCGTCAGCATCGTGCTGCCGGGGCTCAGCCTGTCGAGCATCCTCATCTTTCTCGGGCTGTTCGCGCCGCTGGTGGAGGGGGCAAAGCATCTCGATTTTGCGGTGCTGCTGCCGGTCGGCATCGGCGGCATCGGCGCGATCATGCTGCTTGCGCGGCTGATGAACCGCCTGTTCGCGCGCTATCCCGCCGTGATGTCCTATATCATCCTCGGCGTGGTCGCCGCCACCACCATCCCGCTGATTCCGACGCAGTTTGCCTCGGCGGCGGATTTCTTCGTGCAGGTCTGCCTGATGGTCGTCGGCTTCGCCGTTGCGCTTGCCTTCGACCGCCTCGGCAAAAAACTCGGCTGTGCGTAAAGAACTTTCGGCACCGTTTGCCATGGCGTGCAAACCCTGTAGGGACCGGCGTCCCCGACGGTCCGTATCCCCTCGCAGCATAGAAAAGGACTGCAAAACTTTGTTTTGCAGTCCTTTTTTCGCGCGGCGGCGCAGTGGTTCACTTTTCCGGGTCCGCCGCCTCGAGCACAAGGCGCATCAGCTCCCGCGCGGCGACGCCGAGCGGTTGGTCGCGCCGCCGGATGAGGCAGACGCTGCGCGTCGGAATCTCCTCGGCAAGGTCAATGACGTTGACCTTGCCGTTTTCCGCGGCAAACCGTTCGGGGACAAAGCCGACGCCGAGGTCTGCCTCCACCATCGGCAGTACCTGGTCGGCGGTCGCCGCCTCGATGTCGGGCGCAAAACGCAGACCGTGCGCGGCAAACAGCTCGGCGTGGAACGCATAGGACATCGTGCCCGCCGCTAGCGAAATCAGCGGAAATTCGCACAGCTCGGCAAGCGTCACGCGCCGCCCGCAGAGGGCGGGGAAGGCGTCCGAGCAGACTGCCGCCTCATGAAAGTCGCGGAGCGGGCGGACGATGAGCGACGCCGCCGGTTCCACCGGCGTTGTGACCACGGCAAAGTCGGCGATGCCCTCCTGCATGGCGCGCACCGCCTGCGGCGTGGAATGGTTGCTGATGCGGATGCGCACGCCGGGATAGCGCGTGCGGTACTTTTTGAGGACGGGCAGCAAAAGACCGTGCAGCGCCACCTCGCTGGCGGCGACAAAGACCGTGCCGGTCTGCAGATTGCGGCTCTCGGCAAGCTCCGCCTCGCCTGCCTCGATGTGCGCAAAGGCGACGCGCACATGCGCATAGAGCTTTTCTCCCTCCGGGGTCAGCGTCATGCCGCGGCGCGTGCGGGCAAACAGCGGGCAGCCGAGTGCGCTCTCTAAGTTTTTGACCATGCGGGTTAGGTTTGGCTGGTCGGCGGACAGCACCTTCGCCGCCTGCGAGACGCCGCCGTACCGCGCGACATAATAGAAGATGCGATAATAGTCGTAATTGGCGTACATCTGTTTTCTCCATATAAAATTGATATGGCAACTATGTGAAAGATACACTTTACATATGTTTTTAACCGTATTATAATAGCAAACGGTTAAAAAGTCAAGCAGGGAGTGAAACCGAATGAACTATACCGAGCTTTCCCCCGCGGCGCTCAAAGCCGAGCGCGCCGCCTGCGAGAAAAAACTGCATACATACACCGAGCGCGGCGTGGCGCTCGACCTCACGCGCGGCAAGCCCGCACCCGAGCAGCTTGCGCTCTCGATGGGGATGTTGGATGTGCTGGACGCAAAGAGCGTGACCGACTCCGAGAGCGGCATGGACTGCCGCAATTACGGCGGGCCGGACGGCATCCCGGAGGCGCGGCGGCTGCTCGGGCACATGTTGGGGACGCACACGGCAAACACCATTGTCGGCGGCAACTCGAGCCTGGAACTCATGTTCCTGCTCGTCAGTCACGGCATGACCGACGGCATCTGCGGCGCCGCGCCGTGGAGCCGTGTGGAGCACCGCAAATTCCTTTGCCCCGCGCCGGGCTACGACCGGCATTTTGCCATCACCGAGCACTTCGGCTTTGAGCTGATTCCGATTGCCATGCACGCGGACGGCCCGGATATGGACGCGGTGGAGGCGTATGCCGCCGATCCAACCGTCAAGGGCATCTGGTGCGTGCCGAAATATCAGAATCCCACCGGCGTCATCTTCAGCGACGCCGTGATCCGCCGCTTTGCCGCGCTGCGTCCGGCGGCGGAGGACTTCCGCATCTTCTGGGACAACGCCTACTGCATCCACGACTTCGGCGCGGACACGCGGAAGATTCCCGACCTGCTCACTCTGTGTGAGGCGGCGGGCAACCCCGACCTCGTCTATGAATTCTGCTCGACGAGCAAAATCAGCTTCCCGGGCGGCGGCATTTCCGCCGTGGCGGCAAGCCCCGCCAACCTCATCGACATCAAGGGCTTTCTGAAATACGCCACCATCGGTCCCGATAAGCTCAATCAGCTGCGCCATGCCCGCTTCTTCAAGAACAGCGCAGGGCTGGCCGCGCAGATGCAGAAGCACGCGGCGCTGCTCCGCCCCAAATTCGAGGCGGTGTACGCCGCTCTGCATGCGGAGCTGGACGGTACGGGCGTCGGCGACTGGACGGAGCCGCGCGGCGGCTACTTCGTTTCCTACAACACGCCGCGCGGCTGCGCGAAGGCCGTCGTCGCGATGTGCGCGTCGCTCGGCGTGCGCTTCACCCCGGCGGGCGCGACCTACCCCTACGGCATCGACCCCGACGACCGCAACATCCGCATCGCGCCGTCCTTTGCCGCGGTGGAGGACGTCACGGCGGCCACACACATCCTCGCACTCTGCACCAAAATCGTCTGCATCGACAAGCTGCTTTCGGAGGCACAAAAATGAATCGAGATTTAACCGTGGGTGAGCCCGCGCGCGTCCTGCGCCGGTTCTGTCTGCCGCTGTTCGGCAGCATCATTTTTCAACAACTGTATAACATCGCCGACAGCTTTGTTGCCGGCAAATTCATCGGCAACGACGCGCTGGCCGCCGTGGGCAACAGCTATGAAATCACGCTGATCTTCATCGCGTTTGCCTTCGGCTGCAACATCGGTGCGTCGGTCATCGTGGCGCAGCTTTTCGGCGCCAAGCAGCATAAGGAGATGAAGACGGCGGTCAGCACGACGCTCATCTTCTGCGGCGTGCTGTGCGCCGCGCTGATGGCGGTCGGCGGCCTCTTCGGCGACGGACTTTTGCACCTCATCAACACGCCGGAGAACGTCTTTGCCGACTCCAAGCTCTATCTCGATATTTACATCCTCGGTCTGCCGTTTGTCTTCTTCTACAATGTGTCCACCGGCATTTTCGCGGCACTCGGCGACTCGAAGACGCCGTTTATCTTCCTCGCCTGCTCCTCGCTCTCCAACATCGGCATGGACATCCTCTTTGTCGCGGGCTTCGGCATGGGCGTGGACGGCGTCGCGTGGGCAACCTTCCTCTGCCAGGGCGTCAGCTGCATTCTCGCGCTTGTATTTGTCTTCAAGCACCTGCGCGCCGTTGAGACGGCGGAGCGCGCGCCGCTGTTTTCGTGGAAGCTGCTCGGCAAGATCGCGGTCGTCGCCGTCCCGAGCATTTTGCAGCAGAGCTTCATCTCGGTCGGCAACATCGTCATTCAGGGCGTCATCAACAGCTTCGGTTCGGCGGTCATGGCGGGCTATTCCGCATCCGTCAAGCTGAACAACATGGTCACCACCTCACTCACCACGCTCGGCAACGGCGTGTCCAGCTTCACGGCGCAGAACCTCGGCGCAGGGAAGTATGACCGCATCAAGGCGGGTTTCCGCGCAGGGCTCATGCTGGTGTTTGCCCTCTGCGTGCCGATCATCGCGCTCTATTTCGGCGCGGGTCGCTGGCTCGTCTACATCTTCCTCGATAGCCCGACCGGTGAGGCGATGGATGTCGGCGTGCAGTTTTTGCGCATCATCTCCCCATTCTATTTCTTCATCGCGGCAAAGCTCGTCGCCGACGGCGTGCTCCGCGGCGCGGGTATGATGGGGCGCTTCATGATAGCCACCTTCTCCGACCTTGTCCTGCGCGTTGTGCTGGCGCTCACCCTGTCGCAGACTGCGCTTGCCACCACGGGCATCTGGCTCTCCTGGCCGATCGGCTGGGTCATCGGCATGGCGCTCTCGCTCGCCTTCTACTTCACCGCCAAGTGGCAGAAAGCCGAAGTTCCGCCCGAGAAGGACGAAAACTGGGTATAAATCAACCACCTTTACAAAAAACGGCTGTCGCAAATGGTCAAGCCATTTGCGACAGCCGTTATTTTTTGCTTTCGCGTCCGACCAGATAGTCGAGGGTCACGCCGTAGTAATCGGCAAGCCGGATCGCCGCCCACAGCGGAATTTCGCGCTCGCCGCGCTCATACCGCTGGTATACGGTCAGCTGCATATGCAGGTATTTGGCAATGTCCGCCTGACGGCGGTCGGCGTCCTCACGCAAATCGCGTATCCGTGGATAAGTCATCCTGCACCCCTCCTGCGTCGTATGTACTGATTATGACTTATTTTACACGAAAACACCATTTGGTGTTGACAATAACACCGTGCGGTGTTATACTACGATTGTAAAGTTGTTGCTGCATCTTGCAGAAAATGACGAAAAAACGAATAAACAGTACAAGGAGGAATGCAGATGGACGGCGAATATGTCTACAACGAAAAGACCGGAATGCTACATGTTAAGGGGTGTTGCCCATACACGCAAAGCGGTATACCGCGCAAGTGTAAGGTTTTTGCAACACAGAATGACGCGATTAAGTATGGCGGTGATGCAGTGCAGTTTTGTCAAGTTTGTCAAGAAGCAATGCATTCTATAAAAGGTGATGGAGGATTAAAGCAAAAAATCAAAGAAGAATTGAAGAACGCTATTAAAGAGGAAGAGGCAGCACTGAAAGGCCTCGAAGGAGATAGGTTGAAATACTTACAAGAATCCATAACATGGAAAAAAGAAATTCTGAATAAATATGAATGATATAACGAAAGGAGAAAACAGAAAATGGATGAAGAACTTTTAGCAATTTTATTACCAATTCTATTAGGTATAATAGTTTTTCCTATTTTTTGTGCGAGAGACCGTAAAATAAGAGAGGGAATATTTTCGAAAAGCATCGGCGGAACAAATCTGGATAGATTCTATATCGAGTGCGTCTTAGGTGACTATAATGATTTCACAATCGAAAAAAATATACAGAAAGCGCAGTTGCTTGCTGAAAAATATGCCTTAAGCTACCCAAACGGAATCGAAGATTTGTATGAGCAGGGGAAGCAAGAGCATCAGGCAGTAAAAGCAAGGATTGAAGCAGATGACCTGGCAGCGCTGCGAGAAGAAGACGAAAAAAAGTGTGCGGCGCTGAATCAATATGCTGATTTGCAGGGAAAAGCTAAGCGAATAGCCATGTTAAAAGATGAATTAAACTATTGCTTAAAGCGAGCAAGAGATTCGGATTATGCGGCATCGTCACTTAAAAATGCAGTTTGCGAAAAGGAAACAGACTGGGCGATTATGGGTGGTATTGCTGATGGACTTGCAGGTCCTGCTGCCGGTGTATCTACGGCTGTGAATACGCAACTCGAAAATGCGCAAATCCGTGCAAGAAATGCAGAGAACCTTCGTTTAGCAGCACCGATGCTAATGCAGCACTGGTCAGATGCAAGCAGTTGGCGCTCATCTGCGGAGAGTATAAACAAAGAAATTGCCGAAGTTCCTGAAAAACTAATCGCAGATACACCGGCTAACAAAGTTTTTGCAATGCTTAAAATCTCCGATTCAAGTATTTCGATTTCAAAAACCGGGGCAACGACGGTAAAAGCCAAAGCTTCTGTTCGAAACAAACTGTTTATATTTGATAATGTTCCTGCCGTTGCGGATGGAACCATTGTTGCGCATATTTTGGAGAACGGACATGAAGTTGAGACTGTAAATCTTGTGTTGCCGAAATATGGTGTATCTACGGAGGTTCAGCTTACCGGTATGACGATGTCTGATCGCATTCATCCGTCAAATTCACAAACTGTTACATTTTCGGGGAATCTGTGGTTGATGGAAAGATGAAACTCGAATAGCATTGAGAGGAGGAAATAAAATTGTTGCTGACCTTGAAGCAAATTTCAAGGCCGAAATGGAGCAAATTCAAAAGTGCGAATACAGGAGAATGTTTACAATGAAGTATTATGGGATGATATACCAAGGATGCGCTTGGAACTATGATGTCGAAAAGATGATGCCGTATAGCAATCCGTATGAAGCGCTGCAAGCGGCGAACGATGGCTGGAAACAAAAACCGGATGCACACGAGGCGCGCCTTTTGCTTGTAATTCGAGCAGCGGAGGGCAGCGAGCCGATGATCGAAAAAGCATATGCATTTTTCGCATTTAACGATTCGGCATCGTGCGAAGATTTTATTGAAAAGCAGACGAGCATTGTTTGGTCTACATTTGATTGCCCACAGAGGAATGGAAATTTCAAGCATATTTGGTGATTGCAATCTATAATGCATGGGCAAATGTACAAGCACGGTCTTTGCACGCTTAAACTAAAGAAAGCGTCACCCGGTCGGGTGGCGCTTTCTTTATATGATAGTTTAATTTTGTTTCTTTTCTTTCTTTTTCTTCGACACCTTGACAATCACCAAAACGATGACAACCACGACGGCGATGCAGAGGAGGTAGGGGAGGACATAGATGAAGAAGAACAGGAGGTTTTCGGAGAAGATGCCGAAGCTCTCGACCGAGCCGCCGACGGCTTCCTTGAACTTATCGCCGAAGGTTTCGGGTTCGGGCGTGGTGAATTTCTTCACCTCGGCGAGCGAGAGGTTGAAGGTGGAATAGCGGACATCGTTGTCGATGGTGCGCTGCGTGTTGGTCAGGGCTTCGATCTGATACTGCACATCGCAGAGGCGGCT
>CAKSLU010000005.1 GCA_934474225.1 uncultured Eubacteriales bacterium | reverse complement strand
CATAAAAAATCCGAAAAAAACGGGAAAATACGGGCGCAAAACAGCGAAAAGCTGTCAGACCGGTAGTCAAAAAAATTCGAGGTGCAATATCTTGTCCGATATTGCGCCTCGAACCCTAAATATAGCAGGGGCACAAATGGCTCACGCGCGGAGCGCTATGTGTTTTCCGTTGGAAAACACGCTCGCCTTTGTGAATCCCCATACGAAAATAAAAGACCACCGAATGGTGGTCTTTTGTTTTGGCAGGGGCACAAAGGCTCGAACTCTGGACACGCGGTTTTGGAGACCGCTGCTCTACCAACTGAGCTATACCCCTATCGGTGCAGGTTTGATTCCGCGGTGCGCGCTTGCAGCGAACCAAGCCATGCTGGAGCGGGTGACGGGAATCGAACCCGCACGGCCAGCTTGGAAGGCTGGAATTCTACCATTGAACTACACCCGCAGAATCAACGCTTGATTATTGTATCACACGGATGGGTGCGTGTCAAGCGTTTTTTGATTTTTCTTCCGCTTTTCAGGCGGATCTTCGGCGCGTATGGGCAGTGCTCATCCATTCGCCTTCAGCGCGGCAAAGACATCGGCGCGCAGAGCGGATTTCGGCTGTGCCGCAAACAGGCGGGCGGCCGCCGGGCTGAGCGGCAGGCGGAGCGGCGCGTGCCGATGCGGCGGGGAGGGGAGCAGGCCGTTTGCCACCGCGTAGCCGACTGCTGCCTCATCTTTCTGCCTCTGCGTCATGACCGTCTTCGGCACGGGGGCGACGAGGTGCGCAAATTCCAGGTTCGTCATCGCGCGGCCGAGCTTCACGGTGTTGTCGCTGTAGGCGACCGGCTTTTCCTTCGCAAGCGCGGCGAGTTTGGCATAGAGCGGGTGCGTCGGCAAAAGGTCGGCAAACATCGAATGCTTGATCAGTTCTTCGACGCTGACCACGCGATAGCCGTAACTTTTGAGCAGCTCGAGCTGCTGCGGCAGCGCGAAGGCGACCGGCGTGCGGTGCAGCATGTTGCAGCCGTCCTTCTGAAAGATGATCTGCCCGCAGAAGACGTCCGGGTCGGCTTCCAGCGCGCGGCGCATCGGCTCGACCATGGCGCTTATCTCGTCCTCGAGCGTCGCGCCGGGCAGCCAGCCTGCGCCGTCAAAGCTTGCCGCCATGTAGGCGTAGCCGAGCGCGTCGTAAACGTCGTAGGACGTATAGCCGCCGCGGATGTTGTCCACATAGTGCGGCGGGCGCGCCATCGTCATGGCGTAGCCGTACTGTTCCTTCATGAGGCTGTCCAGCCGCACAAGGTCGGCGAGGACTGCGTCGGCGCCGTCGAGCGTTGTGCGCTTGCCGTAGACCCACGCCTTTTTGCCGAAGAGCAGGTGGCGGTAGCCGTGGTTGGTGACCTGGTGCCCCTCGTCCAGCATGCGGCGGATCAGCCGCCCGGCATGCACCGCGCCGCCGTGCGCGTCCTTGCCGTAGGCGGGGTAGTGGTCAAACTTCACGCCGCCCCACGCGGGCGTGCCCGCGTCGCCGCAGGTGTCGGGGTAATTCTCGCCCGTGTCGCCGATGACATCAAAACTGCCGTGCGCGCCGTATGCCGCGAGGGTGTCCAGCAGCACATCGGTGAGCGAGCGGCCGTCGAACTTGTCCGGCTCGCAGGGCAGGTCGTAGGGGCCGTCGTCAAAGGTCATGGCGCAGATGCGTCCGGTGGTCGCCACCCGCTCGATGCGGCGGGTCTTCGAGACGAACGGCTTCGGCTTTGCCAGTTTGCCGAGGCGGCGCTTGACCTGTTTTGCAAATGCAATCAGCTGTGTCATTTTTGAAAGATGTCCTTTATCGTAAGATAGCAGAGGAGCGCCGCCGATTTCAGCGTCCGACGCACGCCGAGCTTCTGCTTTTTCGCCTTGGTGAGCTGGGAGAGGGCAATGTACCGCCGCGGGCTGCGCGCGCCTGCGGGCTTTGCACCCGCCGTCAGCGCCGCGCGAAGCGCGTCCGCCGTGCAGGGGCAGTCCGCCTCGACAAAGGCGTTCCCCACCTCCGGCGCGCGGTGCGCGTCGCTGCCCGCCGTGACGCAGGCGATGCCGTGCGCCGCGGCAAACTGCGCCGCCGCCGCGTTTGCGTCGCCGTGCTTGTAGTCGGCGCGGCTGTTGAAGACTTCGATGCCGTCAAGGTGCGGGAGCAGTGCCTCGATTTCGCGCGCCCGCGCGGCAAAATCGCCCGCCTGCTCAAACGGATGCGCCAAGACAGCAAGCCCGCCCGCCGCGCGGATTTCCGCCGCCGCGGCGGCAAACGGCATGCGCTTGCCTGCGGGCGGCTCGGCGACGGGGCGGGTGAGAAACAGCCCGAGCAGATGCCCGCGTTCGGTGCTGTATTCAATGGCGGGGATGAACAGCACGCCGCCCTCGCATTTGGCGGGAAAATCGTCCGCCTGCGGGCTTTTGTCGTGGTCGCAGACCGCGACGGCGGCGATGCCTTTGGCGTTTGCCGCGGCGGCAAGAGCCGCGCGGTCGAGCACGCCGTCATGCGAGCGCGCCGAATGGACATGCAGGTCGGCCCTCATGCGTGACGCCCCCTTTTCAACGCATTTTTCAGATAGACGCGGAACGGCTTCGGGTCGCCGCGCCGCCGAAGTGCTTCGCACACGCGGGGCGACAGCAGGTCGCGAAGTCCGCCGAGCGCCGCGCCGACGCGCCCCTTTTTGAGGAGGGACAGGCAGGCGGCGGCGTCGTTTAAGAGGAAGAACATCCGCTTGCCGCGCACATAGTCGGTGTCCGGCACGGCAAAGCGTTCGCCTGCGGCGGCGCGCGCCCAAACTTCGGCAAAGTGACTGCCTGCGGCAAGCGTCATGGGGAAGCTGCCCCACACGCGCGGGTTGATTTCGAGCAGCTTGTAGCCGTCCGTGGGGTTCCCCTTGAACTCGACCATCGCGACACCGACGAAGTGCAGGGCGCGGAGCAGGCGGAGCGCATATTCGACGAGCATCTCGTCGTAGAAACTCTCGCAGCAGGTGGACGGTCCGCCGCTTGTCGGGTACTCGCGCACGCGGCGGTGGCAGAGCACGGCGGCGGGATTGCCGTCCTTGTCCATGACGGCGCAGACGCCGACGCCCTCCCCGGCGATGTACGCCTGCACCACGGGCGTGTCGTCGTAGGCTTTCATTTTGGCATAGACGGCGGCAAATTCCGCCGCATCATTTGCGCGGGCATAGCGCTTTTCGGCTTTCAGCCCCAGCTTTTCGCCGCAGCGCGGCTTGACGATGACGGGGAAGGCATCCGGCACGCCCGCGTAGGTCTTCGGCGTCGGCACGCCGATCTCGGCGGCGACGCGCTGCACGGTCTCCTTGTCGTTGGCGGCGTCCAGCACGGCGGCGGGCGCGACCAAAGTCTTTGCAAAGCGGTCGAAACGCGCCTGCTCGCGTGCGATAAGGGCGGTGGTTTTTGCCCCCGCAGGGAGCAGCACCGGCACCTCGGGGCAGGCGCGGCAGATAGACTTGAGCGCGTCGAGGTAGGCGGGCTCGTCCACCTTGGCGTCGATCTCATGGCACGCCGCCGCATAGCGGGAGTGGAACGCGGGCGGATCTGCTGCCATGTCGCGCGAATGGCAGAGAATCAGCGTATGCCCCGCTTCGCCGAGCGCCTGCACCAGGCTCACCGCCGCGCGGTATTCGCAGTCGGTCACGACAATGTACATCCGCATACCCCCTTTTCATCAGATACTCTATCATACCATATTTCCCCGCGCGTGTCAATTTGAATCCGCCGGATGCCCATTTACAGAGCTGTGCCGCATTTCATACAAAAAATAAAAAATACCGATGCGCCGATTTGCGGTTGACGAGGGCGCTGCGGCGTGATAAAATAAGGAAAACGGATTTTGTCGCTTTTACGGCGGCAAAACACAGAATACCCGCTCGAACCCGCATCGGAAAGGATACATGACCATGAAAACACGCCTGCGTATTTTCCTGCCGCTTCTGCTCGTCTGTACTGCGCTCTTTGCCATGGCGCTCTGCGCCTCGGCAGCCACGGAGACCGGCGCATGCGGCGCAAACCTCACCTACACGCTGGATACTTCCGCCGGCACGCTCACGATTACCGGCACCGGCGCGATGACCGACTGGAGCCATGTGGACAATGTGCCGTGGTACGCAAGCCGCGCGTCCGTCCGCAGCGTCGTCCTGCCGCAGGAACTGACCACCGTCGGCGCGCGGGCGTTCTATGGCTGCAGCAAGCTGACGAGCGTCGCGATTCCGGCGGGCGTCACGCGCATCGGCACCTCCGCCTTTGCCGACTGCACCGCACTTGCAAGCGTTAAGATGCCCGCAAGCATGACGGAAATCGGCGACCTCGCCTTCTTTGCCTGCGGCATGACCGATATTAAGCTGCCCACAGGGCTTGAGAAAATCGGCGACGCCGCTTTTGCCGCCTGCAAGAAACTCACGCGCCTGGAGATCCCCGCAGGGGTCGCGCGCATCGGCGACATGGCGTTTTCTCTCTGCGACAGCCTTACCGGCATCACGCTCGCCGAGAGCGTGAACACCGTCGGCAGCGGTGCGTTCACCTATTGCAAGAGCCTGCAGAGCATCACGCTGCCCGCAGGCGTCGAGACCGTCGAGGGGCTTGCATTCTATGGCTATACCAACCTGAAGACCGTCAAGGTTCTGAACCCGCAGTGCGTGATCTCGGACGAGGATGAGACCATTCCGAAGAGCGCCACCATCTATGGTTATGACGGCTCGACGGCAGAGACCTATGCGGCGGAAAAAGGGCTGAAATTCAGCTCGCTCGGCGCCGCGCCGCATGCGCATACCTATGCGGAGACCTACACGGTGGATACCCCGGCGACCTGCGTCGCTCCGGGTACCGAGTCCCGCCACTGCACCTATCCCGACTGCACGGCGAAGACCGATGTGCGCGCGATTCCGGTGGACAAAAACGCGCATGACTTTGCAGACACCTACACGGTAGACACGCCGGCGGACTGCATCCATACGGGCACCGAGTCCCGCCACTGCACGCGCTGCGATGCCACGACCGACGCACGCGAAATTCCGGCAACGGGCAAGCATGTTCCCGCGGCGGAATGGACCGAGGATACCCCTGCGTCCTGCACGGCGCCCGGCTCGAAGTCGCATCACTGCACGACCGAGGGCTGCACGGCAAAGCTGGATGTCACCGAGATTCCGAAGACGGCGCACAAGTATGTGAACGGCTTCTGCTCGGTCTGCGGCGCGGAAAAGCCGCCGTTCATCCCCGGCGTGGTAACCGGCGAGGGTGAGAAGCCGATGAAGAAAGATCTTCTCCGCCTGCAGAAGTATCTCGCAGGCTGGAATGTTGAAATCAATCTGGATGCCGCCGACTGCAACGGCGACGGCAAGGTTTCGAAGGCGGACCTTCTGCGCCTGCAGAAGTACCTCGCAGGCTGGGATGTCAAGCTCGGCGAATAAGCGCATGCAAGTATAAAAAATCCCCGCACGGTTTTCCGTGCGGGGATTTTTGCGAAAGCGGAACAGCGATAGATGCGGGTGTATGCGCACAAAGCTGCCCTTGCTTACAAACCCGTAGGGGCGACCATCGGTCGCCCGCATGCACAGAGCAAAAACGGGCGACCAATGGTCGCCCCTACAGGATAGCGGATGGTGTGTGCACCGTAGAGCGGGGGCTTGCTCCCGCCGTCCTGAAAATTCGCGGACACATCGTGCGGCAGCCCCGGCAGCCGTCCTCATGTGGGGTCGGTGCTGCCGCCGAACAACTTGGCATAGGCGGTCGGTGTGTAGCCGGTCGCCTTCTTGAACGAGCGCGAGAAGTGATACACGCTGGAAAAGCCGGTCTGCTCGGCGATGGCGGTGATGGAGAGGTACTCGCTGTGGAGTAGGCTCTCCGCCTTTTTGATGCGCAGATTCTGAATGTACTGCTTCGGCGAGGTGTCGTACTTCTCGCGGAACATCCGACGGAAATAGACCTCGCTGATGAGCGCCTTTTCGGCAAGCATGCGGTTAGTCAGGTCCGCGTCGGTGAAGTGATCCTCGAGGTAGTGCACGGCGGGACGCAGCACATCAAAGCTCTTGCCCTCGGCGGCGTGCAGTTCCTCCTTGTACAGGCGATTGAGGATGCCGTAGAAGGTCTTCATGTTGCTGAGAAATTCGTTTTGCGGCTTGATGAGGCGCACTTTCTCCATCTTCTGAAATTCCGCCATGTAGGCGTCGGTTCCGGCGATGGCGAGGCTGATAAAGTCGTCCGGTGCAAAGGTATCGGTGGTGTAAAAATTGATGAGCGGGAATTCCCCCGCCTCCGTGCAGGCGGAGGTGTAGGTCGCCCCCATCGGCAGAATCAGCGCATGCTCGGCGTCCGAGACATATTCGTGCCCGCCGTGGTAGTAGACCATTCTGCCGCTTTTGGCAAAGCAGAGCGCATGCGCGCGGCGATTTGTGATTTGCCGGTTCTCAAAGCGCGGGTTTGTGACTGTGACCACGCTGCCGAACGCCGTCACGACGAGATTTGCTATCGTGTTCATCCCATCCTCCTTTGCGTTTGTGAAATCTCTTGTATCCTTTATATCATTTTTGACAAAGCGGCGCAAGGCATGCGGACGGATACGACCGAAAAAGTATCATGTTTTGCAAAACAGTGTCGCTTTTCCCATTGCCAGGGGGCGGCGCGGAATGCTACACTGCAAGTACCGGGGGGCGTTTGCCCCGGTGCCGCACAGCGGAAAATACGCACTTTGCACACACGGAGGCATCGGAATGAGACCGAGTTTTAAGGATTTCAAGCGTCCGCCGCTCGTCGATATGATTATCGTCGAGACGCCGACGCAGTTTGTCACCAATGTTCACAACGCCATCTATGACGGCGCGGATGCGTTCGGCTTTCAGATGGAGCGGCTGAAGCCGGAGTTCCGCACCGAGGAGATGCTGACGAAGATGTTCTCGCATCTCGGCGATCGTCCGCTCTACATCACCAATTATCGCGGCGGGCACAATCACGAGATGACCGAGGATGAGCGCCTCGACGAGTTGAAATTGGCATTTCGCTGCGGCGCGTCACTGCTCGACATCACGGGCGACACCTTTGACCCAACGCCCGGCGAGCTGACGAAGAATCCCGCGGCAATCGACAAGCAGAAGAAGTTCATCGACGAAGTTCACGAGATGGGCGGTCAGGTGCTGATGTCCTCGCACATCTTTAAGTTCCTCCCCGAGGAGGAGGTGCTGGAAGTTGCGCTCGAACAGCAGAGCCGCGGCGCGGATGTCGTCAAGTTTGTCACCTGGTCGGACAGCGAGGAAGAGCTGATGCAGAACCTCGCCACCATCCGCACGCTGAAGCGCGAGCTGAAGGTGCCGTTCCTGTTCCTCTCCGGCGGGCGCTACTGCCGCCTGCACCGCGCCATCGGACCCTACCTCGGCGTCTGCTGCTGGCTGTGCGTCGAGAGCTACGATACTTTTTCTTCGCGGGAACAGCCGCTCCTGCGCGCGATGCACAACGTGGTCGAAAACCTCGACCTCACCGTGCCGCGCCCGCTTGACCACACAGACCTCTGATTTTGCCCATTCTCTCTCTTTTCTCTTTTTTGAGCCGTACAGACGGCAGCCCCGCCCGCATAACGGGCGGGGTTCTTTCTTTGCCGAAACAGTATCGTTTTAGGCAAAAGTGAATCGGAATTATCATTGCAAGGCGCGCGCCGGATTTGTTATACTGAAACTGAGCAAAAATCGCCCGGACATTTGCCCTTATTCGGCGCATGCGTCCGCGCAGGCGACCTGTTTTCACCCGAAAGGATGGTATACACGCATGATGAAAAGGACAAAACGCCGTTTTGCGGTCTGCTTTGCCGCCCTGTTTTTGCTTTTTGCGGCATGGACGGTCTCGGCAGCGGCGGAAAAGACAGTTTACCTCGATGCGGCGCACGGCAGCGACCGCGCGGACGGCACAAGCGCCTCGGCGCCGCTTGCCACGCTGGATGCGGCGTTTGCCGCAGTACGGGACGGCGGCAAAATCGTGCTGCTGTCGGATTATACGATTCGCGCGCATTATACCGAGCCGCAGCATGACGGCGAGGTGGTTATCACGGCGATGGACGGCGGGAAGGCGACCGGCGCGAAGCTTATCTTCGATGTCGCGGGTGAGACGCATTACCGCCTGTCGGGCGCGACGACCTTCCGCGACCTCGGCATCACGCTTGAAAACTTCGTGATGTTCACGGCGCAGTTCCACAGGCTTACTTTTGATACCGGGCTTTCGGTGGAGAACGGCGAAAAATATGCATTTGTTGTGGGCGGCTATCAGACGCCGGAGCGCGCCGACCTTGCCGCAAATCTCGACGCGCACATCACGATAAGAAGCGGCGCGTTCTACAAACTCTGCGGTTTCACCCGCACAAAGGGCGCAGGCACCATGACCTACACCGGCACGGCGTATGTCACGGTGGAGGGCGGCTCGGTGCGCGACATTTACGGCGGTTCGCTCTATAACCACTATGCGGGCAGCGCCGTCCTCACCGTCACAGGCGGCAGCATTGCCACACTGTCGGCAGGCGGCGACGGTACGCGCCGCTTAAACGGCGACGCCAAGGTGACGGTGTCGGGCGGCACGGTCGGCAGCATCACGGTAAACAACGTCGTCGGCAACGCCGCCGTCACGCTCACGGGCGGCAACGTCGGCAGCCTTGCGGTGAGCTACGCGGCGGATGCGGTGCGCAAGCTGCACGCATCGGCGGGCGCAAAAAATACGCTTGCGCTGAACACGCTGCTCTACACGGCGGCGCAGCGCGAAGCCTTTGCCAAGGATTTTGACAGCGTGGAGAACCTTGCGACGGTCTATGTCGCACCGGCGGCGTTCGGCAGCGGTCTGCGCGAGGATGACCCCACCTCGCTCTCCCGCGCGGTGGAGCTTTTGCGGGAGGTCGGCGGCAAGATCCTCGTGCGCGGCAAGTGCTATGCCGACCTTGCGGCGGATGTCGGCAGCCTCGGCGGTGCAGTCACCGTGACGGGCGCGGACGGCGGCGAGCTGAATTTCGGCACGAATGCGGCGCTCCGCTTTGCGGGCGACCTCACCTTTGAAAATATTGCGCTGCGGCAGAGCGGCAGCTTGCGCCTGACGGTGTGCGACGGCACGCTGACGATGGGCGAGGGCGTGACTGTCGCGGGCGGCAGCGTGCAGCTTGCGGGCGCGGGTGCGCACGCGGAAATCAATGTGCATGCCGGCAGCTACGACACGGTCACGGTCGGCACAGAGAGCGGCGACTATACGCTGCACCTTGCGGGCGGCAGCATCGGCACGCTGAACTGTGCCGGGCAGACGGCGGCAAAGTCCGTCACGGTGTCCGTCACGGGCGGCAGCGTCACGCGCCTTGCCGCGGCGGAGAACTGCGCGGCGGACGCGCTCGGCATCGCCCTGCGCGGCGGCAGCGTCGGCACGGTCTCGCTTGCCGCGCAGCGCGCGGAAGTGACGCTGGAACTCGGCGCTGCCAAGGTCGGCGCGCTCACGGTTGCATCCTACCTGCAAAAGGGCACGCTGCTCACCGAGGCAGGCGCGGACAAGACGCTGACCTTAGCTGTGGCAGGAAAATTTGCACACAGCGAGACGGCGAATGTCATCTATCTTGCCGACGGCGGCAAGGGTGACGGCAGAAGCGCTTCTTCGCCCGTCGGCGACCTCAACCATGCCATTGCGCTGCTCGGCGGCGACGGCACGGTGGTGGTCTGCGGGCGGTACACGCCGGGCAGCGCTTATACCGTCCGGACGCAGACAGGTAAACTGACGCTGACCGCCAAGGACCGCACCGCGGATTACCGCACGCGCGGGGCGTGCATCGTCATGGACGGCACGCTGACGCTCGGCGGCGAGACCCGCATGGAATCGCTGGCGTTTGAGGCGGGCGGCACTTCCACCATCTACGCCAAGGGCTATCCGCTCACGGTGGGCGACGATGTGGACACCACGCTCACGGACGGCAACGCGGGCTATATTTCGCTGGTCGGCGGGCACAACCTGCTCTTTACCTCGTATACAACCAGCCTCACGATAAACAGCGGCAACTGGTTCAACATCCGTGCAGGCTACAACACCACGCGCCCCGTGGCGCGCGGCATCCGGTCCACGCTGACAATCAACGGCGGCACCGTGCACGGCTATGTGGCGGGCGGTTCGCGCGGCAGCACGAGCGGCAGTGTGCACATCACGGTAAACGGCGGTGAAGTGCGCCGCGGCATCTTCGGACTCTACGAGGAGGACGGCGCAGGCTATCGGCTGAACTATGATGTGACCGTCACGATAAACGGCGGCGTCATCCACGGCGCGGTTGCCCCCGCCAAGGGACTGGGCACCACGCTGCACGGCAATTTCACGCTGAACGTTGCGGGCGGCTCGTTCGGGCACCTGACCGACCTTAGAGGTGCGCAAGCCTTCGGCGGCGACATGACGAGCACGCTGAACGTGGCGGAGCGCGTTGACCTCGACCGCAAGGAGAGCGGCACGGTGACGTTTACAAACTACCTGCGGCAGAACAACGCCGACCCCTACATCTTCTATTACAACGGCTTCTATTATTACACCTGCACGGGCGCGACCTCCATCAATCTGATGAAGGTTGCCAACATCGCGGACATCAAGACCGCAGCGCCCTACACCATCCTCGAGTCTACCGAGGGCAAGAACTTCTGGTCGCCCGAGATCCACTATTTCTCGGCGGCGGATGTGGGCGAGGCGAATGCGGGCTGGTACATGTTCATCGCCTATGACGACGGCACAACGGCAAACCAGCGCCAGCATGTGGTCAAGTGCCTCGACGGCGACAACCTGCTCGGCCGCTGGGGCGACCCGGTGACCGGCGAGGTGAACAAGCCGCGCCGCCTGAATTTCCCGAGCCATCCCGAGATCAACCGCGACATGCTCTGCGGCGGCACCTCGGTCATCCGCATCGATGGAAAGCCTTACCTCACCTATGTCAGCGAGGAGGGGCGCGGCACGGCGGACTTCCACCAGACCATCAACATCATCCGGTTTGAAAACCCGTGGACGGCGGTCGGCGACCCGACCATCATCTGCGTGCCGGAATATAAATGGGAGATGGGCGGCTACGGCGAGAGCACGACAAACCCCGGCAGCTGGTATCCCAAGGTGGTCGAGGGCGCGGCGGCGGTTTACGGCGAGAATGGGGAAGTCTACCTCATGTACACCGGCAGCGGCTATTGGACGGTCTATTATCAGCTCGGATACTTAAAATTCACGGGCGGTGACCCGCTGGACGCAAAGAACTGGGTGAAGAATCCCGATCCGGTCTTCTCGCGCTCCGATACGATAAACGGCTGCGGTCACGCCTCCTATATGACCGACGCGGACGGCACAAATTGGGCATGCTATCATGCTTATCTCGGCAAGGATACCTCGTCGAAGCGCAATTCCTTTATCGAGCCGTACTATGTCAGCGCGGACGGCGTTGCCATCGGCAACCGCTCGGGGCATCCCGCACCGCTGGACACGGTCTATACGACAAACATCAACAAGACCCCGCTGCGCGCCAAGATTTCGGGCTTTGACCGCGTCAATGCGAAGTGAGAACGGAGGAAACACATGAGAAAATACGGCTATGCGCTCCTTTTGCTTGTACTCTGCCTCTGCCTTCTGCTGCCTGCGGCGGCAAAGGACATCGGCAGCGCGGACGCGCTCGTCGCTTTGATGAACGACCCTGCCGCCTGGAGCGGCGACTGGACGCTCACGGCGGACATCGACCTTGCAGGCAAAACACAGTCCCCCATCGGCAATTACGAGACGCCCTTCACCGGCAGCTTTGACGGCGCGGGGCACACGGTCTCGGGGCTGCATATCGCCGCCGGAGAGGCGGCCGGGCTGTTCGGCGTCACCGAGGGCGCGGTGGTGCGGAACCTCACGGTCGTCGGCAGCGTGGAGAACACCTTTGCGGCAGAGACCGCTGAGACCCGCGTGGAGGGGCGCTACCCCGGCACGGGCGGTCTCGTCGGTGTCGCGCTTTCGGGCACGACGGTGGAAAACTGCACGAGCCGCGCGACGGTCAAGGGCTACGGCAACACGGGCGGGCTCCTCGGCGTGGTCTACAACTTCGGGCTTGCAACCGTGCGCATCGACGGCTGCCGCAGCGAGGCGGCGGTCGAATCGCTGCGCGGCAACGCGGGCGGGCTTATCGGCAGAATCTACACGGCATCGGTGGCATTCCCCGCCGTGGTGGTTTCGGGCGCGGCAAACGCGGCAAATCTGACCCTGCAAGCGGAGGACCGCAACCGCCTCGGCGGCATCGCGGGTTACATCCGCGCCGAGGCAGGGCTTGTCCTCTTTGAAAACTGTGAAAACACCGGCAGCATCACCGCCAAAAACAGCGGCGCGGTGCTTGCCGACTACCCCTTTGCGGGCGGCATTCTCGGGCGCGCGGAGCTGACGGGCGACGCCTCGGCGGCGCTGCGGCTGGTCAACTGCAAAAACAGCGGCGCGGTGGAGAGCAGCAAATATGCGGGCGGCATCGCCGCCTACATCAACCGCGCGGCGGCGTGCACCGATACGGCAACCGCGCTTTACGCCTGCGAAAACCGCGGCAGCGTCAGCGGCGGCCAGTGGGCGGGCGGCATCGTCGGCTACACCGAGAGCAAGGCGGCGGCATCCCCCCGCACGGCGGTGACAAACTGCTTAAACGCGGGCGCAGTGGCGGCGGGCGAATCCGCAGGCGGCCTTCTCGGGCGCGGCTACGGCTTTGACCTTGCAGATTGCATCTCGCTCGGCAGTGTGACCGCACCTACCGCAGGCGCGCTGATTGCCAAGACCGAGGGCACGGCATGCACCATTTCGCATGTGCGCTATGCGGACGGCATCGCGGCATCGGCAGTCGGTGCGGGCGACAAGCACGGCACGCCGACCGACACGGCGGCGGTCGCCGCCGATAGTCTCGCAAACCCCGCGTCCTTTGCGGGCTTCGACTTTGAAACTATCTGGCAGATGGGTGCATCCGCGCCCGCGCTGCGGCAAAACGCGGCGCGCTTTGCCAAGACGCGCGCGTACGCGGACAATTTTGCGGACGTCAAGCCGAGTGAATGGTTCTATGACTATGTCGGGCTTGCCTACGCCTACGGGCTGGCAAACGGCACAAGCGCCGCGGCATTCTCGCCGCGCGGCAGCTTCACGGTTGCGCAGGCGCTGACCGCCGCCGCCAACATCCACACGGCGTATTTCGGCACGAGCGTGCCGCAGGCATATGCGGGGCAGGCGTGGTATGTGCCGTACGTCGAATACTGCATCCGTTACGGCATCATCGCGCGCGGGCAGTTTGCGTCCTATGATGCAAACATCACGCGCGGCGAAATGGCCGAGGTGTTTGCCGCCGTGCTGCCTGCCGACGCCTACGCGGCACGCAGAGATGGCATGCCGCCGGATGTCGCAAAGTCGCTCGGCTGCTATGGGGCGGTGAAAAAGCTCTATGCCGCAGGCATCGTCGGCGGCGACGCGGGCAGCGGCAATTACCGCCCCGGCGACAGCATCATCCGCGCGGAGGCATGCGTAATTTTCACGCGCATCTGTGCCGCCGCCAAACGCATCGGTTAAACGAAGAAATTCGACCTGAAAAGGAGATTCTATCATGAACATGAAAACCGGCATTCGCATGCTGACCGTCCTCACCCTTGCTCTGCTGCTTGCCCTCGCGGCAGCGGCGGCGGGCGAAACGGTGATTTCGGACGCGGCGTCGCTCTCGGCGCTGATGCATGACGCATCCGCGTGGAGCGGCAGCTACAAGCTCGGCGCGGACATTGACCTCACAGGACAAGCGCAGTCCCCCATCGGTACATACGAGACGCCCTTCACCGGCAGCTTTGACGGCGCGGGGCATACCGTGAAAGTGGACATTAAGGCGGACGGCACGGCGGGTCTGTTCGGCGTCTGCGAGGGCGCGACAGTTCGCAGCCTCACGGTGGACGGCAGCGTGGCAAACTCCTTTGCCGCGACCGACGCCGAGACCAAAATCGACGACAAATACCCCGGCACGGGCGCCGTCTGCGGCGTCGCCCTCTCGGGCACGACGCTTGTGGACTGCACGGCGCGCGCCGCGGTCAAAGGCCCCGGCAATGTCGGCGGGCTTTGCGGCGTTGTTTACAACTACGATGCGCGCACCGTCACGCTGAAGAACTGCACGAGCGATGCGGCAATCACCTCCACGCTCGGCAACGCGGGCGGCCTCGTCGGCAGAATCCAGACCGCGTCGTCCGCATCGCCTGCCGTCTTGGTGAGCGGCTGCGCCAACCGCACGGACGTCACCTCCACCTCGGAGGACCGCAACCGTCTCGGCGGCATCGCGGGCTATGTCCGCACCGAGGCGGGCGAGATTCGCTTGGAAGCCTGCGAGAATGCGGGCGATCTGAATGCGGCAAACAGCGGTGCAAAAGGCTCCAACAACCCGTTTGTCGGCGGCATCGCAGGGCGCATCGAGGCGGTCACCGACGCGACCGCAGCCGTGCGTATCCTCGACTGCAAAAACAGCGGCAAAATCGAAAGCTCGCATCATGCGGGCGGCATCACCGCATATCTCAACCGCTCGGACAAGGCGACCGTGACGGCAAGCGAAATCGTCGGCTGCCTCAATACAGGTGCGGTCAGCGGTCCGTCCCACGCGGGCGGCATCATCGGCTATTCGCAGAACCGCTGCAGCGCGGATGTGCGCTCGGCGGTGAAGGACTGCGAAAACCGCGGCGCGGTGGCATCCTCGGCGTGCGCAGGCGGGCTTGTCGGCCGCTGGTACGGCTTTGACATCCTGACCTCGTACAGCAGCGGCAAGGTCACGGCGGACAGCCTCGCGGGCGGCATCGCAGGCAAGGCTGAGGGCGAAATCTTCTGCGAGACGAATGCGGTCTACCTCGCGGGCAGTGCGGATGCCGCCGTCGGCGAGAGCAACCCCATCTGCGTGGAGATGGCGGCATCCGCCGTTTCGGCTGTCGATGCAGGCAAGGCGGACAGCTATGCCGGATTTGACTTTGCGTCGGTCTGGCAGGTCGGCAAGGACGGCGCTGCGCTTGCCGCTTTTGCGGGCGGCAAAATGCCCGCAGCCACCACGGCGGGGGCGGCGGTGACCACCGCGCCCGCGGAGACAACTGCGCCCGCCGAATCGGCTGCCGCAACCGAGGCGAGCACCACGGAGCGCACCGAGGAGACGGCGGCATCGGTTGAAACTTCCGAATCGCCCGCGCCTGCCGACACGACAGAACCCGCGGGCAGCGCAGAAACGGATGCGACCACCGCGCCTGCCGAAACGTCGGCGACGACTGCCGCACCGGCGGCAGAATCGGACGGCGCACCGGTCGGCTTGATTGTCGGCATCGTCGTCGCCGTTCTTGCCGTCGGCGCGCTGTGCGTCCTGCTCATCCAAAAGAAAAAGAAGTAAGCGGGGCGGAAAACGAAGATGAAAAAACAAATTTCGGCGCTACTCGCCGCCCTTTTGCTTGCGGCATCGCTTGCCGCCTGCGGCGACAAGACCCCTGCCGTGACCACTGCGCCCGCAGAGACTTCCGATGCGGCATCGACCGGCGAGGAGACGCTCGGTGTGCCCGAGACTGCCGACTACGGCGGCGAGGCGTTCAACATTTTATCGGCGGGCAATGTCGCCTATGCCGATTTCACGGCAGAGGAGGATGCGTCCACGCCGCTGGACAGCGCGCAGTACAGACGCAAAGCCCTCGTCGAGCAGAATTACAAGGTCAAAATCAGCGAGACGGTGGAAAAAGCCTACTCCTCGGGCGGCGGCCCCGGCTACAAGCGGCTCAGCACCGATGCAAACGCGGGCGACTGCAACTTTGACCTCGCGCTCGTCGCGGGCTACGATGTCTCGGTGCTGGCATACAGCGATTATCTCTATGACCTTGCCTCCATCCCGGGCATCGACCTCACAAAGTCCTGGTGGGACAAACGCGCAAACGACAGCCTTGCCGTGCGCGGCGTTATGTTCTTCACCACGGGCGAAATTACGGTGTCGGACAACAATGTCGCGTTTGTCATTCTGTTCAACAAGGATCTGCGCAAGGCGTATGACCTCGACGACCCGTATCAGTTGGTTTACGACGGCGAATGGACGCTGGACACCTTCGGCGCGCTCTGCAAGACCGTGACCGAAGACCTCGACCAGAACGGCACGATGGACGCAAACGACCGCTTCGGTCTCCTCGTGTGGGACGACTCGGTGGTCGGCATTGTCAATGCCGCCGGGCAGCGCTGCTGCACCATTGCCGAGGACGGCACCATCGGGCTGACGCTCTACAACGAGACCACGCTCGCCGCGCTCGACAAGTATTTCTCCATCATCTATGACACGCAGTATGCGCTGACCTATCAGCGCGAGAAGGTTGATCCGCTGGAAATGTGGCAGGCGGACAAGGGGCTGTTTTGGATGAACACGATGGACAGAATCCCGCAGCTGCGCGGCATGGAGAGCGACTTCGGCATCCTGCCGTACCCCAAGCTGAACGCCGAGCAGCAGGATTATTACACCACCGTCGCGCCCTACAACTCGCAGTTTGTCTGCGTGCCGCTGATTCAGAAGGACATCGAGCGCACCGGCATCATCACCGAGGCGCTGGCGTATTACGGCAAGCAGATTGTCACGCCCGCCTACTATGATGTGAACTTGGTCGGGCAGAGCACGCGCGACGAGGAGTCGTCGGATATGCTGGAGATCATCTTCGATAACCTCGTGTTTGACATCGGGTATTATTACCAGGTCGGACCGTATAACAAGCAGCTCATCCGCATGGTGCAGGAGCGCGACACGAACTTTACTTCGATGTACGATTCCTATAAGACCTCGGCAGAGCGCCTGCTCACCGTGATCAACACCTACTATGCAAAAGCCGTCTCCGGCTGGGAGAAGTAAGAAAAAGACCTGCACATCCGTGCAGGTCTTTTTGTATGAATGAACATCCGAGCCATCCTTGCGCAATCTATCTTTGCCTCCCTTGCACAGGGGAGCCGAATCACGCACCAACCCGGTAGGGGTCGGCGCCCACGACGACCCGCGCGCGTCATGGCACAAACGGACCGTCGAGGACGCCGGTCCCTACAGATAAGGTAAAGATTTTTAACTCCGCAGGGCGTTGCCTGCCTCCCGCCGCTCTATCTTCGCCTCCCTTGTGTAAAGGGAGGTGGCGCGAAGCGCCGGAGGGATTGTTGCAGAGCAAAAAAACAACCCCTCAGTCACCTCTCGGTTGAGGACGTTTTTCGGTTTCGCTCGCGAAATCGTCGGTGTTTAGCCGACGAAGAAAAACTCCGCGAGACGCATCGCGTCTCGTACAGCTTACCCCTTGCACAGGGGAGCCGAATCACACACCAACCCGGTAGGGGTCGGCGCCCACGACGACCCGCGCGCGTCATGGCACAAACGGACCGCCCCAGACGCCGGTCCCTACAGATAAGGCAAAGATTTTTAACCCGTAGGGCGCTGTCTGTCTCCCGCCGCATCTTATTTCCCCTCCCAGAAGCGGTCGAGGACGGCGGCGAGCGACTGCGTGTCGCCGACGAATTTGGCGGTGCGGTACTGCGCGGGCATCAGCTCCTTATAGGTCGGCTCGGCATAGCGCTCGTCGATGAAGACGACCACGCCGCGGTCGGTCTCGGTGCGGATGACGCGCCCCGCCGCCTGCAAGACGCGGTTGAAACCGGGGTAAATATAGGCGTACTCGCGCCCCGCCTCGTATTTGTCGTCGTAATACGCGCGCAAAATCTCGTTTTCGTCGCTGGGCTGCACAAGCCCGACGCCGACGATGACAGAACCGATCAAGCGGTCGCCCACGAGGTCAATACCCTCGGAATAGATGCCGCCGAGCACTGAAAAGCCGACGAGCGTCGTGCGCGCGCCCGCACGGAAGGCGTCGAGAAAACCGCGTCGCGCGTGCTCGGACATGTCCTTCGCCTGCACGACGGTGCGGATGTGCGGGTACTTGTACTTGAACAGGGTCTGCACCTCGGTCATATACGCATAGGACGGGAAATACACCATGTAGTTGCCGTCGCGGCGGCTGACCGTCTGCATAATGGCGTCGGCAACGGCGGCGGCGTTCTGCGAGCGGAACTGGTAGCGCACGCTGAGCTTGTCCATGATGCAGACGCAGAGATTGGCGCTGTCATAGGGACAGTCCAGCTTGAGCTTTGCCGCGTCGGGCGCGCCGTAGAGCGTGGCGTAATAGTCGAGCGGCGTGAGCGTGGCGGAGAAGAAGACCGTGGCTCTGCCGCGCGCCGTCTTCTTTGCCAGCAGCTCGGACGGGTCGATGCAGACAATCTTTGCAATGACCTCCTCGCCGTGCACCGTGACAGTGCCGACAAAGCAGCGGTCAAACAACTCCATCGCCGTGAGGTACTTTTTCACCTTGTCGTGGAGGGCAAACAGGCTGTCCGGCAGGCTGCCGCAGAGCGGGGAACGGATATACTTCGCCGCCGCGCGGTCAAAGGCGGCAAGCAGGTCATAGAGCTGCTTGTCAAAGCTGTGCACGGTGGCAAACCCGTGCGCCGTTCCGGCGGCGTCCTCCTCCGTGTTGTCGGCGCAGAGCTCCCGCATGCTGTCGATGTAAAATTCCAAGTCGGCAAGCGCGTCGCAGACCGCGTTCTTCGGCACGGTGCGCGTCTCGTCGAGAAAACGGCGGATCTCGGAGCGGCGCAGTTCGCCGCCGTAGCACGCCTTGGCGCGGTCGAGCAGGTTGTGCGCCTCGTCAAAGAGAAAGACATAGCGCGCGTCGGTCGCACCCGGCTCGAAATAGCGGCGGAAATACGCCGCCTCGTCAATCAGGTAGTTGCAGTCGCAGATGACGATGTCGCACGCCTCCGAGAGGTCGAGCGACAACTCATAGGGGCAGACGCTGTGGCGGTCTGCCACGGCGGCAATCGTGTCGGCATCGTAGATGCGCCCCTCGCCGACGAGGTCGGCAAGCGTGTCCGGCACGCGCCCGAAATGCCCCTTGGCGCGCGGGCAGGCGGCGGGCGTGCACTTCATCGGGTCGCGCAGCTTGACCGGGCAGATGCGCTCCTTTGCCGTGATGTGCACCGCGCGGATGCCGGTCGCCACCGACATCTTCCGCGCCGCGTCCAGCGCGGCAAGCGCGGTGGTGTTCTTCGAGGTGAAGTAAAAGATTTTGTCGATCATGCCCGCGCCGAGCGCCCGCAGGGCGGGGTAGAGCGCCGCCGCCGTCTTGCCCGTGCCGGTCGGCGCTTCGATCAGCGCGCGCTTGCCGCCGCCGATGGCGCGCAGCGTCTCCACGATGAAGTCCCGCTGCTGCGGGCGCATCGCGGGATAGGGAAACGCCAGCGTCTTGCAGTTTGGAATGCGGACGCAGAGGCGCTCCGCCTCGAGCGCGGCAAACGGACGATGCAGATCGACAAGGCGCAGCACCGCCTCCGACAGTTCACGGCGGGAGAAACTCTTTTCAATCGTGCGGACATCGCGGCTGTTGTGGAAGAAGGTCACGCGAAAGGTGACGGCGCCGAGCATTTCGCTCTCGGCGACCATATAGGCAAGCAGCGCGGCAAGCGCCACCGTCTCCGCCGTGCGGTCGGCGGAAAGCTCGGATGTATAGCCGCCGTAAAGGCGGTTGACGCAGACCGTGGTCTTCCCGCCCTCGCGGAGAATGCCGTCGGCGGTGCCGCTGATTTCGTAGAACAGTCCGCCGCGGCTGACCGTGCGGCAGAGCGCCTGCTTTGTGTGATAGTTTGTGCCGTGCTTGTTTTCGAGCAGCTCGTCGACCTTGCCGTCGTCTTCGCGGATGCGGGCGGCGCGGCGGTCGATGTCGGCATGGTTCACCACGGTGTGGCAAAGCTCGACGGCGTCGATGCGCAGCTTTTTGGATGCGGGGTCAAACTGCATGGCGGACTCCTTTCTGAAAAATCGGGAATTTACTTTGTGATTTCGCGCAGCACTTTTGCGGCAAAGGCGGAGACATCCCGCGCCAGCACGCCGTAGTCGGAGTAGACCTCGGCGGCGCGCTCGCCCGCAAGGCCGTGGACATAGGCGGCGAGCATCGCGGCATCGAGCGGCTTTGCCCCCTCGGCGAGAAAGGCGCAGACCATGCCGCAGAGCGTGTCGCCCGTGCCGCCCTTGGAGAGGGCGGAAGAGCCGGTCGGGTTGCGGAGGACGGTCTCGCTGTCTGTGATTATCGTGCCCGCGCCTTTCAGCAGCAGAACGCCGCCGACGGCGGGACTAAAATAAGTCTTTGCAAATTCGACTGCCGCCGCGGCGCGGTCTGCCTGAATGTCGGCGACCGTCCTGCCGCACAGGCGGGCAAATTCAAGCGGGTGCGGCGTCAGCACCACCGGGCGCGCCGCGCGGCGGAGCACGCCCGGGTCGGCGGCAAGCGCGTTCAGCCCGTCCGCGTCGATGACCAGCGGCGCGCCGGGCGTCGCCAGCAGGCGGCGGAGCGTTTCGCCGACTTCGGCGCTCTGCCCCAGCCCGCAGCCGTAGCCGACGGCGTTTGCCTTTGCCGCAGCGGCAAACAGGTCGCCCGCCGCGCGGTCGAGGTAGGTCGCCTCAAAGACGGCGGCGGAAACCGTGTCGATCACGGCGCGCGTGCTTGCCAGCGTGACAAGTCCCGCGCCGCAGCGCAGCGCGCCGAGCACGGCGAGCGCGGCACAGCCGCGCATGTCGTCGCTGCCGCAGACCAGCAGCACCCGCCCGAAGGTGGCTTTGTTGGCGTCGGCGGGGCGCTTCGGCAGCGCGGCGCGCACGGCGTCGAGGTCGGTTACTTTTTCGCATACGGACATGGGGCTCACCTCTTTCTTGCATTGATTATAGCAAAAAAACATAGATTTAGCAATACAAATCAACAAACAGGAGGTGATTTTACGGAACGCTGTTCCACGACAAGCCTCGGACAGAAGGATGTCATCAATGTGCGGGACGGCACCAACCTCGGCTTTGTCACCGACATCGAGTTCGAGACCTGCGAGGGGCGCATCGTTGCGCTGGTCGTCGGCGACTGTCAAGCGCTCGGGCTGTCCAAGACCGAAGAAGTGGTCATCCCGTGGTGCAAAATCGTGCGCATCGGCGACGATGTGATTCTCGTGGATATTGTCATCGACGAGTGCCGCTGCGAATGCAAGGACAAGGACAAAAAGAAGAAGCGCGGTTTCTTCTGCTGAATCGGGAAAAGATGCCGTGCTTTGCAGATACAGGAAAATGATTCTTATTTCTGTTTGTGCAATGTTTCGATGAAAAACGACAATGCGCGGCAGCGTTTTGTACACGCCGCCGAAAATGGCGGGCAAGCCTTGACAGTCTCGGTAAAGCATGCTATAAATAGCAACGAGAACTGTTCCGATTTTGCCGCTGCCGCACGCAGTCCCGCGTCGGTTGCCGGTACACGCAAAGTCGCGCCGTTCTCATAGTTTCATATATAAAAAGGAGAAATTGTGATGAGAAAGAGAATCGGCGCGATTTTGTGCGTGCTGCTTGCGCTCGTCGCGCTAACCTTTGCGGCAGTGCTGCCGGCATCCGCGGCGGATGCAAAAAACTATGTCATCGCCGCATATTTCTATGATGCGTCCGGGAAAATGATTGAAGAATTTTACGGTATGACGCTGCCAATCCGACACGAGGCGGGTTATGAGCAAAGTATACTGGATGAGCTTGCGATACATGCAAAGTTCTTCGGCGCTGCACGCACCGAAGTGCGCCTGCTTGCCAATGTTTCGGCGCCGCTGACCGTTCCCGCAGGCACAACCACCACGCTGAACCTGAACGGCTTTACGCTCAGTACGGCGGACGGCACGGCGCCCCTGACCGTTGCAGAGGGCGGCGCGCTGACTGTCACCGACACGAGCGTGGACAAGTCCGGCAGCATCGCCTACACCGGCAGTGCCGCCGTCTCCGCCATTGACAACCGCGGTCAACTCACGGTGGAGACCGCCAATGTCACCACCGCATCCACCGCTGCCCTGATTTCAAACAGCGGCGAGACCGCGCGCATCGCCATTTCGGACGGCAACTTTGGCACAAACGGCGCGGGCAACTTCGCCAATACCGACGGCGCGCGCATCGCGGTCTCGGGTGGCATCTTCACCGAAAAGGTGCTCGACGAATACTGCGCGGCGGGCTACGAGCCGCTGACAATAGAAGTCGGCAAATACAGCGTGCAGCCGTCGTCCTATGACGACCGCTTCGGCGAGGCTCTTACCGTCGTCGGACAAGCCGCCGTCACCGCGGGGGACGCGGCATACTATCCGGTCGACGCCGTCTTCGGCATCGACAGCCTGAACTATAAGACGGTCGGCGTGGAATACCGCGTGATGCGCACCGACGCGGCCGCACAGCCCACCGTCGGAACAAAGACGACTGCCACGGTCTACACCGCGCTGCACCTGACGGCAGGCGGCACGCAGACGACCTGCAAGCCCGCCGACATCGGCGCATCCTATCTCTACACGGTGCGCCTGCTGCTGGACGCCTCTGCCTACACGGAGGCAAACACCGTCATCCGCCTCACGCCCTATGCAGAGGGCACGGACGGCACCGTATACCGCGGGCGGACGATTGAACTGAGCGGCGATGTCTGCGCCGCAAACGGCGTTTCGCTGTTTGGCAAGGGAGAGTGAAGAACATGGAAAAGAAACTGTATCGGGCGCCGCATCTGACGGTTGTCAACTTCGAGAGCACGGACATTCTGCTGACGAGCGACGGCGGGCTTGCCGAAGAGGCGGACATGAGCCTTTCGGGCAGCGCGCTGGTCTTCCGCAAGGATGGCTCGGTCAATGTTTTCGGTTGAAAAAAGCCAAAACAAAAAGGGACAGGCATGCGCCTGTCTTCTTTTTTATAGAAAAAACGAAAAAATTGCAAAAAACGCTTGAAATTGCGGAAAAAGCGTGCTATACTATTTCAGTCTGCGAAAGTGGCAGATAAATTAACACACACATACGGAGCGGAGCGCCGTTCGGTGCCGCAAGGTTGACGGCGGAGCCCGTATGGTGGAAAAACCGGAGGGACATTATGTCTGTTATTTCGATTAAGCAACTGCTTGAAGCCGGTGTTCATTTCGGACACCACACCAGAAGATGGAACCCCAAGATGGCGGAATACATCTTCACCGAGAGAAACGGTATCTACATCATCGACCTGCAGAAGACCGTGAAGAAGTTTGAGGAAGCGTACATGTTCGTGCGCGACCTGTCCGCAAACGGCGGCAACATCCTCTTCGTCGGTACCAAGAAGCAGGCTGCCGACACCATCAAGGAAGAGGCAGAGAGAGCCGGCATGTACTACGTCAACGTGCGTTGGCCCGGCGGCATGCTGACCAACTTCAAGACCATCCGCAAGAGCATCAACCGCCTCAACAGCCTCGAGAAGATGGCTGCCGACGGTACGTTTGACCTGCTCCCCAAGAAGGAAGTCGCCGCACTCCAGAAGGAAATCTTCGACCTGGAGAAGAACTACGGCGGTATCAAGACCATGGAAAAGCTGCCCGATGCAATCTTCATCGTTGACCCCAGAAAGGAAAAGATTGCAGTTCTCGAGGCAAAGAAGCTCGGTATCCCGGTCGTCGCTATCGTCGATACCAACTGCGACCCTGACGACGCCGACTATATCATCCCCGGCAACGATGACGCGATCCGCGCAATCAAGCTGATCTCCTCCACCCTGGCAGACGCCGTTATCGAAGGCAAGCAGGGCGAGGCTTTCGCTCCCGAGGCTGAGGGCGAAGAGGCAAAGACCGCCGAGACCGCTGAGACTGTCGAGGCGTAAGGCTTTAACCCATTTTACAGAATAGGAAAGGAAGCAGAAAGATGGCTAACATTACCGCAAAAGATGTTGCCGAGCTGAGAAAGAAGACCGGCTGCGGCATGATGGAGTGCAAGAAGGCGCTCGTCGAGGCTGAGGGCAACATGGATGAGGCAATCAAGGTTCTCCGCGAGAGAGGTCTTGCCGTTGCCGCAAAGAAGGCTGACAGAATCGCTGCGGACGGTCTTATCGACATTCTGACCGCAGGCGACACCACCGCAATGATCGAGGTCAACACCGAGACCGACTTCGTTGCGAAGAACGAGAGCTTCCGCGAGTTTGTCCGCGGTCTGCTCGAGACCATTATCGCACACAAGCCCGCCGATGTGGAGGCGCTCAAGGCTTGCAAGTACAAGGACACCGACATGACGGTTGAAGACAAGATGAAGGAAATGATTTTCACCATCGGTGAGAAGCTCGACCTCCGTCGCTTCGTCATTGTGGACGGCACGACCAGCACCTATATTCACGGCGGCGGCGCAATCGGCGTTGTGATCAAGTTTGAGGCAGACGACGCAGCAAAGAACAACGCGGGCTTTGCAGAATTTGCAAAGAACATCGCGCTGCAGACCGCTGCATACCCGGTTGAGTACCTCAACCGCGAGGCTGTTCCCGCATCGAGAATCGCCGAGGAGCGCGAGATCATCAAGTCCCAGATCGACAACGATGAGAAGAACGCAAAGAAGCCCGAGCAGATCAAGGAGAAGATGGTCGACGGCAAGATCGGCAAGTTCTACGAGGCAAACTGCCTCCTGGAGCAGGCTTACGTCAAGGACGACTCCATGAGCGTGCAGAAATATGTCGACACCACCGCAAAGGAATTCGGCGGTCACATCGCCGTTGTCGGCTTCGTTCGCTATGAGAAGGGCGAAGGCATCCAGAAGCGCGAGGAGAATTTCGCGGATGAAATCTCCAAGATGGTCAACAACTAATCGGAGAACCGCCGTATTTTGCGCAGAACGATAACAAATAACCGCACAGGAAAACCTGTGCGGTTTTGTTATCTTGCGGCGGAAGCACGGCGCGACGTATGGAAATACGCCTGCGCCGCACTTCCGCCGCATTTGCATCAAAATCCGGCGGTTCGGGGGCAAAGTGCGCGTCGTATTTTGCGCAGAACGGCGGCGGTTCGGATAGCCCGCCCGCGGTGGATGAGGCGTCCACGCGCCCTGCGGGAAACAGCCCGCCCGCGGTGGATGAGGCGTCCACGCGCCCTGCGGGAAACAGCCCGCCCACGGTGGATGCGGCGTCCGCTGCATTTCTACCTGCAAATTTACTCTTGAAAAACCGCTTTCTGCGTGCTATAATGTGGTCGAATAAACAAAAAGCTGCTGCAGGGCGGCTTTTCAAATGCGCTATGGTTAGCTGGAGCTAACTCGCCCGGACGGCGGGTTGGGTTTGACTTTACCTTTTGGAGGTTTGACGATGCGAATGCTGATATTCGGCGCGGGCGTGCTCGGCTGCAATCTGGCGCGCAGCCTGTTTCGCGCTGGGAAAGATGTGACGCTGCTTGCGCGGGGGCGCTGGGCGGAAGAAATTCGGGCAAACGGACTGCGCATCAAGGACAAGTTCTCGCCGCACCTGTCGGTCTGCCGCATTCCGGTGGTGACCGAACTTTTGCCCGATGACCGATACGATGTGATTTTTGTGGTCGTTCGGTATACGCAGATTGACGCTATTTTGGACGCGCTGCGCGCCAACCCGACGAAAACGATTGTTTTCGTCGGCAACAATGTGCGCGCGGCGGCGCTTGCCGCGCAGCTGCCCGAGAAACAGGTGCTGTTCGCCTTTGCAAGTTCGGCGGGGCATCGGGAGCGCGACCGTGTGGTCTCTGTGGACTTGCGCCGCATGACGATTGGGACGCTATGCGGCGCGCCGTCGGCAGAAGAGACGGTGCGCCGGATTTTTGCCGGGACAAAGTACAAGACCACGTACGAGCCGAACATGGGCGACTATCTCCTGTGCCATGCGGCGTTTGTGCTGCCTGCCGCCTTTGCCTGCTACAAGACCGACGGCGACTTGAAGAAAATCAAGCGGGACAACGCCTACCTGCATCGGCTGATCGACGCCAACATCGAGGGCTACCGCGCCATTCGGGACGCGGGGCACGAGATTCTGCCGCAGGGCGACAAGGACTTTGAGGGCGCTGCCTATCGGAAGACCTGTTTCCGCTTTTTCAAGCTCATGTGCGCAACCAGCCTCGGCAAAATCTGCGCGGCTGACCACGCCATGAACGCGGTGGAGGAGATGCGTGCGCTGAATCGGGATTTGAAGGCGTTCTATGATGAGCACGGCGCGGCATACCCGGTGTGGAAAACACTCGAAAAGGAATGCGGGAGGTACATGCAATGACGGACTTGATTCTGAAAACCATCCCGGAGGGCCTGGGGCTCGGCGCGCTGCTCATGATGGTCTGCGCCTTTGCGATTCGGAATGGCGCCGTCGGAGCGGTGCATCTTTACAGCGCTGCAGTGCAGGACAGATGCGTGGAGCTGGGGCTGACCACGCATGCGAAAATCAGACGGAACAGCCTGCTTTTCAAGGTGTTCTGCATCCCCGGTTACATCGCCTATGTGCTGGTCTGCGTCTATGCAGTAAACGGCGCGGTCGGCTTTCTCGCGGGATTTTGGCAGATACTTGTCATTCTTCTGATGATGAACCTGGTTGACCGCTTTCTCATCGACGATTTTTGGGTCGGGCACACAAAGGCATGGGTGATTCCCGGCACGGAGGATTTGCAGCCCTACATCGTCGCCAAGGATAAGTTCAAAAAGTGGCTGCTCGGCACCGTCGGCATGGCGGCGCTTGCGGCGGCGCTGTCGGCGGTGATGCTGCTGTTTGTCCGCTGACTTCGGAGGCATACGGCTGCCGACGCAAAAAAGTCCCTGTACAGTGTACAGGGACTTTTTGCGCCTTATTTTTTCTTCACCGGAATCCAGATTTCGCAGTAGTATTTGTCGTCCATGGTGCCCTTTTCGTACTTTGCGGGGTTGTCGTAGTATTCCACGCAATAGCCTGCGGCAAACGCATAGTCGTGCATGGCGGGCAGCCATTCGGAAAAGATGCGGGTGTTGACATCCTGCAGTGCCGTCGGCATCGGACCGACGCAGGGGAACACCGCCCAGGTGAAGGCGGGAATCGTCCGCTTGACAAAGCCTGCGGGCACTTCGCGCGCCGCATCGCAGGGGTCGGCAATCAGGTATTCAAAGGTTTCTTTGCCCATCGCCGCATCGATGTTGATGCCGTAGGTCCCCATCACCACAGAGCCCTTGCCTTCGGCAAAGTGCGCCTGCCAGAACTGCGGCACCTGCGCCTTTGCTTCCTCATAGCTGAACTGCTTTGCGTTTGCCAGCACGGTAAACGCCTCTTTGTTTTCAATCTTGTAATCCATCAGATAGCCTCCCTCAAGTGAGAATTTGATTTTCAGCGGGGCAAAGGATTTGAGCAGGGCGCCGCCGTGCCGCACGGCGGCGGGTGTCACGCCGTGAAACCGCGTGAACGCCTTGGTGAAACTGTCCGGCGAATCATAGCCGTATTGCAGCGCGATGTCGAGCACGCGCGCATCGGTGGCTGCCAGCGCGTTGCCCGCGAGGGCAAGCCTGCGGCAGCGGATGTATTCGCCGACCGTTGTGCCGCAGAGCATGGCAAAGCCGCGCTGAAAATAAAACGGCGATACGCAGACGGCGCTTGCAATGTCCTCTGCCGTCAGCGCCTCCGTGATGTGCGCCTCGATGTACTGCACGGCGTCGCCGATGACTGTCATCCACTCCATGTCTTGTCTCCTTTGCTTGCTGTGTCTCTATTCTACCGCATTCGCGTGCGGCGGTCTCGACTTTTTCTGCCCGGTTTTGTCCGGCTGCTTTTTATAAAACAATTGATATGTATCAAATGTTATTATACGGATTTTTGCATGACATGTCAAGCTGTTTTGCCTTGCGCTTTCGGCAAAACTCTGCTATACTGATACAAAAGGGAGGTGCTTTGCATGGAGGATTTGCTGGCAGGGCTGAACGCGGCGCAGCGTGAGGCGGTGACGACGACCGAGGGATTTGTCCGCGTGATTGCGGGCGCGGGCTCGGGCAAGACCCGCGCGCTCACCCGCCGCTTTGCCTATTTGGTAAATGAGCTCGGCATTCTGCCGGGGCACATTCTCTGCGTCACCTTCACCAACAAGTCGGCGGGCGAGATGCGGCAGCGCATCCGTGCGCTGATCGGGGACAGTGACACCGGCTATATCAACACCTTTCACGGCTTCTGCGTGTCGGTTCTGCAGGAGGACAGTCACGCCGTCGGCTATCCGAAAAGCTTTCTCGTGCTGGACAATTCGGACATCGATGCGATGCTCGGCATCATCTACGAGGAGCGCGGGCTGACCCTGCGGGACATGACCTTCGGCGACGCGCGGGACATGATTGAGATCCGCAAGCTGTTCAAAGACCCCGACTATTACCTCGATGTGATCGAAAAGACGCCGGACGAGCTGCGCGCGCGGTACGAAGCGGCGACGACCGTATCGGACATCATTTTCTACGGTTATCTCTATCAGGCGCGCAAATGCTTCGGCGTGGACTACAACGACCTCATCAAGTTTTCGCTTTACATCTTCCAAAAGGACGCCGATATCCGCCGCAAGTGGCAGGAACGGCTGGAATACATCATGATTGACGAGTTCCAGGACATCGACGCCCTGCAATACGAGCTGATGGAGGTGCTGTGCGGTTACCATAAGAACCTCTTCATCGTCGGCGACCCCGACCAGACCATCTACACTTGGCGCGGCGCAAATGTGAAGTACCTCACCGAATTTGACCGCGCGTTTCCGCAGGTGCAAACGGTGATGATGATGCAGAACTATCGTTCCACACCCGAGATTTTGGCGGCGGCAAACGCGCTGATTGAAAAGAATCACTTCCGCATCGAGAAGACACTCGTGCCCATGCTGCCCGGCGGCGTGCCGGTGCTCTGTCACTTTGCCGTGTCGCAGGCGGCGGAGGCGGAGTGGATTGCGGACGAGATGCAGAAGCTCTGCGCGGCGGGTGTCCCCTATCGGGACATGACCGTGCTCTATCGTGCGCACTATGTCAGCCGCGCGGTGGAGGAGGTGCTGCTCGCCGCGAAGATTCCGTACGCCATCTACAGCGGCGTGCAGTTCTTTGACCGCGCCGAAATCAAGGATGCGCTGTCCTACCTGCGCATAATCGTCTACCGCGACGATCTCTCCTTCCGCCGCATCGCCAACACGCCGCGCCGCAACCTCGGCAAGAGCCGCATGGCGCGGCTCGAAGCCTATGCCGAGGAAAAACAGTGCTCGCTTTACACGGCGCTCTGCGACAACATTGACACGCCCGAGTTCAAGACGACCAAAGGACGGCAGTTTATTGCGCTTGTCGAGTCCTTTGCCGCGGGGCAGGCGGAACGCCCGATTTCCGAGGTGCTCACCGAGCTGCTTGAGCGCAGCGGCTATGAGACCATGCTGCGCACCGAGGGCAGCCAGGAGCGACTGGACAACCTCGCCGAACTGAAACAGTCGATTTACGAGTACGAGACCACCTGCGGCGAGGAAAGCACGCTGGAAGCGTACCTTGCCCGCGTGGCGCTCATGACCAACACCGACACCGCCGCGCGCGGCGACTGTGTCAAGCTGATGACGGTGCATGCTGCCAAGGGGCTGGAGTTCCCCTATGTCTTCCTCTGCGGCATGAACGAGGGCGTGTTCCCCTCGCGCAAGGTGCGCACATTGCCCGGCATGGAGGAGGAGCGCCGCCTCGCCTTCGTCGCGCTGACGCGCGCCGAGCGCGGGCTGTACCTCTCGGAAGCGGACGGCTGGAACTTTGACGGCAGCACGCGTTATCCGTCGCGCTTCCTGCTCGACATCGGCCGCGATGCGCTGACCTATACCAAAGAGCCGCGCGAGGGGCTGATTCGCGAGACCGAACGCGCCGTTGCCGACAGCCTTACGCGGCTCTCGACAGAGGGGCAGGCGGCGACCTTTGCCGTCGGCGACCGGGTGCGGCACGCCGTGTTCGGCGACGGCACGGTGCTTGCGGCGGACACCGACGAGAAGTGCTACACCATCCGCTTTGACGGCATGGAGACCCCGCGCGCCATCGCGTTTCGCGTGCGGCTTGTGCGCGCGGACAGCTGAAGTGTGCAAAAAAAGCAGATATTCTGCAAAAACAAGTGTTTATTTTGTATTTACGGGGACGGCACATTCCTGTATAATGGAAGCAACAGACTATGCATTTTTGCATCAAAGGAGATATGAACCTATGATTCCACGCCCCGAATATCCGCGCCCGCAGTTTGCGCGCAAGGATTGGATGAACTTAAACGGCGAGTGGCAGTTTGAGATTGACGCCGGCAGAAGCGGCAAGGAGCGCAAGCTCTATGAAGCGGAGAAACTCTCCGATGTCATCAATGTGCCGTTCTGCCCGGAGAGCCGCCTGTCCGGCCTCGCCCACACCGACTTTATGGAGTGCGTCTGGTATATGCGCACGGTGGAGCTGCCCGCCGACTGGACGGCTGCCGGCCGCCGCACCCTGCTCAACATCGGCGCCTGCGACTATGAGACCGAGGTCTTTGTCAACGGCAAGTACATCGACCGCCACATCGGCGGCTATGTGTCCTTTGCAATGGACATCACGTCGGCGCTGACCGCAGGGGTAAACAAAATCGTCATCTGCGCCACCGACCTTCTGCGCAGTCAGAATCAGCCGGGCGGCAAGCAGTGCCGCAAGTTCCATTCCATCGGCTGCTCCTACACCCGCACCACCGGCATCTGGCAGACCGTGTGGCTGGAAAACATGCCGGACGCCTACCTCCGCCGCATCAAGTGCCGTCCCTCGGTGGAGAACGAGAGCGTCTTTGTCGAGGCAGTTTGCGAGAACGCGGACGGCAAGACCCTCGTCGCCACGGCGAAGTTCGGCGGCAAGGTCGTCGGCACGGCAAAAACGCGCGTCAGCGGCAAGAGCGCGGCGCTTGAAGTGAAACTCGACGAGATGCACCTTTGGAATGTCGGCGACGGCAAACTCTACGACCTCGATTTTGAGCTCGAGGGCGGCGATTTTGTGCACTCCTATTTCGGCATGCGCAAGGTTGAGTGGAAGAACAACCGCACCTACATCAACGGCAAGGTGGTCTACCAGCGCCTGGTGCTCGACCAGGGCTTCTATCCCGACGGCATTTACACCGCTCCCACCGTGGACGAGCTGATTGCAGACATCCGGCGTTCGATGGACATGGGCTTCAACGGCGCGCGCCTGCATCAGAAGGTGTTTGAGCCGCTGTTCCTCTACCACTGTGACCGCCTCGGCTATATCGTGTGGGGCGAGCACGCCAACTGGGGGTTGGACATTTCGCGTCCCGAGGCGTGGAGAGGCTTCCTGCCCGAGTGGCGCGAGGTGCTGGAGCGCGACTACAACCATCCCGCCATCATCGGCTGGTGCCCGCTCAATGAGACGCAGAAAGATCAGGATAAGGATCTTATCCGCGAACTTGCGGACATGACCCGCGCCTTTGACCCCGACCGCATCTACATTGATGCCTCCGGCTGGACGCATCAGGGCACGCTGTCGGACATCTTTGATGTGCACGACTATGACCAGAATCCCGAGACCTTCCGCGCACGCTATCTGCCGCTGGAAAAGGGCGAAACCATCACGGTCTTCAACCTCGGCAAGCATGTCGGCAAGCCCCCGTTTGTCAGCGAGTTCGGCGGCATTTGGTGGAATCCCGAGCATCCCGAGGGCGGCTGGGGCTACGGCAACCGTCCGCAGAGCGGGGAAGAGTTCATCGCGCGCTATCGCGGGCTGGTCACCGCGCTGCTGGAGAACAGCGCCATCAGCGCGTTCTGCTATACGCAGCTGACCGATGTGGAGCAGGAGGTCAACGGGCTTTACACCTACGACCGCCACCCGAAGTTCCCGCCCGAAGTTATCCGCGCCATCAACACGCAGAAAGCGGCTGTAGAAGAGTAAAGAAAAAGGAATGCAGATTAAGCCTCCCCCCGGTAAAGGGAGGTGGCGGCGAAGCCGACGGAGGGATTGTTACATAGCCAAGGAACAACCCCTCAGGCGTGTTCCACGCCAGCTCCCCTTGCACAGGGGAGCCTCGCTTTGCATTCTCTTGAAACGCGCAATAGAAAAGGACGGCATCCCATGGATGCCGTCCTTTTTTGCATATTTGTCTGCGCCAATCAGCCGACTTCAATCTGCGTCAGGTAGAGCGCGATTTCGGAATCGGACTTGGGCGAAAGAACGATGACTGCCGTGCCTTCCACATCGGTCATGACCGCATAGTAAGCGAGCTTGTCAAATTCGATGTCCAGTGCGTAGCCGTCAAGCAGGGGGGTGTAGGTGCCGATCAAGGTGCCGTCCGCGCGGTCAAGCTGGATTTCGCCGTTCTCATAGAACGCAAATTCAAGCGTGCCGCCGACAGTTGCCAGCAGTTTTTCCACATCCTCGGCTTCCATTTCCTTGCCGTCTGCCATGCCGCCCGAAACCGTCCAGGTGGTGTAGGAGAGGTCGGGAATTGCATAAGCGGCTGCCTCCGAGAGGGCTGCGGGGAAGACCGAGCCGTCTTCCAGCGTCTCAGCGGCAGTGGTTTCCGCGGCTTCGGTGTCCGTCGTTTCATCGGTTGCTTCGGTTGCATCGGTTGCTTCGGTGATTTCCGGCGTGCTTTCGGGGTCGGTCTCCGTATCGCCGCAGGCGGTGAAAACGAAAGCGGCGGTCAGCACGAGGGCTGCCGTGAGAAGTACGGTGAGCAAGTGTTTCATGAGTCTGTCTCCTTGAAAAGAAAAAAGTTTATCCGCAGATGTCGTGCCGCGGCGAAATTCTCGCTTGCAATGTGCATCGGAATCTGCTATACTGTATCATATACCGTACATCGGTGTACGATGCAAGAGGTTCGGAGAAAAAAGATGAAAAAGATTCCCCCTGCAAAGGCACAATTGCTTTCCATCGGCGAGGTCGCCGCGGCGCTCGGGCTGACGCGGCGCATGATTCTGAATTACGAGGACCGCGGGCTGATTGCCCCGGATGTCAAGGAAGGGCTGTCGGGCAACCGCTATTACACCACCGACACGCTCACGCGCATCCGCTCTGTCCGCATTTTTCAGAATCTCGGGCTGTCGCTCGATGAGATTCGCGCCTATTTCGCGGACGAGACCGACCTCGTGCCGCTGATCGCGCGGCTGGAAGCCATGCGCGACGAACTGAATCTCAGCATTGAAAAGCTGCGCGTCCGCCTTGACAATGCGGAAACGACGCCGAAGCGTGTCACACTGCCCGATGTGACCGTCTATGCGCGCACCCTGCGCGCGGCCACGGTCGAAGAACGCAAGGAACAGCTGCGCGATGTGATTCCCGCCGCCATGCGGCAGTACGGCTCGGATACGGGCAGACGCATGTTCTTCACCGAGTTCCCGGTGAGTGACCCCGCCCTCTCCACCTACTGCATCGCGATTCCGGCGGGCAGCACCGGCGAATATGTGCGCGTCCTCGCGCCGCAGCCCGCCCTGCTTTGCACACTGCACGGCGACTATGCGGGACTGCCCGCCATGCATGCGCGGCTGCTTGCCGAGGCGGCGGCGCGCGGGCTTGCCATAAGCGGCGTGTTCCGCCACATCTACATCGAGGGGCCTGCGCAGCACCGCGACCCGCAGAAGTTTATCACGCAGGTCGCCCTGCTGCTCGACGAGGCGGCGCCCGCCGACTGATTTTCTGCAAGGTCATTGTCGAAAAATGAATTTTATGATATACTGTGAAGAAGAATCCGATTATCGGAGGTTGTGACATGGAAAAAAAGTTATTGATGATTGTCAATCCCGTGGCGGGGACCAAGCGCCTGCGCCCGCATCTGTTGGATGTCATCTCCATCTTTTCGGCGGGCGGCTTTGCCACCACCGTGATGGTAACCGGACGGCGCGGCGACGCGGCGGAATTTGCCGCGCACGGCGGCGACTTTGACCGCATCGTCTGCTGCGGCGGCGACGGCACGCTCAACGAGACCATCAGCGGCATGCTGAATGCGGGCGTGACCATTCCGCTCGGGTATATTCCCTGCGGCAGCACCAACGATTTTGCCTCCAGCATGGGCATCCCCGCCGACATCAAAAAAGCGGCGCACGCCATTGCGGACAGCATGCCGCTGCCGTTGGATGTCGGCGAATTTGACGACAGCTATTTTACCTATGTCGCCTCCTTCGGCGCATTTACCGCGGCGTCCTACAACGCACCGCAGGATGTGAAGAATGTGTTCGGTCACGCCGCCTATGTCTTTGAGGGCATCAAGGACCTCGGCAGCATCAAGCCCTATCATGTGAAGCTCGTCGCCGACGGGCGGGAGCTTTCGGGCGAATATGTGTTCGGCGCCGTTGCCAACTCCACCTCGTTCGGCGGCATTGTCAAGTTGAAGGATGAGCTGGTCTCCTTAAACGACGGCATGTTTGAGGTGCTGCTCATCAAGATGCCGAAGATGCTCGGCGACCTCAGCACGATTATCAATTCGCTCACAAACAGCCGCTTTGACAACGACCGCTTTGAGTTTTTCAAGGCGTCCGAACTTGTGGTGACCCCCGCCGAGCCGACCGCCTGGTCGCTGGACGGCGAATACAGGCGCACGGAGGGCGCGGTGCACATCCGCAACCTGCACGGCGCCGTCAATTTCATTAAGTAAGCGGTAGAGCAATGGCAAAGACGATTCTGGAGATATTCGAGAAATACACCCCCTCCGCGCGGGAGCGCGCATGGCTGGATGCGGCGACGCAGGTTTCGCTGCGCGCCGACAAGGCGCTCCGCATGGCGGAGATTCGCGCCGACTTTCCCGTGCTTATCGACAAAAAGGAGCTTTACGCCGTCGAGGGCGGCATTGCCGCCGCCTATCGGCTGAACTCCATGCGCATTCTGCCGCATTACCCGGCAGAGCTGTTTGACAAGTCCTATATCCCCGCAGTCCTGCTCGAGACCGAGCGCGTCGGCACGGTTTCGAGGGGCTTTTTCGGCTATGCGGATGTCCGCGTCGGCGACGGCAAGATTGAGATCGGCATTCCGTTCGGCATGGGCGGCATCGGCATTCTCGATGCGGCGCACACCGCCGATGTCATTGCCGGCATCATCAAGAGCGAGTTCGGGCTGGACTACAAGGTGGAAATCAAGGAGGGCGACGCCGCCGAGGTGCAGAGCATGCGGCGGCAGGTCTTTGACGATGAACTGCGCCGCATGGACGACGATGTCCGCCGCGCGCTTGCCGCCGAGCGGGACATGCCGCGCAAAGCGCCCGCTGCGGAGGAGAAAGCACCGCGCGGTCCCGTCGTCGCCACCATTTCAAAGGAGGAGCACGACGCCGCGCAGCTGGGGGACAACCTGTTCACCAGCGGCTGCATGACCTTTGACACAAGCGAGCCGAAGCAGATTCTCGGCGACGAATTCACCTTCAGCGCGCCGACGGCGATCCGCACGCTGCAATCCCGCGTCGGCAGCGTCATGGTGATGGGCAAGGTCTATTCCATCGAGACCAAGGACACGCGCCGCGGCGACAAAACCAATGTCACCATCGGCATCACGGACGGCGACTCGTCCATTTATCTGCGCGCCGCGTTTTTGAAGGAGGAGGCAGGCTTTGTCGGCGATATGAAGGTCGGCAAATGCTATGCCGTCTACGGGCGCGTGCGCAGTGACGACTTCCTCGGCGAGAACATCATGCGCCCGCAGCACATCATGGAGATCAAAGCCGTGCTGCGCGCCGACCGTGCCGAGAAAAAACGCGTGGAGTTGCACATGCACAGCGTCATGTCGCAGATGGACGCCATTATTGACTCCGCCGACGCGATTGCCACGGCAAAGCGCTGGGGACATCCCGCCATCGCCATCACCGACCACGGCAATGTGCAGTCCTTCCCCGAGATGATGCTCGCCGCCGAAAAGCAGGGCGGCGTCAAGGTCATCTACGGCATGGAGGCCTACTTCGTGGACGACACTGCCCGCGCGCTCTACGGCAAGTGCGCCGAACGGCTGGACAGCGAGTTTATCGTCTTCGACATTGAGACCACCGGTCTCTCGGTGGCAAACTGCGGCATCACCGAAATCGGCGCGGTGCGCATCCGCGCGGGCAAGGTGCTGGACCGTTTCAACACCTTTGTCAATCCCGAGATGCCGATTCCCGAAAAAATTACCGAGCTGACCGGCATCACCGACGAGATGGTGGCGGACGCGCCGAAGATCGACAAGGCCATCCCCGCCTTCCTCGAATTTGCGGGCGACCGGCTGCTGATTGCGCACAACGCAAACTTCGATACGAGTTTCATCCGCGCCGCCGCCGAGAAGCTGAAGATTCCGTTCACCAATCCCTATCTCGACACGGTTGCGCTCTCCCGCTTTGCCAACCCCGACCTCAAAAAGCACAAACTGGACATCCTCGCCGAGCATTACGGCCTCGGCGACTTCAACCACCACCGCGCCTGCGACGATGCGGAGATGCTGGCGATGATCTACTTCAAGATGTCCGAGCAGCTGATGAACGAGGGCATCTCCGACCTCGGGCGCATCAACGAGGTCATGAAGTCGAGCGCCGACCCGCTGAATCTGCGCACCTATCACCAGATTATTTTGGTCAAAAACCTCGTCGGGCTGAAAAACCTCTACCGCCTCATCTCGATGAGCTATCTGCAATACTACCGCCGCAATCCCCGCATCCCAAAGACCGTGTTGGAGCAGTACCGCGACGGGCTCATCATCGGCTCTGCCTGCGAGGCGGGCGAGCTGTTCCGCGCGGTGCTGGACGGGCTGCCGCAGGACGAAATCGAGCGCATTGCCTCGTTCTATGACTACCTGGAGATTCAGCCGATCTGCAACAACCGCTTTCTTGTCGCGGAGGGCAAGGTCGCGGACGACGAGGGGCTGCGCGAGCTTAACCGCAAAATCGTCGCGCTGGGCAAAAAGCTCGGCAAGCCGGTCGTTGCCACCTGCGACGCGCACTTCATGAACAAAGAGGATGAAATCTATCGCAAGATTCTGCTCTCCGGCATGAAGTTCTCGGACGCGGACAAGGATGTCGGGCTGTACCTGCGCACCACCGAGGAGATGCTCGAGGAGTTTGCCTACCTCGGGGAAGAGACCGCCTATGAGGTGGTCGTTGAAAATACAAATCGAATCAGCGACATGATTGAGGAGATCCGCCCGATTCCGAAGGGCACCTACACGCCGAACATGGAGGGCGCGGAGGAGGATTTGCAGCGGATGTGCTGGGAGCATGCCCGCGCGCTCTACGGCGACGAGTTGCCCGAAATCGTGTCCGCCAGACTTGAAAAAGAACTGGACTCGATCATCAAACACGGCTTTGCCGTGCTGTACATCATCGCACAGAAGCTGGTGTCCTACAGCGAGAGCCAGGGCTACCTCGTCGGCTCGCGCGGCTCGGTCGGCTCGTCCTTCGTCGCGTCGATGGCGGGCATCTCCGAGGTCAACCCGCTGCCGCCGCACTATGTCTGCCCGAAGTGCAAGTACAGCGAGTTCTTCACCGACGGCTCGGTGGGCTCGGGCTTTGACCTGCCGGACAAAATCTGCCCGGTCTGCGGCAGTCCGCTGCGCGGCGACGGGCACGATATCCCGTTTGAAACCTTCCTCGGCTTCTTCGGCGACAAGTCGCCGGATATCGACCTCAACTTCTCGGGCGATGTGCAGGGCAAGGTGCATAAGTACACCGAGGAGCTGTTCGGCAGCGAAAACGTCTTCCGCGCGGGGACGATCGGCACGCTGGCGTCGAAGACGGCGTTCGGCTTTGTCTCAAAATATCTCGAGGAAAAGGGCATCGCGCTCTGCCGCGCGGATGCGGATCGCCTGATCGCGGGCTGCGTCGGCGTCAAGCGCACCACGGGGCAGCACCCCGGCGGCATCATCGTCGTGCCGAAGGAGTACAGCATCTACGACTTCTCGCCGGTGCAGCACCCGGCCGACGACCCCAATTCCAACATCGTCACCACGCACTTCCAGTTCTCGTATCTGCACGATACCATTCTGAAGCTGGACGAGCTTGGACACGATATGCCGACCAAATATAAGATGCTCGAGCGCTACACGCACACGAGCGTCATGGATGTGAAGATGAACGACCGCGCCGCCTACGAGCTGTTTGAGAGCTGCGCGCCGCTCGGCGTCACGCCGGACGACATCGGCTGCAACCTCGGCACGCTGGGGCTGCCCGAGATGGGCACGCGCTTCATCCAGGGCGTGCTTGAGGACGCGAAGCCGAAGACTTTCGCCGACCTCCTTCAGATTTCGGGGCTGACGCATGGCACGGATGTGTGGCTCGGCAACGCGCAGGACCTCATCAAGGCGGGCACCTGCACGATTTCCGAAGTTGTGGGTACACGCGACGGCATCATGCTCTACCTCATTCGCCACGGGCTGGAAAACAAGCTCTCGTTTGACATCATGGAGGCGGTGCGAAAGGGCAAGGGCGTCAAGCCCGAGTGGGAGGAAGAAATGCTGAAGCACGATGTGCCCGAGTGGTACATCGCCTCCTGCAAGAAAATCAAATACATGTTCCCGAAGGCGCACGCTGCGGCGTATGTCATGAGCGCGATTCGCCTTGCGTGGTACAAGATTTACTATCCGATGGAGTTTTATGCGGCGTACTTCACGGTTGCGCCGGGCGGCTTTGACGGCGACATCGTCATGCGCGGCAGAGGTGCGGTCAGCGCCACCATTGAGGAGCTGTCCAAAAAGCCGGACGCCACGCAGAAGGAGGCAGAAACCGTCACGGCGCTGTCGCTGGCACGCGAGGCGCTGGCGCGCGGCGTGGTCTTCCTGCCGGTCGACCTCTATAAGTCGGACGCCACCGCGTTCCTGCCCGAAAACGGCAAGATTCGTCTGCCTTTCGCGGCGCTCGGCGGGCTTGGCGAGGGCGCGGCGCAGAAGATTGTCGAGGCGCGCGCCGACGGCGAGTTTTTCTCGATTGAGGAATTGCGCGAACGCGCCAAGCTGAACAAGAGCGTCATTGAGATTCTCTCGCAGAGCGGCGCGCTGAAAAACCTCAGCGAAACGAATCAGTATACGTTCTTCTGAGCCTCCCCCCGGTAAAGGGAGGTGCCGCCGGACGGCGGCGGAGGGATTGTTACAAAGCAAAAACAACCCCTCAGGCGCTCGCGCGCCAGCTTCCCTTACACAGGGGAGCCGAAAACACGCTCCTATCCGGTAGGGGTCGGCGCCCTCGACGACCCGCCCATGCCAAAGCAAAAACGGACCGTCGGGGACGCCGGTCCCTACAGGTACGCGAAAAATCTTTGCACACCCGTAGGGCGGGGGCTCGCTCCCGCCGCTCTATCTTCGCCTCCCTTGTGTAAAGGGAGGTGTCATGCGGAGCATGACGGAGGGATTGTTACACGGTAAAGGTACAACCCCTCAGTCAACTTCGTTGACAGCTCCCCTTACACAGGGGAGCCAAACGCTCCCCCGCAAGGTTTTTTCGCATATCTGCAAAAAAAGGTTTACAAATCGCAAAGTATCGTATAAAATAGATGTGTGTGAAAATGTTTCATCGGAAAGGACTTCATTATGGCAGAAGTAAAGTATAAGCGCGTGCTGCTCAAGCTCTCGGGCGAGGCACTGGCGCGCGATGCACAGGGCATTTACAACCACGCATTTATCGACGAGATTGCAAAGGTTATCAAAAAGTGCGTCGAGGCGGGCGTCGAGGTCGGCGTCATCGTCGGCGCGGGCAATATCTGGCGCGGCAGACAGGGCGTGAACATGGATCGCGTCCGCGCCGACCACATGGGCATGCTGGCGACCGCCATCAACGCATTGGCGCTGCAGGATGCCTTTGAGCGCGCAGGCATCACCACCCGCGTGATGACCGCCATTGAGATGCGCGCGATGGCAGAGCCGTACATCCGCGCGCGCGCCGTCCGTCACCTCGAAAAGGGGCGCGTCGTGATTTTCGGCTGCGGGCTTGGTTCGCCGTATTTCTCCACTGACACCGCCGCCGTGCTCCGCGCGGCTGAAATCAATGCGGATGTCGTGCTGCTCGCCAAGAACATCGACGGCGTGTACACCGCAGACCCGCGCGTGGACAAGACGGCAACCAAGATTGACGCCATCACCTATCAGGAGATCCTCTCCCGCGGGCTTGCCGCCATGGACTCCACGGCGACCTCCTTCTGCATGGACAACCACATCCCGATTCTGGTCTTCGGGCTGGACGACCCCGAGAACATCTATCGTGCCGTCACGGGCGAAGAAATCGGTACGATTGTAAAATAAATTCGGAAAGGATATAAGACAATGAAACTGGATACCAAAGAATTTGAACACAAGATGAAAAAGTCAATCGAGTCGCTGCACCAGAACCTCAACACGGTTCGCGCCGGCAAGGCAAACCCCGAGGTACTGTCGCGCGTCGCCGTCGATTATTACGGCACACCCACGCCGATTACGCAGATGGCTGCCATTCAGGTTCCCGATCCCCGCACGCTGGTGATTTCCCCCTGGGATGCGTCCACGCTGAAGAATATCGAGAAGGCGATTCTCGCCTCCGACATCGGGCTGACGCCGCAAAACGACGGTAAGGTCATCCGCCTTGCCTTCCCGCAGCCGACCGAGGAGCGCAGAAAAGAGCTGACCAAGCAGGTCGCCAAGCTCTGCGAGGAAGCAAAGGTTGCCATCCGCAATGTCCGCCGCGAGGCCAACGACAAGACCAAGGCGATGAAGAAGGACGGCGACATGACCGAGGACGAGGTCAAGGCAAGCGACAAGCTGGTGCAGGACCTCACCGACAAGTTTATCAAAGAGGTTGACACGATTTCCGCAGAAAAAGACAAGGAAATCATGGCAATCTAACAGTTTCGGGGCTGTCGCATTGGCATTTGCGTGCGGCAGTCCCTTTCTGCGATTTTCCGGCATTTTCGGTAAAGCGAGGACAGACGATGTTTTTATTCGGCAAAGCAAAACCCGCAAAGGCGCACACGCATGTGGACGAACGCCTCAAGCATATCGCGTTTATCATGGACGGCAACGGCAGATGGGCGAAAAAGCGCTCCATGCCGCGCGAGTACGGGCATGTCAACGGCGCGAAGACCTTCAAAAAGATTATCCGCTATTGCGGCGACATCGGCGTGAAGATGATTACCGTCTATGCGTTCTCCACCGAGAACTGGAAGCGGCCGAAACATGAGGTGGACGCGATTCTCGGACTGCTGTCGGATTACATCGACGATGCGGTCGCCTCGATGGATGAGAACAACATTCACTTAGTTTTTCTCGGCGACATGTCCATCTTCCCGCCAAAGCTCCGGGCGAAGATTGAAAATGTCGAGCGCATTTCGCGCGACAAGGATCTGCTGCTCAACATCGCGCTCAATTACGGCGGGCGCGCCGAGATTGCGCATGCTGCCAACACGCTGATTGCGGCGGGGAAGACGCATGTCACCGAGGACGATATTTCGGGCGCTGTCTACACGGCGCATTGCCCCGACCCCGACCTCATCGTGCGCACGGGCGGCGACATCCGCCTGTCCAACTTCTTACTCTGGCAGGCGGCATATGCCGAGCTGTACTTCACGGACACGCTCTGGCCGGACCTCACGCCGCATGAGATTGACCGCATCGTTGCGGATTTTTACAAGCGGAAACGCCGCTACGGAGGAGTATGACATGAAGACAAGAATCATCACCGGCGCCTGCATGGTTGCCGTCGCGATTCCGCTTCTGATCTGGTCGCACACCCCGGCGCTCTCGGTGGCTATCGTGCTGCTGGCGCTTGTCGGCGTGTTTGAGTATCTGCGCTGCATCGGGATTGAAAAGGCATACGGCTTCGCCGTGCCGAGCTACCTCATGGCTGTCGCCGCGCCGCTGATGGCGCGGTATCTGAACGGACACTGGATGTTCTTTTTCGGTGTGACCTATGTGTACACTTTTTACATGCTGGCGCATGCGATGCTCACCAGTGAAAAATCCGATTTTTCCAAGGTTGCCAAGGCGGTGGTCGGCACATTGTACATTTCCAGCGGCTTTGCCTGCCTGCTTGCCGCGCGCGACCTTGCGCACGGGCTGTTTCTGCTGATTATGATTGTCGTCACGGCGTTCGGCACAGATATTTTTGCGTACTTCTCGGGCTATTTCTTCGGCAAGCACAAACTCATCCCCGCCGTCAGCCCGAAGAAGACGGTGGAGGGGGCTGTCGGCGGCACGCTGCTGGCGGCGCTGCTCTTTGTCGGCTGCGGCGTGCTGTATGCCAACCTCTACAAGGTCGCGCGCCCGCATGTGCTGTCGCTCTTTATCTGCGGCGCGCTGCTCTCGGTCATTTCGCAGCTTGGCGACCTGATTGCGTCCTATTTCAAGCGGAACAGCGGCATCAAGGATTACGGCAATCTGTTCCCCGGGCACGGCGGCGTGCTCGACCGCTTTGACAGTGTGATTGCCATCGCCCCGGTGATGTACATTCTGCTGTCCAATCCGCAAACCTTCTCGATTTTCAGATAAGCAAGAGGCATAGATGATGCAAACCTATGAGATTTCGCCGGTTTTGGTGCTGGGTTCCACCGGCTCGGTCGGCACGCAGGCACTCGACGTCTGCCACCGCTTCGGCGTGCGCGTGGACGCGCTCACCGGCGGCAAAAATACGGCGGAGCTGGAAAAGCAGATTCGCCGCTTCAACCCGCGCGTCTGCGCTATGGCGGATGCGGACGCCGCGCGTGACCTTGCTGTGCGTGTGCAGGACATGCGCACCAAGGTTTACGCGGGCGATGCGGGCATTCTCCGCGTGATCGACGAGACCGATGCAAAAACGGCGGTCAACTCGATTCTCGGGCTTGCGGGGCTTGCGCCCACGCTCGCCGCCGCCGGGCGCGGCATGCGCATCGCCACGGCAAACAAGGAGTCGATTGTCGCTGCGGGCAACCTCGTGGATGCGGCGGCGAGAGCGGGCGGCGCCGAGCTGATTCCCGTGGACAGCGAACACAGCGCCATCTTCCAGTGCTTGCACTGCGGCACGCACGGCGAGGTCAAGCGCCTGCTGCTCACCGCGTCGGGCGGGCCGTTCTTCGGCTATACAAAAGAGCAGCTTGAGGCTGTCACGCTTGCCGACGCGCTGAAGCATCCCACCTGGAAGATGGGCGCGAAAATCACGGTGGACAGCGCATCCCTGATGAACAAGGGGCTTGAAGTCATCGAGGCGGTGCGCCTCTTCGGTGTTGCCCCCGAGCAGGTCACGGTCGTTGTGCACCGCGAGAGTATAATCCACAGCGCGGTGGAATATATTGATAACGCCGTCATCGCCGAGCTGAGCCACCCCGATATGCGGGAGTGCGTGCAGTATGCGCTGACTTACCCCGCGCGGCTGCCCGCCGTGATCGAGCCGCTCGACCTCTTCTCGGTCGGCACGCTCACTTTTAAGCGCCCCGATATGGAGACTTTTCCGCTGCTGGGGCTTGCCTATCGCGCGATTGAGACGGGCGGGCTGATGCCTGCCGTGCTCAGCGCGGCAAACGAGGCGGCGGTCTCGCTGTTCCTCGACGGCAAAATTCGTTTCTGCGAGATTGCCGGGACGGTTGCCGATGCGATGGACGGCTTCAGGAACAAACCCGACTTCACGGTCGAAGATGTATTTTGCGCGGACAGAGACGCGCGTGCGCGCGTTCTCGCCGCAAAAGGAGTTCAATGACGACATTTCTGTATATCCTGCTCGCCGTTTTCGCGTTTGGGCTGATGATTCTGCTCCACGAGCTGGGGCATTTTCTCACGGCGCGCGCCGCGGGCGTCAAAATCGAGGAGTTTTCCATCGGCATGGGGCCGCGCCTGGGCGGCGTCACCGACAAGCGCGGTACGGCGTTTAATCTGCGGGCGCTGCCGTTCGGCGGCTTCGTCAGCATGAAGGGTGAGGACGAGGAGGCAGACGGCGCGGATTCCTTCGCCGAGAAGCGCCCGTGGCAGAAGTTCATCATCGTCGCCGCAGGCGGTCTTATGAATGTGCTGCTCGCCTTTGTGCTGATGTTCGGCATCGTGCTGTCGCAGGATGCGCTGGCGTCCAACACCGTTGCGCAGTTCCGCGAGGGCGCGACCAGCGCAGCGCAGCTGCAGACGGGCGACCGCATTGTCCGCGTGGACGGCACGCGCACGCGCGTGTATTATGATGTCGCCTATGAGATCATGCACGCGGGCTATGAGCCGATTGACATAGAGGTTATCCGCGACGGGCAGAAACTCGTGCTGCACGATGTGACCTTCCCCACGCAGACCTCGTCCGGCATGCTGTTCGGCACGGTGGATTTCAAGGTGCTTGCCGAGGAGAAGAACTTCGGCAATCTCTTAAAGCACACCTTTGTGCGCAGCTTTTCCACGGTCAAAATGATTTGGGATTCGCTCATCGATATGATTTTCGGCAGGGTCAGCATGGACGCGGTCTCCGGCCCCGTCGGCGTGACCGTGGCGCTCGGCGACGCGGCAAAGCAGGGGGGCGGCTCGTTTGTCTATCTGCTCTGCGTGCTGTCGATGAACCTCGGCGTGGTCAATCTCCTGCCGCTCCCGGCGCTGGACGGCGGCAGACTCGTGTTTATCCTCTATGAGATGATTTTTGGGAAGAAAGTGCCCGCCAAGTATGAGGCGGCAGTGCATTTCGTTGGCATCGTGCTCTTGCTCGGGCTGATGGTGCTGGTCACTTTCAAGGACATTGCAAAACTGTTCGGAGGCGGTCTCTGATGCTGGAAAAATACAATGCGATTCGCCGCACCGCGCGGGAAATCTCAATCGGCGGCGTGACCATCGGCGGGAAAAACCCGATTGCCGTGCAGTCGATGACCAATACGGATACGGTGGACATCGCTGCGACCGTCGCGCAGGTGCGCGCGCTCGCCGACGCGGGCTGCGACATCGTGCGCATCACCGCGCCCACCGTGGCGGCGGCGAAGACCTTTGCCGCCATCAAGGAGGCGGGCGTCACCGTGCCGCTCGTCGCGGACATTCACTTTGACTACCGCGTGGCGCTTGCCTGCGTGGACGCGGGCGTGGACAAAATCCGCATCAACCCCGGCAACATCGGGGACGAGAACCGCGTCAAGGCGGTTGCCGATGCCTGCCGAACGCATCATGTGCCGATTCGCATCGGCGTCAACGGCGGCTCACTGGAAAAAGAGATTCTCGCAAAGTACGGCGCGCCGACGGCAGAGGCGCTCGCCGAGAGCGCGCTCTATCATGCGTCCCTGCTCGAACGCTTTGATTTTGACGACATCGTGCTCTCGGTCAAGTCCTCGGATGTCTCTGCAATGGCGGCGGCGAATGCCATCCTCGCCGAGAAGACCGATTACCCGCTGCACATCGGCGTGACCGAGGCAGGCGGCGGGCGCATGGGGCTGATCAAGGGCGCGGTCGGCATCGGCGGCACATTGCTTCGCGGCATCGGCGATACGGTGCGCGTTTCGCTCACCGAAAACCCGGTGGACGAGGTCGCCGCCGCGCACGACATCCTGTTTGCGCTCGGCTTTGATACGAAAAAACGACTGAACATCGTTTCCTGCCCCACCTGCGGCAGAACCAAGATTGATTTGATTGCGCTCGCGCATGCGTTTGAGGACGCGGCGACGGCGGCAGGCGTGATGGATAAGCCGGTGACCGTCGCCCTGATGGGCTGCGTGGTCAACGGGCCGGGCGAGGCGCGCGAGGCGGACATCGGCATCGCGGGCGGCCGCGGCGAGGCGGTGCTCATCCGCCGCGGCGAGGTCGTCGGCAAGCTCGGCGAGGACGAAATCATCCCGCGCCTGATTGAAGAACTGAAGAAAATGTGAAAAAATCGGTTGCCGTGTTTCGGCAGCCGATTTTTTGTTAGCATCGTTTGAAATACAATGTAGGGGCGACCATCGGTCGCCCGCTTTTTGCTCCCCGGCAGGCGGGCGACCGATGGTCGCCCCTACAGTAGATTGCCCGTGCATCCATCTGTAGGGACGGCTCTTCTCATTTCTCGCGGCGCATGGCTTTTTCGAGGAGGCAAAGCGAGAGGATGAGGAAGACGGCAAGCCAGATGGGCAGCAGATACAGCGTGGTGCGCTCGGCGACCAGCCCAAACAGCGGCGGGCTGAAGGTGGAGCCGACATAGGCGCTTGCCATCTGCACGCCGATGATCGCCTGCGAATATTCCGCGCCGAAGGCGGCGGGCGTGGAATGGATGATGCTCGGGTACACCGGCGCACAGCCCAGTCCCGTGACGACCAGCCCGACAATGGCGGGCACCTCGCCGAAGGGGAGCAGCAGGCAGAGCACGCCGCAGAGCGCCACGGCAACGCCGAGGCGAATCATGCCGCGGTCACCGAGCCGCTCGGAGATGAAACCGGCGAGAAACCGCCCAACAGTCATGCCGATGAAAAACAACGACGCAAAGGCGGCGGCGCGCTCGGCGGTGACGCCGTGCACGCGGACGAGATAGCTGCTTGCCCACAGCATGGCGACGGATTCTGCCGCGCAGTAGGCAAAGAAGCCGACCAGCAGGCAGGGCACGCCGGGAATGCGCAGTGTGCGCCGCAGTCCCAGCACGCGGGACGCGCCGACATTGGTGCTCACGCCCTGCACGCGGTTCCACATCGGCAGGGTGCAGAGGAGAACCAGCACGATGCCGCTCTGGATATAGGCGACAAAGCGATAGCCGTCGTTCCAGACCGTGTGCGAGAGGGCATAGCTCATCAGCATCGGGCTGACGATGGTGCCGACACCCCAAAAGCAGTGCAGCCAGCTCATGTGCCGCGCGGAATAATGCATGGCGATATAGTTGTTCAGCGCCGCGTCGATAGCGCCCGCGCCGAGACCGTAGGGCACTGCCCACAGGCATAAGAAGATGAATTTTGTCGAAAACGAAAAGCCGAACAGGGCAACCGCGGTGAGAAACACGCTTGCCGCCGTGACCTTGCCCGTGCCGAATCGCTTCACCATGCGCTCGGACAAGAGACTGGACAGAATGGTGCCGCCCGAGATGATCATGGAGACGATGCCGACGGCGGAAAGCGGTACGCAGAAGGCGGGCTGCATCGCAGGCCAGCCCGAGCCGAGCAGCGAGTCCGGCAGGCCGAGGCTGATGAAGGCGAGATAAATCACGGCGAGTAATAAGCTGTACATGCAAAACTCCAAAGGTTTGAATTGCGCCGGAGGCGCTCACTACAGTATATTGATTCTGCGCGAAAAATGCAAGCCCCATGCGAAAAATCGGACAAGTTCCAAATTTTCATGAGGGGCATCCAAATTTGCGAAGACTGCCGCAAGGTGCATTTGGTTGAATAAAAAGTACATTTCGTTGAATACCGGTTGAAAAGCGGCGGCGCGTCCTGTATAATCAATACAACCGACTGAAGAGGGTGATGGATGCATGAAAAGTGAGCTGCAAAAGGAAGCGCTCCTGTATACACAGCTTTTGATAGAGGAATGGTACGCGGGGCGAACCGACCGCCTGCTCCCGCTGCTGGATGAGAACGTGTCCTGGATCGGCGCGACGGCAAATCAGTTTTACCGCGGCTATGCGGAGGTTGCTGCCGCACTCGAGCGGGTGAAGACCGAGATTTTGCCCTGCTGCGTGTCGGAGGGCAGCTGGTCGATTGCGGACCGCGGCGCCGACTATTGCCTGTGCATCGGGCATTACATCTGGACGATTCAAAACGAGAAACTTTACACGCAGGAGCCGCAGCGCGCATCTTTCCTCTGGAAGCAGACCGCGGCGGGACTGCGCATTACCCACATGCATGTGTCCAACGTGATGCACACGCTGGAGCCGGACGAGGAGTTCCCGCTTGTCTCCAGCCGCCGCAACTATGACTATGTGCAGCAGAAGCTGCAGGCGCAGAACCGCTTTTTGCAGATTACCACCACGGACTACACCAACCACATGATCGGCGTGCGGCAGGTGACGCACATCGAGGCAGCGCGGGAATGTCTCCTGATTCACTGCGAGGACGGCACGACATACCGCGTGCATGCGGGCATCCGCGGCTTTGTCGAGGAGAACTGCCCGGACTTCGTCTTCATCCATCGGAGCTATGCCGTCGGCATCGACAAGATTCGCGCCGTCACGCCGGACACGGTCTGGCTGACGAGCGGCGCGTGCCTCCCGGTATCGCGGCAGCGCTACAAGCTCATCTGCGAAAAACTGCGTGAAAACTTCAAATGAATCCGCGAAAATGCGGCAGACCATGCGGTTTGCCGCATTTTTTTGCGGAAATTTGCGCGAACCTCTTGCAATTTCGGATGCGCCGTTGTATAATGCCCAGTGAAACAGTAGGAATTAAAAAATCCGGAAAGGGTCAAAGTACCATGATGATATCCTCAAAGGGGCGATACGCCCTGCGCGTGATGCTGGATATGGCAGAGCAGCGCGGCGGCGGCAACATCCGCCTCAAAGACATCGCCGCACGGCAGAACATCTCGGTCAAGTACCTCGAGAGCATTATGACCGCGCTTTGCAAGAGCGGGCTGGTGGAGAGTGCGCTCGGCAAAGACGGCGGCTATCGGCTGCGCCGTGCGCCCGAGGCGTACACGGCGGGCGAGATCCTGCGCGCCGCCGAGGGCGAACTTGCGCCGGTCTCCTGTCTCACCGAGGACGGCAAAAAATGCGGCGGCGAATGCACCTGTGTGACGCTCCCGTTCTGGCGGGGGCTGGAAGCGCACATCAACGCCTATATCGACAGCTACACCCTGCGCGACCTGCTGGATGCCGGGCAGACCCCGGCGGCGGGCGACATGGGCGATACGGATACAAATTCAGCAGAGAAGAAGGACGAAGAGCAATGAAAAAACAGCTTTTGGAAGTACAAAACCTGCATGTCAGCGTCGGCGACAAAGAGATTCTGCACGGCGTGAACCTCACCGTCGGCAGCGACGAGACGCATGTACTGATGGGGCCGAACGGCACGGGCAAATCCACGCTCGGCTATGCCGTCACCGGCAACCCCGCCTACACCGTCACCGACGGGCACATCGTCTTTGACGGCGAAGACATCACAGAGATGCCGGTCAACGAGCGCGCAAAGCGCGGCATTTTCCTCTCGTTCCAAAACCCGCTGGAGGTGCCGGGCGTGACCCTCTCCGCCTTCATCCGCAGCGCGCTGGAGCAGAAGAGCGGCAGCCGCCTGCGCCTGTGGGACTTCAAAAAGAAGCTCGCCGAGACCATGAAGCTCCTGCAAATGGACGCATCCTATGCCGAGCGCGACCTCAACGTCGGTTTCTCGGGCGGCGAGAAGAAGAAAGCCGAGATTTTGCAGATGCTGATGCTCGAGCCGAAGCTGGCGATTCTCGACGAGACCGACTCGGGTCTTGACGTAGACGCGGTGCGCACGGTCTCCGAGGGCGTGCGGTTGTATCGCGAGCGCGTGCACGGCTCGCTGCTCATCATCACGCACAGCACCCGCATTCTCGAAGCGCTGCATGTGGATGCGGCGCATGTCATGGAAAACGGCGTCATCGTGAAAAACGGCGGCGCGGAACTGGTCGAAGCCATCAACGAGGGCGGTTTCGCCGCCGTGAACGGGCAGGGCTGACCGAGGTGTACCATGGCTGACAACAGAGAAAAAACCGTGGTCGAGGACATCGACCGCAGCATATACGACATCCGGGACGCCGAGGACGACGCCTACCGTATGGAGGCTGGGCTGACGCCCGAGATCGTCGATAAGCTGTCCAAAGAAAAGCATGACCCGGTGTGGATGCAGCAGTTCCGCCTGCATGCGCTGCAGATTTACAACGAGATGCCCCTGCCGGACTGGGGCCCCTCGCTCGAGGGGCTGGACATCGACCACATCGCCACCTATGTGCGCCCGAAGACGGGCATGCAGAATAGTTGGAAGAATGTGCCGAAGGACATCAAGGACACCTTTGACCGCCTCGGCATCCCCGAGGCGGAGCGCAAGTCGCTGGCGGGCGTGGGCGCGCAGTACGACTCGGAGCTGGTCTATCACAATGTGCGCAAAGAAGTTGCCGCCGAGGGCGTGGTCTACACGGATATGGAGAGCGCGCTGACCGGCGAGTACGCCGACATGGTGAAGAAGTACTTCATGAAGCTCGTGCCCCCCACCGACCACAAGTTTGCCGCGCTGCACGGTGCGGTCTGGTCGGGCGGCTCGTTTGTCTATGTCCCGAAGGGGGTGCATCTCTCCATCCCGCTGCAATCCTATTTCCGCCTCAACGCCAAGGGGGCGGGGCAGTTTGAGCACACGCTCATCATCGTGGACGAGGGGGCAAGCCTGCACTTCATCGAGGGCTGTTCTGCGCCGAAATACAATGTGGCAAACCTGCATGCGGGCTGCGTGGAGCTGTATGTCAAGAAGGGCGCAAAACTGCGCTATTCCACGATTGAAAACTGGTCGAAGAACATGTACAACCTCAACACCAAGCGCGCGCTCTGCGAGGAGGGCGCGACTGTCGAGTGGATCTCCGGCTCGTTCGGTTCGCATGTCGGCTGCCTCTATCCGATGAGCGTGCTGAAGGGCGACAATTCGAAGATGGAGTTCACCGGCGTGACTTTTGCGGGCGCGGGGCAGAACCTCGATACCGGCGCCAAGGTCGTGCACATCGGCAAGAATACAAGCTCGTATATGAACACCCGCTCCATCAGCAAGAGCGGCGGTATCAGCACCTTCCGCAGCAGCGTCACCGTGGAGAAGAGCGCCGCGGGCGCAAAGTCCTCGGTGTCCTGCCAGTCGCTGATGCTGGATTCCGACTCCCGCTCGGATACGGTGCCCGCGATGGACATCCGCACCAAGGATGCGGCAGTCGGTCATGAGGCGAAAATCGGCAGCATCAGCGGCGACGCGGTGTTCTATCTGATGAGCCGCGGCATGAGCGAGGAGGACGCGCGCGCCCTGATCGTCAGCGGCTTTGCGGACAACGTCTCCAAGGAGCTGCCCGTGGAATACGCCGTGGAAATGAACAACCTGATTCGCCTGGAGATGAAAGGCAGCATCGGCTGACGGAGGGAAGAAGCATGAAAAATACAATCCGAATCAACGAACTGCCGACCCGCACCTGGAATCGTCTCGGTGTGAACGCGGCAGAAATCGAATGGGACACCGCCGCCGCACTGCCGCCGCAGGTTTTGGCGGTCGGCGCAGGCGAGCACCCCGCGCCGTTACGCCTGGATGTGCGCGACACGGGCGCATGCACCGAGCAGGTCGTCACGCTGCACGCCGCAGCGGACAGCGATGCCTGTCTCATTCTCACCGCCGCGGCGGCGCATCCGCTGGCGCTGCGGCTGGATGCCGCGCTGGATGCAGGCGCGCACGTCCGCGTCATCCTCTTAGAAAACCCGACGCAGGGGGCGACGGTGCGCGTGGAAACGCACGCGACCTGCGCCGCCGGGGCCAAAATCGAATATCTCACCATTCTGCTCGGCGACGGCGACCTGTATGCCGACCAGCGCGCGGAGCTTGTCGGCGACGGCAGCACGCTGAAAGCCGACATCGCTTATTTCGGGCGCGGCACGCAGACCGTGGACTATAACATCGCGGTCAACCACTTCGGCAAGAAGACCGGGAGCGAGATTCTCGCGTCCGGCGCGCTCGCCGACGCGGCAAAGAAGATTTTCCGCGGCACAATCGACTTCAAGCGCGGCAGCGCGGATTCGGTCGGCAGCGAAAACGAGACCGTGCTGATGCTCGGCGACGATGCGGTGAACAAAACCGTGCCGCTGATTCTCTGCGCGGAGGAAAATGTCGAGGGCACGCACGGCGCGACCATCGGCGACCTGGACGCCGCCACGCTCTTCTATTTTGAGAGCCGCGGCATCGACCGTGCGGCGGCGCAGGCGATTCTGTCGCGCGCTGCCGTCGAGCGGCTGATTCGCATGGCGGGCGACGAGACCTTTGCCGCGCAGGCGACCGCCGCGCTGGATGCGGTGCTCGGCGCCGAGGGAGGGGAAGACGCATGAGAGACTACAAGGCGGATTTCCCGATTTTCGGGTGCGACAAGACCGTCTACATTGACAATGCCGCGACGGCACAGCGCCCCGCGTGCGTGCTGGATGCCGTGCGGGACTTTTATCTGACGCACAACGCAAATCCCCTGCGCGGCCTGTATGCGCTCAGCGTGGCGGCAACCGAGGATGTCGAGGCGGCACGCGAGGCGGTGCGCGCCTTTATCGGTGCGCGGCACCGGGAAGAAATCATCTTCACGCGGGGCACCACCGAGAGCCTCAATCTCGTGGCGTACAGCTACGGACTCTCGCAGATTCACGCGGGCGACGAGGTGCTGGTGTCCATCACCGAGCACCACAGCGACCTTTTGCCCTGGCAGATGGTCTGCCGCGCGACCGGCGCAGCACTCCGCTATATCGAGTGCGAACCGGACGGGCGCATCGACCTTGACAAGGTGGAAAAACTGATTACGGACAAGACAAAGCTTGTCGCCGTGGCGCAGGTCTCCAATGTGCTCGGGCGCGTCAACCCCATCCGCGAAATCGCGGATATGGCGCACCGCGTGGGCGCGGTGCTGGTGTGCGACGGCGCGCAGAGCACGCCGCATATGCCGGTGGATGTGGAGGCGCTCGGGGCGGACTTCTTCGCGTTCTCGGGGCACAAGCTGTACGGACCAATGGGCATCGGCGTGCTGTACGGCAGGCGCGAACTGCTCGAAAAAATGCCGCCGTTCCTCACAGGCGGCGAGATGATCGAGAGCGTCACGCGCGACGGCGCGGTGTATGCCGAGCTGCCCTATAAATTTGAGGCGGGCACGGGCAACGCGGCGGGCGCCGTCGGGCTGCATGCCGCTATCGACTATATAAACAGCATCGGCTTCGATACCATTCACGCGCGGGAGCTGGCTGTCTCGCGCCTCGCCTTTGAAAAGCTGCGCGCCCTGCCGCATGTGCATGTGCTCGGCGCGGAGCGGGCGGAGGAACACAACGGCATCCTGACTTTCACGCTGGACGATGTGCACCCGCATGATGTGGGCGAGATTCTTGCCGCCGACGGCGTTGCCGTGCGCGCAGGGCATCACTGCGCACAGCCGCTGCTCACGCACCTCGGCTATCGCTCGACCGTGCGCGCAAGCTTTGCGTTTTACAATACCGCCGACGACGCGGAAAAATTCATCGACAGTCTCTCGACTGTCCGGGAGCGGATGGGCTATGGAAAGTAGAAGTTTTTACAACGAAATTCTGACCGAACACAATATGCACCCCGACTTCAAGCACGACCTGCCCGATGCGGACATCGTGCTCGACGGTGTAAACCCGAGCTGCGGCGACGAAATCACGCTGAAGCTCAAGGTCAAAGACGGCGTGATTGTTGACGGCGCGTTTGTCGGCGACGGCTGTGCCGTCTCGCAGGCATCTGCGGACATCATGCTCGGCAAAATCATCGGGCAGAAGACCGAGGACGCGCTGCGCGATGCGAAACTGTTCATGCGGATGATTCGCGGCGAGGCGACCGAGGAAGAGATCGACAGCCTCGAAGAGGCATCGGCGCTGCGCGACATCGCGCACATGCCCGCCCGCGTCAAATGCGCTATGCTCGGCTGGCGCACCCTTGCCGAAGCCCTCGGTGAGAAAATGGAATAAAGAACCGCGCGTGAGACAAAAAGGTGGCGATAAAAATGTGTTTTTATCGTCACCTTTTGCCTTTGCGTGCTATAATGTTGTTGAAAAATCTTATCCTTTTCTGTAGTATTTGCCGCAAAAACCGTAGTATAGAAGTGAAACCGGAAAGGAGGCGGTGCAGGTATGACGGATGAGGAGATTATCGCCCTGTTTTTTGCGCGTTCCGAGCAGGGCATCCGGGAGCTGGATGCGAAATACGGCAGGTTCTGCCGCAGGCTTTCGTACAACATGCTCGGCGACGCACGGGATGCGGAGGAGTGCGTGAGCGATGCCTACCTCGGCGCGTGGAATGCGATTCCGCCCGCAGAGCCGCATCCGCTGCTGACCTACATCTGCAAAATCGTGCGGAATCTTTCGCTGCACAGGCAGAGCAAAAAGCAGGCAGCCAAGCGGGGGTGTGGCTACACAGTCGCGATGGAGGAAATCGAGCCCTGCCTTGCAGACATCCGCACGACGGAAGGCGAGGCGGAAACACGGGCGCTTGCGCGCGCGTTGGAGCGCTTTTTGGACACGCTATCCACCGAAAACCGCGTGATTTTCATGCGGCGCTACTGGTTTTGCGACAACTGCCGGGAGATTGCCGCCGCAGTCGGACTGACCGAAAAGACGGTCACCGTTCGGCTGACGCGCATCCGGCAAAGTCTGCGGGTTTATCTTGCGGAGAGGGAGGGATATGTATGCAGGTAAAACAGTTTTTTAATGCGATGGGCGAAGTGAACGAACGATATGTGCACGAGGCGCTGACCTATCGGAAGGCGCGCCGCCCCGCGTGGGTGCGCTGGGGTGCGGCAGCCGCCTGCCTTGTCCTTGCGGCGGTGCTCTTTGCGACAGGCGTTCTTGCGCCGCTTGGCAGTATGACCGTCACCGCCTATGCCGCCGGGACGGATGCGGAGATTCCGTCCGCGGGCGCGGCGTTTGCCGCGGGGACAATCAATGAGGATGGCACGCTTGATGGTTATCCGCTCATGTTCTACCTAAAAGGAAACGGCATCGAAACGGTTCGCTTTTCCTGCAAAAACGGACAGATCCGCTTCACGGACTTGACCGGGCGGCGCGCCGCATACGACTTTGCGCAGAACTTCACCGTGCCCTACGGCGCGGAGGCGGGCGACGAAGCCGACTATCCGTCTCTGCTGATTGAATGGCTGCCGCGCCCGATGATGGAGGCGCTGGCGGACGCCGACACCGACATTGCCGACCTTGCCGCCGACCTTCGGCAGGACATTATTGTGCTGGAAATCACCTTTGCAAACGGCAGGACGGCGACGCGCGCCGTCACGATTGCCTTGCAGGACGACGGCAGTTTCCGCGCCGCGTTCCGCACCTATAAAATCGGGAAGACCGACGGATTTGTCCGCCGCGCGGACAGCAGCCCAGTGCCGGGCGATGCGTCGCACGGCGCGGGCGAGCTGACGGTCACATTCCTCGACGCGGACGGAAACGCGGTTCTGCCGGTGGGGAACTGGTATGTCACCGACGGTATCGACCGCATCGCGGTTTCGCTTGACGGGCAGACGCCCGATGCCGTGCAGATGTTCTTCACGCCGTCCGGCACGGAGACGGCAGTCGAGATGGACTTTTTGCGTACCGACGCTGCCGCGGCGGAACATGCGGCGGTCATCTCCGCCGATGCGCTGCATCGGGACAGCCTGATGGGGCACCTGCAGATCGTTGCCCGCGCAGGCAGCCGCACGGCAAAGAGCGAAACCTACAATGTCATTTATCAGCCCTGACGGTCGCCGCAAAAAAAGCCGTTGAAGAAAACGGATAATCTATCTTACAAAGGATAGCAGGCGCGCGGAGAGGGGGCGGACGGCATGACGGACAGACGAAAAAAAGCGTACAGGACGGGCGGCGCCGTCCTGCTCGCCGTGATTCTGGCATACGGCTGCCGCCTTGTCGGCAAGGGGACCTTTTACCCCACGCTGTTCTCCTATCTGCGCAGTTTCATCTATATCGGACTTTATGCGGCATGGGGGCTTGCCGCCGCCGCACGCATCAAGGCGCGGTTCCCGCATATCAAGGTCGTGGTGGTGACCTCGCTGGTCGACCCTGCCGTGCTTGCGGAAGCAAAAGCGGGCGGCGCGGACAGCCTCTGGTACAAGGACCACGGCACGGCGGAACTGCTCGATGTCGTCCGCCGCACTCTGGCGGGGGAACGTGTTTTTCCCGAGACCGCACCTGCCGTGGAGATGGAGGGTGTGATGTCGGACAAATTTTCCCCGCGCCAGATGGACATTCTGCGGTGGTATATCCGCGGGCTGACCTATGGTGAGATCGCCGACAAACTCGGCATCTCCAAAAACGGTGTGCGCTGGAACCTTGACGACATGGTGGAAAAGGGCGGCTTTGAGAGCCGCGAGGCGCTCGTCGCCACCGCCATCGAAAACAAACTGATGGTCACCACGCTGAAAAACGAATAATCGCCTTATCGCCCCCGACCGTTTCGGTCGGGGGCTTTTTCTGTCACTGGCACTTCTGCCAGTGACAAACCCGGTATTTCCGATATACTGAAGATGAAGAAACAGCGAAAGGCGGTGAGCAGATGAAAAAAGTCTTACTGGATTTGCAAAGCAGCATACACGCACACAACATGGAGCGCATGCTGCTGCAGGAGCTGGACGACTGCCAGGTCGTGCTCTCCGATGTGCCGGATGCCACCGTCGGCTGGTGTCGGGCGCACAGACCCGATGTCCTGCTCCTCGAAGTGAAAGCCTATTCGCCCTGGATGTTTGCCGAGCGGTTGGGCATTCTCGAAAAAGTTCGGCGCGACCTGCCGACCTGCCGCACCGTTCTCTTTGTGGACGATGAGAGCGACCGTGCGCTGGCAGAAGAAGTCCGCGCGGCAAAGCGGGCGGGGCACATCGACGCCTTTCTCACCGGCTCGGTGTCCGACAGCTATTTTGCCTCGGTCATTGACAGTCTGTAAAGGGGGCGCGTGAAGACAGAATGCATGCTTTCGCAAATCCGAACGAACCAATCCGAATCCGACCAAAGGGGGAACTGACAAAATGACACAAACGAACAAGACACTGCGGCGGCTGTTCCTGCTGACCATCCTTGCAGGACTGCTTGCGGCACTCACGCTTGCGGCATCTGCCGGTTATGAAGACGGCGCAGACTGCTGGCACTGCGGGCACTATCACTGGGACGAATACATGTGCAGCTGCGGCGCGTGCAGCACGGAATGCACCGATGCCGACTGCTGGATGGAAACACACTGCCCGGGCTGCGGCGGCTGCCTTGCCGAAATCGGCGACTTCTGTGACGACTGCGGCAAATGCCGCGACTGCATGGATAGCGAGGGCGGCCACTGCTCCGAATGCATGTGCCCCTACGACCCCGAATACGAAGATCACTTCTGCATCGACTGCGGTGTGTGCTTCCACGATGTTTCGCTGTGCGATACCTGCGAGGGTGAGGGTGAGCTGCGCTGCACCGACTGCTGTGCCGCACTGACTTCGTCGCTCTATGACTGCGACGACGGCATCTGCCAGTACGACACCTATTTTGAGGACCACCTGCGGGAAGAACACGACCGTGAAGATTTTGAGCCGAATGAACACGACCCCGTGCCCGAAAACCGCTTCTCGCACGATGCGAAAAACCATTACCACGCCTGCCGCTACTGCGACGAGGACGAGGACGAGGCACAGGCGCTGGCGCACCGCACCGGCGTCGCCGCGCACAGCTACAATGCAAACGGCGTCTGCGTCACCTGCGGTTACAGCGCGGGCGGCAAACTCTACATTGCCAAGCAGCCGCGCGATGTGCGCTGCAAGACCAGCATCTATGACGGCTATGACGAGGACCCGGCAAACGGGCTGCTCTACATGGAAAACCATCCCGTGACCTTCACCGTCACCGTAAAGGGCGGCAAAGGAAACTATCATTATCAGTGGTATCGCGGCAAGCACAAGGGCGGCTTTGACCCGCTTGTGAACGACCCTGCGCTGACCGACGCAAACGAAGCCACACTGACCGTCTATCTGGATGCGGAAGCGTGCTCCGGCGGTCTCTACTACAGCTTCTACTGTGTCGTGACCGACGACGCAGGCGCAAAAGTGACCACAAACACGGTCTCGATCAAGGCATCGCATGTCTACGGTTCCGACCGCGGCGAGAATGTGACGCCGAAAAATGCGGCGGACGCGCTCTATAAGGCTGCCGCCTACAGCTATATCGACAAGTCCGGCAAGACGAGGACCGTCACCGCCGAGGCAAGCAGCGGACACCGTTTCCCCTGCCTGTGCGAGCTGAACTGGAAGACGATACACTACAAGTCGAAGTCGCCGGCTATGCACACCTTCGGCACGCCGCAGCGGCTGGGTAAGTCCGCAAAGGCAAACGCCCTCGACACCGACCTCGTCTACGAGCAGACCTGCACCGGATGCGGCTATGTCGCCTATTACGAGACGCACACACATGTCTTCCGTGACGAGAATCACCACGGCTATTTCGGCGACTTTGAGGTCAATGAAGCCAAGACTACCGTGCTTGCCCATGCGCTGAACTGCCTCTTCGAGGGCTGCGAGACGGTCAAAATGGAGCAGCATGAGTGGAACTGGCGCACGGTGTCGTATCCGTCCGCGGGGAGCAATGGCGGCTTCTACCGCGAATGCAGAATCTGCACCTACCCGGACTATGAATTCCGCCCCGTGGATGATAAGGGAAACAAGGTCAACTGGACGACGGACAACATCATCATCACCGCCGAGCGGACGCAGGTCTCCACATCGCTTGCCAAAGTCGGCGAAAAGATAACGCTGACCTACAACAACGAAAGCAATGTCGGCGTGCGCTGCATCGGCTTCAGCGTGACTTATACGGATCCGGACGGCAAGAAGCACGACATCTCGCCGCGGTTCCGCTATACACAGAATGAAGACGGCAGCCTCATGACGACCGTCTCGACCGGCGGCTACAAAACCGGTGGTGTACTGTACTTTGAGCCCTGGGGGGAGCGCTGCAAAGACCACGACTACATCACGGTAAACTACAAACCCGCCGTCTGCATGTACGAGGGCTACGAGGGCGATGTCATCTGCAAGTACTGCAAGAGCCCCAGCCCCGATGATACCAAGACGCCCGAAGAGAAGATCATCGAAGCCAAGAGCGACCACCACACCGGCAAGAAGATTCCGCTCTACTATGCGGCGGACGGCAAGACCGCCACGACCGATAAGTCGAGCGGCATACGGTACGGCGCAAAGAAGGGCGACTGCGAAACGCGCGGCTACGAAGGCGATTACCGCTGTGCGGACTGCGGCCGCAACATTGCGGGCAAGTGGGACTTCATGCACCCGAGCTACGCCATAGAGGTCAAGAACGAGCGCGTCGTCTCCTGCTTCAAAAACGGCTATTCCGGCGACGAGTTCTGCGAGCGCTGCGGCAAGACGGTGAGCAAGGGCTATGTCATTCAGGCGCCCAAGGAACACACCACGCACTTTTAAGACCCCGTTTACTCCCCGGCGGTCGAGGCGACCTGCACCACGGCGGGCAAGGGCCCTGCCGAGCGCTGCATGCTCTGCAATGAGCTGATGAACAACGGCGAATATGTGCCGGCGCTCGGACACGAATGGACGAAGGACGCGGAGAAGAGCACCGCCGAGACGACCGCCTATAAGTGTACACGCACAGGCTGCACCGCCACCATGCTGCAAGCTGTGGCCACGGAGAAATACGATATCACGGTGGTCGGCGGCAGCGCCTACCTCACCGCAGGTTCCACGATTGCCAAAGCGGCGGAAGGCGCCGTCGTCAAGCTGAAAGCCGAGCCGCCCAAGGGCAAGGCACTGGAAAAATGGGAAGTCACAAGCGGCGGCGTCACCCTAAAAGACGCCGAAAAGGCGGACGGCGCAAGCTTTGTGATGCCGAAGGGCGCGGTGAAGATTACGGCGAAGTTTGTCAAAGCGGATCATGTCCACACGCCGACCGGCGACTGGAAGTCGGATGCGAAGACGCACTGGCACACCTGCAAGGACTGCACCGCGCACGCAGACGAGGCGAAACACAGCTTCGTGTGGAAGACCGACAAGGCGGCGACCGAGACCGCGACCGGACTGAAGCACGAGGAATGCACGGTTTGCGGCTATCAGCGGAGCAAGAATACCGTGATCGACAAGCTCGGCGGCAAGACGGAAAAACCGGATAAACCAGACAGCAAATTCACCGATGTCAAAGAGGACGCGTACTATGCGGAGGCAGTCGAATGGGCAGTCGGCAAGGGCATTACCGGCGGCACATCCAAGACCACCTTCAGCCCCGACCTCGTCTGCACCCGCGCGCAGGCGGTCACCTTCCTGTGGCGCGCTGCGGGCAGTCCCGCGCCGAAGACCGAGACAATGACCTTCATTGACGCCGCCGCGGACCGGAACAATGTGTCCGCCTATTCGGGCAAGAGCATTCGCGAGCATTATGAAAACGAACCCGTCTGGCAGATCTGCGGCGATTTGTGGGACGATGCAGAATAGCCGCCGCCGCACCGAAACCCGAGCCCTTGCAGATATAAAAATCCAAGCCATCCGGCTTGGATTTTTTATGACCTATTGAGAATAAAGCGTCTTGCTTGAGAATGCTTGCCGTCGGTTTAAATAAGTAATTTCAAAAGCAAAAACGGGAGACACTATTCCCATTCTCGCCAGCCAGAAATATTCAACCATTCCGAGGCAGGTGTTTTGCTGTCGCCGATGCATTGGTTGAGTGAAATGTTTCTATGTGGATTATAGAGAGTGTTGTACTCGCGATTTTTCTTTGCAATAAACGCTTGAATTGCGGTTTTTGCTCTTAGCGCGGCGTTTCCGCCGGAATTTTGCCACGCCTCATAGCAGCATATGATCATTTCATGAACATCATCATTTGTTGTATGCGCGCGAATAAACGGGGCAATTACTGCGACAAATTTTTTCGGCAGTGCCTGGAGTTCTTTTTGAAACCTTACGATTTCGTCGGTCGTGTAGGGTTTTCTATTAAATCTCCCTGCCAGAAATCTCCGTTTTCATTTTTCCACACAGAATAGGTTGCAGGAAAGGATACCTTGTTTCGCTTGAGAAGTTCAAAAGCTTCTGTAAGCTTACGCGATCCGCTTTTCGGAAAAACAAAACTGTCTGTTGGGGTGTCTGATTCGGCAAGCATAAAGTGCCTTGCATCAGTTGTGAAGCGAAGACACACGGCTTTACCTTTCAGCTTCTCATTCAGATTACCGTTTAGATTAAATCTTTCGTTTTCGCGGATGTTGACGAGAAGGGCATTCTTTCTGCCGGGTCGCGCGTGAATTTGAACAACAAAATCTGAGGGGCTTAACATCTTCTTCATGGGCAGCATCCTTTCCAATAATTATTTGCGCTTTGCATAACGAATACTGGATGCGTTCTTTGCAGGCCCGTACATGCAATTAGCCATCGGAAGCATCCGATAATAGTCAGATATTTTTTAATTTTGTTCTTGTAAAGAACCATCCTTTTCTAGGAACAAGGGTATGCGGTGTGTAAACAGTTTGTATCACTTAATAGAGCCGGTGCAGCCAAGTTTTGTATTCAAAAGTGCCTCTGCTCAATAATGTGATTGATAGATGTTTTACTGTTGTATGAATGGAATAGAGAACTCAAAAAATTGAACTCGTTAAAAAATACATCCGAAAATGATATATTTTTTGAAATGAGTTCGAGTTTTCGGGGGTTAAAAAGTTGAACTCATCCGAAAAGCAGCCGTTCTATTTCCTTGAGCGGAACAAGGCCGCCTTCAATCAATGCGTTCATATCCAGAGCATGAATTAAGTCCTTTGCACGTTTTCCCGCATGATAACAGCGCCCGTGTTCTCTGAAGAGATTCTTTAGTTTTGCCTTTCCTTTTTTGCCCTTGAGCGTTACAGGAGGTTCGCAGCCAATGAAATGACAAATGTTTTTATTATCCTGAAGCATCACATCTTCAATATCTGCAGCAGCTGCTACATCTATAATCTGTTTTGCTTTTTTTAGCGACTTGCGCAAAAACATCCAATCGCCTTCATAGAATTTGCTGATGTCTTCCTTATAGTCATCCTTATCGTAGCAGAGGAAAACATACCAATCCATTCCGGAATCATATTTTCCGACGCACTGCGAGTTAAACCATTTTCCGGTGTGCGGAACTTGCGTGATGGTATTCGCAACCTTAAATTTTATCAGAGAGGCGCCATCCTCTGTTTTCAGCACATAATTGATATCCGGATCGGATTTGTTTATCGTTCTCGACAGCGTAGCCCCGTGCTTCTGGCATAAAAACTCCAAAAACGAAAAGTAGAATTCTCTTTCTGTGTCTCCTTCTAAAATAAAGGCAAACCCTTTATTAAATGATTTGTCCACGACTAATCCTCCAAATAAGCAGAGAGGATTTCGGCTGAATCATCATCTCCGGCCATAAGCTCAAACAAATATTCTCCGATAGATGTTTCTAATTCCCTAGATTTGTTAACCAGGTTTTTGATTTTTGCGCGTTGGATTTTTTTGAAATAAGCAACGCCATTTTCGTTAGGAACTCCAATATAAATCGACTCTGGTTTCAGGTATTGAATCAGGTAAGGAGAATGGCTTGTGACAATCATGGAAGAACTGTCCAAAATATACGACAACGACTCCAACAAGCTGCGTATCATCTTAGGATGAATACTGGTTTCAATTTCGTCTACACCAATTAAATTGGTTCCATGGCAATTGCTGAACACCGCATTTGCAATCAACCAAATCAATCGCTTGGTTCCGGTTGACATGTACTCCATGCTAATTGGTTGATTCAAATAACTGCTGTGAATCACCAAACGAAATAACTCATCTTTTATGTGGTACGGAATGTCGGTCTTCTGCTCCTCTTCGTTGTCGGTTTTAGATACTACAACTGCCTGATATTGAGGGAGTTCTTCTGCATTAAGAGAAAGAGATTGCAGCTCTATTCTTTTGAATTCCGGAAAAAGATCAGAAATGGTTTCGACAAACTGATTATAATGCTCAGGATAGTCTTTTTTTAATACACTAAGTGCTTTGGGAATATCATTATCATCAAAAGCCAAAGCAGGATTTGAGCCGAAATCAAATTCAATAGGGTTGATTTGAAAGGAATTATCGAGCTCTAATGTATCACACATTCTATAGGCAAGCTTTTTTATGGCTGCAACAACATTAGATATATCTATATCGTCAAGAGCTGATAAAACATCAATAGCTAAAAGATCTTTCGCTAATGTAATTTTTCTAAAGCCGGTTTTCGATTTTCCGGCACGATATTGGCCTTTATCTCGCTTCAAAAATGAAGTGTATCGCACACTTTCTGTTTCCCGCATTTCGATATTCTCATCTGTAATGACAGCACCGGTATCGATATCATTTACCCATGCGAATTTGAACGAGTATCTTACATATCTGTATTCATTTAGTGTCGGATCATCAAACTCTATCGAAAAGACAAAGTCCTTCCCGGCTAATTGAGGTGAAAGCGGTATGCCACGGGACCAACGCATCATATTTGCGCGCTGTCTCGGAGACGCTCCGATAAAGTCAAATCCAAATCGAATAGCTTCAAGTAAATTCGATTTTCCATAATTATTGGCGGAAACAATTGCTACAATTTTATCCAACTCGATTGTGGTTTTGGCTAAATTTTTGAAGTTCCCTATGGTAATACTCTTGAGAATCATTAGCTGATGCTCTCCCTCTGTTTATTCACTGTTATTATAGCGGATGTTAAAAGAAAAGTCAATGGCTTTTTGTCGCTTCATTCTAGAATGTCCGGTTTGCTCCGCTAATATTCGTTATGAGTTTAATAAAAAAGTCGAATTCGAAATAAGAATGCAGTTATTAGAAGCTTATGCTGTACAGATATTCCAAAATGCCATTTTGCATGATTATTCTTGTTTATCGAGGGGGCAGTGTGAAATGAAATAAATCCCTCTTTCACGTCCGCAGGCATTTCACATGCCGCAGGTATATTTCACGCGCGAAGCGCATTTCGCAAATTCCCGAGGGATTTATTTCGTTGAAAAACAAAAGCACTTGCATATGCAAGTGCTTTTTGCATTATTGATTAGAAGATTATCAAAACAGTCTTGACAACGAGTGATTAGATGAGTATAATATCAGTGCAGTCGGCAACTGTAGAAAGGTAGGTATTCTATATGAACAAGCAGGATGTGTTGAATGGTTTATTGGCGATTACAAGCGAAAAGTATTACGCTTGCAAAGCAGATGCGGCATCGGTAGATAAAACCCATCCTACTGAGCGCGGAGCCTTGCAGTTAAAGGCCGGCGTTTATCATGCTGCGATAACCGCGGGGCTTCTCTCCGGAAGCGATCAGGCAACTGCGTTGATGAGCAAGAGATTCAAGGATTTAATCAGACAATTTCCTGCCATAGCGGACTATTATCATGCGTTGCCCGAAGAACAAAAAGAGCTCATGGAGATCTCTCTTTACCCAGAAGTGTTTATGAGAGCCAACTTTTATAATACCTATAATACCGATCTTGCGCAAGCAGAAAAAGACGGCGACCCGCAAAAAATTTTCAAGGCAAGAATCAAAAAGGATGTGTTAGCCGAAGTTTTGCATATGTGGCGAGATTTTAGAGTGCAAAACGAATTGTTTGTCTTTGCTTTTGACGGCAAAGAGAGAGGATAAGGGAAGTGGGCAAATGAAAAACGGGCTTGAACTATTAAAGCTCCTTGCTGACGAAACGCGGCTTAAAATACTCAATATTCTTGTGAAAGAAGATTCCTATGTTGAGAAGATTGCTTGCGAGCTCTCTCTGACGCCGGCCACCATCTGCTACCATCTCAAAAAAATGGAATCCGCAGGCGTGGTGAATTGTTCCCGTTCACAATTCTACATGATTTATTCCTTAAATCGCGAAATCTTCGACAAACCGCTTTTTGAGTTGATAAAAGATGAAGAAATTGTTAACACCGAAGAAAAGTACAGAAAAGCAGTCCTATCGAGTTTTTTCAAACATGGCAGACTGACGCAAATCCCCACACAGCGGAAGAAACGCGAGATTGTGCTGTCGGAAATCTTGAGACAGTTCGAGCCAGACCGCGCGTATACCGAAAAAGAGGTAAACGAGATCATTTTGCGCTATCACGAGGATTATTGTACGATTCGGCGAGAGATGATTGCCTTCGGCATGATGACGCGGCATCACGAAACATACAAACGCGTAAAATAGGGAACAAAACCCGAATAGGCGAAATGCATTGAACTCCGCTTGCGGTGCCCGGAAAATCTGCGGCGACTGCGCCTTGATTTTTCGACCGCTGTGCTTCGCATTGCTCGCTTCATCCGCCACCGGCGGCGCTCGCAAGGCTCTCTGGGCGAGCTCCGCTCGTCGGTCTCAAAACCCGAAGCGCAACGCATCAATCCTGCTATGCAAAAAAGAAAAACAAAAGCACTTGCATATGCAAGTGCTTTTGTTTTTCTGGTTGCGGAGGCAGGATTTGAACCTACGACCTTCGGGTTATGAGCCCGACGAGCTACCAGGCTGCTCCACTCCGCGATATTATGGTGCCGGAAACCGGGCTTGAACCGGTACGAGTGTTACCTCACGGGATTTTAAGTCCCGGGCGTCTGCCAATTCCGCCACTCCGGCATGTGCCCCTGTCGGCAACGTTGCTATTCTACCACATCTCACGCCGCCTGTCAATACCCTTTTGCAAAAAATCATCTGCATTTTTAGACCGCGCCTGTTTATTTTTTACACTTTTGTTTTGAATTTGCACAGAATGACTGTTGACTTTTTTGCATGAAGAAGCTATAATAGTCTTGTAATATGCGAATCCTTGCTTGCATTTTGTTCGCCGCGCAGGCGGCGCGTGCGAAAAAATCGAATGATTTTATACACTTCTTCGCATTTTTTCTCGTGAAAGGAGGCAGCCGCCGTGAACGAAAGACACGACGAAAACGGCATCATTTTCAGCTTCGGCACCGAAAAATATGCCTATGAGAACCCGCATTCGGAATATGAGGGGCCGTTTTGCATCGAGAAGATGGGCATCACCTACCCGGACAAGCGGTATCTCATCGACCGACAGAATTACGGACGGTACTTCTATCGCCATATCTACATATTTGAATATGTCATTTCGGGCGAGGGGTATGTCGAGTGCGACCATGAGGTCTACAAGGTGCGCGCGGGCGACTTCTACATGCTGTCCAGCCGCCATCTGCTGCGCTACTACTGCGACCCCGAGAATCCGTATTCAAAGATTTGGATCAATGTCGGCGGGCGCATCCTGGGCGAGATGATGCAGCTCTACAACCTGCAGAGCGGCATTGTCATCAAGCAGATGAACTGCCGCAAGACCTTCGACTCGATCTACGAAGAATGCGCGCGCATGGACGAGAACAACAAGCCGGAAATCTACCGCAATGTGTTCAAGCTGCTGGTGCGCATCCTCGACCAGCTCACGGGCGATGCGGCGTGCGACATGATGGCGCCCTCGTCCTACAAGATCCGCGACTTTATCGACTCCAACATCCAGGCAAACATCGGGCTTGACGACATTGCCAACAAGTTTTTCTTCAGCAAGTCCTACATCATCAGCTGCTTCAAGAACGAATTCGGCATTTCGCCGAAGCAGTACATCATTCAGAAGAAGATTGAGACGGCGAAGAACATGCTGCTGGAGACCGACATGAGCGTCAAGGCGATTTCCGAGATGCTGCACTTTGCGGACAGCCATCATTTTTCCAACACATTCAAGAAGCAGACCGGTATTTCGCCGATGGAATACCGCGCGAGGACGGGACTGAACTGATGAACATCATTTTGATTGGCATGCCCGGCAGCGGCAAGAGCACGACCGGCGTGGTGCTGGCAAAACTGCTCGGCATGCATTTCTGCGACACCGATCTGGTCTTGCAGCAGCGCTGCGGCAAAAAGCTGCAGGAAATCATCCGCACCGAGGGCGACGCGGCATTCTTCCGCCATGAGGAAGAGGTGCTGGCGACGCTGGAAGTGCAGAACACGGTGATTGCCACCGGCGGCAGCGCCGTGTATGCCGACCGCGCCATGCAGCACCTGAAAGCGGACGGCAAGTGCGTCTATCTCAAGGTTTCGGAGGCGGAAATCGAGCGGCGGCTCGCCAATTTCAGCGACCGCGGCGTGGTGATTGCCGACGGCATGACGCTTGCCGACCTGTACGCCGAGCGCATGCCGCTCTACGAAAAGTATGCCGACATCACGGTGAGCGCCGAGGGTGGGACGGTGTGGGACACCGCCCGCCGCATCGCCGAAAAATTGCGCGCCCGATAAGCGGCGCAATCCATCGTTGCTCATCGAAAGCGGCTAGGCGTAGGGCACTACGCCGTCGCCTTGCTTTCTGCGGTGCGCCTCGTCTTGCTTGTTTCTCGGACGCGCGGGGACAGACAGTGTGCGATGTCCGATAGGCGGTGTGATGCGTACAAATTCTTTGCAAATCCGTAGGGGCGACCATCGGTCGCCCGCTTTTGCTTTGGTGCGAGGCGGGCGACCGATGGTCGCCCCTACATTTGTGCAGCTTGCCCGCTGCGTGTTCCAAAGCATATTTCTCACGCATCCGCCCGTCAGATTTTGCAAAACCTTTTTGCATTCGTCATATTTCTGTCACATAGCTTTGGTATCCTTATAAGCGTAAAGGGAATCCCCCGCGGCATCAACGAATGCCGCCTACAACCGCCCGCTTGCGCTGGAATCGGACGGGAACATGCCTCGCGCGCTTTCCCCCTGCGCGCCCTGCATGTTCGCGCAAACCAAAGAATCCCATCTTCGCGGATGTTTTCATATTTTCCTCCTAAGAAAAAAGCGGCGTAAGCCGCTTTTTTCGTTTCTTGACTATGCAGGGCTTATATGCTATACTGAACTTACCAAACCGAAGGAGGAACGCCATGCGAACCTACACGATTCTGCTTTGTACTCTGCTTTGCGCGCTTCTGCTTGTCGGCTGCGCACAGACGCCGGCAGTGACGCCCGAAGTGACAACGGAAACGACAACGGAAACGACAACGGACACATCCGCATCGACGCTGCCCGCGACCGGGCCTGCGGGGATTGCTATCCACGACATCCGCGACTGGGACACCCTGCAACTGACGGGGGACTACAGCGAAGAAGTGTATGCCTTTATCGGGCAGTTTCTCGGCGTGAGCGCGCCGACATTTCCCGAACTTGCCACCGTGCAGATTGCGGACTACACCATCCGCTCTGCGGAGAACGAACTGTACTTTGACTTCACCGTGACGGCGTCGGGGCTGGACACGCTGCCGCCCGGGGACTATCGCACCGAGGTCCTTGAGGATTTCGGCGTGATGCTCCGGTTCCTCGAAGACGACCCGACAGCGACGGATGAGGATTTCCCGTGCGAGGACTGCCGCGGGCTGATCTCGGACTTTGTCATGTTTGAGCACTGCTGGAATTTCCCCGACTATGGCACTTGGGGGACGCGCGAGCCGGAGAACTTCATCGTCTGGCACTATACGGACGGCGTTGAGATGACGCTTGTCGATTATGCCGCGACGGCGGAGCGGGTGCTCGGCATTCCCGCTGACAGAGCGCGGAGCGCGGACTTTGCCTATATCAACAAAGACGGTGTGGCGGCGGTGAGCGGCGGCATGAGCGGGTTTCACGCAGCATACCGTTTTGTCGGGCACAGCGTCACGGACGGCGTGCACAGCACGACGGTGCAGTATTTTGCCGACAACTCCTATCTCATCAAGTCGCATCTCGTGGAATACCGCATCGGCGCGGACGGCGAACTGCTCGGCACGACGGTGCAAAGCCGCGCGGCGTATGAACCGTGGGGTACTATAGAAGAATTTGCAAACTGAATCTGAAAAAGACCGTTTCGGCGGTCTTTTTTTATGCACTTTTTCGCTTGACAAATACCAATAGGGGGTATATAATCGAGATGCAACGATAGAAACGATAGAAAAAGCGAAAGGAGCACATACTATGGAAACTTGCTGCTGTTGTTCGCATAAAACGAAAAAACGCTCCGCCGAGGAGATACGGAAGCTGACGCATCGGCTGAACCGCATCGAGGGACAGGTGCGCGGCATTCGCGGCATGGTGGAAAATGATGCATACTGCACGGACATTCTCGTGCAGGTGGCGGCGGCGACCGCTGCGCTGAACGCATTCAGCCGCGAGCTGCTGGCGACGCACATCCGCACCTGCGTGGCGGATGATCTGCGCGCGGGGAAGAACGAGACGGTGGACGAGCTGGTGGCCACCCTGCAAAAGCTGATGAAATAGGAGGGGTATCCATGGAACAATACAATGTAAAAGGCATGAGCTGCGCCGCGTGCAGCGCGCGCGTGGAAAAGGCGGTGCGCGCCGTGCCGGGCGTGACCGACTGCGCGGTCAGTCTGCTGACAAACTCCATGACGGTCGAGGGCGGCAGTCCTGCCGCGGTGATTTCCGCCGTCAAAAAGGCGGGCTACGGCGCGTCACTGTGCAAAGGCAACGTGGGCGACATCACCGACGAGACACCGCAGATGGTGCGGCGGCTGGCGGTGTCGGTCGTGCTGTTGCTCGTCCTCATGTACATTTCGATGGGGCACATGATGTGGGGCTGGCCGCTGCCTGCGCCGATTGCGGCAAGCATGGAGTGGCAGGGCGTGATTCAGGCGGTGCTGACGCTTGCCATTATGATCGTCAACCGCAAGTTCTTTGTCAGCGGCGTGCGCGGCGTGCTGCACGGCGCGCCGAATATGGATACGCTGGTGGCGCTCGGCGCGGGCGCGTCGTTCCTCTACAGCCTGTGCATTCTCGTGCTGATGGCGCTCGGCAAGCCGCTTCAGTCACATGACTTCTACTTTGAGTCGGCGGCGATGATTCTCACGCTGATTACGCTCGGCAAGCTGCTTGAAGCGCGCTCCAAGGGCAAGACGACCGACGCGCTCCGCGCGCTGATGAAACTGTCGCCGAAGACCGCGACCGTCCTGCGGGACGGCAAAGAGGTCAAAGTGCCGATTGCCGAGGTCAAGGTCGGGGATGAATTTGTCGTGCGCCCGGGCGAGAGCATTCCGGTGGACGGCGAGGTGCTGGACGGCAGCTGCGCCGTGGACGAATCCGCGCTGACCGGCGAGAGCCTGCCCGTGGACAAGGCGGCGGGCGACCTGCTCTCGGCGGCGACCATCAACCTCTCCGGCTTTGCACACTGCCGCGCGACGCGCGTCGGCGAGGACACCACATTCTCCAAAATCATCCGCATGGTGAGCGATGCGGCGGCATCCAAAGCGCCGATTGCCAAGGCGGCGGACCGTGTGGCGGGCGTGTTTGTGCCTGCGGTCATGGGCATCGCGGCGGTGACCTTCATTGTCTGGCTGCTCTGCGGTGAGACGCTCGGCTTTGCGCTGGCGCGCGGCGTTACGGTGCTGGTCATCAGCTGCCCCTGCGCGCTCGGACTGGCGACGCCGGTGGCTATCATGGTCGGCAGCGGCGTTGGCGCGAAGAATAATATCCTGTTCAAGACCGCAGCCGCGCTGGAGGCGGCAGGGCGCGTGAAGATTGTCGCGCTGGACAAGACCGGCACGGTCACGGCAGGCAAGCCGTCGGTGACCGACATTCTGCCCGCCGCCGATGGGACGGATGCGGACGCACTGCTTGCCGCCGCGTTTGCGCTGGAGCAGAAGAGCGAGCACCCGCTCTCGCTTGCCATTCTGCGGGACGCCGAGGAAAAGGGCATCACTGCGGCGGCGGTGGATGATTTCACCGCGCTGCCCGGCAACGGCCTGCGCGGCACGCGCGGGGCGGAGACGCTCATCGGCGGCAACGCCGCCTTTGTCGGCGCGACGGCGGCGATTCCCGCCGAGATGCAGGCGGCGGCGGAGAGACTTGCCGGAGAGGGCAAAACGCCCATCTTCTTTGCCGCGGATACAAAGCTGCTCGGCATCATCGCCGTGGCAGACACGGTTGCACCCGGCAGCGCCGAGGCGATTGCGCGCATGAAGCACATGGGGCTGCGCGTGGTGATGCTGACCGGCGACAACGCGCGCACGGCGGCAGCCGTCGCCGCGGCGGCGGGCATCGACGAGGTGCGCGCCGATTTGAAGCCGGGCGACAAGGAAGGGCTGATTCGTGCGCTGAAAAAAGAGGGCAGAGTCGCCATGGTGGGCGACGGCATCAACGATGCGCCCGCGCTGACGGCGGCTGACCTCGGCATCGCCATCGGGCGCGGCACCGACATCGCCGTCGAGGCGGCGGAGGTCATCCTCACGGGCAGCAGCCGTGAGGATGCGGCGGCGGCGCTCCGCCTCGGGCGCGCCACGCTGCGCAACATCCACGAGAACCTGTTCTGGGCGTTTATCTACAATGTCATCGGCATTCCGCTTGCCGCCGGCGTGTGGATTCCGATCACCGGTTGGATGCTCGACCCGATGTTCGGTGCGGCGGCAATGAGCCTGTCCAGTTTCTGCGTGGTCATGAATGCCCTGCGGCTGAATTTTGTGAAGCTGTATAAGTAGAGAAGAGGAGCGAACCGCCCCAGACGCCGGTCCCTACAGGGGGTGGCACGCTGTTTCGGCTCCCCTGTGTAAGGGGAGCTGTCGGCGTTAGCCGACTGAGGGGTTGTTTTGTGGTTTTTTCTATCTTTTTTTACTCTGTAACAATCCCTCCGTCATGCTTCGCATGACACCTCCCTTTGCACAAGGGAGGCTTAGACGGCGGGAGCGAGCCCCCGCCCTACGGTGTGTGCACAGTTTCCGCGATTCTGTAGGGGCGACCATCGGTCGCCCGCCTGCACCGTAGCAAAAACGGGCGACCGATGGTCGCCCCTATGGGATTGTATGAACTTTTCGCATGGGTGCACAACAAAAAACAGACGGACATGTCCGTCTGTTTTTTGTTCTGCTTTTATCAGCCGAAGCTGTGGAGAATCTCCATGAACTCCTCGCCGGTGATGGTTTCCTTTTCGTAGAGGTGCTTGGCAAGGGCATCGAGCTTTTCGCGGTTCTCGGTGAGGATGCGGATGGCCTTTTCGTGCTGTGCCTTGACCAGTTCGACCACGCGCGTGTCGATCTTTGTCTGCGTCTCTGCCGAGCAGGCAAGCGACGCGTCGCCGCCGAGGTATTCGTTCGTCACGGTCTCAAGCGCCACCATGTCAAAGTCGTCGCTCATGCCGTAACGCATAATCATCGCGCGGGCGAGTTTGGTTGCCTGCTCGATGTCGTTGGACGCGCCGGTGGTGACGGTCTTGCAGGCGATTTCCTCTGCGGCTCTGCCGCCGGTCAGTGTGGCAATCTTGTTTTCAATCTCCTCGCGGCTCATCAGATAGTGCTCGCCCTCCTCCACCTGCATGGTGTAGCCGAGCGCGCCCGAGGTGCGCGGGATGATGGTGATTTTCTGCACGGGTGCGGAATTGGTTTGCAGCGCGGCGACCAGCGCGTGCCCGATTTCGTGATAGGAGACGATCATCTTCTCCTTGTCGGTGAGGATGGCGTTCTTCTTCTGATAGCCCGCAATGACGACCTCGATGCTTTCCTCAAGGTCTGCCTCCGTTGCCTCGGTGCGGTTGTCGCGCACGGCGCGCAGGGCAGCCTCGTTGATGATGTTGGCAAGTTCTGCGCCCGACGCGCCGGATGCCATGCGCGCGATGCGCTCAAAGTCTACATTCTGCGCAATTTTGACCTTCTTGGCGTGCACGCGCAGAATCGCCTCACGCCCCTTGAGGTCGGGCAGCTCAACCGGCACGCGGCGGTCAAAACGGCCGGGGCGCGTCAGCGCGGGGTCCAGCGTCTCGGGGCGGTTGGTTGCCGCGAGAATAATCACGCCGGTGTTGCCGCCGAAGCCGTCCATCTCGGTGAGCAGCTGGTTGAGCGTCTGTTCGCGCTCGTCATTGCTGCCGATTCTGCCGTCGCGCTTCTGCCCGATGGCGTCAATCTCGTCGATGAAGACAATGCAGGGCGCTTTTTCCTTCGCCTGGCTGAAGAGGTCGCGCACCTTGGATGCGCCCATGCCGACAAACATCTCGACAAATTCCGAGCCGGACATCGAGAAGAACGGCACGTCCGCTTCACCGGCGACCGCCTTTGCCAGCATGGTTTTGCCCGTGCCGGGAGGTCCGACGAGCAGCACGCCTTTCGGCATGGATGCGCCGATTTCTTCGTATTTCTTCGGATTGTGCAGATAGTCCACGATTTCGGCGAGGTTTTCCTTTGCCTCGTCCTCGCCTGCCACATCGTCAAACTTGATGCCGTCGGAGGACTTGACATAGATTTTGGCGTTGCTCTTGCCCATGTTGAACATCATGGAGGCGCCGCCGCCGCCCGCCTTGTCCATCAGCTTTTTCGCCATAAACTGACCGAGCGCCATGAAGATGACGATCGGCAGAATCCAGGTGAGCAGGAAGGAGAGCAGGGGAGACATCTCCTGCACGATCTCGCTCGAAAACTTCGCGCCGGACGCATACAGGCGCTCGGTTCTGCCGGGGTCGTCCATCAGCCCGGTCTGGTAGATGGTCTTGCCGTCCTTGTCCGTGAAGAGAATGCGGTTGTCTTCAATCTCGACCTCGCCGATTTCTTTGTTCTCGGTCATGGTCATGAAGGTACCGTAGTCCACATCCTTGATGCGTGCCTGCTGCAGCAGGGGCGTGACAAGCAGGTTCATGAGGAGCAGAACCAGCATCGCGATGGTGTAGTAGTAGATCAGCGGCTTCTTCGGGGTCTTGACTTCATTCATAAAATCACCTCAATTTGCGCGCCGCCGCGCAGGATTTTCGATAACAGTATAACATGCTTTTGCCGATTTGAAAAGAGAAACGCGCATTTTTGCGATTTTTCGCAGACCGGAGATGAAAAAAGCAGGGGGCGCTCTCTTGATATCCCTACCTCGCAAATAGGTTTACTTTTTTGTATTTCGCCTTGGCAAGGCGAAAAAGGCTGGGTTTCCGGAATTCGGCGCCGAGACCGCGAAGGCGCATTTTCACAATAAATCTGATATATATTTAACACATGCGTCATTTCATCTTGACCTGAAAAAATACCGCGAAAAATGTTTCTTTTACTTGACAGTGCCGCTGAAAAAAGGTATACTGTAGAGGTTAATCCATGAATGGGAGTGAATGACTTTTGAAAACAAAACTGAAGGGAACAGAGCTTGTCGTGATTGCAAGCATGCTGTTCGGCCTGTTCTTCGGCGCAGGCAATCTGATTTTCCCGATTCGCATGGGCCAGCTTGCCGGCGCAAACATGTGGGTCGCCTTCCTCGGACTCTTGATCACCGGTGTGGGTCTTCCGCTGCTCGGCGTGGCGTCTATCGGCATCAGCCGCAGTGACGGTCTGATTGAGCTGTCGGGCAAGGTGAGCCGCGGCTACAGCATCTTTTTCACCTGCGCGCTGTATCTGACGATTGGTCCTTTCTTCGCCATCCCGCGCTGCGGTGCGGTCTCCTTCACCATCGGCATGCAGAACATGCTGGGCGAGGGTGCGTACACGAAGGGCGTGCTGGTCGTTTTCTCGCTCCTGTTCTTCCTCGCGGTGCTTGTCCTTTCGCTCAACCCCGGCGAGATCCTCACCTGGGTCGGCAAGGTACTCACGCCGCTGTTCCTCATCTTCCTCGGCGCGCTTGTTGCGGCGGCGCTCATTCATCCGATGGGCAGCATCGCCGGGATGGCGGCGTCCGGCGGCTATGCGACTTCGCCGTTTGTGACCGGCTTCCTTGAGGGCTACAACACGATGGACGCGCTGGCGTCGCTGGCGTTCGGCATCGTGGTGATCACCGTCATCCGTGACCTCGGCGTGAAAGAGCCGGGGGCAGTCGCGGCGCACACCGTCAAGGCGGGCGTGTTCAGCTGCCTGTTCATGGGGCTGATCTACCTCGCGGTCGCAGTGGTCGGCGCGCAGACCGGCATCCTGTATGCCGACTGCAAGGACGGCGGCGAGATTTTCGCGCGCGTTGCCGAGCATTACTTCGGCAAGCCGGGCGCGATTCTGCTTGCCATCATGGTGACCTTCGCCTGCATGAAGACGGCGGTCGGCCTTGTCACCAGCTGTGCCGAGACCTTCACCAAGCTGTTCCCGAAGGCGTTCTCCTATCGGGTGTGGGTGGTTATTTTCAGCCTGGTTTCCTTCCTCTTTGCCAACCTCGGACTGGATGCCATCATCGCCTACTCCATCCCCGTGCTGATGTTCCTCTACCCGCTGGCAATCACGCTGATTCTGCTTGGACTCTTCGGCAACCTGTTCCATCACAGCCGCGTGGTCTATGGTTTTGTCACCGGGTTTACGCTGTTTGCCGCAATCTTTGATTTGCTCGGCGCACTGCCTGCAGGCACGGTTGCTCTGCTGCATGCACAGCCGGTCATTGATTTCGCCAAGGCGTATCTGCCGCTGTACACAAACGGGCTCGGCTGGGTCGTTCCCGCCGCAGTCGGTGCGGTTGTCGGCATTGTTGTGATGCTGCTGACCGACAAAAAGCGTGTCGCCGCATAACGCGATACATATTCTTTATAACATTTCCGCCGCAGGCATAGGATTGCCTGCGGCGGCTTTTTTGTGCACAGAATCTGCTGCAAAGATTCACATAACCGTCATTGACATCCGTGCGTGCTTGTGCTAATATTGGAATGTTCAAAATTGAACTATCAAGGAGGCTGTTATGTCAAAAAACAGAATCGGCAATGCGGTGAAGATGCACGAGCATGTGCGCGCTTTTGAAGATGCATATGCCGCGATGCTGAAGCCGCTTTGCGCCGAGCTCGGTATGCCGCAGACGGCGCTGGATATTCTGCTGTTCCTGGCGAACAATCCGGGGTATGATACGGCGCGGGACATCTGCTTCTACCGTCACATGAAGCCGGGGATCGTCTCGTTTCACATCGACCGCCTGGTCGACGAGGGGTATCTCGCGCGCAAAAGCGACGAAAAGGATCGCCGCGTGACGCATCTTGCCGTCACGGATGCCGCCGCCCCCGTTGTTGCGCGCGGCCGCAAGCTGCAAGCCGCGCTCGGCGCGCGGCTGACGGAGGGGCTCGGCGCCGAAGACCGCGCACTGCTCTGGCGCTGCATCGCAACGATTGCCCAAAATGCCAAATGCATTTGCCGCGAGGCGGCACAAAAGGAGAAACTATGATTAAACTGCTGAAAAACATGCAAAAGCGGGAGTGGCTGATGGCGCTGGTCTGCGCCGTGCTCGTGGTCGGGCAAATCTATTTTGACCTGACACTGCCCGACTATATGACCGAGCTGACCACGCTCATCAAAACCGAGGGTAGCCGGACATCGGACATTGCCGTCGTGGGCGCCAAAATGCTCGGCTGTACGCTGTGCAGCGCGGTGCTTGCCGTGGCGTGCGGCTATCTTTCCGCGCGGATTGCGGCGGGTTTCAGCTTCACGCTGCGCGGCAAGCTGTTCGGCCATGTCATTGACAGCGACTGCGCGCAGATGCAGGATTTTTCCGTCCCGAGCCTGATTACGCGCACGACCAACGATGTCACGCAGATTCAGATGATTGTGTCCATGGGGCTGCAAATGCTCATCAAGTCGCCGATCATGGCGGTGTGGGCGATCATCAAGATTCTCGGAAAGAGCTGGGAGCTGTCGGCGGTGACGGCGGCGTTTGTCGTGGTGATTTGCTCGTCGGTGCTGGCGATTATGTCGGTCTGCCTGCCGCGCTTCCGCATCGTGCAGAAGCTGACGGACAAAATCAACCGCGTCGCACGCGAGAACCTGACCGGCATCAGCGTGGTGCACGCCTTCAACGCCGAGGATTATCAGAATGAAAAATTCGATGGGCCGAGCGGCGAAATGATGCGCACGCAGCTGAAAAACCAGCGGCTGTTCTCCTTTATGCAGCCGATTATGATACTCGGCATGAACGGGCTTGCGCTGGTGATTTACTGGCTGGGCGCGGCGCTCATCGAGCGCATTCCGCTCGGCGACGGCGCGGCGCGGCTGGCGTTTTTCAGCGAGGTGCTGGTGTTCAGCACCTATGCGACCTATGTGGTCATGTCCTTCATGATGCTGGTGATGATCTTCATGCTGCTGCCGTCGGCGCAGGTCTCGGCGGAGCGTATCAATGAGGTGTTCGACCGCCGCTCCACGCTGGTCGAGGGGCAGCAGACGGCGGGCGACGAGAACGGCTCGGTCGAGTTCCGCCACGTTTCCTTCCGCTATCCGAATGCGGCCGCCGACGTTCTGCACGACATCAACTTCAAGGTGGAGCGCGGCGGCACGCTTGCCGTCATCGGCGCGACCGGGTCGGGCAAGTCCACGCTGGTCGGGCTGATTCCGCGCTTTTACGACGCGACGGCGGGCGAGGTGCTGATTGACGGCGTGAATGTAAAGGACTATGCCTTTGACACGCTGTATGACAAGCTCGGTTATGTCACGCAAAAGGCGGTGCTTTTTGCGGGGACGATTCGCGACAATGTGTTCTTCGGAAAGAGCCGCGCCGCCGAGAGCGACGAAAACCTGCGCCGCGCGCTGGAAATTTCGCAGGCGGCGGAGTTTGTGGATAAAATGCCGGAGGGGGCAGCGCATAAGATTGCCCAGCTTGGGCGCAATGTGTCCGGCGGGCAGAAGCAGCGGCTTTCGATTGCAAGGGCGCTTGCGCGCGACCCCGAGATTCTGGTCTTTGACGACAGCTTTTCCGCGCTGGACTATCGCACCGACAAGGTGCTGCGCGGCGAGCTTGCAAAGCGGATGCAGAATGCGACTAAAATCATCGTGGCGCAGCGCATCGGCACCATCCGGCATGCGGAGCAGATTCTCGTGCTGGATCGCGGCCGCGCGGTCGGGCTCGGCACGCATGACGAACTCATGAAGACCTGCGCGGTCTATCAGGAAATTGCGCGCTCACAGCTGAGCGCCGAAGAACTCGAAAAGGAGGTGGGCTGACATGCACGGCTATCGTATGAACGCAGGAAAAGGTGAAAAAGCCAGTGTCAAAGGGGCGCTTGCCGACACCTCCGGGTATATGAAAAAGAGCGTGCCCGCCGTCCTCGTCGCGCTTGTCCTTGCGGCAATCGGCGCGCTTCTGACCATCGTCGGTCCCGGCCTCGTCGGCAAAGTGGCGACGCTGATGTCCGACGGGCTGTTCAGCGGCATCGACCTCGCCGCCATTGCGAAAATCGGCATCTTCCTCGCCGCTGTCTACATCGTCAGCGCGGTCTGCACCTTCGTGCAGCACTATATCATGGCGACGGTCACGCTGGAGATGTCCTACAAAATGCGCGCCGACCTCTCGGCGAAAATCAACCGCGTGCCGCAGAAGACCTTCAACACGACCGCGCAGGGCGATATTCTCAGCCGCATCACCAACGATGTGTCCACCCTGCAGCAGGGGCTGACCAACAGTCTGCCCACCATCATCAGCGCCTCGACGCAGTTTGTCGGCTGCCTTATCATGATGTTTGTCACCGAGTGGCGGTTGGCAGCGGCGGCGCTCGTCGTCACCTTCGTCGGGCTGCTCGTGCTCGTGCGCATCCTCTCCCGCTCGCAGAAGTACTTCCTGCGCCGCCAGGAGAATCTCGGCACGCTCAACGGCTATGTGGAGGAGATGTATTCCGGACAGTCGGTAGTGCGCATCTCCCGCGCGGAGGATGCGACCAAGGCGCGCTTCGGCGATATGAATGCCGCCGTCTACGATGCGGAATGGCGCTCGCAGTTCCTGTCCGGCATGATGCAGCCGCTGATGAATGTCGTCGGCAACACGGCGTATGTCGTAGTCGCCGTGCTCGGCTCGGTGCTGGCGATGGCGGGGGCGATCGAGTTTGGCGTCATCGTCGCGTTCATCCTGTATGTGCGGCTGTTTACCACGCCGCTCACGCAGATTGCGCAGGGCATGACCAATCTGCAGACGGCGTCCGCCTCTGCGCGCCGCATCTTCGACTTCCTTTCCGGCGAGGAACTGCCCGATGAGAGCGACAAGCCCGCCGGGGTTCCCACCGTGCGTGGCGCGGTCAACTTTGACCATGTGCGCTTCAGTTATCCCGATTCGCCGGACAAGGTCGTCATCAAGGACTTTTCCGCCGCGGTAAGGCCGGGGCAGAAGGTGGCTATCGTCGGCCCCACGGGCGCGGGCAAGACCACGATGGTCAATCTTCTGATGCGTTTCTACGAGCTGACGGGCGGCAGCATCCGCATCGACGGCGTGCCCACGACCGACATGCGGCGCGAGACGCTGCACTCGATGTTTGCCATGGTGCTGCAGGACACCTGGCTCTTTGAGGGCACGGTGCGCGAGAACCTGGTCTACAACATGACCGGCATCACCGACGACATGCTGGAGCGGGTCTGCCGCGCCTGCGGGCTGGACGATTTTGTGCATTCGCTGCCGCAGGGCTTTGACACGGTACTGTCCGAGAGCGTCTCCATCTCGGCGGGGCAGAAGCAGCTGCTCACCATCGCCCGCGCGATGCTGCAGAATGCGCCGATGCTCATCCTCGACGAGGCGACCTCGTCGGTCGATACCCGCACCGAGGCGGTCATTCAGCGCGCGATGGACACGCTCACCGCAGACCGTACCAGTTTTGTGATTGCGCACCGCCTGTCCACGATTAAAAACGCGGATTTGATTCTCGTCATGCGGGACGGCGATGTGGTCGAGAGCGGCAACCACGAGACGCTGATGCAAAAGGGCGGCTTCTATGCCGACCTCTACAACAGCCAGTTCGCGGACAAGCAGAGCGCGTAAGATGTATGAAAAAAGGCTGCAAAGCATTGCTTTGCAGCCTTTTTGTTTTGGAAAGCAGTATCTTAGGCTTCCCCCTTGGGGGAAGGCTTTATGCGTCCTGCGTTTCGGTTTGCACATCTTCCGCGGCGCGCAGGGCGGCGGCGGATTTTGCATGCTTGACAATCGAGACGGCGGAGAGAATCAGCGTGCCGAGCGTGACGGCGTACTGCCCCGAGACGATTCCCATGCCGAGCGCGCAGGCGGCAAACAGCGAAAAGGTGAGGATGCTGCATTTGCCGTTCGGGCGCACGCGGACAATGCCGGAGAGAAAGATGTAGATGCCCGCCAGTACCCAGCCGAGCGGGGTGAGGGGCAGCAGCGCAATCAGCACGCCGAAAATCACGGCGATGCACTTGCCGCCGCGCCCGCCGTTCAGCAAGCCGAGCGCGTGCCCGAGCACGGGCGCTGCCATCACGGCGGCAAAGTCGAGCCTTGCCGGGTCGAGCGCGCGCAGCGCCAGCGCCACCGGCACGCCGCCTTTTGCCATATCCAGCGCGAGGCAGAGCAGCCCCATCGGCACGCCGCAGTGCACAAACACATTGGCAGCGCCCGGATTCTTGTCGGGGGAGAGGGCGCAGATGTCCTTCTTCAGCAGCAGAAGCGGCACAAAGCGGCAGTAGAGCACGCTGCCGGACAGAAAGCCGAGCGCCGCGTAAAAGAGAGTCGTGACAAGTTCGTTCATAGGCGCTCCACAAGGTCCGCGACATTCGCCGCGCCGTTTGCATCGATGTTTGCCGCCTGTGCGGCGGCCATGCGTGCCTGCCGCTCCGGCTCGCCGAGCAGGAGCGCGGCACAGCGCGCCGCCTCGGTCTCGCTCTTTGCCCACAACGACATGCCCAGCCGCTCAAACAACTCGGCATTTTTGGTTTCGCAGCCCGGAATCGCCTCGGTGTGGATCAGCGGCGTGCGGCTTGCCGCCGCCTCGGTGGTGGAGATGCCGCCGGGCTTGGTGATGACCATATCGCAGGCGTGCATATAGAGGTCCACCCGGTCGGTGAAGGGCAGGGCGGTGACCCTGCCGCCCGCACCGTAGAGGGTGTCGAGCGTTTCTTTCATCTCAGCGTTGCGCCCGGCAAGCACATTCAGTGTCACATCGGCGGGAATCTCGCGGAGCAGCGCGGCGACAAGAAGCGGCGCGTTGCCGCAGCCGACGCCGCCGGTCATGACGAGAATATTGCGCACATCCTCGTTCATGCCGAGCGCCGCGCGTGCCTCGGCTTGGGTCATCGGCGCGGAAAAGCGCGCCGAGACCGGCAGTCCGGTGACATAGAGCCGCTCGGAGGGCATACCGGCGCGGATGCAGGCGGTTTTGACCTCGGCGTGCGGCAGGAACCAGGCGTCAAGGTTGGTTTCGTCCCAGAACGGAATGCGCGTGTAGTCGGTCAGCACGCCGTAGGCGGGAATGCGCAGCACGCCGGCCTTTTTCATGCGGGTCAGCGTCTCCATCGGGAAGAGGTGCGTGGCGACGACATGCGTGTAGCCGCCCGCCTCGATGAACGCGCCGAGTTTCTTTGCATGCGCGGCATTGACATAGTAGACCGGCGACTGGATCCCGGTGGAATTGTACAGTTCGCCCACGCGGTAAATCGCGCCGAAGACGCGCGGCGCATGCGTGATGATGGAGCCGTAGGTGGCAGAGGCGGCGCGCGAATTCGGCGCGCCGACAATGCCGAGCGCGTCCACCATGTCGCAGGGGGTGCCGCGGCGGCAGAACTCTTCGCGCACGGCGCGGGCGGCGCTGTTGTGCCCCTCGCCCGTATTGCAGCTGAGAACCAGGACTTTCATTCGCAGTCTCCTTTCGCTTTCGACCTTTGTCTTCATTATAATACAGGATTCGATAAAAGGGAAGAGCAAACGCAGAAAAAAGCGGCTGCCCGCTGCGGCGGGTACAAGGTTATTTCTGGTTTCTGCAAAATCTTTGTATCGCCGCAGGATTGATTTTCCGCTTTGTTTATGGTAAAATGCAAATATGAACAAAAAACACCGTATATTACAAGTATTTTTGTTCAAATAAGACAAAAACAGGGGGGACATTATGAAACACGCGCGTATTTTGACATGCATCCTGCTTTTCGCCTTATCCTGCCTGCTCTGTGTGGGCATCGCCGCCGAGAACGGCGGCTTTGCACCGGGCAGCACGGATGTTTTTTTCGTCAGCAACACGGCGGGTGCTGACTCCAATGCGGGTACGAGCGCCTCGGCGCCGCTGAAGACGCTCGGCAAAGCCTACAGCAAAATGACCAAGGGCGGCACCCTTGTCATCTGCGGTGAGGTGACGATTCCGAGTGCCTTTACCCCTGTTGACGCGGGCGGTATGGTCATTTTCACCTCGGTGTACGGTGGGAAGGACTATCGGGACAGCGGCGCGCGCCTGAACATCGGCGGCAACATGGGCTTTGCCAACGCCACCGGCTTTGAGCGGATGAACCTGCGCATCACCGTGGGCGGGCTTGTCTTCTCCGGGCGCCATCATTCCCTGTATTTCGGTTCGGACCTGAAAGTTACCAACGGCACGGGTTCGAGCGATTTTACCTATCCCACGCTGGTCGGCGGCTACAATAATCCATCGACCCTAAGCGACGCCTCGAGCGCGGCAGACTACACGCTCTGCATCCGCAGCGGCACCTGGCACAGCGTGTTCGGCGGCAACCGTCGCGGCAACATCGCCTCTGCCTTCGGCAAGCTGAGCGGCGATGTGACCGTGCGCATCTCGGGCGGCACCTTCAACGGCATCGTCAGCGCCTCCGGCATGAATGTGCATACCGGCAGAATCTACCTCGGCACGGCGGACACGCCGGTCTTCAAGGACACGGTCTACGGCTATTATTGCTACGGCACGATGCCCGCAGCCTCCCTGCGCACGACCGCGAAGTACAGCGGCGGCGTGATGGTGCGCCTGGCGGGCGGTACCTTCAAGTCCGGGTTCCGACTCGGTATGAGCCGGGTGAAGGACCTCGGCACAAACAATCTGCCGCAGATTTACGGCGCGGCGACCGTTGTGGTCACCGGCGGCACCTTCAGCGGCAAGGTTGATGGCGGCGGCACCCTCGGCACAACGCTGCTCAAGTACAAGCAGAGCGTGCTTGACGAGAGCAAGATCGTGGATTTCCCGGTCTGCCGCACGGGGTCTCTGACCTATTCGGACGACAAATTTGAGTATTCCCGCTTTGACACCAAACTTTTCGAGCATAAAGCCGACCCCTATGTCACACAGAAGGACGGCGTGTACTACTACTGCTATTCCACCTATTCCGCCGCCCAAAAGGTTTGGAAAATCTGCGTGACCGCCAGTGGAAATGTGGCGATCGGCGACAGGGCAGGGCGTGCGCGCGAAGTGTTCAACTCGAAATTGACGAATATCACCAACGCCAAGTATGAATATTGGGCGCCCGAACTGCATTATATCGAGGCGTCCGACTTCGGCGCGGAGCATGCCGGCTGGTATATTTACTTTGCGGCGGACAATGACGATAACGAGAACCACCGCATGTATGTCCTGCGCGCGACCGAGCATGAGAACCCGCTCAGCGATTATGAGATGATCGGCGAGGTGAAGACCGACGATAACCGCTGGGCCATCGACGGCACAATCCTGCGCATTTCGAGCGGCAGTTACAAGGGGATGTACTTCTTTTGGTCGGGCTGGCCGGGCACTGAGAATGTCACGCAGAACATTTATATTCAGAAGATGAAATCCCCCTCTGTGCTGACCGGCAACCGCGTGCGGCTATCCTCCCCTGATTACAGTTGGGAGCAGGGCGGCAGCGGCTACACTAAGTCCGGCAAGTACAGGCCCACCATCAACGAAGGACCGCAAGTCCTGCAAAACGGGAAAGTGACCCATGTCATCTATTCGGCATCGGGCAGCTGGTCGGAGCATTACTGCTACGGTGCGCTCACGCTGAAGACGGGCGCAAACCCGATGGACCGCGACAACTGGGCAAAGAGCAGTACGGCGGTGTTCAAGTCCGGCAACGGCATGTTCGGCGTCGGCCACGGCACCTTTGTCAAGGATGCACACGGCGACTGGTGGATGTACTACCATGGCAACAGCACATTGAAGATTCCGGAAGGGGCAACCTGGTGGAGCCAGCGCAGTATATATGCCAAGAAGTTCACCTTTACGACCAAGACGCTGTTCGGCGCAAGTTATGCGTATCCGAACTTTGGTTCGCCTGCATCGGACACCGGTGAGCAGTTTGCCTACACGCGGACGACGCACTATCATGCAAGCGGCGACCACCAGTATTCGCCGCTGACGCTGAAGACCGACGGCACCTACACCAAACTGGTGAAGTCCTGCTGCCTCTGCGGCACGGAGACCGTCGTCAAGCAGGTGGCAAAGCCGAGTGTCAAAGCGGTGAGCAATCCGGAAGGCGGCAACAAGCTGACCATCACCCCGACTGTGACCGGCGCGACCGGGTACAAGATTTTCCGCTGCCCGACGGGCGGCAGTTACGAGCAGATCGACCCTGCCGAGTCGACCACCGAGCCGACCACCGGGTCGACCACCTATATCGATACGAGCGCGGAGCTGGGCATCACCTATACCTACAAGGTGCAGGCGTACCTCGAAAAGGCGTATAACGGCACGGCAAACGGCACGATGACGAGTTATTCTTCCGATGCAAGCGGAGCGGTGGAGACCGTGCCGGCAGCGGTGCCGATCACAAACATCTATTACGACGGCAGCCTGGTCTACTTCCGCTGGAATGCGAGCAGCACGGCAGAGCGGTACAAAATTTTCCGCAAACTCGGCGACGGCAGTTGGGAGTCGCTCGGCTTCACCACCGAGACCGCCTATCGGGATACGACGGTTTCCAAGGGCAAGACCTATTCCTATGCGGTGCAGGGCTGGAAGAAAGTGAACGGCAAGGATGTCTACGGCGTCATCGCGCCGGTCGTCCAGACCATCAAGACCACGCAACTGCCCGCACCGACCCTCACGGTCAAATTGGATGAAAACGGTCTGAAATTGAGCGCTTCCGCTGTCAGCGGCGCATACGGCTACAAGTTCTACCGTAGCACGGACGGTACCAATTACAAGCCGCTCAAGGCGACGCGGGAGACCTCTTATGTGGATAATACCGTAGAGACCTGCACCACCTATTATTACAAGGTGCGCGCCTATACGCAGTCCGGCGTTGTCTTTGTGTACGGCGTGCATTCCGAGGCGGTCAGCAAGGGCTCTCCCATGCCTGCGGTCGCCATCAAGTCCATCACGTATTCAAACGGGGCGGTGCGCTTCAGTTGGAACGCGGCGGGGACGGTGACCAAATACAAGATCTTTCGCAAGCTGTCGGGTGAGACCACCTGGGAGATCCTCGGCTATGCGGAGGGAACCACAAGTTACGCCGACAGCACGGCGGTGAAGGGAAAGACCTATGTTTACGCGGTGCAGAACTGTACCAAGGCAGGCGGCGTCTGGTATTACAGCATGATTTCCAATGTTGGCAAGACCATCACCGTGCCGAAATAATAACTTTTGCAAAAAAGATGCCTTCGGGCATCTTTTTTTGCGTTCCTGGGTTTTCGATTGATTGTTTTACACCGATTTTACAAAGGTAAGGTTTTGCATTTTACATTCGGGATATATTATTAAGGCGTAACAACGAAAAGGAAACAACAAAGGAGATTGAAAACAATGAAAAAGATTCTCAGTATTGCACTTGCGGCGCTGCTTGCGCTGACGGTTCTTGCCTCCTGCGGCAAGAGCGAGAGCGGCACGGTTTCGACCGACGGTTCCACCTCGATGCAGAAGGTCATCGGCGCACTGGGCGAACAGTTCCAGGCGGACCACAAGGGTATCACCTTTACTTACAACCCCACCGGTTCCGGCTCGGGCATCACGGCCGTTTCCGAGGGGCGCTGCGACATCGGTCTTTCCAGCCGCGCGCTGAAGGATGCCGAGAAGCAGAGCGGCCTCACCGAGACGGTGCTGGCACTCGACGGCATCGCCATCATCGTCAACCCTGCAAACGCGGTTGACGACCTCGACACCGCGACGATTGCAAAGATTTATACCGGTGAAATCACCAACTGGAAGGATGTCGGCGGCGCGGACGGCGAAATCGTCCTCATCGGCCGCGAGGCAGGCAGCGGTACGCGCGACGGCTTTGAGTCAATCACGGACACGAAGGACGCCTGCAAGTATCGCCAGGAGCTGACCAGCACGGGTGATGTCATCACCACGGTTGCAGGCAACCCGAACGCCATCGGCTATGCATCGCTTGCCTCTGTCAAGGACAGCGTCAAGGCACTGAAAGTAGGCGGCGTGACCCCCACCGAGGACACTGTCAAGGACGGCAGCTATGTCATCCAGCGTCCGTTCGTCCTGGTCACCAAGACTGGCGTGGCGCTCTCGGATGCGGCACAGAAGTTCTTCGACTTCGCAACTTCTTCGGCAGCCGCCGGTATCATCGCCAAAGCGGGCGCGGTTGCGGTGCACTAAAGCAGCTTTTACCGAAACTTTCATCATAAGTCTTCCTCCGAATCAGCCGAAAGCCAAGGCTTTCGGCTGAAGCAAGGGCGTTCACTCGCGTGCGCTCAGCCGCGCCGCCCTTTAAGGAGTAAAAAAGCCGGCACAGCCGTCTTTTTTACAAATTCTGATTTTAACCTTTCTATGCAAAGTATTTTTAGATAAGCAGCGGCGAACTCATATGAGTTCGCCTTTCCCCATGCAGAAAGGCGTGTAACATGAAAAACAGAAAGATTCTTGAGAATGTCATTCACGGCATTTT
>CAKSLU010000004.1 GCA_934474225.1 uncultured Eubacteriales bacterium | reverse complement strand
TGCACCTCCTTGCAGTATTTCGGAAGCGGAAACTTCGCGTGTATTCACAATAAGACAATCTATATTATACGAAATCGAATATAGCTTGTCAAGTGTTTTTTGAAATTTATTTGGCGGGATGGAATGCAAGGTTTGCTCTCACCACTCTATCTAAGCCTCCCTTGTGTAAAGGGAGGTGTCGGCGGAGCCGACGGAGGGATTGTTGCAAAGTCAAGAAACAACCCCTCAGTCACCTATCGGTGACAGCTCCCCTTGCACAGGGGAGCCGAACACCGCGCCGCATCACATTTCCTACCTATTTTATTTTACTTCTTCAGCATGTCGCCGAGGATGGTGCGCGCCGCCGCAAGGGCTTCTTCCACCTTCGAGACATCCGCGCCGCCCGCCATGGCGCTGTCGGGGCGTCCGCCGCCCTTGCCGCCGGTCATCTGCGCGACCGCGCCGACCAACTTGCCTGCGTGTACGCCGCGCTTGACTGCGTCCGCACCTGCGCATGCCGCAAAGTTCAGCTTGCCGCCGTCGACCGATGCGATAACGGCGACTGCTGCGGGATGGTTTGCCTTGATTTCGTCGCACAGCGTGCGCGCGCTCTGCGCGTTGCCGTCAATCTTTGCCGCCGTCAGCTCGATGCCGTCTACAATTACAGTGCTGTCGGCAAGCGATGCCAGCACATTCTGCGACAGCTTGGCGTTGGCAGCATCCAGCTCGCGGTGCAGCTGCTTGATTTCGCTTTGCAGCGCCGCCGCGCGGTGTGCAATCTCTGCCGGTGCGCTCTTCAGCTCGGCTGCGGCGTCCGCCGTCAGCTTTTCGCTCTCGCGCAGCAGTTCCAGCACGCCGAGACCGGTCGTGCCCTCGATGCGGCGGACACCCGCTGCAACCGAAGACTCGGAAATAATCTTGAACAGACCCGCTTTTGCGGTGTTGTCGAGATGCGTACCGCCGCAAAGCTCGGTCGAGAAGTCGCCCATCTTGACCATGCGCACCTTGTCGCCGTACTTTTCGCCGAACAGCGCCATCGCGCCCGCCTTCTTCGCGCTCTCGGGGTCGGTCACCGTGGTGACGACCGGCTCACCCGCGAGGATGTGCGCGTTGACCAGCGCCTCAACCTTTGCAAGTTCTTCCTTCGTTACCGCGGAGAAATGCGTGAAGTCGAAGCGGCAGCGGTGCTCGTCCACATAGGAGCCTGCCTGTTCGACATGGCTGCCGAGCACTTCGCGCAGCGCCGCCTGCAAGAGGTGCGCGGTGGAGTGGTTGCGCTTGATGGCGTCGCGGCGCGCGGTGTCGATGGCAGCGTGCACGGTTTCGCCCTTATTGAACACGCCGCTCTCCATCCGGCAAAGATGGATGTAAACGCCGTCAGTCTTCTTGGTATCCAGCACAGTCGCCTCGGCATGCGCGGTGCGAATCACACCGGTGTCGCCGACCTGACCGCCGCCCTCGCCGTAGAACGGCGTCTTGTCGAGAATCAGGCTGAATTCGCCCTCGCTGACGCATTCCTCGGCTTCGTTGTCGCAGAGAATCGCCACGATTTTTGCATCCGCCTCGGTGTCGGTGTAGCCGACGAATTCGGTGCGGGGCAGGTCGGCAAGCAGGGTCTTCGAGGATTCGGACCAGCCGCCGATGTTCTTGCGGCGCTCGCGGGAGCGCTGCTTCTGCTCGGCAAGCAGTTTGTCAAAGGTCTCTTCGTCGAGCGTGTAGCCGCGCTCGCCCGCGATCTCGCGCACGAGGTCGATCGGGAAGCCGAAGGTGTCATACAGCTTGAAGACATCCGCGCCGGGAATCGTTTTTTCGCCCTTGGCGTCTGCCTTTTCGGTCAGCGTGTTCAGAATGTCGAGACCCGCGTCGATGGTGGCATCGAAACGCTCCTCCTCCATCGCGATGACCTTTTTGATATAGTCGCGCTTAGTGCCAAGCTCGGGATATGCCGTGATGTTCTGCTCAATCACGACCTCGCAGAGGTCGGAGAGGAAGGCATGCGTGATGCCGAGCAGCTTTGCATGGCGCGCGGCGCGGCGCAGGATGCGGCGCAGGACATAGCCGCGGCCCTCGTTGGAGGGGATGACGCCGTCCGAAATCATGAACGTGGCCGAGCGGATGTGGTCGGTGACGACGCGGATGGAAATATCCTTATTCTTATCCTCGCCGTACTTCACGCCCGCGATGGAGCAGACCGTGTCGAGAATCTTGCGCACGGTGTCCACCTCAAAGAGGTTGTCCACGCCCTGCATCACGCAGGCGAGGCGCTCAAGACCCATGCCGGTGTCGATGTTCTTCTGCTTGAGCTCGGTGTAGTTGCCCTTGCCGTCGTTGTTGAACTGCGAGAAGACGTTGTTCCAGATCTCCATGAAGCGGTCGCAGTCGCAGCCCGGCTTGCAGTCGGGGCTGCCGCAGCCGTACTTCTCGCCGCGGTCGAAATAGATCTCGGAGCAGGGGCCGCAGGGACCGCTGCCGTGCTCCCAGAAGTTGTCCTCTTTGCCGAGGCGGGTGACGCGCTCTGCGGGCACGCCGACCTTCTTCGTCCAGATGTCAAACGCCTCTTCGTCGTTCTCGTAGATGGACGGATAGAGCAGCTCTTCCGGAATCTCCAGCGTCTTGGTGAGGAACTCCCATGCCCACGGAATCGCCTCCTCCTTGAAGTAGTCGCCGAAGGAGAAGTTGCCCAGCATCTCAAAATAGGTGCCGTGGCGCGCGGTGTGACCGACGCGCTCGAGGTCGGGCGTGCGGATGCACTTCTGGCAGGTGGTGACGCGGCGGCGCGGCGGCACTTCCTCGCCGGTGAAGAACTTCTTCATCGGCGCCATGCCCGAGTTGATGAGCAGAAGCGATTTGTCGCCCTGCGGCACGAGCGGAAAGCTCGGCAGGCGAAGATGCCCCTTCGACTCAAAGAACGAAAGATACTTTTCGCGCAAGTCGTTCAGCGATGTCCATTTCATGGCGTTTTCCAGTCCTTTTCATCTATCTAAAATTAAAGATTGCAAAATAAGAATCCAAAATATTATAGCACTGTATAAAGAGGATGTCAACGAAAAAGGCGAAAAAAAGCGCCGCCCGCGCGTCCGACGCCAAAGCACGCCGGAAAAAACACGGAAAAATACCTGTTGACAACGCGGCAAAAGCGTGTTAAAATCGGTACAGTACAGTAAAAAGCCATGATGAAGAGAGTAGCCCTTTGCGAAAGGTCAAGCGAGTCGGGGACGGTGGAAGCCCGATGCGAGTAGCAACCGCGTGAAAATCACTTCGGAGCGCGCCTGTGAAACGAGTAGCGGGCGACGGATTTCCTCCGTTATCGGGAAGGCATATGTCAGTATGCGCAAAAGGTGGTTTAACGGTTCTCCGTCCTTTTGACGGGGAACCTTCTTTTTTGCGCAAATCGGAAAATCGGAAAAGAGGTTCAGAGATGTATCAGAAAGTATCCACCGACCTCTCCTTTGTCAGCCGCGAGAAGGATGTGCGGCGCTTCTGGGAGGAGAATCACATTTTTGAAAAGAGCAGCGAGCACCGCGCGGGCGGCAAGACCTTCACCTTCTATGACGGTCCCCCGACGGCAAACGGCAAGCCGCATATCGGGCATGTCCTCACCCGCGTCATCAAGGACATGATCCCGCGCTACAAGACCATGAAGGGCTACTATGTCCCCCGCAAGGCGGGCTGGGACACGCACGGTCTGCCGGTCGAGCTTGAGGTCGAGAAGATGCTCGGCATCGACGGCAAGGATCAGATTGAGGCCTACGGTCTTGAGCCGTTCATCGAGCACTGCAAAGAGAGCGTCTGGAAGTACAAGGGCATGTGGGAGGATTTCTCGCAGACCGTCGGCTTCTGGGCGGACATGAAGCACCCCTATGTCACCTATGAAAACACCTTCATCGAGTCCGAGTGGTGGTCGCTCAAGCAGATCTACGACCGCGGCCTGCTCTACAAGGGCTTCAAGATCGTACCCTACTGCCCGCGCTGCGGCACGCCGCTGTCCTCGCACGAGGTCGCGCAGGGCTACAAGGACGTCAAAGAACGCTCGGCGATCGCCCGTTTCAAGGTGGTCGGCGAGGACGCCTATATCCTCGCATGGACGACGACCCCCTGGACGCTGCCCTCCAATGTCGCGCTCTGCGTCCACCCCGACCACGACTATGTGAAGGTCAAGACCACCGACGGCTATACCTATTACCTCGCCGCCGCGCTTGCAGACACGGTGCTCGGCACAGGCAATTATGAGGTGCTGGAGCACTTCCGCGGCACCGACCTCGAGGGCAAGGCATATGAGCCGCTCTTCGACTTTGCGGGCGACATCATCGCCGCGCAGGGCAAAAAAGCATACTATGTCGTCTGCGACCCCTATGTCACGCTGACCGACGGTACCGGCGTGGTTCACATCGCGCCCGCGTTCGGTGAAGACGACTCCAAGGTCGGCAAGAAGTACGACCTGCCCTTTGTCCAGCTTGTGGACGCCAAGGGCGAAATGACCAAGGAGACTAAGTGGGCGGGCATGTTCTGCAAGGATGCGGACAAGCCGGTGCTGGTCGATCTCGAGAGCCGCGGGCTGCTCTTTGCCGCCCCCGTGTTTGAGCACAGCTATCCGCACTGCTGGCGCTGCGGCACGCCGCTCATCTACTACGCGCGCGATTCCTGGTTCATCAAGATGACCGCCGTCAAGGACGACCTGATCCGCAACAACAACACCATCAACTGGATTCCCGAGAGCATCGGCAAGGGTCGTTTCGGCGACTGGCTGGAAAACGTGCAGGACTGGGGCCTTTCGCGCAACCGCTACTGGGGCACGCCGCTCCCGATCTGGGAGTGCGCCTGCGGCAAGCGGCACGCCATCGGCTCGATTGCCGAGCTGAAAGAGATGAGTTCCAATTGCCCGGACGACATCGAGCTGCACCGCCCCTTCATCGACGCGGTGACCATCAAGTGCCCGGACTGCGGCGGCGAAATGCACCGCGTGCCCGAGGTCATTGACTGCTGGTATGACAGCGGCTCCATGCCCTTTGCACAGCATCACTATCCCTTTGAAAACAAGGATTTGTTTGAGGCGCAGTTCCCGGCGGACTTCATCTCCGAGGCGGTTGACCAGACCCGCGGCTGGTTCTATTCGCTGCTGGCAATTTCGACGCTGATTTTCAACAAGGCACCCTACAAGAACGTCATTGTCCTCGGCCATGTCCAGGATGAAAACGGACAGAAGATGTCCAAGTCCAAGGGCAACGCCGTTGACCCGTTCGACGCGCTTGAAAAATACGGTGCGGACGCCATCCGCTGGTACTTCTACACCAACTCCGCGCCCTGGCTGCCGAACCGCTTCCACGACAAGGCGGTCGTCGAGGGGCAGCGCAAGTTCCTCGGCACGCTCTGGAACACCTATGCGTTCTATGTGCTCTACGCCGAGATTGACAAGTTCGACCCGACCAAGCACACGCTCGACCGCGAGAACCTGTCGGTCATGGACAAGTGGCTGCTTTCCAAGCTGAATTCCACCATCAAGGCGACTGACGCAAACCTCGCCGCCTATAAGATTCCCGAGGCGGCAAAGGCGCTCTCCGACTTCACGGACGAGCTGTCCAACTGGTATGTCCGCCGCTGCCGCGACCGCTATTGGGGCAGCGAAATGACCACCGATAAGGAAAACGCCTACATGACGCTCTACACGGCGCTGGTCACGCTCTCGAAGCTCGCCGCACCGATGATTCCGTTCATGACGGAGGAGATTTATCAGAACCTCGTCCGCTCGCTCGACCCCACCGCGCCCGAGAGCATCCACCTCTGCGACTATCCCGTCGCCGACGAGTCGCTCATCGACGAGACGCTGGAATATGCGATGGAAGAGGTGCTGAACATCGTCATCCTCGGCAGAGCCGCGCGCAATGCCGCCAACATCAAGAACCGTCAGCCCATCGGTAAGATGTTCATCGGCGCACCCAAGGCGCTGGACGCGACTTTCACCGCCATCATCGCCGACGAGCTGAATGTGAAGGACGTCGAGTTCACCACCGATGCCGGTGCATTCCTTTCCTATAATATTAAGCCCAACCTCAAGACCGTCGGTCCGAAGTACGGCAAGCAGCTCGGCGAGATTCGCGCATTGCTCGCCGCCGCAGACGGCACCGCGCTCAAGCGCGAGCTGGACGCCGCAGGCAAGGTCACGCTCGAGACGGCGGGCGGCACGGTCGAGCTTGCGCCGGAGGATCTGCTGATTGAGACGGTGCAGGGCGGCAGATATGTCTCGCTCACCGAGGGCGGCGTGACCGTCGCGCTCGATACCGAGCTCAGCGACGCGCTGATTGAAGAGGGCTTCGTCCGTGAGATCATCTCCAAGGTGCAGACCATGCGCAAGGAGGCGGGCTTTGATGTGACCGACCACATCACGCTCTATGAGGACGGCAGCGAAAAGCTGCGCGCCATTATGGACAGCCACGCTGCCGAGATCAAAGCCGCCGTGCTCTGCGACCTCGTCATCTTCGGCGTGGTCGAGGGCTACGCCAAGGAATGGGACATCAACGGCGAGACCGTCACGCTGGCGGTCAAGAAAACGGAAGCGAAATAAACCTCTCTTTTTTCCGAAAAATAAACTTTCCGACATTTTTCCGCAAATCGGCTTGTATTTTCTGCGCACAAGCTAAAAAATTTCTCGGAATCTTCATATAATTGTCACATTGGTGCTGTACAATAGTCTCGCAGTAAATTAAAATGTATTTTACAGAAAACCATTTCAATTAAAATACGGAGGTCTTGTGTCATGAATGTGCTGAAAGTTTCATCCAAATCCAACGCAAATTCGGTTGCCGGTGCGCTTGCCGCAGCCATCCGCGATTTTTCCGAGGCAGAGCTGCAGGCGGTCGGTGCGGGCGCGGTCAACCAGAGCGTCAAGGCGATTGCCATTGCGTCGGGCTTCCTTGCGCCGAGCGGGATTCTGCTCTATGCGCAGCCGTCCTTTGAGGCAATTCAGATTGACGGCGAGGACCGCACGGCAATCCGCTTCAAGGTCACTTCGCAGAAAATCTGACGGGTTTCGCGGGCGCTTTGCAGAAAATTGTATGTTTTACAATTATTTTGCAAAAAAGGCTTGACAAACCGAAAAGCCGATGTTAGAATTGTATCGAAAAGCGAACTTTTCACAAAAATTTATACAACCAGGAGGAAACAACAATGAAATCGACCGGAATCGTAAGAAAGATTGATGGGCTGGGCAGAATCGTCCTTCCCATCGAGCTGCGCAAGTACATGGACATCCACACGGGTGACGACATTGAGATTTTCGTCGAGGGCGGCACCATCGTGCTCTCCAAGTACACGCCCGCTTGCCTCTTCTGCGGTGGCAGAGACGGTGTTGCAGAGTATCAGGAAAAGAACATCTGCAAGGCTTGCCGTCAGAAGATTGCGAAAATCAAGTAAGCAAGACTTTTGCAAAGAAAAATATCGCCTCGTGTACACGGGGCGATATTTTTTTACACCGCAAAGGCGGAGATACGCCGAAAATTGTGCCGTTTTGCCCGTTTAGGTGTAAAATCTGCTTGTAAAGTAGTTTTGAACTGTATTGTTTTATACCTTGACCCCCGCCCGCGGTATCCACTATACTGTACACAGAGAGAGAACCCGAAAAAATCAAACGGAACGACCAAGGAGGAAGCTGCAAAATGAAAAAACACATCGGTCTGCTCATCCCGCTTCTGCTTGTCTGCCTGCTCTGTGTCTCGGCGGCGGCACTGGATGTCTTCGTCGGTGACGGCGGAGAGGGCGACGGTCTGACGAAGGAGACGCCCTTCGGCACGATGGAGGCGGCGCTGGACGCCGTCAAGGACGGCGGTAAGATTACCATTGTCGGCACGGCGACGCTGAATCAGCCGCTTCGTGAGCCGGAACATGCAAATCCGATCACCGTTACGGGCGGCACGCTGATTTTCAATCAGGCGCCGTTTTGCCGCTGGTATCTGTCCGGTCCGACGACCTTTGAGAACATGACCATCACCTACGGCGATACCAATACCGCAAAGGGTGCCATGATTGTCGCGTGCTTCCACCCGCTCACGCTGGGCACGAAGATTACCACCACGCTGCGCAGCTTTATCCTCGTCGGCGGCTATCAGTTCCCGATGGATGCCGCAGAGGGTGAGCCTGCGCCGGATTTGGACAGCCACATCACTGTGAACAGCGGCAAGGTGAATGCCGTCATCGGTTTTACGCGCGGCACTGACTCGAAGACTTTCCGCGGCACCTCGCACATTACGGTGAACGGCGGCTCCGTCGCCGCGCTGTACGGCGCTTCGGTGCACGGCAACTACGGCGGCAGCACCGAGGTTACGGTGAACGGCGGCTCCGTCGCCAAACTGTACACCGGCGGTGACGCCGATGCGCGGCGGCTGAACGGCAACGCTAAGATCACCGTCAAGGGCGGTACCGTCGGTGCATTGTATGCCAACAATGTCATGGGGCGCACTGATGTCTACTACCTCGGCGGCAGCCTGAGCGCTGCCGGTCGCTCGGTCAGCGATGTCAATGCAAACCGCGTCGAAGCGGACAATTCCTTCAACCTGATTGTCCGCCGCGGGCTGCGTGCAAGCGACTTGCTTGAAGCCTTTGACACGGCAACCTATGAGGACGGCACGAAAATCGGCGTCGGCGACGCCGAGACCGCCGTCTATACCGTGCTGGACAAAAAACCCGCGGACAGCCATGTGAACGGCCCCCGCGTCTACCTGTCCGCCACCGGCAACGGCGACGGCATGTCGCCGGACGGCGCCGTCAGCGATATTTCGCAGGCATACGAGCTGCTTGACGGCATGGACGGCACCATCGTTGTCATCAACCATTTTGTGCTGCCCGTCAACTACAAGGAACCGGCGCACACGGGCAAAATTCTCATCACTTCGTATGACGGCGAACGCTACTTCGACGGCGCGCTCGACTTCGGCAAGAGCAAGCGCTACTATTTCGGCGGCGACACCATGTTTGAGAACACGAAGTTCGTCTACGAGACCTCCATGCTTTTCGTCGGTAACTTCCACAATATGCATTTCGGCAAGGGGCTTGAGATGCCGGAGTACGGCACCGGCTCGCTCTATGTGGTCGGGGGCTATCAGTTCGGCATGAGCGACCCCGTGGATACGCAGGTCTCCTACACACTGACGGTGGAGAGCGGTCACTACTACTGCTTCGTCGGCTACACGCGCGGCACGCCCGCAGGCGGCACGCAGTATACCTTCAGCGGCACGCAGACCATCAACTTTGCCGGCGGCAATGTGCAGCGCATTTACGGCGGCCCCACACAGGCAAACACCGGTGACGGCATCGTGTTCAATATGACCGGCGGCGAAGTCCGCGATTCCATCTTCGTCGGCGGCGACCAGTTCTATTACAGCAAGCACGCCACGTTGAACATCTCGGGCGGCAAGGTCAATCGCCTCTGCCTCCAGAATGTCGTCGGCGCGACGACGGTCAACTGGACGGGCGGCGAAATCGGCTCGATGGAGAAGATCTACGGCAAGCAGATGAGCAAGGATACCCCCGCAGAGGTACTCTTCGATGTTGCCGCGCTCGCCGGCAATGCGACTTACACATTGAATTATGCCAATGTGACGCCCACGGCAGAGATGCTTTCGCTGTTTGACAAGACCGAGGCAGGCGCGGGCACGCCGAAGTTCACGGCAAGCCGCACCTATGAGAATCAGTTTGCCGATGTACCGGCAAATGCGTGGTTCCACACTTATGTCAAGACTGCGTATGAATACGCACTCGCAAACGGCACGGGCAAGACGACCTTCTCCCCCGACAATACCTTCACGGTTGCACAGGCACTGACCGCAGCCGCCAATATCCACAAGGCTTACACGGGCAGTACCATTGACACCGCAGGTGCAGCAAACTGGTTCGACCCCTATGTGAAGTACTGCGTGGCAAACGGCATCGTCAAGGAAGGCCAGTTTGCAGCAGACAAGATGAACCAGCCCATTTCGCGCGGCGATATGGCGGTTGTCTTTGCAAACATTCTGCCCGAGAGCGAGTACACTGCGATTCGCGAAAAGGCGCTGAGCGACATCACGGACGATATGGCATGCGCAGCAGCAGTCCGCAAGCTGGCGAACGCCGGCATCGTCGGCGGTGACGCAGGCACGGGCAAGTTCCGTCCAGCAGACGGCATCAAGCGCTCCGAGGCATGCGTCATCTTCACCCGCATCGCCGTTGCCTCCATGCGCGATGCAAAGTAAGAAAAAGAGAAAAGAGAGAAAAGAAAAAAGAGGGACGAACCAAGGTTCGTTCCTCTTTTTGGCTCCCCTGTGTAAGGGAAGCTGTCGGCGTTAGCCGACTGAGGGGTTGTTTTCTTGCTCTGCAACAATCCATCCGGCGCTTTGCGCCACCTCCCTTTACACAAGGGAGGCGTAGATAGAGCGACAAGGATTATTTGCTCTCTTCCATATCGTCGAGGGCATAGCGGCAACATTGTAGCACAAGATTATTGAACGAAATGCCGTTCTGCTGTGCCAGCGTCGCGAGTTCCTCGTACATATCTTCGGTAAACCGAATGGTGCGGGAGACATTCGCGTTCTTGAACTTTGTATCTATTTTGAACATAGTGTCACCACCAATCACATTTTATACTCTGATTTTATATCAAAAGACGGTTGAATAATATAACTCTAAGCGGACACAAAACAGAGCGCAAAATAGTTATATGATTGTGATTTAATTATGATTACAGAAATATAATCTTTTTTGTGTTGACAAGTTTGGAAAAGCGTGATATTCTAAAATCGGAGCATTGTTACCATGAGCAAAAATGGCTGGAATATAGATGACTGTATTTTCGGCTCCCCTGTGTAAGGGGAGCTGTCACCGCAAGGTGACTGAGGGGTTGTTCCATGGCTCTGCAACAATCCCTCCGACGGCTACGCCGCCACCTCCCTTTGCACAAGGGAGGCTTGGATAGATGCGCATGGGGCGCTGTGTCACTCTTCCAAACTGCACAAATAAAGAAAAACCGTGAGCACAGCTCACGGCTTTTCTTTAACAAAATCAAAACGGCGCGAAGAAGATGCGCCGGGTGGATAGCGGAGGATGCCTGCGGCATCAGGGCAGGGGATCGGCTGCCAGCAGGTCGTCAAGAACTTCGCAGATGTTGTACGGGAACACGGTGTTCTCCGACAGCAAATCGAAGATTCGTTTTGCGGCTGCAAGGTCTGTGGTCAGCTGCGCAATGCGAACTGCATCACCGCTTTCGCCGACAATGCATGCGGACAGCCCGTAGCCTTCGGGCGCCCGGAACAGCTGATACTGAATTCTGGTTTCAGGGCCAGCTTCCTTCACGGTTGAAAGTAAGTCGGCCTGTGCTAATTCCGACTGCAAATTTTATCACTCCTTGACGCTTTTCGATGTGCTTCTATTCTACCGTTTTGCCCTGCGTTCCCGCGCAGCGGAATTTCGACTGCATGCACAAATCCGCGCGTGCGTTTTCGGCAAGGATGTACAAATTGCGGCGGGGCGAGACCCGAAAAGCAACTTTTGCGCACGCTTTCGGCGCATGCCCGGCTTCTGCTTGCACAAAATGCAATCCAAAATATTACAAAATATACAAAATAAATAGCAAAAATACAGCAGGCTGTACACCCATTTCCGTCGTTTCGACAACTTTATACACAATCTTCAAAAAATCGCAGAAACTGACAGATTTTCCGCATATATCAGCTTGGATTGCGGGTTTTTCTATGTTAAAATAGAGGCAGAGCAGGGCATCGTTTTCTTCATTTTTATCTTTTGCTTCAAAAATCCTGCAAAACCATACAAAAGGAAGAAAAAAGCATGTCAAACCTGCCAAAACCGCCCGCGCTCATGCCCGCCGCGGCGCACCTCCTTTACATATGCCTCGCCGTCATCTGCCTCTATCTGCTTGCCGTTGCGCTCTACGCCGGAGGCGACACCGCCGATGCGCTGCGGCGGGACAACGCCTTTGAGCTGCTGCGCGGCGCATACATCTCGTCCGTGCTGGCGCTCGGCGGTGCGTTCCTCATGGATCTGGAGGTGCGCACGGCAAAACGGCGGTAATAAGCGGAAAAAATCGAGGCGAACGCTTGCAATACCCGCCGCAATGTGATAAACTAACTATGAAGGCACATTTCACTATGAGAGGTGGGTTTCATCATGGAACATTTTGTAGTAACGCTCGGCAGAAGCTGCGGCAGCGGCGGCGTTGAGGTGGGCAGAACGCTGGCGAAGAAGCTCGGCGTGGAATATTACGACAGCAAACTGCTGCGCCTGGCGTCGGACGACAGCGGCATCAGCGAGGAGCTGTTTGCCCGCGCGGACGAAAAACTGAAGAAGACGCTGCTCTTCAAGGTGTCGAGAAAATCCTACGGCGGCGAGGTCATTCCGCCTGAAAGCGCGGACTTCACCTCCAACGAAAATCTGTATAATTATCAGGCAAAGGTCATCCGCAGTCTTGCGGAGCAGTCCTCCTGCGTCATCATCGGGCGCTGCGGCGACTCTATATTGCAGGACTTCCCGGGGCTTCTGCGCGTGTTCATCAGCGGCTCCTATGACAAGTGCGCCGAACGCGAGGCGGCGGACCACGCCATCAAGCTGAAGGCGGCGTATGAGAAGGTGGACCGCATCAACAAGTACCGCGCCGACTATCATATGTATCACACGGGTAAGGTCTGGGGGCACCCCGGCAACTATGACATCTGCCTCTCGACCGACCATTTTTCGCCCGAGGCATGCGCCGACCTCATCATCGCCGCACTGCATGCCAAGTTCGGGGCGTGAGGCGTCAGGATGGACGAGAAGAAATGCACCGCGGCGTCCCTCACCGAGGAGACGCTGACCTCGACGCTGCTCTATGACGGCAGAGTCGTGCACCTGTACCGCGACACCGTCCGTTTGCCGAACGGGCATGAGACCATCCGCGAGGTGATTCGCCATGTCGGCGCGGTCTGCGTGCTTCCGCTCTTTGACGACGGCTTTGTGCTCGTCGAGCGGCAGTTCCGCTATCCGCATGCGCGCGTGCTGCTCGAGATCCCGGCGGGGAAGCTCGACTCGAAGGCGGAGGACAGACTGGACGCGGCAAAGCGTGAGCTGTATGAGGAGACCGGCTACCGCGCCGGGAAATACACCGACCTCGGACCGCTCTACACCACGCCCGCCTTTGTGGACGAGGTGATTGAGATGTACCTCGCCGAGGATCTGCACACCGAAAACGACGGACAGCACCTGGATGAGGACGAATTTCTGACCGTGGAAAAGATCCACATCGATACCCTCTGCGAGATGGTCATGCGCGGCGAAATCCCCGACGCGAAGACGCAGCTCGCCGTGCTGAAAGTGAAGCGACTGCTGGATGCGAGAAAAGCGTAACACCTGCTGTTTTACCGGGCACCGGGACATTTCGGCGATGAGTTATGACCAGCTTGTGCGGAATGTGGAGCCGATGATCCGCGTGCTGATGGAGAACGGCTTTCGTTATTTTGCCTGCGGCGGGGCGCTGGGATTTGACACCTTTGCCGCAACCTACATCTGTTCGCTGAAGCAGCAGGGCTATGATGTGAAACTGGTGCTGATGCTCCCCTGCCGCGACCAGACCGCGAAGTGGAGCGACTACAGCCGCCGCGTGTACGACAACATCCTGTCGCGCGCCGACGAGGTCGTCTATGTCAGCGACAGCTACTATCCCGGCTGTATGCAGAAGCGGAACCGCGCGCTGGTGGATGCGTCCGCCGCCTGCATTTGCTATCTGACAAGCGAGCACGGCGGTACCAAGCAGACCGTGGACTATGCGTTTGCCTGCGGGATTCCCGTGGTGAATGTGGCGTCGGACTGCCGCAGATAAAAACAAAACGGCTGCTTTGACCGGGTGCGGTTGAGCAGCCGCTTTTTGTCATACAAAATATGCGCAAAAAACGCTCAATTTTTGCGGGCGGAAAACCGCCGAATCCAAATATTCTTGAGTAAAAACGCAAGAAATGCGATTGCAAATGTGCGGGTTTCGCGGCATAATGGTAATCAGAGAAAAATCGACTTTTTATAAAAGGAGAGGGAAAACTTGAAACATCTTCGTCAGTTTCTCATGCCGATGCTCCTCTGCCTGCTTGCTCTGGCGGGGGCGCTCTCCGCATCCGCTCTGCAGGCGGGCGTGGTCACCATACAGAGCGGCGCCGTGCGCGTCGAGCTGCTGTCCGACACGGTCATCCGCGTGGAGGAGAAGGTCAACGGCAGTTTTGAGGACCGCACCACGCTGGTTGCCGTCGGCAGAGACGATTTCCCCGGCGTCAAGGCGACGGTGAGCGAGACGGGCACCGTCATCACGGCAAAGACCGCAAACTATACGGTCAAGCTGAAAAAGAACAGCACCTCGCTTGCTGCCGACCCAGTTGAAGTGACCGACAAGAGCGGCAGGCTCGTGTGGAAGTATTCCTATGATAACGACGACACCGTGCCGATCCACGGGTTCTACACGCTGCTGCCCGACCCCGGCGATACGCCCGAGGTGTTTGCCCTGGCGGACGCACCGCGCGTGATTCCGGCGGCGAAGGGCGCTGCCTATGCCGGCTCGAACGACACCTACAGCGGCTGGAAGCAGACGCTTGCCTACAATCAGTATAAGGATGTCTACCTCTTCCTCACCGATGCATCGGCGATGCAGCTGCGCGGAGACATCGTCACCCTGACCGGGCGCGCGCCCATCTCCAACATCAAGACCTTCGGTTCCTGGTTCAGCCGCTATCAGGACTGGTCCGCCGACGAATACCTGAAGGTGATTGCCGACTACCGCAAAAACGGGTTCCCGCTGGACGCGCTGACCATCGACACCAACTGGCGCGCAAGCAAGGACGGCACGGGCTATGAGCTGAACACCACCTCCTTCCCGGATATGCGGGACTTCCTTGCCAAGGCGAAGGCAGCGGGTGTGCTGACCATCTTCAACGACCATGTGCACAAGACCAACCGCCAGGCGCTCGACCCCGTGGAGGTGAAGTTCTTCACCGAGAACCTCCAGAACATTCTGAAGCTCGGGCTGGACGGCTGGTGGTATGACCGCAACTGGAGCAACAACTTCAACTCGCCCTACCAGGGCATCGTGGCGTCCACTTTCGGCAAGGTTGTGTACAACGATATTCTGAAGGATTATGCGGGTGACAAGCGCATCTTCCTCCTCGCCAATGCCGAGTGGGTGCTGAACGGCAAAATCAATTACCGCACCTCGATCATCGGGCATCGCTACGGCATTCAGTGGTCGGGCGATATCACCAGTGAGGCGCTGCAGCTCCGCCGCGAGCTGACCAACATGGTTTCCATGACCACGGCGGGTTCATCGCCCTATATGTCCTCCGACCTCGGCGGCTTTATGCGCGCCGAGCAGCAGTCGGGCGAGATGTACACCCGCTGGATGCAGTACGGCGCACTGTCGCCCATCTTCCGCATCCATTCTTCCTCCGACTATTCCAAGACCATCAACAAGCTGCCCTACAACAGTCAGTATACGGCGGCAACGCAGAACATCGTCCGCAACTACATGAACATGCGCTACAACATCCTGCCGCTGTTCTACACGCTCGGGCACGAGGCGTATGAGACAGGTCTGCCGCTCACGCGCCGCCTCGACTTCTACTATGACGAACCCGAGGCGAAGGACAACACCGAGTACCTGCTCGGCCGTGACCTCTTAGTCGCGCCGCTGTGGTCGGCTTACGGCGAGGGCGACGATGTTGTGCCGAAGTCCTGGTTCCCGGAGGGGCTGACGGTCACCTATTACAACAATACCACCATGTCCGGCGATGTTGCCGCCACCGGCAAAGCGTCCGACATCGACTTCGACTGGGGCGACGGTTCGCCTGCATCCGGCGTCAGGGCGGATAACTTTTCCGCCGTCTTTGAGGGCAAGTTCACGCCCGCCGAGGACTGCTACATCGGCGGCGTCGTGGACGACGGCGTGCGCATCTGGGTGGACGGCAAGCAGGTCGTCAACAAGTGGACGGGCGGCTGGCTGCTCTCCTGCATGGATATGAACCACCTGCTGAAGGCGGGCACGACCTACACGCTGAAATTTGCCTTCCGCGAAGGCTCCGGCGGCGCAGTTTGCCGCATGGTTTACGAGCACGCCAAGGAGAAGGGCGTCACCGCGCGCGATGTGTACATGCCCGCGGGCGGCTGGATCGACCTCTTCACCGGAGAGCGCTATGATGAGGCGGGCACCTATCGGGTGTATAACGGCATCGAGACTTCGCCCGTCTTTGCAAGAGTCGGCGCCATTATTCCCGCCGTCAAGGTCGTCTCGCCGATTCCGGGCGCAGACTTTCCTGCGCTGTCGCTGAACATCTTCACCGGCGGCGACGGCAGTTACACGCTCTATGAGGACGACGGCGAGACGCTGTCCTATCAGGCGGACAAGGTGCGCCGCACGGCGTTTACCCACACCGCAGACGAGACCGGCGGCAAGCTGGACATCGCGGCGGCGACGGGGGATTTCACCACCGATTACACCGGCCGCGCCTACACGATCCGCCTGCACACGGCGGAGACCATCACCGAGGTCAGACTGGACGGCCGCGTGCTCGGCGTCACGAAACTCGCACAGGACACGGAGGCGTTCCCGCTTGCCGAGTGCGGCGCAGCACCCGACGGCGATGTGTACGAGATCAGCTTTGATGGGGACCTTGCGGCATCGCATACGCTCACCTGGTCGACGGCGGCTGTCCTTGCCGGCGATGCCAACGGCGACGGCACCGTCACTGTGGCGGACGCACTGTATGCGCTGCGCGCCCTGATTGCGGGCGTGACGATTCCCGCGGCGGATATGGACGGCGACGGCGTGCTCGCGCTTGCCGACATCCTGCAAATTCTGCGCGCGTCCTGCATCGGCTGAATCGGTTCCCGGGGGACTGTTCAAAAGATAATAGCCGAAAAGGGGAAAGAGATGTTTCGTCTCTTTCCCCTTTTTGCTGCATGCAGACGCGTCAGGACAACATGCAGTCCGCCTTGTATTGCTTTGGCGAGACGCCGAAGCTGCGCTTGAAAACCGCCGCGAAATACGCCGGGTTGCAAAACCCGAGGCTGTCCGAAATCTCGGTGACGGAAAATGCGGATTGCCTTAAAAGCCACTTGGCTTCGTCCAGACGCAGTTTTTCAACATATTCGCTGATGCTCATCCCGGAATTTTTCTTGAAAAGGTGGCTCAGCTTGGATACGCTGCAGTTGAATTTCCGGCTTAGAAGTTGCATGGTGAGCTTCTCGGTATGGCTTGAGTTGATAAACAGCAGCAGCTGCGCATAAATATCGGCATCCGCCGATAAAAGACCGCCTGTTTGCCCGATAGAATCCTCCAGCATGAATATAAGCGGCCGTATTATCGCATCGACCCGCGCTTTATCCGGAACAGGGGAGCGCAGCAAAGCGCTTCTGATTTTCAAAAGTTCGTCTCCGGGAATATTGTTCTTTTCGGCAAAATGCAGCGCCTTGCGCTGCGCCGCCGCTTCGTCTTTGCCCGTGTAACCGCTGACCGATACAAACCCGCAAACTGCTTCGCCCTGCAGGACGGGATAAACATATTCCCCCACCCCCGCATGGCAGACGCCGAAGAATTCACCTTCTCTGCATTTTTCAAGCACCCGCCGCTGCCGCGCAACGCATACCTGCCAGTTGTCGCAATCGCTTTTGATATACCTGCAATAAGGGTTGATGTGAAAATTATATCGGGTAAGCTGCAGCGCGGCGACAAAATCCCCATGCAGGGTTATATAGTATCCGAGAATGCCGATAAGAAAGTCCATATAGCGGCAGATGTCTGTAAGCCCCGGGTGCATGCCACCACTCCTTTGCACGATTTTATAAGTTTTAAGCCTGATTCCGATTGAAACTATCAATTTTAATTATTATAATACAATCAGTTCAGGGTGTCAAGGGAGGATTGCATATGCAGTATATCGAACACAATGTCGATCTTTGCGTGGTCGGCGGCGGCATGGCCGGCATCTGCGCCGCAATTTCCGCTGCAAGGCACGGAATCAGGGTCGTTCTGGTGCAGGATCGCGGCGTGCTTGGCGGAAACGCCTCAAGTGAAATCAGAATGTGGATATGCGGCGCGCGCGGCAAGGATAACCGTGAGACGGGCATCCTTGAGGAGATCATTCTCGAAAACTTTTATCAGAACCCGCAGCTGAGCTATCCGCTGTGGGATGCGGTTCTGTTTCAGATGACGGCTTTTCAGGAAAATCTCAAACTGCTGCTGAATACAAGCTGCTTTGACGCCGAGACCGAAGACGGTGCGATCGTCAGCATCAAAGCGTGGCAATCGCCCTGCGAAACGATGCACACCGTTCGGGCGAAATTTTTTGCCGATTGTTCCGGGGACAGCATCCTGTCCACGCTGACCGGCGCGCATTTCCGCTACGGCAGAGAGGCGGCGTCCGCATTCGGGGAGAGCATAGAGCCGGAGACCGCCGACCGGAAAACAATGGGGATGAGCTGCCTGATCCAGGCGCGCGAAACCGATTCGCCGCAGCCATTCACGCCGCCCGCCTTTGCGTATAAGTATCCGGACGATGCGGATCTGCCTTTCCGCGGGCACAGCCTGTCGAGCAATTTCTGGTGGATAGAAACAGGCGGGGAGGGGGACTGCATACACGATACCGACAAGTACCGCGATGAACTGCTTAAAATTGCGTACGGCGTCTGGGATCATGTCAAAAACCACGGCGACCACGGCGCGGAAAACTATGCGCTTGAATGGGTCGGCATTCTGCCCGGCAAGCGGGAAAGCCGTCGTTATGTGGGGAAATATACGGTGAGCCAGAACGATGTCGAGGCAGGTGGCAGATTCAGCGATATTGTTGCCTACGGCGGCTGGAGCATGGACGACCATTTTCCGGCGGGGTTCTATCATAAGACCTCCTATCCGACCGTGTATCACCCGGCGCCCTCTCCATGGGGGATACCATTCAGAGCTTTATGCTCCGAGAACATAAAAAATCTTCTGTTCGCCGGCAGAAACATCAGCGTGACGCATGCCGCGCTTTCTTCTTCGCGTGTGATGGCGACCTGCGCGCTGTTGGGTCAGGCGGTGGGAACAGCCGCCGCGCAAATGGTGCAGTGCGGCGAGGACACCGACAGTATCCGGATAGAAAGACTGCAGGAAAGCCTGATGGCGGATGATTGCTGGCTGCCGGGGAAAAGCAGAAGCATTTCCGCGCTTTCGCTCAAACTGAAATGCAGCGATGCCATTGTGCTCAACGGAAAGGAGCGCGGCGACGAGAACCGCTGGATCGGCAAAAAGGGAGATTTCCTTGCATACAGCAGTGACAAGCCGTTCATGCTTTCCGGTATCAGGCTTGTATTGGACAGCGACTTAAACCGGGACTATCAGAATATGCCCTGCTGTATCCGCCTGAAAGAGGAGCGTTTCAAACTCCCCAAAACGCTGATTAAGGACTTTGACATCATCCTCACCCATAAGGATGGGCATACCGAAGTCATTCCGTACCGCAATGTCCATACAAGATTCTTGCGGCTTGCCGTCAAGGGAGAGGTTTTGAGCGTTAAGTTTCTGCCGCTTGCGACCTACGGCGCGGAAACATTCAATGTGTTTGATTTTGAAGTGTTTTAAGAAAAAGCACAAGGACCGAAGCGGATGCTTTGTCCATGCACGGCTTTTGCCGTGCGGACTTTGCCATTTATGCAGCGGGCGGCTCTGCCGCCCGCTTTTTTTTGCGCCCGAAAACCCAAATGTTTTTGAGAAAATCTGCAATTATCTTGATTGAAATCTGTACAAAACTGCTGCATAATGATGGTATACTATCACAAATTTCAGAAAGGTGTACAAAATGTTGAAAAAACGGACACTGCTGCTTTTCCTGGTCTGCATGGCATTTTCGGTGCTGCTCACAGCGGCGGTCGGCGCGGCGGAGGCGACCCGCAAAGTCGTCACGCTGTCAAACGGCACGGTGCGTGTGCAGCTGCTGTCCGACGCGCTGATCCGCGTCGAGGAGAAGAATGCAAACGGCTTTGAGGACCGTTCCACGCTGATGGCAGTCGGCAGAAAGAACTTTGTCGGCGTCATTGCCACGGTGACGAGCAATGACAGCTACTATCTTGCCAAGGCGACCAAGTACACGGTCAAACTGTACAAGAACAAGACGGTCGCGGGCGGTGCGGTCGTCGTGACGGACCCGTCCGGCAAACTGCTCTGGAAGTACGGCGGCGATGTGCAGACGGGCAGCTTCCACTCGATGCTGCCCCCGCCGCGCACCACGCCGGATGTGTATGCACTGGCGGACAGCCCGCGCATCATTCCGCCCGCAAAGGGCGCTGCCTATGTCGGCTCGACCGACGCCTACAGCGGCTATGTGCGAAACGACGGGACGGACATCTATCTGTTCACGGCGTTCGGTGACGCCAAACTGCTGCGCGCCGCGTTTGTCAAACTGACCGGGCGCTCACCGGTCTCAGACATCAAGACCTTCGGCTCCTGGTACAGCCGGTATCAGAACTGGACCGAGGCGGACTACAAGAGCGTGGTCACCAACTACAAGAAAAACGACTTCCCGCTGGATGTGCTGGTCGTGGACACGACCTGGCGCGCCGGAGAAGACGGCACCGGCTATGACATCAACACGGGCAACTTCCCGAATATGACGAACTTTATTTCCTATGTTCATAAGCAGGGGCTGCTCACCATCTTCAACGACCACACGCACAACACATCCAATTCGGCGCTCTCACCGACCGAGCTGAAGTACCATACCGAGAACCTGCAGAAGTTTCAGAAGCTGGGGCTGGACGGCTGGTGGTATGACCGCAACTGGCGGTATTCGCTGCGTTCGCCCTACGCCGAGATTTCGCCCACCACGCTCGGCATGGTCATCTACAACGACATTATGGCATCCTACAACGGCACGCGCCGCACATTTCTGCTCGCCAATGCAGACTGGGTGCGCAACGGCAAACTGGAGACGAGCAACTATTCGGTCATCGGGCATCGCTACGGCATTCAGTGGTCGGGCGACATCACCAGCGAGGCGCTCCAACTGCGGCGGGAACTGACCAACATGGTCTCCATGACGGCGCGCGGTGCATCGCCCTACATCTCCTCCGACCTCGGCGGCTTCCTCCGCGCGCCGCAGCAGAGCCAGGCGATGTATGTCCGCTGGATGCAGTACGGCGCGCTGTCGCCCGTCTTCCGCATCCACTCCACGATGGAGGCGGGCGGCGAGAAGTACGACAAGCTGCCGTATGACAGCCGTTACAATCAGCGCGCACAGACGACGGTGCGCAACTATATGAAGATGCGCTACAATCTGCTGCCGCTCTTTTACACGCTCGGGCACGAGGCGTATAAGACCGGCATGCCGATTACGCGCCGCCTCGACTTCTACTATGATACGGTGTCGGCAACGACCAACACCGAGTATCTGCTCGGCGACAGCCTGCTGGTGGCGCCGATGTGGACGGCATACGGCGAGGGCGACGATGTTGTGCCCGCGTCCTGGTTCGGCGATGCCGGCGTCAAGGCGTCCTACTTCAACAATACAGATGCCACCGGCACGGCGGCGTATACGCAGACGGCGAAAAAGATCGACTTCGACTGGGGCGACAATTCGCCAAACAGCGCCGTGCGGAGCGACAATTTCACCGCCGTCTTCACGGGCAAAATCACCCCCACGGAGGACTGCTACATCGGCGCGGTTGCGGATGATGCGGCAAAAATCTATATCAACGGCAAGCTGGTGGTCGACGGTTGGAGCGGCGGCTGGCTGGTGTCCAAGATGGACCTTGAACATGTGCTGAAGAAGGGCACGACCTACACGATAAAGGTCGTTTATCGCGACGACACGGGCGGCGCGGTCTGCCGCCTTGTCTACGAGCATGTCACGGACAAGGGGAAGACGGCGCGCGATGTTTACCTGCCCTCCGCCGGCTGGATCAACCTGTTTGACGGCACAAAGAGCACGAAGGCGGGCACCGTTCGCGTCACATACGACATCACAAAGTCCCCGATTTATGCAAAAGTCGGTGCCGTCATCCCCGCTGTCGAAGCGGTCTCGCCGATTGAATCCGCAGATTTCAAGGCGCTGTCGCTGAATGTGTTTGACGGCGGCGACGGCAGCTATACGCTCTACGAGGACGACGGCACGACCACCGCCTACAAGTCGGGCACGACCCGCACCACCAAATTCACGCACACCACAAAGGGCAAGACCGGCACGCTGAAAATCGCGGCGGCGACAGGAAAGTTCACCACCTCCTACACGAGCCGTGCCTACACGGTGCGCATTCACTCGAACATTCCGATTCAGTATGTCAAACTGGACGGCAAGAGCGTGACGGCGAAGAAAATCAAGAAGAGCGCGTCCGCGTTCCCGCTGCGGGAGACCGGCGCGGCGCCCGACAGCGATGTATATGAAATCAGTTTCAATGCATCCATGTCGGCGGCGCATACGCTCACCTGGCAGACGATGGTCGCCGGTTCGGGCGATGCGGACGGCAACGGCAAGGTCGATACGCGCGATGCGCTGCTGGCGCTGCGCGCCGTGCTGGATGCCAAGGCGGCATCCACGCTGCCGGAGGCGGATGTCAGCGGTGACGACAAGCTCACGCTTGCCGATGTTCTCCTGCTGCTGAAGCAAATTTCCGCGGCAAAGTAAATCCGGAGAGGGCTGCAAGGGCGGTTGCCTTTGCAGCCCTTCTTTATTTGCACACCCCATTCGCAAAAAACAAACATTTTTCGCAAAAACCTGTCCTCTTTGCGTTGCAGCCTGTAAAATAAATTGTATAATAGAAGCGGAAATACGCCCGAAAAGGATGGTTGACCGAATGAAACACTTTGCAAGCCGACTCGCGGCACTGCTTTTCTGCACCGTGCTCTGCGCGCTTTTTGCCGTTTCGGCGACAGCGGCGGACGCCGGGATCGTCACGCTGGAGAGCGAGACGACGCGCGTCATGCTGCTGTCCGATGCCGTTGTCCGCGTGGAAGAGAAGGGCGAGCACGGCTTTGAGGACCGCATCAGCCTGATTGCCGCCGGGCGCGGCGATTTCACCGGCGTCGCGGCAAAGACGCGCACCGAGGGAAACTGCACCATTGCCGAGACCGCGGCTTACACGGTCAGACTTTACAGTGACCGCGGCTACCACGCGGACGCCGTTGAGATTCTCGACAAGGACGGCAAGGTCATCTGGACGGTGTCGAAGACCGCGACGCAGGAAGTGCGCACTGCGGGCTTCTATCACGATTTGCCCGACCCTGGCGATACGCCCGAGGTCTACGCGCTCCTTGACTATCCGCGCATCCTTCCGGCAGAGAAGGGCGCTGCCTATGTCGGCTCGACCGACGCCTACAGCGGCTGGGAGCGCTATGACGCAACCGATGTCTATGTCATGCTCTGCGGCGGCGATGCCGAGACGCTGCGCACGCGCTTTGCCGAGGTCGTCGGCCGCACGCCGATTTCAGACATCAAGACCTTCGGCTCGTGGTACAGCCGCTATCAGAACTGGACGGACGCCGACTACAAGCAGGTGGTGGAGAACTACCGCGCAAACGGCTATCCTTTGGACATTCTGGTCATCGACACCAAGTGGCGCGCGGGCAAGGACGGCACGGGCTATGACATTGATACGGCGAACTTCCCGGATATGGCGGGCTTTGTCAACTGGGCGCACGAAAACGGCGTGATGATCCTCTTCAACGACCATACGCATAAGACCGACAAGCAGGCGCTCGACCCGGAGGAGCTGAAATACCACACCGAGAACCTGACAAACATCCTGAAACTCGGCGTGGACGGTTGGTGGTATGACCGCAACTGGGGCTATACCCTCCATTCGCCCTATGCCGACAGCATCACCTTCACCACCTTCGGTGAGGTGCTGTACAACGATATTTTGGCAAGCTACACCTCCACCAAGCGCCTCTTCCTGCTCTGCAATGCGGACTGGGTGCGCCACGGCTATGTGGAGAGCGCGCCGTCGGTCATCGGCAGGCGCTACGGCATCCAGTGGACGGGCGACATCACCAGCGAGGCAATGCAGCTGCGCCGCGAGGTGGTCAACATGGTTGAGAAGACCACGGCGGGCGCGTCGCCCTACATGTCATCCGACCTCGGCGGCTTTAAGCGTGCCAAGGAGCAGAGCGAGGCGATGTTCACGCGCTGGATACAGTACGGCGCGCTGTCGCCCGTCTTCCGCATCCACTCCACGATGGAGTCGGGCGGCGCGAAGTATGACAAGTTGCCGTATACCTACAGTGCGGAGACGCAGACGGTGCTCAAAACCTACATGAACCTGCGCTACAACCTGCTGCCGCTCTTTTACACGCTCGGGTACGAGGCGTATGAGACCGGCATGCCGCTCACACGCCGCCCCGATTTCTACGACGACAGCGCGGCGGCAAAAGACAATACCGAATATCTGCTCGGCAGAGACTTCCTCGTCGCGCCGCTCTGGAGCGCTTACGGCGAGGGCGACGGCGTGGTGCCCGCTTCCTGGTTCGGCGAGGCGGGGCTGACGGCGACCTATTACAACAGCCGCACCGATCATTCCAATGCGGTCTACACCACGACCGTGCCGAACATCGAGTTTAGATGGGGCAACGGTTCGCCGGACGCCGCCGTGCGCGTCAATCTGTTCTCCGGCATCTACGAGGGCAAGATCACGCCCGCGTTTGACTGCTGGCTCGGCGGCGCCGCCGACGATGGCATCCGCATCTATATCGACGGTGCGCTGTGGGTGGACGGCTGGAAGTCAAGCTGGCTTGCGTCGCACATCAATACCGAGACGCTGCTGCGTGCGGGCGAGACCCACGACATCCGCGTCGAATATTACGACGGCACGGGCACCGCGTCCTGCTATCTGCTCTATGAACTGCCGTCCGAGAAGGATGTGTCCGCGCGCGATGTCTATATGCCTGTGGGCGGGTGGACGGATGTGTTCACCGGCACGCATTACGCGGGCGGCAGCACGGTGCGCGTGTACAACGGCATCGGCACAACGCCGCTCTTTGCAAGGGACGGCGCGATAATCCCCGCCGTTCGCGCAGTTTCGCCGATCACCGCCGCAGATTTTCCCGCGCTGTCGCTGAATGTGTTTGACGGCGGCGACGGCAGCTATACGCTCTATGAGGACGACGGCGAAACGGTGGATTACAAGTCCGGCGATGTGCGCAAGACGCAGTTTGCCTATACCGAGACAGACGGCGCGGGCAGTCTTGTAATTGCCAAAGCCGAGGGCGGCTTCACCACCGACTATACGACGCGCACCTACACCGTCCGCCTCCACAGTGAGAAACACATTGAGAATGCCATGCTGGACGGCAAGACGGTCGCGGTCACGCGCATCGAAAAGGATGCCTCTGCTGCGCCGCTTGCCGAGACCGGCGCAGCGCCCGACGGCACGGTGTATGAGATCGCCTTCACCGCGTCGATGGACGCATCGCACACGCTCACCTTTGCAAGGGCGGCGTCCGGCGACGCGGACGGCGACGGGAAGCTCACCGTGCGCGACGCGCTGGTTGCCCTGCGTGCAGCCCTCACGGGCACCTATCTTGCCGACGCGGATATGGACGGCGACGGCAAGCTCACCGCCGCGGATGTCACCCTGCTGCTCGGTCTGATTTTCTGAACCAAAAAAGCTGCCTGCGGGCAGCTTTTTTGTATGAAAGGCGGTTCGGCGGGAGACAGACGGCGCCGCGCTAACCATGCCTCCCTTGTGTAAAGGGAGGTGGTGCGAAGCACCGGAGGGATTGTTACAGAGTAAGGAACAACCCCTCAGTCACCTCGCGGTGACAGCTCCCCTTACACAGGGGAGCCGAATGAGCGCGATCACGAAGAATCCCGTCAAATCCGGGGAAAATGTCGCATTCCGGTTGACGGCGCAGGTGGGATGTGGTAAAATCATGGTAGATACGCCGCAGCGCTTCGCCGCGGTACGGAATCGACTTCGGAAAGGATACCAACACATGAAAACAAGACGCAGAATCCTATTGCCGCTGCTCCTGCTTTGCGCCGCGCTCTGCCTGCTGGCACTCAGCGCCGCGGCAGAGACCGTGACCGGCTCGTGCGGCGACAGCCTCACCTATACACTCGACACCGAGAGCGGTCTGCTCACCATTTCCGGCACGGGTGAAATGACACTCTGGAACATCACGCCAAAGTCGCCGTTTGCCGGTGACGGCAGAATCCGCAAAGTCGTCGTCGAAGACGGCGTGTTAAACATTACGCGCAACACCTTCAAGAATTGCAGTCAGCTTGCCGTTGTGGAATTGTCTGCAAGCGTGAACTATATCGGAAGTCAGGCGTTCCTCAGCTGCAGCAAGCTTGAGCGCATCACGATTCTGTGCCCGACCTGTGAAATCTATCCGAACGGACAGACCATTCCGCAGGCGGCTGCAATCGCAGGCTATGTTTACTCGACGGCGCAGACCTATGCCGAGGAAAACAAAAACGAATTCATTTCACTCGGCGTTGCGCCGCACGAGCACACCTTTGCCGCAGAATATACCGTGGATCTTGCGGCGACCTGCATCAATACCGGCATCGAGTCCCGCCATTGCACGGTGCTCGGCTGCGCAGAGACGACGGACGCGCGCACCATCCCGATTGACGACACCGCGCATGATTTTAAGGGCGAATACACCATTGACACGCCCGCAACCTGCACGAAAACCGGCGAAAAGTCGCGGCACTGTTTGCGCTGCGACGCAAGAACCAACATTACGGAGATTCCGACGGAGCCGCACAGCTGGGGCGACTGGCAGGTGCGCACCCCCGCCACCTGCACGGAGACCGGCGTGGAGTATCACGTCTGCGCGGTCTGCAATGCGGAGGAAACGCACGATACGGATGCGCTCGGGCACGACTTTGTCAAAAACGCGTGGATCGTCGACAAGCCCGCAACCTGCGTGGCGGACGGCGAAAAATCCTGGCACTGCTCGCGCTGTGACGCGAGAAAATTTGTAAGAGCGATCCCCGCCACCGGCGTGCATATCTATCGCGATTACACCTGCATTTACTGCGGCAAGACGACGGAAACCTACGCCGTCGGCGACGGCATTGCCTACGGCAGTTATCCGCAGACGCGCGTGACCGATGAAAAACTGCTTGCCGCGCTGAACGCGGCGGACGGCACATGGGTGTCCTACGGCTACTATCTGAAAAATCAGCCCGACGACTACATGCAGTACAAGGATGTGGAGCTTGACGGCGAGAAGTACCGCGCCGTGCAGTTCTCGACCTACCGTCCGCAGAAGACCTATGACGCGGCGTACAGGCCCGGCAGCGAAAACGACGCAAAACAGTATGAAAACGGCTATTTTGCAAACACGGTCTACTGGTTTAAGTACGAGCCGCTCACCTGGCGCGTGCTGGATGCGACCTATGAGAAGAATCTGCTTGTCTTTGCGATGTCTGTCCTCGATGCACAGCCCTTTGCCCAAAAGGGCAACGACTATGCAGCGTCCGACATCCGCGCATGGCTGAACGACAGCTTTGTGCGCACGGCACTTTCGGCAGAGGAGACGGCATTCTTAAAAGAAGCCGCGCTCGCGGATGTGGGCGTGACGGACAAGGTCTTCCTCCTGTCGCTGGACGATATGACAAATACCGCCTACGGCTTTTCGGGCAGTACATCGTCCGATGATGCGCGCAGCGCTATGGGCACAGACTATGCCAAGGCGCAGGGAATGACTTACAACCTTGAATCGGGCAACGCCTATTGGCTGCTGCGCACGGCGAAGGGTTCCTCCTCCGAGGTGTATCTGACTGCTTACGACGGCAACATAACAAACACGCAGTCCTACTTCAACTTTAACGGTACGCGCCCTGCCATGCGCCTCAACCCGACCGGCAAGGCGTGCACGCACAACTGGACGGTGACCGATACCCAAGCGCCTACCTGCGTGGAGGACGGCTTCACGACCTCTGCCTGCACGGTCTGCGGCGAGACGAAGACCGAGCCGATCCCGGCAAGCGGCACACACGACTTTGACATCGCCTTCACGGTGGACACGCCCGCAACCTGCACGGAAACCGGCGAGAAGTCGCGGCACTGCAAGGCAAACGGCTGCACGGCGCGAACCGAAGTGACGGAGATTCCCGCCACGGGGCACGCGATGCCGAGCGAGCCGACCGAGGCGGAGATTCCCCCCACCTGCAAAGCGCCCGGCAAGAAGGCGGTCTACCGCTGCACGCATGACGGCTGCACCTACTTTGAGGGCGGGGAAGAGATTCCGCAGAAGAAGTACGGCGATGTCAACGGCGACGGCGAAGTGTCCAAGTCTGACCTTCTGCGCCTGCAAAAGCACCTTGCGGGCTGGGATGTGACGATTGACCGAGAAGCTGCCGACTGCAACGGCGACGGACAGATTGCCAAAGCGGACCTTCTGCGTCTGCAAAAATTCCTCGCCGGTTGGGATGTCAAGCTCGGCGAAAAGTAAATAAAAAAGCTGCCTGCGGGCAGCTTTTTTGTATGTAAATGCGATAGGGCGGTGCATTCCCTGTCGCATCATGGGTTCTAACCAAGCCTCCTCCTGACGGGGGAGGTGGCGGCGTAGCCGACGGAGGGATTGTTACAGAGTAAGGAACAACCCCTCAGTCACCTCTCGGTTGAGGACGTTTTTCGGTTTCGCTCGCGAAATCGTCGGTGTTTAGCCGACGAAGAAAAACTCCGCGAGACGCATCGCGTCTCTTACAGCTCACCCCTTGCACAGGGGAGCCTTGAAAGTTATATTTTTATTGTTTGCCTTTGGTGCGCATAAGGTAGGCGCGCGGGGTCTGCCCCGTGACCTTCTTGAAGTTGGCGAAATAGGACTGCTCACTGTGATAGCCGACGAGGCGCGCGGTCTCGCTTACCGAATGTGTGCGGAGTAGGGGCAGCGACTTGTTGATGCGCACCATGTTGAGATAGTCGCGGAAGCGCACCGACAGCCCGCGGTTGAACAGCGTGGAAAAATAGTATTTGTTGTAGCCGAGCATATCTGCGGTGGACTCGGCGGTGATGTCCTCGGCATAGTGCGCCTCGATAAAGGAGAGCACGCGCAGGTGAAAGCCGCTTTCCTCTCTGGACTTGTCCACCGCCTTTGCATATTTTTGCAGCATGCCGATGATGCAGGTGTAGATGCCGCGCACAAAAAGCGGCTGCTCCTCATGTTCGAGGCTGCGCATCATGTCGGCGATCTTCTGCGCGTGCTCGCCGCTGATGATTTGCGGCAGCAGCGCCTTGCCGCCGCTGCTGCTCTCGTACAGATCCGTGAAGCCAACCGGCAGCACACAGCAGATGGAGAGATGCCCCGTCGTGCGCGGGAAAATATGCGTGCAGAAGGGCGGCACGACCAAAAGCTCGTCCTCGCGGACGAGCATATCCACATTGTCCAGGGTAACCGGCTTCGGCACTTTCAGGCAGTAGACCAGCTCGATGGAGCGGTGAAAATGCCCAAAGCTGACGTTGTTCCCGATGGAAAAATACGCCTGCCCGTCCCGGTAATGCTCATATTGCAGCACGGTGATGTCCCCCTTTTGCGCTTACTTCTATAGCATAGTCGTATTTTTCCGCCCTGTCAAGCCGAAATCCGCAATTTTTTTGAGAAAAATCAAAATATCTCGCTGCTAAGTCCAAATTTTTTTGAGAAAAAACACAATACCTATGATTGCATTCCCGCAAAAACCGATGCATAATAAAGGCAGAATAACCAAATTGTTCTGGAATGGGGGGAATCGTTTTGAAACAACTTAGACAAATCGCGGGACTGCTGCTTGCGGCTGTCTTGCTGGCAACCTGTACGGCGTTCGGCGCGGAGAGCGCGTCGGTCGTGACGCTGACAGGCGACGCCGTGCGTGTGGAGCTGCTCTCCGACACGGTGATCCGCGTGGAAGCAAAGGATGAAAACGGCTTTTTGGACAGCACCACGCTTGTAGCAGTGGGGCGGGAGGACTTCCCGGGCGTTGTCGCGACGACGCGCACCGAGGGAGACAACCTCATTGCCGAGACGGCAGGGTACACCGTCACGCTGGCAAAGTCGAAAACGCTGGATGCGGACGCCGTGACCGTCGCGGACAAGGACGGCAATGTCCTCTGGCGCTACTCCTATTCCGTTGACAAAGCGGGTCTGACGCCGCCTGCCGTTACGGCGGCAAACCGCGTCTATTATAATTATCCGAACGGCAACAGCGCCTCGGACGGCGCAACCGCCGCAACCGCCAAGCAGGGCTGGGGCGCGACGGCAAAGGTTTTCGGCGGGGCGGGCGGCACGCTGATCTTCTCCGGCCGCGGTTACATGGGCGGCTCCTATACCTTCCCCAAGCAGTCAAGCCCGCTGTACATCACCGCTGTCGCGCCGGACGGCACGGACTATCGCTATGCCGCCGGAACGACCGATATCGACAGCATGACCGGCACGCTCTCCATCCGCGAGGGACTGACCCTCACGCTGCAAAGCGATGTCACCTTTGACAAGGTCATCCTTTTGTCAAGCGGCGCAAATCCGGCGACCATCCGGGCAACCGGCGGTGCGACAGTCGCCTTCGGCGAGGGCGTGACTTTCGCTGCGACGGATGCGGCTTACCCCGCGCCGGTGCTGAACATCGCGGCGGATTCCACCGCGCTGTGGTACGGCGGCGATTTTTCCGCCGTCACGGGCGGCGGCACGCTGGTCGTGAATCGCGCAACGCTTGAAAAACTCGACGCATCGCTCTTCGCAAACTTCACGGGCAAGGTCATTGATGCGGGCGGCGCGCCGCTCTGCACGGGCTACAAGGCGCACAGCTTTAACGGCAAGACCTGCACCGTCTGCGGCTATGTCAACGACACCGGCACGCATGTGCCGACGCACGGTTTCTACAGCGCACTGCCCGCTCCGGGCGAGACCCCCGCGGTGTACGCGCTTGCGGACTATCCGCGCATCATTCCCGCCGAAAAGGGCGCGGCGTATGTCGGTTCCACCGATGCGGCAAGCGGTTTCGTGCGGCGGGACGCAACGGACATCTATCTTGTGCTGACGGGCGGCGACTCTGCCGGGCTGCGCACCGATTTTGTCACGCTCACCGGACGCTCGCCGGTCTCGGCGGTCAAGACCTTCGGCTCGTGGTACAGCCGCTACCAGAACTGGTCGGACACCGACTATAAGAATGTCATTGAAAACTACCGCAAATACAATTTCCCGCTCGATGTCCTCGTCGTGGATACCGATTGGCGTGCAGCGACGGACGGCACGGGCTATGACATCGCCACAAACAAGTTCCCGGACATGGAGGGCTTCCTTGCGGACGCACACACCTCCGGCGTGATGACCATCTTCAACGACCATACGCATCAGAATTCGAGTTCGGCGCTCTCGCCGACCGAGCTGAAGTGGCACACCGAGAATCTGCAGAAGATTCTCAGCATGGGGCTTGACGGTTGGTGGTACGACCGCAACTGGAAGTACGCGCTGAAGTCCCCCTATGCCGAGATTACGCCCACCACGCTCGGCAAAGTCATCTACAGCGACATTCTGACCGACTATGAAAAGAACAACCGCATTTTCTTAATGGCAAATGCGGACTGGGACCGGAACGGCACCATTGAGTGCGACCCGTCGGTCATCGGGCACCGCTACGGCATTCAGTGGACGGGCGACATCACAAGCGAAGCGCTCCAGCTGCGCGAGGAACTGACCAACATGGTGGATATGACGGCGGTCGGTTCGTCGCCCTACATTTCTTCCGACCTCGGCGGCTTCAAGCGTGCAAAGCAACAGACAAACGAAATGTACACGCGCTGGATGCAGTACGGCGCGCTGTCCCCCATCTTCCGCATCCATTCGACCTATACATCGGGCGTGGAATACAACAAGCAGCCTTACAACAGCCAGTATACGGCGGCGACGCAGACCATCGTCCGCAATTATATGAACCTGCGCTACAACCTCCTGCCGCTGTTCTATACGCTCGGGCATGAGGCGTATGAGACGGGGCTTCCGCTCACGCGCCGCCTCGACTTCTACTATGATGCGCCCGAGGCGACGAGCAACACGCAGTATCTGCTCGGCCGTGACCTCCTGGTCGCGCCGCTTTGGACGGCATACGGCGAGGGCGACGATGTTGTGCCCGCATCCTGGGTTGCAAACGGTGTCTCGGCGCAGTATTTCAACGATACGACGGCATCCGGCGATGCGGTCTATACCGAGACCTATGCCGACATCAACTTTGAGTGGGGCGGCGGATCGCCCGCATCGGCGGTCAACACGGACAAATTCTCCGCCGTCTTCACCGGCACGATAACGCCTGCCGAGGACTGCTACCTCGGCATCGTCGCGGACGACGGCGCCCGCATCTATATCAACGGAGAACTGTATGTCGATGGCTGGAAGGCGGACTGGATGGTCTCGCATGTCAACACCGCGCGCGTCCTGCGCGCAGGTCAGTCCTACACCCTCCGCCTCGAATACTATGACAAATCGGGCGGTGCAGTCTGCCGCCTGGTGTACGAGCATGTGACAGATGCAGGCGAAACGGCGCGCGATGTGTACATCCCCGCCGGCGGCTTTGTGGATGTCTTCACCGGCAAGCGCTATGCCGAGGCGGGCACTTACCGCGTTACCAACGGCATTGGTTCAACACCGCTCTTTGCAAGAGTCGGTGCGGTCCTGCCCGCCGCGCGTGCGGTCTCGCCCATCACGGCGGCGGACTTTGCGGAGCTGTCGCTCAATGTTTTCACCGGCGGTGACGGCAGTTATACGCTCTGCGAAGACGACGGCGAAACGCTGGATTATCAGACCGGCAAGCTGCGTAAAACGACGATGACGCAGACCGCGACGGAAAACGGCGGCAGTCTGACTCTCAGCGCGGCAACTGGCGATTTCACAACGGATTACACGGCGCGCAAAATGACCGTGCGCCTGCACAGCAATGCAGCGATCAGCGGCGTTCTGCTGGACGGCGAATCGGTCACCGTCACGCGCATTCCGCGCGACAGCGCGGCGTTCCCGCTCGCCGAGAGCGGCGCGGCGCCCGACAGCGATGTGTATGAAATCACTTTTGATGCGCCTCTTTCGGCGGCGCACACCCTCACCTGGACGGTCATGCGCGGCGACCTCAACGGCGACGGCAGACTGACGGTGTTGGACGCGCTGCTGATGCTCCGCATGGTGCTGGATGAAACCGGGGACATCATCGCCGATATGGACGGCGACGGCGTAACTACGCTGAAGGATGTTATGCTGATTCTTACGAATATCGGCTGATTTGTGCATGCAAAAAGGAGATTCCTCCGGGGGTCTCCTTTTCGCGCATCGCCGAGTGCGGCGTAAAATTCCGAAAAAACGCAAATACCCAAAAAATTTTGAGTAAAACCATAAAGGAATGGATTGCAAAAATCCGCCGGATACGGCATAATAGAAGTGTACAAAAGCAGGGCGGCAAACGCGCCGCCGAAAAAATAACCGCAACAAGGGGAAAAGACCGATGTCCATTTATGCAAACAATATTTTTGAGCCGCACCCGAAGGCGGACGAGAAGTACATCGTCCGCGGCGACAAGTATCGCATCACGGTGCTGACCGACTGCCTGCTTCGCCTGGAATACAGCGAAGACGGCGTCTTTGAGGACCGCGCCACGCGCTTTGCCTTCAACCGCGCGTTTGACACGCCGGAATTTGAATGCTATCGCGAGGGCGGCAGACTGCACATCGTCACAAAGCATCTGCACCTGCGCTACGATGAGAAAGCCTTCTCCGCCATCGGCCTTGAGGTCATGGTCAACGGCACGCTCGACTGGCAGTACGGCGTGCGCGTGGACAACCTCGGCGGCACGGTGCGCACGCTCGACCGCGTCAACGGCGCGACCAACCTCGAGCAGGGGCTTCTTTCGCGCACCTTCGGCATCTCGGTGGTGGACGACAGCGAGACGCTGGTCATCGGCGAGGACGGCTGGCCGCTGCCGCTTGTCGGTACGGGGCGGAAGGACCTCTATTTCTTCGGCTACAGCCGCGAGTTTGAGCGCTGCATCCGCGATTTCTACAAGCTGAGCGCGCCGGTGCCGCTGCTGCCGCGCTATGCGCTCGGCAACTGGTGGAGCCGCTATCACAAGTACACCGATGTCGAATACCTCGAACTGATGGATAAGTTCAAGGCAAAGCATGTGCCGCTGTCCGTCGGCGTTGTCGACATGGACTGGCACATCACCGAGACGCCCGACCGTGTGAAGTACGGCAGCGGCTGGACGGGCTACACCTGGAACAAGGCGTATTTCCCGGACTACAAGAAGTTCCTCGGCGAGATGGCAAAACGCGGGCTGAAAGTCACGCTCAACCTGCATCCGCGCGACGGCATCCGTGCCTACGAGGAGATGTATCCGACGCTGGCAAAACGCCTCGGCAGAGACCCCGAGACCGGGCGCAAGATTGAATTTGATGTGGCGGATCGCCGCTTCATGGAGGAATATTTCAACACCGTTCTGCACCCCTATGAGGAGGCGGGCGTGGACTTCTGGTGGATCGACTGGCAGCAGCGCAGCGGCTCGTCCGTGGCGGGCTATGACACGCTCTGGATGCTCAACCACTGCCACTTTGTCGACAATGCGCGCGACGGGCACCGCCCGCTGACGCTTTCCCGCTATGCGGGCATCGGCTCGCATCGCTACCCGCTCGGCTTCTCGGGCGACACCTATGTCACCTGGGAGAGCCTGGATTTTCAGCCCTATTTCACCGCGACGGCAGCCAACCTCGGCTATGCATGGTGGAGTCACGACATCGGCGGCCACATGGGCGGCTATCACGACAGCGAGCTGCACACCCGCTGGGTACAGTTCGGCGTCTTCTCGCCGATCTCCCGCCTGCACTCTTCGCCCAATCCTTTCAACTCCAAGGAGCCCTGGAACTACGGCGACGAGGCGGAGGGGATCATGGAGGATTACCTGTGCCTGCGCGGCCGCCTCGTGCCGTACATGTACAGCATGGTCTATCGCAACCATGAGGACGGCATTCCGATGGTGCGCCCGATTTATCATGCCTACCCCACCACGCCCGGCGCGTTTGACTGCCGGAATGAGTACCTGTTCGGCACACTGATTGCCGCGCCGGTCACGACGAAGCGCGATGTGCAGACCCTGCTGGCAAAGACTACGGTCTGGCTGCCCGCCGGCAACTATGTGGACTATTTCACCGGCAGAATCTACACCGGCGGAAGACTCATCGACACCTATCGCCCGCTCTCCGAGATGCCGCTGTTTGCCAAGGCGGGCACCATTCTGCCGTTGGCGGCGGATGCAATGGCGGATGCGGATACCAACCCGACCGCGCTCGAGCTTTATGTCGCAGGCGGCGCGGACGGCGCGTTTACGCTGGTTGAGGACAACGGCAAGAGCGGCGAGAGCCGCATCACCACCCGCACGGCGTACAGCTTCACCTTTGGCGAGGACAGCACGCTTGCCTTCACGGCAGAGGGCGGCGCGGGCATTCCCGATGCGCGCACCTACACGCTCCGTATGGCGGCGGTCGAGCGCCCGACCCGCATTTACGCCGAGGTCGGCGGCGAAGTCCGCGAGCTGACCTTCGACTATGATGAGATGAAGCACGAGGCTGCCGCCACGGTCGGCACGGTCAAGGCTGGCAACAAGGTCTGCATCCATGTGCTGTCGAGCGGCAAACTGCCCGAGAACGAGCTGAAAGAGACGGCGTTCCGTCTGCTTGCCAATGCGCAGTATGACCACGGCGCCAAGGAGACGCTCTACGGCATCTTCACCTCGAACCGCACACCGGTCAACTGCATCCTGGCGCTTCAGCGCCGCGATGAAAAGCTGGCAGCCCCGCTGATCGAGCTGCTCACCGCAAAACAGTAAAAAGGAACAATAGGTATAGAAAAACCACCCATAGGGGTGGTTTTTCTATACCTATTGGGTAATGGGTTTGCGAAAAGTACGCACATACCCGTAGGGGCGACCATTGGTCGCCCGTTTTCACTTTGGTTTGGCGGGCGACCAATGGTCGCCCCTACAGGGGGAAAATTGTGCTTATCGGTAGGGGTCGGCGCCCTCGACGACCCGTTTATCGCTCCGCAAATTCACACCACCGTGCCGCCGCCGAGGACGACCTCGCCGTCGTAGAGCACGGCTGCCTGTCCCGGGGTGACGGCGCGCTGCGGCTCGTCAAACAGAATCTCCACGCTGCCGTCCGCGCGCGGCGTGACGGTGGCGGGCTGCTCCGCCTGGCGGTAGCGCAGTTTTGCCTTGCAGCGGATGGGGGACGCGGGCGCTTCGCCCGAAATCCAGTTGAAATCGTTCACCAAAGCCTCGCGGCGCATGAGGTCGTCCGCCTCGCCGAGCGTGACCGTGTTGTCCGCAGCGTTCACCGCGCAGACATAGCGCTTGCCGGGCGTGTCGATGCCGAGCCCGCGGTGCTGCCCGACGGTGTAGCGGATGATGCCCGCGTGCTTGCCGAGCACCTTGCCCGTCGGGTCGATGAAGTTGCCGGGCACGGCGGGGTGCCCCATGTGCAGCTCGATGATTTTGGCATAGTCGCCGTCCGGCACAAAGCAGATGTCCTGGCTGTCCGGCTTGTCCGCGTTGACAAATCCGGCGGCGTCGGCGATGCGGCGGGTCTCGGTTTTTTCAAGGTCGCCGAGCGGGAAGAGCGTGCGCGAAAGCTGCTTCTGCGTCATGGCGTAGAGCACATAGCTCTGGTCCTTCGTCTCATCGAGCGCCTTTTTCAGCCGATATTTGCCGTCTGCAAAGTCGATGCGCGCATAGTGCCCGGTGGCAATTTTGTCGCATTCCAGCACGTCTGCGCGGTCAAACAGCTTGTCAAACTTCATATAGCGGTTGCAGTCGATGCAGGGGTTGGGCGTGCGGCCGGAGAGGTAGCTTGCGACAAATTTGTCGATGACCTTCTCGCGAAAATCGTCCGAGAAGTTGAAAACATAATAGTCCATGCCGAGGCGGCGTGCCACGCTGCGCGCGTCCTCTACATCGTCAAGCGAACAGCAGGTGTGCGCGCGGTCGATGCCCGCGTCGGCATTGTCGTAGAGCTTCATCGTGCAGCCGATGCAGAGATTGCCCGCATCGCACAGCAGTTTTGCGGCGACGGAGGAATCCACCCCGCCGCTCATGGCAACAAGAATCTTCATCCTCCGTCGCCTCCGTTTCATCAAAAGTACACCCGAAATTGTACCACGCACCGCGTGCCTTGTCAAGACGGCAAAGCGGCTGCAGGCGACCGCTTTTCGCGCTATCTTGCCTTGTCCGCGGCGCGGCGGTAAGCGCCGGGTGAGACGCCCGCAAAGCGGCGGAACAGGCGGTCGAAATAGCCGAGGTCCTCAACCCCCACGCGGCGCGCTATGGCGGAGATGTCCTCGTCGGTGCCGCGCAGCAGCACGGACGCTTTCTCCATGCGCAGGCGGTTGACATACTGCGTCAGCGGCATGCCCACGGCGCTCTTGAAGCTGCGGCAGAGGTGGCTCTCGCTGATGTAATTCGCTTTGGCGAGGGCGGAGGCGGTGATAGGCTTCTGATAGTTTTCGTGAATGTAGGCGAGCAGGGCGGTAGTTTTCTCCATCTGCGCGAGGCGCGCGCCGTATGCCTCCGGTGTCAGCAGGGCGGCGGCATAGTGCGTGACGAGGTGCGCAAACAGCAGATACGCCTCGCCGAGCATCTCCATGCGCGCGGCGGCGCCCTGCGCGCGATAGGCGCTGTACATCGCCTCAAAGCGGGCGTGCACCGCGCGGTCTTCGGGAATCACCGAGCGCAGCAGCACATTGCCGCAGCCGGCAAGCGCAGGCATCGCGGGGTTTGCGATGAGGCAGAGATAGTCCAGCTCCTCGTCTGCCCGGAAGGTGTGCAGCGAATTGCTGTTCACTGCCACGGTCTCGCCCGCGCGCGCCGTCACGGTCTCGCCGTTGACGACAAAGGTGCCCTCGCCATCCAGCAGGTGCAGCAGCTCGATGTGTTCGTGCCAGTGCAGGTACAGCTGCCGCGTGCGGTAGCGGCGGAGTTTGAGCGGAAACTGCTCGGAAAGTTCCGCAATGTTTTCATAGAGTCGGATGTCATTCATATCAATATTGTCCAAATACGAATCAAAACTGTGGATTGCTTTTTTCTTGTGTACAGTATATAATAAGGCTGAAAAATTGTCAATAAGGAGTTGATTTCCCGATGAAACTCGGCACGATGGTGCATATGCGCGGCGCGGATCTGGAAGATAAAATCAGACAAGTGCATGAGAACGGCTTTGAGACCTGCCAGATTTGCTGCTGGAACGGCGCATGGCTGACCGATGAGGCGGCGGACCGCATCCGCGCGCTCTGCGAGACCTACCATGTGGAGATCTCGACCTTCTGGTGCGGCTGGTCGGGCCCCGGCGTGTGGGACTTTGCAGAGGGACCGCTCACGCTCGGTCTCGTCCCGCCGGAATACCGCTTTGCCCGCATGGAGGAACTGAAGCGCGGTTCGGACTTTGCCAAGCGGCTCGGCACCAGGAATATCGCGACGCATGTCGGCTTTCTGCCCGAGGTGTCGGGCAACGGGGAATACCGTTCGGTCGTCGCGGCACTGAAGCATGTGGTGCACCATGTCAAGGCAAACGGGCAGTACTTCCTGTTTGAGACCGGGCAGGAGACGCCGGTCACCCTGCTGCGCACCATCGAGGACATCGGCACGGACAACCTCGGCATCAACCTTGACCCTGCCAACCTCATTCTGTACGGCAAGGCAAACCCCGTGGATGCGCTGGATGTCTTCGGCAAGTATGTGCGCGATGTCCATGCCAAGGACGGACTTTACCCCACGGACGGCAAGCACCTCGGGCGCGAAACGCCGCTCGGCGAGGGCAAGGTGGATTTCCCGCGCCTCATTGCAAAGCTGCGTGAGGTCGGGTACGACGGTTCGCTCACCATCGAGCGCGAGATTTCGGGTGAGCAGCAGCTGAAGGATATTCTGCGCGGCAAGGCGCTTTTGGAGGAACTGATATGATTCGTGTTGCACTGGTCGGCATCGGCGGGATGGGCAGATGCCATTTCAACTGCTATAAGAATGTGGAGAATGCAGAGCTTGTCGCGGTCTGCGATGTGCGCACCGCGCGCGCAAGAGAGATTGCGGGTCCCGATATGCCGATTTACGAGAGCCTCGACGAGATGCTCGAGAAGGAGCAGTTTGACATGCTCGACATCTGCACGCCGAGCTATCTGCACCGTGAGATGAGCGTCAAGGCGCTCGAGCATGGTTTGAATGTCCTGTGCGAGAAGCCGATGAGCTTAAACTCTGCCGACGCGGCTGCCATCAAGGCGGCTGCCGAGAAGTCGGGCAAGCTGTTCATGACTGCGCATGTCGTGCGTTTCATGGCGCCCTATGCCTATCTCAAGACCGTGGTGGACGCGGGCGCGCACGGACGCCTTCTGCGCCTCGACATGCGCCGCATCTCCTCGGTGCCGCTCTGGAGCTGGAACAACTGGATGCTCGACCTTGAAAAGAGCGGCGGCACGCCGATCGACCTCTCGATCCACGACCTCGACTTCATCCAGTACATGCTCGGGCAGCCGGACAGCGTGCGCGGCGTCTACCGCAAGCTGAAGAACAACTGCGACTCCATCACCTCCGAGCTGTTCTACGGGGACACGCTCGTCACCGCCGAGGGCGCATGGTACAGCTACAAGCTGCCCTTCACCTGCACCTACAGCGCCGTGTTTGAAAATGGCACGCTCGAGTACCACGGCGGCAAGGTGTATGAGAACGGCGAAGAGGTCGAGCTTGACGCGGGCAAGGTCATCGGCGACACCGGCATCAACATCTCCGGCGTCGGCGGTTACGCGGGCGAAATCGAGTATTTTGCGTCCTGCGTGGAGCGCGGCGAAGCGCCGAAGGTCGTCACGCCGGAGAGCTCGCTTGCAAGCGTCCGCCTTGTCGAGCGCATTCTCGAAAACTCGATCATTCTGTAACGAAGTCCATGAAAACCTGTATCATCGTCGGCGCGGGCGGCAGGGGCAAGGATGCCTACGCGCCGATTCTCACCCGCGAAAAGCTGCTGCGCGTGGTCGGCGTTGCCGAGCCGGATGCGGAAAAGCGGCGCGCCTTCTGCGAGACCTACGGCATCGCGCCAAACATGGCGTTTGACGGCTGGCAGTCCCTCTTTTCGCAGGAGCGGCTTGCCGACGCGGTGCTGATCTGCACGCAGGACCGCATGCACCTTGCGCCCACGCTTGCCGCGATTCACTGCGGCTATCATATCCTGCTTGAGAAGCCGATTTCCCCGCTTGCGGCGGAGATCGACACGCTGGAGGAGGCGCTTGTCGGCTACGAGCGTGTCTTCATGACCGGCTTTGTCCTGCGCTACACACCGTTCATCCGCAAAATCAAGGCGCTCGTGGACGCGGGCGCGGTCGGCGATGTCATGAACATGCAGCTCAATGAAAATGAGGGGTACTGGCACCACGCGCACAGTTATGTGCGCGGGCAGTGGAACAATGCCGATACCTCCTCACCGCTGATCGTGGCAAAGTCCTGCCACGACTTTGACCTCATGCTCTACCTGCTTGACCGGCACTGCATCCACATCGCGTCCTACGGCACAAACGGCTATTTCAAGGCGACGAGCGCGCCCGGGCGCGTGCCCGCGCGCTGCACCGACGGCTGCGACTTTGCCGACAGTTGCAAGTACAATGCCGTGCGGCAGTACACCGCGGGCGAGGGACGCTATTTCGTCCACAAGTTCGGCTGCGGCACGGATGACGCCTCCATCATTGAGGCGCTGAAGACCAATCCATACGGCAGATGCGTCTATCGCTGTGACAACAACGTCTGCGACCACCAGGTCGCCGCGCTGGAATTTGCGGGCGGCGTCTCAGCGGTGTTCACCGTGTCGGCGTTCTCCCAGCGCAACACGCGCACCATCAAGCTGATGGGCACCGAGGGTGAAATCGGCGGCTGCATGGAGGACGGCGTCGTGGTGCTGCGCCGCTTTGCCGAGGGCACGGCGGAGCGCTTTACCGTGACGCACGACGGCACGAAGCATTGCGGCGGCGACGGCGGTCTCATGCGCCGTTTTGCCGAAGCGGTCAACGCGGACGAATGCGGCGCGGATGCCCGCATTTTCGAGGCGCACCGCCTCACGCTCGAGGCCGAGCGCGTGCGCAAATTGAATGAGAATTAAAGAAAAAAAGTCCTCCGTAGGAGGACTTTTTTGTATGTGGGGGCGTAAACCCACATAGGTACAGATTTTCCGCAAATCTGTAGGGGCGACTGCCGAATCGCCCGCTTTTGCTGTGCGCACGGCGGGCGACCAATGGTCGCCCCTACGGAATAGCGGGGAACTGTGTACATACCGTAGGGCGCCGTCTGTCTACCGCCGCATGCGCCTTACCGTCGGCGGATTTTGTCAGAACCGAAACAGGTTTAACCCGGTGTCCGCGTCAAAGCGGCGGTCTACCATGCCGTCAATCAGGTGCAGCACCATCTCGCAGGTCGCGCTGACGACGGCGCGGTTCAGATGCCCGCCGAAGACCTCGCCCTTTTCGTTGCCCGCGCTCATGTGCAGGTGCGCGTAGAACTGCCCATCCATCGTGTTCACCGTGCCGACGAGCGAGACGATTTCAAAGCTGCCCGTGAACCGGTTTGCGGCGTACTGCTTGGTCTCCGTATTGAAAACGCCGACGGTGAAGTCGTTTGTCGCGCCGAGCGCCTGCACCGACGCGAGTTTGATATGCTCTTTTTCGGCAAGCTCACGCAGCTTGTCGAGAATTTCCTCGCCGCGGTCGATGCGTGCGACCACGGTTTTGCCGAAAACGCGGTATTCCATCATTGCCCTCCGTTCTATCGTTTGCCTCCATTATAGCACAATTCGACGGTGCGGGAAAGAGCCTGCCGCGCAAAAAAGCGCGCCGTCTGCCGCATTTTTCTGCAGCGCGGGCGGGCGCCTCGCGCCGAAAACAACCGCAAATACGACAAAAAACACGCTGTCGGTTTCTGAACGCTTTGTGTAAAATGCGGAACTTTGAAAACTTGCGAAAAACCCCTTGCGTTTCGGACGGCGGTATGCTAAACTTTGCTCATCCCAAACAAGTCCGAAGGAGATGGCAACATGAGAGCAGCCGCAAATGTTTCTGCATGCAAGGCAGGGGCAAGCTGCGCTTCGCGTTGCCCTGCCTTTGTGTCTGCACGCCTGACGGATACGATTTCGCTCGTATCCGTCTTTTTTGTTGCCCTGATTTGCCGACTGTCGATTCGAATTACGGCGCTGCTTGCAGCTTGCCGAAACAGTTTGGCGGTTCATCCCTGCTTTTGCGGATAATCGGGCATATCTATTTCCCGGACACGCGAAAACACAGCGGCTCTGCCAGACAGGCAGAGCCGCTTTTTTTGATACATTTGCCGCTGCCGGGCAGGCAGCGGGACAAACACTCGGTTTCAAGGAGATATCGCATGAAAATTTTTGACTTCGTCATGGCACTCAGTCCGCTTATCTTCGTCCTCGTGGGCATCTTGGCATGCCGGCAGCCCGCCAAGCGCGTGGCGCCGCTTGCCCTTGTGTGGACGCTGCTGCTCGGCTTTACCTACTTCAATGTCACCGGCGCGACCTTTGCCGCCAATGTGACCGCCTTCGATGCCCTGATCTGGAAGGGGATCAAGGAGGGCTTCAAGATCGTGCTGATGGTTTTCGGCGCGTTTGTCATCCTGAATCTGCTCCGCAAGACCGGCGCCATCGAGGATGTCAAGGCGACGGTTGCGCAGATCAGCGACGACCGCCGCGTGCAGGTGGTGATCATTGGCATGATGTTCCCGATTTTTCTGGAGGGTGCAGCGGGCGCCGGTGCGCCGGCTGCGCTGGCGGCGCCCTTCCTCGTGGCGCTCGGCTTTGATCCCGCCACCTCGATCGCCATCGCCCTGCTCGGCGATGCCACGCCCTGCTCATGGGGCGGCGCGGGGCTGACCACCATCAACGGCGGCGCCGCGCTGGTGGATGCGGGCGTCTCCACCGTTGCGCTCAATTCCGCCATGGTCGGGCGCATCCACATGTTCGGCGTGCTGATCATCCCCTTTATCATGATCGCCATGGCGTTCGGCAGAAAGGGCTTCCGCGGCATCGTGCCGTATCTGCTTTTCGCCGGTGTTTCCACGGGCGCCGTTATGTTTGCACTCTCCAATTTCGTCGGCGCGGAGGTCACATCGATGGGGACGGGCTTTCTTTCGATCCTTCTGTCGGTTGCATATGTCCGCCTCATCGGCATTCACACACCGGAGGAATATCGGCACCATGCCGGTGCGCAGCAGCGGAAGTACAGTGCGGTTAAGGCGCTTTCGCCCTACATTTTCATGATGGCGCTCCTGCCCGCCGCGCGCTACGGCGTTCCCGCCCTCTTTGAAAACGGCTTTGCCGTCATGTGCACCTTCGGGTACATCTTCTGGGTGGACATCGTGATCCTCATCTGCGGCGTTCTCGGCGCCGTGACGCTCGGCATCAGACCGAAGCAGTATATGGCGGTCTGCGGTGAGACGGCAAAGAATGTGCTGCCGGTCTTCATCACCATCGGCAGCCTGCTTGTCGTGTCGTATCTCATGCAGTCCGACCGCACCGGCATGATGAATCTGATTGCCACCGATGTGGCGGCAGTGGTCGGACCTTTCTATCCCGCAGCGGCAGTTCTCATCGGCTCGAGCGGTGCGTTTGTCACCGGCACGGGGCTCGGCTCCAACATCATGTTTGCCGACATGCACATGCAGGCGGCTGCCTCGCTCGGCATCAATCCGATCACGGTCTTCGCCGGGCAGAATGCGGGCGCGTCCCTCGGCAATCTCATCTGCCCCAACAACACGGTCGCGGCGTGCGCCACGGTCGGCGAGGAGGGCAACGAGGGCAAGGTCATGCGCAAGACGCTGGTGGCGTTCGGTATCATTCTTGTGCTCTATATGACGCTCACCATGCTGTACACCTATGTGCTTTTCCCGCATTTCGGCGCATAACCCCTGTTCGGATGTGCGAAAATCTGTTATAATCGTATTGAAAAAACCTAACGTGATTTCGGAAAGGAAAGTATTATGAAGAAAAGAATCTGCGGTATCATCGGTCTCGGTCATGTCGGCGCGCATGTCGCGTCCGCCATCAGCCTGCAGGGCATTGCCGACGAGCTTGTGCTCGTGGACATGAACCCCGAAAAACTGAAAAGTGAGGTGCAGGACCTGCGCGACGCCGTCGCGTATATGCCGCACCGTGTGACGGTGCGCGCTGGCGACTTCGCCGACCTCGGCGACTGCGACGTTATCGTCAACAGCGTCGGCAAGATTGACTTGCTGCGCAGCACGCACAACCGCGTCACCGAGATGGATTTCACCATCCCGGCGGTTCGCGGTTATGCCGAAAAAATCAAGGCGTCCGGCTTTGACGGGGTACTCATCAACATCACCAATCCCTGCGATATTGTGACGCGGGAGCTTGCGCTGCTGCTCGGACTGCCGCGCGGGCGCGTCTTCGGCACCGGCACGGGGCTGGACACCTCCCGCCTGCTGTCCGCGCTTGCGCGGCATACGGGCATCGACCACAAGTCGATTACCTGCTACATGCTCGGCGAGCACGGCAACCAGCAGTTTGCGCCCTGGAGCTGCGTCAGCTTTAAGGGCAAGCCGCTGGACGATTTTGCGAAGACCGACGCGCGCTTCCGCTTTGACCGCGACGCTTTGCAGAAGAAGTCGATCGGCGGCGGCTGGGTCACCTTCTCGGGCAAGTTTTGCACCGAGTACGGCATTGCGGCGACCGCCGCGCGCATGGTGCATGTCGTGCTGCACGACGAAAAGGCAATCCTGCCGGTCAGCGCCGAGCTGGACGGCGAATACGGCGAGCACGGCCTGTTTGCAGGCGTCCCCTGCGTGCTGGGCTCGGGCGGTGCGGAAGAAGTGATCGAACTGCCGCTGACTGCGGCGGAGATGCAGACCTTCCATGCCTGCTGCGACGGCATCCGCGAGAACATGGAGCACCTCAAGGAGATCTGAGCGCGCCGGAAAACAGAAAAAAGAAAAGCCCTCCCGCCGGGAGGGCTTTTCTTTTGCAAAGGGCACCGCATCCGTCGCGGATGCGGATCACTCTCCGCGCATTTTGTAGATTTCGTTGAATTCGTATTCGCGCCCGCCGGTCTTGTAGCCGACCATCGTGTCGAGGCAGACGGCGTGAATGCTGTTGAAAATGCTCTTTTCGATGTCCGGGTTGTCGCGCTTCAGGCGGCGAAGCAGCGTCTTGACCTCCTGCCGCTTGGAGCCGCCCCCGCCGTTATCACACATGGTGCAGTTTTCGGTGAAGCGGCAGGCGCACTGGATAAATTCCAGCTCGTTATAGTTCTTCCAGGCGATGATGCTGTCCTCATGCACGCAGTAGAGCGGGCGAATCAGCTCCATCCCCGCAAAATTGGTGCTGTGCAGCTTCGGCGGCATGGCCTGCAGCTGCGAACCGTAGAACATGCCCATCACCGTGGTCTCCACCACGTCGCTGAAGTGGTGACCGAGCGCGATTTTGTTGCAGCCGAGCTCCCGTGCCTTGGCATAGAGATGCCCGCGCCGCATGCGCGCGCAGAGGTAGCAGGGCGATTTGTCCGTGCTGTTTGCCACGGCAAAGATGTCGGTCTCAAAGATGGTGACCGGGATGTGGAGGAGCGCCGCGTTGGACTCAATCTTGCGGCGGTTGATTTCGTTGTAGCCGGGGTCCATCACGAGATACACAAGTTCAAACGGCACATCGCTGTGCCGCGAGAGCATCTGCATCAGCTTTGCTAACAGCATCGAGTCCTTGCCGCCCGAGATGCAGACGGCGATTTTGTCCCCCGCCGCAATCAGCTCGTAGCGTTTGACCGCCTCGATGAAAGGGTTCCAGATGGTTTTGCGGAATTTCGTTTGCAGGCTGCGCTCGATTTTCTGATAGGGCTCGAGCGCGCGTTTCGTTTCACTCATGGGTTGTAAGCTCCGTATACAGACGGTCAAAGACCGTCTCAAATTCAAGCAGTTCGTCCGCCGTCGTCAGGTGACTGAGACTGATGCGGAAGGAGGACAGCGCGCGCGCCCGGTCGCGGCTCACCGCCATCACCGCGCGCGAGGGCGTGCCCTCGACCGCACAGGCGGACTTGACCGAGACGCAGATGCCCGCCTGGGCAAGCGCATCGCGGAAGGCCGCGCCGCGCACGCCCTCCACGCTGAGGTTGAGGATGTGCGGCACGGCGTCGTCCGGGCTGTTGAGCTGCACCTTCGGGTAGCGCGCAAAGAAGTCGCGCAGGCGCGCGTTGTGCCCGCGCACGACCGCGGTATTGTCCGCGAGGCCGTCCGTCGCCTCGCGCACCGCCTCTGCGGTCGAGACCGCGAGGGCGGCGGCAGGCGTGCCGCTGCGGTAGAGCGTGGTGCTCGCGCCGCCGTAGATCAGCGGCTCGATGGCAAGGCCGTGCCGCTTGAGCAGCACGCCGCTGCCGACGATGCCGCCGAATTTGTGCGGCGCGAAGCTTGCCGTGTCCACCTCGTCAAAGGAGAAGGGCAGCTTGCCGATGGCCTGCGTCGCATCGACATGCAGACAGCAGTGCGCCACGCCGCGCAGCACGCGCGCCACCTCGCGCACAGGCTGCACGATGCCAAGCTCGCTGTCCACGGCGGGCAGCGTGACCAGCACCGTGTCGGGGCGGAGCAGTTCGCGCACCTCCCCGGGGTCGATTTTGCCGTCGCGCCCGACCGAGAGCATGTCGATCTCATAGCCGCGCTCCATGGCGGCAGTCAGACAGCCGCTCACCGACGGATGCTCCAGCGGGGTGGTGAGCACATGCTTGCCGATGTGCCGCGAGGCGCGGAGAATGCCGCGGATGGCGGTGTTGTTTGATTCGCTTGCGCCCGAGGTGTAGATGATTTCGTCCGGCTGTACGCCGAGGGCTGCGGCGATGCTTTCCGAGGCTTTGTCAATCGCCGCCTTTGCCGCAAGACCGGCGGGATGATTCGAGTTTGGGTTGCCGATGTAGCGCGCCGCCGCGTCGGTAAAGCATTGCAGCACGCGCGGCGAAACAGGCGCATTTGCGCTGTAATCGAGGTAAATCATATGCCGCTCCCCTTTCCGCGCACGCCGGTGAGGTCCTTGATGACCTCGCCCGCGATGATGAGACCCACCACCGGCGGGACAAACGAGGTGCTGCCCGGCACCTGGCGGCGCGCCGTGCATTTGCGCGCCGTGCCCGGCGGGCAGATGCAGTTGTTCTTGCAGCTTAGCTCTTCGGTCTCTGTCGGCATGGTGGGCAGCTCGGTGGAGTAGACAACCTTGAGGCGGCGGATTTTCCGCTTGCGCAGCTCGTTTCGCATGACCTTTGCCAGCGGGCAGACCGAGGTCTTGTAGATGTCCGCGACGCGGAAGGCGGTGGGGTCGAATTTGTTGCCCGCGCCCATCGCCGAGATAATCGGCGTCTTCGCCGCGTTTGCCTGCACGACCAGTGCGATTTTGCCCGTGACCGTGTCTATCGCGTCCACCACATAGTCGTAGGCGGAAAAGTCAAACTGCGCCGCCGTCTCGGGCGTGTAAAAGACCTTGTGCGTCGTAATTACAACGTCCGGGTTGATTTCGTGCAGCCGTTCTGCGGCGACATCCACCTTGTATTTGCCCACCGTCTTCCGCGTGGCGAAAAGCTGGCGGTTTAAGTTGGTCAGGCACACGCGGTCGTCGTCGATAAGGTCGAGCGCTCCCACGCCGCCGCGCACCAGCGCCTCGGCGGTGTAGCTGCCCACGCCGCCGACGCCGAAGACTGCCACGCGCGCGCCGCGCAGGGTCTCCATAGCATCGCCGCCGAGCAGCAGTTCGGTTCTTGAAAATTGGTTTTGCATCCCGCATCACTCCATCATCGGACAAACATTTTGTATTATTATACTACGGTTTTGATAGGTTTTCAAGCGGGTGTGCCGAATTCGCGCCCTGTGTAGATTTTTTATCAGGATTTTTCAATTTTCCCATATCGCCTTGTAATCCCGCCGCGCGCATTTTATAATGAAAGCAGAAATTCTCGCAGTTATGCGAAAAAACATATGGAAAGGAACAGGATTATGGCAAACAGATTTGTACTCAACGAGACGAGTTATCACGGTAAGGGCGCGATTTGCGAAATCGCGACGGAAGTCAAGGGCAGAGGCTTTGCAAAGTGCTTTGTGTGCTCCGACCCCGACCTTCTGAAGTTCGGCGTGACGAAGAAGGTCACGGACATTCTCGATGCGGCGAAGATCGACTATGAGATCTACTCCGACATCAAGGCCAACCCCACGGTCGCCAACGTCAAGGCAGGCGTCGCCGCCTTCAGGAAGTCGGGCGCGGACTGCATCATCGCCATCGGCGGCGGTTCTTCGATGGACACCGCAAAGGCGATCGGCATCATCATCAAGAACCCCGAGTTTGAGGACGTTGTCTCGCTCGAGGGCGTTGCACCCACGAAGAACAAGTGCGTGCCAATCATCGCCGTGCCGACCACGGCGGGTACGGCGGCCGAGGTCACGATCAACTATGTCATCACCGACACCGAGAAGAACCGCAAGATGGTCTGCGTCGATGTGCACGACATTCCGGTCGTCGCCGTGGTCGATCCCGACATGATGGCGTCGATGCCCAAGGGGCTGACCGCCGCCACCGGTATGGACGCGCTCACGCACGCGATCGAGGGCTACATCACGAAGGGCGCATGGGAGATGAGTGACATGTTCCACCTCCGTGCGATCGAGCTGATTTCAAAGCATCTGCGCGGCGCGGTTGCCAACACGCCTGAGGGCAGAGAGGGCATGGCGCTCGGACAGTACATCGCGGGCATGGGCTTCTCCAATGTCGGTCTCGGCATCGTGCACTCGATGGCGCATCCGCTCGGCGCACTCTATGACACGCCGCACGGCGTGGCAAACGCCATCATCCTGCCCACGGTCATGGCGTACAACGCGCCCGCAACCGGGGATAAGTACCGCGACATCGCCCGCGCCATGGGCGTTTGCGGCACGGACAAGATGACCACCGAAGAGGCGAGAACGGCCGCCATCGACGCAGTGAAGACGCTGGCGCACGACGTCGGCATTCCGGAAAACCTGCGTGAGATTGTCAAGGAAGCGGACATTCCGTTCCTGGCGCAGTCGGCATACGACGATGCCTGCCGTCCCGGCAACCCGCGTGAGACCTCGGTCGCCGAAATCGCTGACCTCTACCGCTCGCTGCTGTAATCAAAAAGAAGCAAAAGAATCCACCCCATCTGGGGTGGATTCTTTTGCTTTTCATGCTCCGCAATAGCGGAGGAGGAACAGAATGTCGACGAGATTCAGCGCACCGTCCTCGTTGCAGTCTGCCAGCGTGTAGGGCGCGCCGCCGTCCAGGCAGCCGCGCAGCGCAAAGAGCACATCGAGCACGGTGATGCTGCCGTCCGCGTTGACATCCCCGCGCGCAGACCCGCGGCAGAGCCAGGCGGGCATAAGCCCGGCGGGGGTGACGAGGTAGCCGTCCGCGCCGAGGGGCAGCGCCGTCTCGCCGCCGAGCAATTCCGCCGCCGTCACGGTTTCGGTGTCGGTGACGGGGTAGAAATCGGCGCTCTCGTGCGCTTCCGCCGGTAGCGGCACAAGGCTCGTCGTATAGCAGTTGTCGATGCCGTAGACAATGCCGCTTGCCGTCGTCGGGGAATAGGTCTTGCCGGTGATGCCGCCGCACGGCTTTGCGTCGTTTGCGGTGACGCTGCCGAGGTTGACGCAGCGCGCAAGACTGCCGCCTGCGGTAAAGCCGACGATGCCGCCGACCTCATAGCCTGTGCCCGCGTGCACCGCACCCTCGTTGATGCAGTCGTCCACGCGCGGGATGTAACTCTTGTCCGTATAGGTCGAGTAAACCATACCGACGATGCCGCCGGTGCGCCCCTTGTCCGTGCTGACCGTGCCGCAGTTGCGCGCGGCGAGAATTTCCATGCCGCGCCCGCCGCTCTGGTAGGCATAGCCGACGATGCCGCCTGCGCGGATGCCTGTGGCGCGGACATCGCCCGTGTTGGTGCAGGCGTAGACGACGGCGTTGCCGCTGCCGGTGTTTGCGCGGAAGCAGCCGACGATGCCGCCGACATTGGATTCCTTCGCGCCGCTTAAGGAGGTGACGCTGCCCGTATTGGTGCAGCCCTTCACCGCCGTGCCGGTCAGCGTGCCGCCAGCATAGACATAGCCGCAGACACCGCCGACGCCCTTGGCGGCATTTGTACCGTCGCCGGTATACAGCACGGCCGCGCGGTTTTCGCAGTTGACAATGACCGTGCCCGGGTCTGCCGTGCCGACGATGCCGCCGACCACGGCGTCCTTTGCGGTGGTGGAGGTGACCTGCCCCTCCACGGTGAGGCGGGCGATGACCGCGTCCTTCGTCTTGCCGAACAGACCAAAGTCCTTCTCGCTCGAGGTGGTCAGCGACAGCCCGCGGACAGTGTGTCCGCAGCCGTCAAAGCTGCCGGTGAAATTGGTTGCCGTCGTGCCGATGGGAGCCTGCCCCGCGACGCCCATAAGGTCGATGTCCGCCGTGAGGGAATAGTGTCCGCTCCACATCGCCGGGGCCTGCATCAGCGCAAGCAATTCCGCCGCCGTGCCGATGGGCGTGGCAACCTCGGCAAGCGGACGCAGGGTGAAGTAGTCATAGTTGCCGGTGGCGCGGTTCGGATTGGCTTTTATGCGGAGCGTGACGCGCCCGGCGGGCAGCTCCAATGTCGCCACGCGGCGGAGCGCGGCGGCGGACCAGCTGCCGGTGGAAACGGCGTTGTAATAAGAAACCTGTTCCACGCCGTTGACATAGACGGAGAGCGCATCGCCGACAGCCACGGCGGGGCTGTTTGCCTCGGCAACCGACAGCACATAGCAGCCCGCCGCCTCCACATCCAGCGTGTAATCCAGCCACGGGCGGAATTCGGCGGTGGCGCGCGTGTAGGACATGACGGTCTTGCTCGCACTGATTTCGGGGCGGGCGTAATTGTGCTTCAGCGTGAAGTCCTCCGCCTCGAATTTCGTCTCACCTGCTGCCGCCACTTTTGCGATGGTGGGGGAGAGCAGCCGCGCACCGTCCGGCAACTCGGCAAGCCCGCGCATCATATAGCCCGCGCTCTCAAGGAGCAGCGAACGGCTGACCCTGCCGGTACGCAGCGCCGCTTTCAGCCCGTCCGTACCGAGCGTTTTCGGATCGTTGGATGCCTTGACCGTGCTGCCGCCGAGCAGTTCGCGCACGAGATCGGAGTCGTTCGACCAGTCGGTGGTGATGATGCCGTCAAAGCCCCATTCGCCGCGCAGAATGCCGCGCAGCAGCTCGGTGTGCTCGGCGGTTTCCGTGCCGTTCAGACGGTTGTAGGAGGTCATCACCGCACGCCCGCCCGCATCCACCGCCATTTTGAAGGGCTTCAGATACAACTCGCGCAGGGCACGCTCGGAGACGATCGAGTCACTGGTCGTCCGTTTGTATTCGCGTTCGTTGCAGACGAGGTGCTTGACCGTGCAGGTCACGCCGCTCTCGCCGACGGCGCGGATGATGCTGCTTGCCAGCACGCCGGAGAGGTAGGGGTCCTCGCTGTAGTATTCAAAGTTTCTGCCGCAGAGCGGGTGGCGATGCAGGTTGACGCCGGGGGCAAGCCAGACATCTACGCCGGAGAGGACAGCCTCTTTGCCGACCGCCGCGCCGAGCGCCTCGCAGAGCGGCGCGTTCCAGGTCTGCGCCAGCGCCGTGCCGCAAGGAATGCCGGTACCCGAAGTGCTGATGCGCAGCCCCTGCGGACCGTCCGCCGTGTCGGCGGCGGGGATGCCGTATTTCTCGGCGACCGCGGGCGATGCGCCGAAGGCGTGCGTCCCGGCGGGAACGCCGAGGGCGTGCGTCATGACGGTAATCGTGCAGAGTTCGTCGTCCGACATCTGTGCAAGGAAATCGTCCATCGTTACATCGCCGCGCAGCACTTCGGCAAACTGTATCGGCGCGGCGGGATAGGTGCGCGCCGCCGCCGTGGGTTTGTGCAGCAGTTCGGATGCAAATGAGGCATTTTCGCCGACGGTTTCCTTGCCGTCGTAGGTCATGCGTGCAAATGCCGTTGTGGGTTCGCAGAGCGTGGAGAGCTGCTCGGTGACGCGCAGCACGGGCTCGTTGTGCGTGCCGACGCGCGTGACGCGGCGCACCGAAGTGCCTGCGTAGACGGCATAGTTGCCCGCTTCAAGGACATAGGCGGCGGGGTGCCCGGTCGCGCCGAGGTCGTCATAGGACGCCATGTCCGTCACATCAAAGGAGAGCGTGAGCGTCTGTGCTTTGCCGGGGGCAAGCAGATCGGTCTTGGCAAAGGCGCACAGCTCCTTTGCCGCCTTGGACAGCACCGCACCGTCCGTTCCCCTCTGCGGCGCGGCAAAGTAGAGCTGCACCACTTCCTTGCCCGCCATGCTGCCGGTGTTTTTGACCGTCACGCCGACGGTAATTTTGCCGTCCGCCTCCGCAAAGGTGTAGTCGGAGATGGCAAAGGTCGTGTAGGACAGACCGTAGCCGAATTCGTAGTCCACCGGCACATCAAAGGTCTCAAAATAGCGGTAGCCGACATAGATGTCCTCTTTGTAGACGGTTTTCTGCGCGTCGCGGAAGCCGTCGTTGCTCGGGTAATCCGCAAGGGCTTTTGCCACTGTGTCTGCGGTTTTGCCGGAGGGATTGACCTTGCCGATGAGCGCATCGCACAGCGCCTGTGCGCCGCGGATGCCGCCGCAGGGGGCGAGCAGCACGGCGTCGGCATAGACGCCGTCCACGCGCCCGTTCGCAAAACCGCAGCTGATCGTGTTGCCGCTGTTCAGCACCACGATGACCGGCTTTCCGGCAAAGGCGGCGCAGACCTTTTGCAGCAGCGTCGTCTCCTTTTCGCTGAGCGCGAACAGCGCGTCAGCGAGATCTCTGCCCTCGCCGCTGCTGCGGGAGAGGATGACCACCGCTTTGTCCGCATAGGCGGCAGCGGCGGTGTATTCCGCGTCGCTCGGCGTGTAGGTGAAGTCGGTGCCCTTGCCCGCCTCGGCTGCCGCCTTGTAGGCGTCGGCAAGCGGCCGGTACACGCCGCCGAGTCTGCCGTCCGCCGCCGCGTCGGCGAGAAGGTCACAGGGGCTGGCAAGCGCCTCGGACGGCTTGAAGTAACCGCTGCCGCGGTTCATGAGATAGAAGCCGCCGGTTTTGCCGTCGGTGGCGGCCTGCCCCTCGCCGAAGAGCGCGATTTTGTCTACGGCGGTGAGCGGCAGCGCCCCGCGCTCGTTTTTCAGCAGCACAAGGCTTTCGCCTGCAGCCGCCTCGGCGAGGTCGGCATTTTCCGGGATGGCATAGGCTTGCGGCAGGAGCATCATGGCGCTGCCGAGCAGGAGCGAGAGAAAAACGGAAATCAGCTTTTTCATCGTGTACCTCCGGGAATTTTTGTTTCTACTTGCATTATCCGCCAAAATGTGCTATAATACAAGTCAATATGAGTGTAAAATAAGACAAAAAGTGCAACAGGGAAGTGATACTGTGGCGGTATTCTATGAGAATCGCAAAATGCAGGTGCAGATTTGGCGCAACAGTGTGCTCAGCGAGAAGCCGCATCTGCACGACCATGTGGAGATTGTCTGCCTGCTTGAGGGCGAGCATTATGCCATGTGCGACGGCAGGCGGGAGCGGCTGGAGCCGGGGGATTTTTTCATCGCGTTTCCGAATCAGGTGCATTATTACCCGCGCGGCGACCTTGCCGGGACCAAACTGCATGTCGTGATGATTTTTTCACCCGCCGTGTGCAGCGAGTTCAAGAGTTTTTTCCGCACATATCTGCCGCGGGAGAATGTTTTGCGCGTCTGCGACCAGCCGCCCGGTCTGCGGCAGATGGTCACGGACATCTGCCTTGCCAACAAGAGCAGTTCGCCTTTCAAGGAGCCTATGGTGCGCGGTTATCTGATTGCGCTGCTCGGCAAGCTGTTCTCGGCGATGGAATTTGAGCGCGCGGACGGCGAGGGCGAGTTGCTGCGGCGGATTCTGCTCTATTGCAACCAGCATTTCATGCAGCCGCTGTCGCTGGACGCACTGTCGCGTGCGCTCTGCGTCGGCAAGTCCTGCATTTCGCATACTATGCGCGCAAAGACCGGGCTGACGCTGCCCGCATACCTAAACGGGCTGCGCATCAATGAGGCGGTGCGCCGCCTGGTCGAGCAGCCGGAGCAGTCGATTACCGCCGTCGCCTACGACTGCGGGTTTGAAAGCCCGCGCACCTTCAACCGCGTATTTGCACAGCTGGTCGGCATGTCGCCGCGCGCATACCGGGAGAAACATAAGTGCGGTGGCACACAGCCCGTCGGCTTCTATGTCCGCCCTTGATGCAGGCGGAAAGGCTCTTCTTGCACAAGGGAGCCGAATCGCGTACAAACCTTGTAGGGACCGGCGTCCTCGACGGTCCGTTTATGCCGTAGTGGGGGCGGACCGTCGAGGACGCCGGTCCCTACAGTATGTGCGCTGCGCATTGCCTTTCGTAGGGGCGATTCGCGAATCGCCCCTACAGAATAGTGCGAAATCCGTGCAAAGAAAAAACTTCGAATTTCTTCAGCTCCCTCACCGAGGGAGGTAAAAAGATAGTCTGCCTGCGAATGCGGCGGGAGCAAGCCCCCGCCCTACAATAGGGGAACGCCACCGCTCGGGACTGTAAACTTTGTTTACAGCCCCTTTTTTATTGGTTTGCCTGCGCGCGGATGGCACGGTTGATTTCGTCGATGGCGTCCTGCAAACTTTCGGCGGTCAGCGAAGGATTCCACCACAGAAACTGGCGCAGCACATAGCCCGCGCGGTGCCGCACGACGGGGTTTGCATAGCTGCAGCTTCCGCTGCAGCCGCCGATAACCGCATCTTCGTCCGCAAAGTAGGATTCCGCCACCTGCGGGGGCAGTACTTTTTCAAGCAGCTTGCGCACCGCATCGCGCGGAATGCGCGTGTCGAAAAGCAGCGTTTCAATCGTGGTGTTTTCGTCTACGACGGGCAAGAAGCGCATGTCTTCCTCCACGGTGACGACGGCGGACAGCGGCAGGTCGCGGCTGCTGCCGCCTGCCGACAGCACATAGTCGCCGCCGAGCACGCGGAAGTCGCCTGCTGTTTCATCGTAGACCGAGAAGGCGCGGTCGCCCGGCGTAAAGGTAACGGTCGTTTCTTCGCCGGGGGCGAGTTCCACTTTTTCAAAGCCGCAGAGCCAGCGCGTCGGGCGGACAAAGCTATTGGCGAAGATGCCGCGTGCCTGCGCCGCTGCGGGATGCGGCAGGGCGGACGCATAGAGCTGCACGGTTTCTTTGCCGCGGCGGTCGCCTGTGTTCTTCACCGTGACGCGCACGGTGTGCCGGTCGGCTTCGATGCCCGTGTAGGCAAAGGTTGTGTAGGACAGCCCGTGCCCGAACGGATAGCGGACATCGAGCTTTCGCGTGTCGTAATGGCGGTAGCCGACGAAGATGTCCTCACCGTAGAAGCAGGTGTCGCCGTCGCCGGGGAAGAACGGATAGGCGGGCGTGTCCTCGAGGCGCAAGGGCCAGGTCTCCGCCAGTTTGCCCGAGGGATTGACTTCGCCGAACAGCTGCCGCACGGCGGCGGAGGCATAGGTCTGCCCGCTGAAATAGGTGCAGAAGATGGCAGCCGCGCGCGGGGCAAACGGCAGCTCCACCGGCGCGCCCGCCGTCACAACGACCGCGACGCGGTCGCAGGCGGCAAGCACCGCATCCAAAACGCGCAGCTGCCCATCCGGCAGGCGCATGTGCTTGCGGTCAAAGTTTTCGGATTCTGCGCCTGCGGGTAGACCGACAAAGACAAGGGCGCGCCCGCAGTCTTTTGCGGCGCGGACGGCGTCCGCAAGCTGCTCGTCGGTCGCGCCGTTGTCGCCGTAGCCGTCCGCATAGCGGATATGGCCGCCGTTTGCCGCTTCGAGCAGGGCAAACAGGTCCTCCTCGGCGGTCGGCTTGACATAGCTGGAGCCTTGCCCCTGCCGATGCTGCGTTTTCGCAAAACTGCCGATGACGGCAAGCGGTTTGCCTTTTTCCAATGGGAGCATGCCGCCTTCATTTTTGAGCAGCACCATGCTTTCCTCGGCAGCGCGCAGCGCAACTTGACGGTGTGCTTCTTCATCGACCGCGCAGGCGTCATGCGGCGGCAGGTGGCGGAACACCACGCGCAGAATGTCGGATACGGTCTCGTCAAGCATCGCGTCTGTGATTTCGCCGCGCGCATAGGCGGCGGCAAGCGCCGCACGATGGTCGGCGCAGGGCGGCATCTCCACATTGGTGCCGGCAGTGACGGCAGCGGCGTGGTCATCGGTGGCAAACCAGTCGCTCATGACATAGCCGTCAAAGCCCCATTTGTTCCGCAGAATGCCGCGGAGCAGCTCGGCATCCTCGCCGACATAGCTACCGTTGACGCGGTTGTAGGCGTGCATCACGGTCTGCACCTTGCCCTCGCGCACCGCAATTTCAAAGGGCGTAAGATAGATTTCGTGCAGGGCGCGCGGCGATACGCGCGCGTCGGTCGAGAAGCGGCGCGTCTCCTGGTTGTTCACGCAGAAGTGCTTGACGCAGGCAGCAACGCCGCGGCTCTGCACGCCGCGGATGAACGCCGCGCCGCATTTGCCCGCGAGGTAGGGGTCTTCGCTGTAGTATTCAAAGTTGCGCCCGCAGAGCGGCGAGCGCTTGATGTTGACGCCGGGGGCGAGCAGAATAGCCGTGTCGTGCGCACGGCATTCGTCGGCAATCGTGCGTCCGGCGCTTGCAATCAGCTCGGGGTTCCAGCTGTTTGCCATCGCGGACGCGGTGGGAAAGCAGGTGGCGGGCAGTTGTTCGGTCCGCCCGTCCGCATGTTTTGTGCGTATGCGCAGCCCATGCGGCCCGTCGTGCATCGTCAGCGCCGGAATGCCGAGGCGAGGCAGCGCGTGCGTGTGCCAGGCGTCGTCTCCGGCGCAGAAATCCAGCTTTTCTTCGGCGGTCATCTGCAAAAGCAGGTCTTTGATTTTGTTTTCCATGGTCTGCCTCCTGTGTCTTTCTGTCTCAAGGATAGCAGACCCCGCGCCGAAATAAAAGACAGATGCAGTCCGGGTTCGGTCAATTTCTGCAAAACCCGCCTCCGCCCGAAAAAGCAGATATTTTATCATAGCCCCCTATGCTGTCCGCTTTATCGTACAGCACGCGCGCTATAATCATCTTGAAAAAGGAAAAATGTGCGTGGCTAAGTTATGTTAAAGAATGTCACATTTTCTTGCTTTATGTCGAGAAGAGCCTTGAAAACATATCCAATTCATTGTATACTCAAATTACCAAAAGAAAGGCGGGGACAATCCGTGAACTATTTTGCACACAGTCCGAATGACGCGCATCCGGGCGGGCAGCTTCTCCTTGCGCATCTGCAAAATGTTTCGGCGCTTGCCGCGCGCTATGCGGCGGCATTTGATGCGGCGGCGGAGGGCGCGTATGCGGGTATGCTTCACGACATCGGCAAATACAGCGATGTGTTTCAGCGTCGGCTCAGCGGCGCGCCTGTGCAGGCGGACCATGCCACGGCGGGCGCGGTGACTGCGTTTGACGCGCGCGTAGCACCGACGGCGTTTGCTGTTGCGGGGCATCATGCAGGGCTGCCCGACCTCGGCACGCGCTATGACACGGACAGCACGCTGCTCGGCAGAATGTCGGCTGCCTATCGCGCGACACTGCCGGATTTTTCGGCATATCGGCGCGAGGTGACCTTGCCCGCGCTGCCGCCGTCTCCGCCGTTCCGTACATCGCCCGCAGCGATGTATGCCTATACGCAAATGCTGTTTTCCTGTCTTGTGGATGCGGACTGGAGCGACACGGGCGGCGAAACCGAGCGTCAGTACGCCTCTGTCGATACGCTTGCCGCCCGGTTGGACGCACACTTTGCCGGATTTGCGGAACGGGGTGAGCTTGACCGGCTGCGCAACCAAATCCGCGCGTCCGTCTTGGCGGGCGCGGATGCGCGGCGCGGACTCTTTTCGCTGACGGTGCCGACGGGCGGCGGCAAAACGCTCACCTCCATGGCGTTTGCCCTGCGGCACGCGCAGGTGCACGGCATGCGGCGCGTGATTTATGTAATTCCGTATTGCAGTATTCTCGAGCAGACCGGGAAGGTCTTCAAAGCGGTTTTCGGCGAAGAAAATGTGCGGCTGCACTATTCCGCCGCCGAACTGAAGGCGGACGGGGACACCGATGCAAACGCCTTTGTCTCCGAACGCTGGGATGCGCCGATCATTCTGACCACGGCAGTGCAGTTTTTTGAGTCGCTTTACAGTGCAAAACCGTCGCGGGCGCGCAAGATGCACCATGTCTGCGGCAGCGTGATCGTCTTTGACGAGGCGCAGATGCTGCCGACGACTTATCTGCGCCCCTGCGTGTCCGGCATCTGCACGCTGACCGAACATTTCGGCTGCACGGCGGTGCTCTGCACGGCGACGCAGCCCTCGCTCGGTCCCCTGATTGCGGAGTTTGCGCCGTCGGCGGACGTCCGGGAGCTTTGCCCGCCGACTTATGCTGATGCAGCGGTGTTCCGTCGCGTGACCTATCGCTTTGACGGCGCGCTTTCGGACGAAGCCCTTGCGGCGCGCCTCTTGGACACGCCGCGCGTGCTCTGCATCGTCAACAACCGCGCCGAGGCGCAGAGCCTGTATGCGGCGCTGCCGCAAGAGGGCAGCTATTGCCTGACGACCCTGCTGACGCCGCATGACCGCGGCGCGGCATTGGAGACGATTCGGCAGCGGCTGTCGGACGGCAAGGTCTGCCGCGTGGTCTCCACCAGTCTGGTGGAGGCGGGCGTGGACCTGGACTTCCCCTGCGTGTACCGCGCGATTGCGGGGCTTGACTCCATCGTGCAGGCGGGCGGGCGCTGCAACCGCGAGGGCAGGGTCGCGGCGGCGGACAGCGTGGTGCATGTGTTTGTACCGGAGGCGTCCGCGCCGCGGCGGCTGGCGCAGAATATTGCCGCTGCCGAGCGGATGATCGCGGCACATCCGGATGCGCTTGCGTCCGCGGCGGCTGTCCGGGATTATTTTGATTTTTTGCTGTACACGCTGAAGGACGCGCAGGCGCTGGACCGCAAGGAGATTCTTGACGGCGTGCGCAAGCTGGCGTTTCGCACCGTTTCGGACGCCTTTCGGCTGATTGACGGCGAGGCGGATGCAAGCCTGTACATCCCCGGCGACGGCGGCGATGCGTATCTTTCGCGCTTGCGTGCCGGGGAGCGCAGCCGCACCCTTTTTCGCGCCGCAGCGCCCTTTGCCGTAGCGCTCCCACAGCGCACTGTAGCAGACCTTATTGCGCGGGGCAAGGCGGAGACGCTCTGCGAGAACGGCGCGCTCCTCCTCGACCCGGATTGCTACAATCCCGAGACCGGGTTTACCTTATCCGAAGCAACCAAAGCAAATTTTGCATAAAAATGATATAAATATTGAAAGGAGTGACGAGCGTGTCATTCAAACTTGAAGTTTTCGGCGATTACGCGCTGTTCACACGCCCCGAAATGAAGGCGGAGCGTGTGAGTTACGATGTGATGACGCCAAGCGCGGCGCGCGGAATCCTGGAAGCAATTTTCTGGCATCCGGGCATGCGCTGGAAGGTTGACCGCATCTATGTGATGAGTCCGATCTGCTTTTCCAACATCTGCCGCAACGAGGTTCCGGATAAAATTAGCGGGAATATCGTCCGCACAGCCGTGCGGAAAGGGAAAGAAGACAGTCTTTATTATTGCTGCAAAGAGCATCGTACGGAACAGCGGACCGCGATGGTATTGCGCCATGTCCGATATGTGATCGAGACGCATTTTGAGATGACGGAAAAAGCCAACCCCACCGACAATGCGGGAAAGTTCTGCGAGATGTTCCACCGCCGTGCGCAAAACGGGCAGTGCTATCATCAGCCTTGCTTCGGCACGCGGGAGTTCCCCGCGGCGTTCCGCCTGTGGGAGGGCGGCGACATCCCGACGGCTTACCCGGACAGTGAGAAAGACCTCGGTTTCATGCTCTATGACATGGACTACAGCGACCCGGAGGACATCAAGCCGATGTTCTTCCGCGCCGTGCTGAAAAACGGGGTCCTCGACCTCACGGATGCGGAGGTGTACCGATGATTTTGCAAGCGCTGGTTGCGTACTACAACAAGCTCGCCGCGCGCGGCGAGATTTCCAAGCCCGGCTGGGCGAAGGCGAAGATCTCATGGGCGGTTGAGATTGACGATAACGGCAGTGTCCTCAGCATCCTGCCGCTCAAGACCGAGAGCCCGGACGGCAAGAAACAGCTCCCGCGAGAGGTTTTATTGCCCGCGCCCGTTAAAAAAACGAGCGGGGAACGCTCCAATTTTCTGTGGGAAAACGCCGAATACCTGCTCGGCGTGCAGACCAAGGAGGACGGCGGCAAAACCGCCAAGCGTTTTGCCACGGCAAAAGAATTACACGACGGTCTGCTCGCCGATGTGCATACGCCGGTTGCCGAGGCCATCAAAGCGTATTTTGCCGCCTGTGACCCGATGGCAATCGCGGCACAGCTACCGGACGGCTGCATGGACGATCTGCTGAATGACGTCAATCTGACATTCTTGTATCATGGTCACTTCCCGGGCGAGTTCCCGGAGCTATGTGCCGCATGGGATGTACATTACGGCAAAAAAAAGAGCGGCAAAACCTTTGTGGATGTGGTGACCGGAGAGATCGTCGTCCCGGAGAAGACACATCCTGCAATTAAAAATGTGAAGGGTGCGCAGCCTTCCGGTGCAGCGCTCGTGTCTTTCAATGTCAAAGCATTTGAATCTTTTTGCCGTAAGCAGAACCTCAACGCGCCAATGGGGAAGCACACAGCGTTCGCTTATACTTCGGCTCTCAATTCTCTAACAGGGGATAAGAACCACAAACAGGATATCGGTGATATGACCGTTGTTTACTTTGCCGAGGATGCCGAACCTGCCTATCAGGGTGTGATGGATCAGTGCTTTGCGGGCAGCGACGACCGGGTGACGGATGCGGAGCTACATTCGATTTTGCAAAATATCGCGGACGGTAAATCCACAGAATTTGCCGAGAGCAAACTTTCCCCGGACATGCGCTTTTATCTACTTGGTTTATCGTCGCATGCGGGACGCTTGTCTGTGCGCTTTTTCCAACAAAGTAGCTTCGGCGATGTAATTGGCAAGATCAAGCAGCATTATGACGACATTGCAGTCGTGCCAGATAACCGTAGCAAAGTGGTAGATATTCCGCTTTGGGCACTGCTCCGCGAGACGGTCAATCCGAAAGCAAAAGACAATAATAAAAAAGGTAAAGAAGTAAAAAGCAAAGGCGCAAAAGGCAAAGACGCAAAGGGCACAGATCTTTCATCGCAGTTGATTAGCGACACGCTCCGCGCCGTGCTCACGGGCGGACGCTATCCCGAGACACTGTACAGGCAAACCCTGCTGCGCATCCGCGCCGAGCACGACATCACGCGCGGCAAGGCAGCCATTGTCAAGGGCTATCTGTTGCGTAACACCAAACACAGAAAAGATTATACATATATCAAGGAGGCATCGACAATGGCATTGAATGAGGCAAGCAACTACACCCCGTATGTGCTGGGGCGGCTGTTCTCCACCCTCGAGGCGGTGCAGTTAACAGCAAATCGTGACATCAACACGACAATCAAGGACAAGTATTTCAACTCTGCATGCGCAACCCCGGCGGCTGTATTCCCGATTCTGCTGAAGCTGGCAAACAGCCATTTGAAAAAGATTGACGGCGGTCTCGCCGTCAACTACAGCAAGCAGATCGGCGAGTTGACCGCACGACTGGAAACCGCATTCCCGAAGACGCTCTCGCTGGAAGAGCAGGGCGCATTTATCCTCGGCTACTATCATCAGACCCAAAAAAGATTTGAAAAGAAAAATACAACCGAAATGACGGAGGAGAACTGACCATGGAAGCTATCAAGAATCGTTACGAATTTGTTGTCCTGTTTGACTGCGAGAACGGCAATCCCAACGGCGACCCCGATGCGGGCAATATGCCGCGCATCGACCCCGAGACCGGCTACGGTATTGTGACCGATGTCTGCCTCAAGCGCAAGATCCGCAACTATGTAGAGACGGCAAAAGAGGATGAGGCGGGGCACCGCATCTTCATCAAGGAGAATGTGCCGCTCAACCGCAGTGAGGGCGAGGCATTCACCAAGGTCGGCATTGACAATGCCGCCGATATGGAGAAAGAGGACCTCAAAAAGAGAATTAAGACGGTGAAGGCGAAGGGTGTCGATGTGGATACGCTGGTCAGAGACTATCTCTGCGGCGAGTTCTTCGACATCCGCACCTTCGGTGCGGTGCTGACCACCTGCGTCAAGGGCGCGCTCAACTGTGGGCAGGTGCGCGGTCCGGTGCAGTTGTCCTTTGCCCGCAGCATCGACCCCATCGTGCCGCAGGAGCTGACGATTACGCGCACGGCGATCACCACCGAGGCGGATGCCGAAAAGAAGAACACCGAGATGGGCAGAAAGTATGTCGTCCCCTACGGGCTCTATCGCGCGGAGGGTTATGTTTCGGCAAATCTTGCCCGCAAGACGACCGGATTCTCCGAGGATGACCTCGCGCTGCTCTGGCAGGCAATTCTGAACATGTTTGAATGCGACCATTCCGCTGCGCGTGGCAAAATGGCTGTGCGTGAACTGATCGTTTTCAAGCATGACAGCGAGCTCGGCAATGCGCCTGCGTACAAGCTGTTTGACACGGTCAAGGTCGAGCGCATTGATGCGGAAAAGCCGCCGCGCGCATACGCGGACTACAAGGTCAGCGTGGATGAAGCTGCCGTTCCTGCCGGCGTTACGGTCACCCGCATGGCATAATGGCATACGCCGAGGAAGACTATCTGCAAATCAGCGGTATCCAACACTTTGCCTTTTGCTGCCGCCAGTGGGCACTGATTCACATTGAGGGGCAATGGGCGGAGAATGCGCGCACGGTCGGCGGCGCCATCTTGCACGAGCGGGCGCATGATGCCGGGCTTTCCGAGAAACGCGGCGACCTCGTGACCGTGCGCGGACTGCGCGTCTTTTCCGCGACGCTTGGCATCAGCGGCGAATGCGATGTCGTGGAGTTTCGCCGCGGCGCGGACGGTGTGCGTCTGCGGAACTACGATGGGCTGTGGCTGCCGACGCCGGTGGAATACAAGAGCGGCACCGCCGCTGCCGCCGGCGAGGCGGACAAGTTGCAGCTCTGTCTCGAGGCGATGTGCCTGGAGGAGATGCTCGGCTGTCGGATCGACAGCGGGTACCTCTACTACGGCGAGGTGCGGCGGCGGGAAGCGGTCGCAATCGACGCAGTGTTGCGGGATGCCGCCTGCGCTGCCGTCGGGGAGATGCATGCCTACATGCGCCGCGGCTACACGCCGCGGGTCAAGACCGGGCGGTTCTGCCGTGCCTGCTCCATGAAGGATATTTGCCTGCCTGCGCTGTGCAAAGAGCGGGATGTCGCTGCCTATATTCGGGAGACGGTCGGGAGGGAAGACGCATGAAGCACCTTTTGAACGCTTTGTATGTCCTTACGCCCGAGGCGTATCTGACGCTGGACGGCGAAAATGCAGTGGTCAAAAAAGAGGGCGACGAAATCGGGCGGTTCCCGCTGCACAGCCTTTCGCAGATCACTTGCTTTTCCTACATGGGCGCAAGCCCTGCGCTGATGGGCAAATGTGCGCAGATGCAGATTGAGTTGACCTTCTTTTCGCCGCGCGGGCGGTTTCTGGCGCGCGCATCCGGGATGGAGACGGGCAATGTGCTCTTGCGGCGTCGGCAGTACCGCATTGCCGACGATGCGGCGCAGAGCCTCGCGATTGCACAGAATTTTATCGTCGGCAAGCTGTACAATGCACGCTGGGTGTTGGAGCGCGGCGCGCGCGACCATGCGCTTTCGGTGGATGCCGAGCAGCTGAAAACCGTTTCGGCGCAGATTCGCCGTGCCATCGACGCCGCTTTGGCGTGCGCCGATGCGGATGCGCTGCGCGGCATCGAGGGCGAGGCGGCAAGCCTGTATTTCTCGGTGTTTGACGAGCTGATTCTGCGGCAGGACGCTGCGTTTCGTTTCACGGTGCGCAGCCGCCGACCGCCGCTCGACAATGTCAATGCGCTGCTGTCCTTTGCGTACAGTTTGCTGGCAAGCGAATGCGCTGCTGCGCTGGAAGGCGTCGGGCTTGACCCCTGCGTCGGCATGCTGCACACCGACCGGCCGGGGCGCAAATCGCTGGCGCTGGATTTGATGGAGGAGCTGCGTCCGCTCCTGGCGGACCGCTTTGTCCTCACCGGCATCAACAATCGCATTTTTGCCGCCGAGCATTTTGACAAAAGCGACAGTGGTGCGGTCATGCTGAACGATGCCGGGCGGCGCGCATTTTTCACCGCGTGGAAGAAGCGGCGGGACGAGACCATCACGCATCCGTTCCTCGGCGAAAAGCTGCCGTGGGGGCTTGTGCCGCATATACAGGCGCTTTTGCTGGCGCGCATGCTGCGCGGCGATATGGATGCGTATCCGCCGTTTTTGTGGAAGTGAGGCTATTATGCTGGTACTGATTACTTATGATGTCAACACCGAGGATGCCAGCGGCAGAAAGCGCTTGCGCAAGGTGGCAAGCGAGTGCCGCGATTACGGGCAGCGCGTGCAGAACAGTGTGTTCGAGTGCGTGCTGGATGCGGCACAGTATCGCATGGTCAAGCATCGTCTGGAAGGGCTGATTGACTCGGAAAAGGACAGTCTGCGCTTTTACAACCTCGGCAACAATTATCAAAATCGCGTCGAGCATGTCGGCGCCAAGCCGACCTATGCGCCGGAGGGGCTGCTGATGCTTTGACGCCGTGCGAACCGGGAGTGAACATGGTTTTCCCGGGGGCTTCGCACCGCCGAAAATAGGCGATTGCCGTATTTTCGACTGCAATTTCGGTTGCAGAAAAATGACCATGTGAACAGACACGCATATTTTTTGGTGAGGCTGCCTGAAAAGCGCCGCGCCGAGTTGTGCATGTTTGCTGTCGCACCCCGCTTAGGGGTGCGTGGATTGAAATATTGACCGATTTTGCCGCGCCTGTGGAGAAGTATGTCGCACCCCGCTTAGGGGTGCGTGGATTGAAATTCTGCCAGCGGCTTTTTGCGCTCGAAGATGCTTTGTCGCACCCCGCTTAGGGGTGCGTGGATTGAAATGTCCGGCAGGGAGAGCAGCGCACCGAATTTCTGGTCGCACCCCGCTTAGGGGTGCGTGGATTGAAATCTCTACAATTTCGAGGCAGTCCGTTGCAAAGCCACCGGGTCGCACCCCGCTTAGGGGTGCGTGGATTGAAATTTTCTGCAAATCAATTTGTGTAGAAATGGCTTTCGTGTCGCACCCCGCTTAGGGGTGCGTGGATTGAAATCGCAGGTCTGCTGTGTACAGCGCAAAGGTGCTGTAGGTCGCACCCCGCTTAGGGGTGCGTGGATTGAAATTGTTGGCGCTTGCCGCAATCTGCAATGCCGCGGCGGTCGCACCCCGCTTAGGGGTGCGTGGATTGAAATGAGTATTGCGTGCTTGACTTTATGAACTCGCTTCGTCGCACCCCGCTTAGGGGTGCGTGGATTGAAATCGCAATAGTCACGGCATCGTTGGCAGCTGCTACAGTCGCACCCCGCTTAGGGGTGCGTGGATTGAAATAGCGGGTCGTGATTCGCGACCAGTTTTCCGTCGATGTGTCGCACCCCGCTTAGGGGTGCGTGGATTGAAATAATGACAGCATACGCACCTTTGAGGGTAAAGAGGCGTCGCACCCCGCTTAGGGGTGCGTGGATTGAAATAAGAAGTACATTGACCTGCTGGACGAGGTCTACAAGGTCGCACCCCGCTTAGGGGTGCGTGGATTGAAATGTCAAGCATCCCGAATTTGTTTGTACCATGCAGGTCGTCGCACCCCGCTTAGGGGTGCGTGGATTGAAATGCCGGGTTCCCCCGTTGTCTTTATTGTACCACATTCCCGTCGCACCCCGCTTAGGGGTGCGTGGATTGAAATTGGCAATACAAAATGCGCGTCTATCGGTACCGCTGGGTCACACCCCGCTCAGGGGTGCGTGGATTGAAATATGCAAATGAGCTACGGGGAGATCGTGCGGTCGTAGTCGCACCCCGCTTAGGGGTGCGTGGATTGAAATTGTAGGCGCAGGCATATGTGGAGCGCCGCGCCAAGTCGCACCCCGCTTAGGGGTGCGTGGATTGAAATGTCCAGTTGCGCGTATTGTAGCCGCTCTTGGAGCAGTGTCGCACCCCGCTCAAGGGTGCGTGGATTGAAATGTGTCTTGGCTTGTCGAAAATGATTATGCCCCTGAAGTCGCACCCCGCTTAGGGGTGCGTGGATTGAAATCAGATGTCAAAGAGCTTGTAGGCGAGCTTGCCGGTCGCACCCCGCTCAGGGGTGCGTGGATTGAAATTTGTCCACAGGCTTGCCTCCCTTTGCCCGCGAGAAAGTCGCACCCCGTTCAGGGGTGCGTGGATTGAAATTTGCGCCAAATAACACGGTGAAAATCGTGAAAGTATGTTGCAAACTGTGCTCGGCTATGACGATCTGCCGAGATAAAAATCAGCCCGGTGCGCTAACCGGTGTATAGAAAATAGCGGGTTTGTCTCCCTCCTATGTGCTTGAATAGGAATAGACAAAAGAGTAGTTTTATAAGCAAAAGACCCAAGCGTAAAGCTTGGGTCTAAAATGGAGTAGATATGGAAAACAAAGTTATACTGTTAGTCTTTTATCATACAGTATGAAGGAATCGCCATGAATACACCATCACACACTATAACATGTACTTCTAAAAAGGCAGCTGGTGGAGATCTTACATCTCCACCAGCTGTTTATACATGTTTTTATTCAGTATATGGTTCTATTCTCCTAACATGTGCGACCGGTGAAAAATCCTTAATAGGACAATTTACTATATATAAATCAAGTAATGTAGTTGTATTTTTAAGAGCTGAAAGATCTGTTATCGGGTTGTCATTCAATTTCAAGCGTTCAATCTTTGGCAGAGTACCGAGCGGACTGATATCATTGATATTGTTCCCGGACAAATTGAGGTCAGTAACATTCAATTCCGTAAGAGCGGAAATATCGGTTAGCTCACTATTCTGTATACTTAAGTTAACAAGATTTTTTAGATTTGCTAAAGGCGAAATATTTATGCCTAAATTACTGTCCAAACCTAAAGTTGCAAGGTTACTAAGCATTGCAATCGGTGAAATATCATCGAGGTTGTTGCTGCTTAGATCAAGAACATACAGGTTTTGAAGTCCGGAAAGCGGAGACATATCGGTAATATTATTTGAAGAAGCATTTAACTCAACAAGATTAACAAGAACTTTTACAGGTGTAATATCTTTGATGCCGCGCCCTGACAGATTAAGACTGGTTACGCTGAGAAAATCCTTTCTTGTAAGGTCACCAGTTGCTTTACCAATTCTTTCTCGAATTGCCATCTCGAATTCCGGATAATTACTGATGTTTCTGATATCAAAGCCGTTGATAATGGGATCGTCAGAGTCAGGCGTTATATCACCAGTTAACGGAAAATCTTTCGGTATCTCATGCCACTTTGCATTTGTCTTTTTTTGAAGTTCTGACCAAAATGTATCAAACTCTTCTTTAGATACAGAGTTATCATTGATATAGTATTTTGTGCTTCCATCGTCTGTTGATTTGGAATATGCCATCAGCTCTTCTGTTGGATATTTGTCGAATGTGAGCTTGATCATTTTTGCACTCAATTCGTTGTCTTTGCTCACAAATGTTCCGTCCGATTTAAGAATCAGCGTTGGTTCATAACTATATGTATATCCTCGTGCAGATTCTCCTGTGCCATGAATTATTACATAGCCGTGATTCCATGCGTTATGTTTATTTTGAGAATAATGTATTATAGTTTCAAGATTTGAATCACCATCCAAATCTACGACAGCATATTCAATTAGGTCCACTGCTTCCGTACCCCATTCAAGCCAGTATCCTACAGGAAGCCTACCGCCGGGAATCGGTAGGGGAGTCTTCATAATCGCTGCAAGTCCTTCTCGACTTAGAGCATCGCCATTTACTTCACCGATTATGTCGGGGGATGCGGTTTGTGAGTTCTGGGGATTGTCATCGTCAATTTCGTCGTTGGCATGGGTGCAGCTTGTAATGGTGGCGGTAACAATACACAGTATGAGTGTTATTACTACGATAAATGTACTGCGTTTTTTCATTATTATTTTGAGTATTTTCATAATAAACTGGTATAATTAAATCGTCTCACAACAAGTGATTCAATTACACAAATACCTTTCATAGAATTACAAATTGTGATATAATAGAATTGCTTTTACCGCATCGGAGGATAGCAACGCCGGGAAGCGACCTTAGCGCCGATATGGGTTTGGTGAAGGGGGATAATCCCCGTATACAGATAAGGCACATTGCCATTTGGAAAACAAAGTGATAAATCCAATCCTTGGTTTTTAATGCCTCGCAGTCCATTTCATATAAGCTGGTAAAATGGCTCATACTCGCCAGTACCGGCGAAATCAACCCATATAATGTTATCTTTAATTTCGTATGCAATTTCATCCGCGCTTTCTCTGCCATTATATTTTGCTTGTGCGGTTCCTTTCCCATTAAACTCGAAATAACTATCACTGTCATAATGCGAATGTATAATGAAACTTGATTTTGTGTTAATAGGTTCTTTAATATAGTATCCAATCAGATTCTTGTACTTATAAATGATGTTTCCATTAGAAAACGAATAACGAATATCCCCAGCACTTTCACGGTTGAGGTCAGAGAGGACAATTTTTGTAATATCAGCGTTTACCGCCTCTGCATGAAAACTTCCTTCTACATGATACTCCGTTTTGGGATCATATTCTTGACATCTGACATATTTGTATGTGCTATCGTCAAATAGAGATAGTGTTTGCGTCTCGTTTTTTAATGTTTTGCTGTATGTTCCATAAAGCTGTATGTTCCATAAATCGGAGTATCGTATACAGCGTATTGAATTGAATATTGATTGCATCCGCAGAGAAGTACGGTCAATATCAGTAAAGCAATTAACAGTAGAATCCTTGTCTTCCTATAGTCTTCTCCATTATCAAGTATTATGTAAAATCGATATCTTTGCATTGTAGTTATTATACATCAGATGGAACACCTTGTTATTTAGATTTATGGAATCCGTTCCCTGAAAATACTCCACCATCTACGATGAAGTATGCCGCTCCATACCCGCATCCATAGTCGATGAGGATTATATTAGACTTGACTTTATATTTGTAATATCCGCACAAAGACATCAAAATAGAACAAACTATCACCAGTGTAATAAACTTAATCCTCATATTTGTCATGCACTCCTGCGTATATTGCTAATATTATATCATTTCTGGTGTTCAAAATCAATATATAGCAAGCACTATGTACAATACTTGACATTTACAGCATTGAGACATGGAAAAATAATCATAATGTGTTTGAACAGCTATAAGGTCGTACGCAGCGCTGACGCAAAAAGAGCCCCCGACGCATTGCGTCGGGGGCTCTTATCAATTTTCTGGCTTATTCTTCGTCGCCTTCGGGAGAATCGAGGCAATCGAAATGCTCCTGGCAAGCGGGGCAAACGAGGTCGCGGGGATCGCAGGTCTCGTCGAAGCAGACCGTCTCGCCGCAGTGCGGGCAGACAGCCTCATAGAAGCCGTCGCAGTCCTCGTCGCAATCGTCGCAGTCGCCGTCGCACTCGAACTCGTCGTCTTCATCTTCGTCCTCGTCGCAGAGGTATTCCTCAACCTCGCCGAGGTCTTCGTCCAGCTCTTCGACATAGTCGTTGAGCGTGGCGACATCGCCGCCGAGGTCGGAGAGGTCGTTTGCCATTTCGTCGAGCGTCTCGACGACAGCCTTCAGCAGCTTGCCCTCCGGCTTGGTTTCATCGAGGGTGAGACCCTCCATAAGGCCCTTCAGATACGCGGTCTTTTCGGTAATCGTCATGGTTGTATCCTCCAATATTCAGTATTCATTCGGCAAAAGCCGACTTTGTAAAACAGAATCGAACAAAAAGTGCCGTGAAAACCCGGCACTTTTCTTTCATTTATGCTCTGGACAGGTATTCGCCGGTTCTCGTGTCGACCTTGAGAATATCGCCGGTGTTGACAAACAGCGGAACCTTGATAACAGCGCCGGTCTCCAGCGTAGCGGGCTTGGTGGTACCGGTAGCGGTATCGCCCTTGAAGCCGGGCTCGGTGTCGGTAACTTCGAGCTCAACGAACGTGGGAGGCTCAACACCGAAGACATTGCCCTTGTAGGAAACAATGCGGCACATCATGTTCTCCTTGACAAAGCGGAAGTCGTCGCCGAGCTTGTCCGCGTTGATGGGGAGCTGGTCATAGGTCTCCATGTCCATGAAATAGTAGAGCTCGCCGTCGTTGTACAGGTACTGCATGTCCTTGCGCTCGACATAAGCGTTCTCAAACTTGTCGGTCGGGCTGAATGTTCTCTCCACGACCGCGCCGGTGATGACATTCTTCAGCTTGGTGCGGACGAAAGCCGCGCCCTTGCCGGGCTTTACATGCTGGAATTCGACGACCTGAAGCACATTGCCGTCCATTTCAAAGGTAACGCCGTTTTTGAAATCTCCTGCTACTACCATAAATATAAATCCTTCCCAACGACCGATGGTTTTATAGAATATAGGCGGAGGCGCGAGGTCGTCGTCGCTCTGACTCAGCCAGTATAATACAGCTTATTCTACCCTATTTTTGCCCGGATTGCAAGGGGTTTTTGCAAAAAAATCCGTCTTGCCTGCAAAAAACGGCGGAGAAACCGCCGTTTTTGTGTATTTTACTTGTCCAGCCGCTTGAAAAGTGCGACGCAGAGCGCGACTTCCAGGGCGAGAAAGGCGGTGAACGTCAGAATCAGCCGTTTCATCGCTCAGAACAGCTCGATGAGCTCTTTTTTGGAATGGGTGAGCGAGGTGACCGTGTCGTCGTGCGCCCAGACCATGTCCTCGATGCGGCAGCCGTATTTGCCCGCCAGGTAAATGCCCGGCTCGACGGTGATGACATGCCCGTTCTCGAAGAAGTCGGCGGAGCGGGGCGCGAAGTTCGGCGCTTCGTGGATCTCAAGCCCGACGCTGTGCCCGAGCGAGTGACCGAACGCGCCGTGGTAGCCCGCGCCCTCGATGATGTCGCGCGCGATGGCATCGACGGCGGCGCACTTCATGCCGACTTTGGCGCCCTCAATGGCGGAAACCTGCGCCTTGAGCACCGTGTTGTAGAGGCGCTTCATCTCCTCGTCCGCCTTGCCGATGCAGACCGTGCGGGTCATGTCGGAGTGGTAGCCGTCCACCACGCAGCCGTAGTCCATCGTGAGGAAGCCGCGCTCCAGCTTCCGGTTGCGCGGCACGCCGTGCGGCAGGGAGGAGGCGCTGCCCGACACGCAGATGGTGTCAAAGCTCTTGTCCTCGCCGCCGTGCTTGCGCATGAAGTATTCCAGCTCGGTGGCGACTTCGATTTCTGTCATTTCGGGGGTGATGACCGAGAGAATGTGCGTGAATGCGTCGTCGGTGATCTTCTGTGCGGCGCACATTTTGTCCACCTCGTCCTTGTCCTTGACGCGGCGCATCTGCTCGATGACACCGCGGGAGGGGACGAAGTCCACGCCGAGTGCGTCTTTCAGCTTTTCGTGCTCGGCATAGGTGATGCGCGCCTCCTCAAAGGCGACGGTCTTCACGCCCTCGCGGGCGCAGACATCGTGCATGTAGGTTGCCATTTCCGCGCCGCGGGCGGGGGTGACGATGGTGAAGCCTGCGGGTGCGAGCTTTTCCGCCGCCTCCACATAGCGGAAGTCGGTGACGATGTGCGCGCTTTCCTTGGTGACGAGGACATAGCCGTCGGTGAAGCGGAAGCCGCTGATGTAATACTGGTTTAAGACATCGGTAATCACGATGGCGTCCGCAAAGGGCGCAATCTTTTCGCGAAGTTTTTCTGCACGGGTCATGATATGATTTCTCCTTTTGGATTGATTTTTGTTGATGAAGAATTGCCGCTGTCAATCGAGAGCACTATGCATGAATCGATGCGGACCGTCGGGGACGCCTGTCCCTACAGGTCGGCGCGTTGATTGGTGCCCGGTGCTGTTGATTGCACACAGGTGCTTTTTACAGGGCAAAATGAAAACATTTCGGCGTGCGCCCGGAGCGCACCTTGCTTTTTGTAGGGACCGGCGTCCTCGACGGTCCGTTACAGCCTCACTTCAGCGCGAGGTAACACTGCTTCATGGCGAGGGCATCCTCTGCCATGGTACCGGCGGATTCGCAGATGATGCGCGGGCAGAGGTTGTCGCGCACGAGCGCCTCCGCAAGCGGCTCAAAGTCGGGTCCGTAGAGCGTGTCGGCAAAGGTGAGATGCCGCTTTTCGCCCGCCGCCGTCCACTCAATCTTGGAAAAGTGGCAGTGCATGTAGCGCGCCTTGTCGTCGCCGAGGACTTCCGCAACGCGGTCGAACAGCGCGCGGTAAGCGTCCGCATCCGGGAACACGCCGCCGCAGTCGCGCGCGTTCAGATGCCCGAAATCGACGACCGGCGAGAGCCGTGCGTCCATCTTGCAGAGCGTGAGCACCTCGTCGAGCGTGCCGAGCTGATTCTGCTTGCCCATCGTCTCCACGCCGAGCGAAATCGGCACATCGCCGACCCGTTCGAGCGTCTTGTAGAGCGTGTCCGCAGAGAGGCGCATCGCCTCCTCGCGGCTGATTTTGCCCGCCGAGCCGCAGTGAATGACGATTTCGTTGGCGCCGAGCAGGGAAGCAGCCCACAGGCTTTTTTCAATATAGTCAATGCTTTTCAGCCGCTTCTCGGGGTCAACGCCCGAGAGCGAGATGAAATACGGCGTGTGCAGCGACATCTCGATGCCGCAGGCGCGTGCCGCCTCGCCGACCTCGGCGAGCGATTTTTCCCCGGCGGAAATGCCGTTGCCCGCCTCGTATTCATAGGCGTCCAGCCCCATGCTTTGCACAAAGGCGGGCGCCTGCTTGGTACTCTTGTTTCCGGCGGCGTAAAAGCTCTCGCTGTTGCCGCCCGGCCCGAAATGCGGGCAGGAGCGTTTGTTGATCACTGGTTTTCTCCTTTATGCGCTCGCCGATAGGCGGCGAGAAACGGTTTTTCAAGGGCGCGCTTGCAGCGGAAGAACAGCGTCTTCTTGTCGCGGATGGGCGGCACGATGATGCAGGGGACGCCGAGGCGGCGCGCCGAGAGGCAGTCGGTCAGCAGCTGGTCGCCCAGTACCGCACAGGTGTGCACATCGACGCCGAGCGCGCGCGCTGCGTCCAGATAGCGGGCGGTGGAGGGCTTTTTCGCATCGGCATAGGCGACGAGCCCGAGCGGCGCGTTGTAGGTCTCCACGCGCGCAGGCGTGTTGTTGGAAATCAGCGCGAGCGCGATGCCCGCCGCCTGCATGGACTTGACCCATGCGCGAATCTCGTCGTTCGGCACGGCGTCCTCGTAGGGCGAGAGCGTGTTGTCGATGTCGCAGAGCAGGGCGGCGATGGAATTTTTCTTCAGAAATGCCGGCGTGATGTCCGCCGTGCGGGCAAACATGAAGTCGGGGGTCAGCATCAGATTCACCGGGAACTCCTTTTTAGACTTGTTTTCGTATGCAATTCTACCATATTCCGCGGCGTATTTCAAGCGCGTTGTTGTCGGAAAACCGCAAAAATGAAAAAATTCGCGAAAAAGGGTTGACAGAACAGGCATGCAGTGCTATCATTGAGCCATAATTTGATAGAGGCGCGGAAATCATCAGTAGCGCAGGCTCGGCTCACCGAGGCTTTGGACTGCGTGAAAGGGAAATTCGCCGAAATGGAAACGGGCGGTGCCGTTTACCGTTGGGCTGCGGGAGAACATGTCGCAGACTGTCGCTTCGGATTTACGGAGCGGAGGGCTATTGGGTTTTCTTGTTACATATCTTACCCGGGACAGATGTTGTATTGAGCGACCGTAGCCTACGCTGCGGTCGCTTTTGATTTATATTTTGCAAAACGAAAGGAAAAAAGACCATGAGAAGAATTGTTTCCGTACTTCTTGCCCTCATCCTCGCCGTCATGACGCTCGGCGCATGCGGCGCAAAGACCGAAAAAGTGGATATGACCAAAGTCACCTCGCTCGTTGACCTGAAGGGCGCGAAAATCGCCGCACAGGCGGGCACCTTCCATGTCGACGCGATGAATCAGATTCCCGAAGTCAAGGGCTCGACCTACCCCGAGTTTGCAGACCTCCTGACCGCGGTCAAGAGCGGCGCCATCGACGGCTATGTCGCCGAGGAGCCGACCGCCTTTGCCGTCTGCCACAAGGACGCAACGCTTGACTATGTGCCGCTGAAGAACAACGACACCGGCTTCGTCGCCACGGCGGCAGATGTCGGCATCGCCGTCGGCCTTGTCACCGGCTCGGAGCTGGTGGACGAAATCAACGACATTCTTGCCACCATCCCCGCCGAGACCCGTTCTGCCCTGATGGAGCAGATGGTTGCCATTTGCGCGGGCGAGACCGTGACCGAGCTGGCGCTCACCTCCGAGGCGCCCGCAAATCCGACCGGTGTCTTCCGCGTCGCGATGGAGTGCGCGTATGAGCCGTACAACTGGACCGAGACCGAGAAGAAGTCGGTCGGCGCGGTCGCCATCACCGGCGAGGGCAAGGAAGGCCTGTACGCCAACGGCTATGATGTGCAGATTGCGCAGTACATCGCCAACAAGCTCGGCATGACCCTCGAGGTCTGCTCCTATGAGTGGGATTCGCTGATTCCCGCACTGCAGTCCGGCAATGTGGACGCGATTATCGCGGGCATGAGCCCCACGGCAGAGCGCGAGGAGGAAATCGACTTCACCGATGTGTACTATGAGTCCAACCTCGTTGTGATTTATAAAAAATAAGGAAGATTCTATTCCCGCACCCCCCGCATTTCCCGATTCCATAAGGAAAGGTATTGAACATGCAGTTTTTCAAAGATGTCTTTGAGATTGTCACAAAGTATTATCCCAATCTGCTGCGCGGCGTCGGCTACACGATGCTGATTGCGCTCGTCGGCACGATAGCGGGACTTCTTATCGGACTTGCCACCGGCGTCCTGCGGACGACCCCGCTCTCCAAGAACGGTTTTGTCCGCGTGCTGCAAAAGATTCTGAACGCCGTGATTGCCGTCTATGTCGAGATTTTCCGCGGCACGCCGATGATGGTGCAGGCGATGGTCATTTACTGGGGCTATGCGTTTGCCACCGGCGGCAACACCCTGCCGCTGATCCCCTCGGGCATTATCATTGTGTCCATCAACACCGGCGCTTACATGGCGGAAATCGTGCGCGGCGGCATCATCTCGATTGACAAGGGGCAGTTTGAGGGCGCGTCCTCCATCGGCATGAGCCATGTGCAGGCGATGCTCCATGTCATTCTGCCGCAGGTGCTGCGCAACATTCTCCCCTCGGTCAGCAACGAGTTTGTCATCAACATCAAGGATACCTCGGTGCTGAATGTCATCGGCGTGACGGAGTTGTATTACTTCGCCGGGATCATCAAGCGGCAGTCGTTCCAGACTTTCCAGACCTACCTTGTCGTCTGCGTGATTTACTTTATCCTGACCTTCACCGTCACGCGCCTCTTGCGCTTTGTCGAGAGCAAGCTGGACGGCGATGAAAACTACACCATCTTCGGCTCGCAGAGCGACAGCGCTGCCGAAATTCACATCAAGAAGGAGGCGTGACCAATGTGCGAAACCACAGGACAGGACACCGTCATTGAGATTCGCCACCTGCAGAAGACCTTCGGCGACCACGAGGTGCTCTCCGACATCAACCTTGAGGTGCACCGCGGCGAGGTCGTCAGCATCATCGGCTCGTCCGGCTCGGGCAAGTCCACGATGCTCCGCTGCGTCAACCTGCTCGAAACGCCGAGCGGCGGCGAGATCCTCTTCCACGGCAAGGACATCACCTCCCGCGATGTTGATCTGCGCAAGTATCGCGCCAAGGTCGGCATGGTGTTCCAACAGTTCAATCTGTTCAACAATATGACCGCCCTGCAGAACTGCATGGTCGGGCAGACCCGCGTCCTCGGCAGAAAGCCCGAGGAGGCGGAGAAGATCGCCATGGAGTACCTCACAAAGGTCGGCATGGCGCAGTACATCCATGCAAAGCCGCGGCAGCTCTCCGGCGGACAGAAGCAGCGCGTTGCCATTGCGCGCACGCTGTCCATGTCGCCCGAGGTCATTCTGTTTGACGAGCCGACCAGCGCGCTCGACCCCGAGATGGTCGGCGAAGTGCTCTCGGTCATGAAGCTGCTCGCCGAGGCGGGCTTCACCATGCTGGTCGTCACGCATGAGATGAGCTTTGCGCGCGATGTTTCTGACCGCGTCATTTTCATGGATAAGGGTATCATCGCCGAGGAAGGCACACCTGCCGACATCTTCGGCGCGCCGAAGCAGCAGCGCACGCGCGAATTCCTCTCCCGTGTGCTCGGAGGCTGAACCTGCATTTTTACTATCGTTCATACAACAACAAGGAGATATCACCATGCAGAAAAGAGCAGTAAGATGGCTTGCCGCCGCCCTGGCGTGCGCCATAGTCGCCTTCGTCGGCACCTTTGTCGCGCTCGGCGACGAGGAGGCGACACCTGCCGCCGCAGCCGATGCCGCCGTCGTCACCGTCGGCGATGCGACTTTTGACCTCGGCGACCATGATTCCGCCCTCGAATACATCGGCGGCTATGCTGACTACCTCGGGGAAGACGAGCAGTTTGCGGCGCACCTCGACACGGCGCTCGGCACCGTGCGCGAGACGATTCCCGCCTATGCAACCTTTTTAGCGCTGCTGCCCGCGCTGATTGCCATTGTGCTGGCGCTGATCACCAAGGAAGTGTATTCCTCGCTGTTCATCGGCATCCTCTGCGGCGGTCTGATTTACTCCAACTTCACGCTGGAGGGCACGGTGGTGCACACTTTGCAGGATGGCTTTATTTCCAGCATTGCGGATTCGTACAACATCGGCATTCTGATTTTCCTTGTGCTGCTCGGCGCGATGGTCGCGCTGATGAACAAGGCGGGCGGCTCCAAGGCGTTTGGCAGATGGACGACGAAGCACATCAAGACCCGCGTCGGCGCGCAGCTTGCCACCATTCTGCTCGGCGTGCTGATTTTCATCGACGACTATTTCAACTGCCTCACCGTTGGCTCGGTCATGCAGCCGGTCACGGACAAGCACAACATTTCCCGCGCCAAGCTTGCATATCTGATTGACTCCACCGCCGCGCCGGTCTGCATCATCGCGCCCATTTCATCCTGGGCGGCGGCGGTTGCAGGCTTTGCCAAGGGCGCCGGCGCAACCAACGGCATGTCGCTGTTTATCAGCGCCATTCCGTATAACTTCTACGCGCTGCTCACCATCGTCATGCTGGTCTTCCTCGCCGTCACCAACTTTGATTACGGCCCGATGAAGAAGCATGAGGACAATGCCAAGAAAGGCGACCTCTTCACCTCGAACCCCATGGCGAAATCGGTGGACGAAATCGCCGACAACCCGCGCGGCCGCGTCTGCGACCTGGTTGTGCCGGTCGTCTTCCTCATCATCGCCTGCGTTATCGGCATGATTTATTCCGGCGGCTTCTTTTCCGGGGAGGACTTCATCACGGCGTTCTCCAACAGCGACGCATCGGTCGGTCTTGTCATCGGCTCCTTCGCCGCGATTATCTTCACGGTGATTTTCTACCTCTGCCGCCGCGTGCTGACCTTCAAGGACTGCATGGACGGTCTGCCGGAGGGCTTCCGCGCGATGGTGCCCGCCATTATGATTCTCTGCTGCGCATGGACGCTCAAGACCATGACGGATTCGCTTGGCGCAAAGATTTTCATCTCGCAGCTGGTTGAGCATTCCGCAGGCTCGCTCCGCCTGTTCCTGCCCGCCATCATCTTCCTGATTGCAGTCGGTCTCTCCTTTGCCACCGGCACCTCGTGGGGCACCTTCGGCATTCTGATTCCGATTGTGCTCAGCGTGTTCGGCGCGGCGGACGGCTCCATCACCATCATTGCGGTGTCCGCCTGCATGGCAGGCGCGGTCTGCGGCGACCATTGCTCCCCGATTTCGGATACCACGATTATGGCGTCCGCGGGCGGGCAGTGCAACCACATCAACCATGTGTCCACGCAGCTGCCCTATGCGCTCACCGTGGCAGGCGTCTCGTTTGTCAGCTATGTGATCGCGGGCTTTGTGTCCAACTGGCTGATTGTCCTGCCTATTTCGATTCTGCTGATGGGCGGCACGCTCTGCGTGATTCGCGCCGTCACCTCGAAGAAGGCGTAAATACTAATAAAAAAGCCGACCGCATGCGGTCGGCTTTTTTGATTCAGGCAAGGGAGGCAAAGATAGATTGCGTATGGTGCGGGCGATTCGGCTCCCCTGTGTAAGGGGTGAGCTGTACGAGACGCGCAGCGTCTCGCGGAGTTTTTCTTCGTCGGCTATATGCCGACGATTTCGCGATGCGAAACCGAAAAACATCCTGAGGCGGAGCCGACTGAGGGGTTGTTCCGTGGCTTTGCAACAATCCCTCCGGTGCTCCGCACCACCTCCCTTTGCACAAGGGAGGCTCTGTTAGCACGGCATGATGCGGCGGGAGACAGACGGCGCCCTACGGTGTGGTGCGCATCTTTCGCCATCCTGTAGGGACCGGCGTCCTCGACGGTCCGTTTGTTCCTTTGTGGGGGCGGACCGTCGAGGACGCCGGTCCCTACAAGGTTTGTGCGTGCTTTTCGGCTCCCCTTTACCGGGAGAGGCTCGGTCAGTTCGCCTTTACAGCTTGCCCATGTCGGCGACATCGAGGACAAAATAGGTTGCGCCGCCGACGGTGATTTCGGGGGCGACACCGTCCTTACGCAGACCGCGGCCGAGGGATTCGGTCGTCGGGACGACCTTCTTGTGCGTGGCGCAGTACTTTTTCAGAATGCCGACAAGCTCCGTAACGCGGTCGTCCTCCGTGCCGATGAGCAGCGTGGTGTTGCCCACCTGCAGAAAGCCGCCGGTGGTGGAGAGCTTCGTCACGGCAAAGCCGCCCGCCGTCAGCGCGTTTGCCGCGACGGCGCTGTCATCGTTGTTGATGATTGCAAGAACCAGTTTCATCTCACGTTGTCCTTTCTGTCAAATCTGCGTGCCGAGCACATGCAGACTGTGTTTGTCGAGCTTTGTGTAATCGGGAATCTCATAGCGGTTGTCGTTGACATCGCGAATCAGCACGCGGTTGTCGTAAAACACCTTGATGTCGGTGTTCAGCCGAATCTGAAACTCGCGCGGTCCGCGGTCGGTCTCCACCCACCACTTGATGCCGTAGCGCTCGGTCGCGTCGTTCACGCGCGTGATTTTCGGAATCAGATAGTATTCCTCCAGCGCCTCGCGGATGACCGCCTGACTTTCGGGCAGCAGGGTGCCGAGGTCACGGATGATTGCCTGTTCGATGCCGTCCTCGTCGAGGAGCGTGATGTATCTGTCGCCGCCGCTGATGGGGAAGAGGCGGTGCGGCTCCAGATGCTTTACCGTCTCGCCGCCGTAATATTCCATGTCCACAAGGCAGGTGCCCGCGCGGGTGAACCGCACGCCGTCGCCGCCGACATAATTTCTCGTCATGCTCATGTCAGTCACCGAATCCTTCCTCGCGTCTGCCTGCCTCCGCCTGCTCCGCCATGGTCTGAATCTGAATCAGCTTGTAATACTTGCCCTTGGCCGCCAGCAGCTCCTCGGGTGTGCCCATCTCAAGAATTTTGCCCTGGTCGAGCACGATGATCTTGTTTGCCTTGCGCAGCGTCGAGAGGCGGTGCGCGATCATGATGGTGGTTCTGCCGCTGATGAGGCTCTCGATCGCGCCCTGAATCTGGCTCTCGGTCTCGGAGTCCACGGACGCGGTCGCCTCGTCGAAGATCAGCATGCGCGGGTTCATCAGTACGGTGCGGGCGATCGACAGGCGCTGCTTTTCGCCGCCCGAGAGACCCACGCCGCGCTCGCCCAGCATCGCCTCGTAGCCGTCGGGCTGCCGCGCGATGAATTCATGCGCGTTTGCCACCTCGGCGGCGTGGAAGACCTCCTCCACCTGCGCGTCCGGCTTGCTGAACGCGATGTTGTTGAAGATGGTGTCGCGGAACATCATGGATTCCTGCTGCACATAGCCGATTTGCGAGCGGTAGTAGCCGAGGTCGATTTTGCGGATGTCGGTGCCGTCCACCAAAATCTCGCCGTCGTAGCCGTCGTAGAAACGCATGAGCAGGTTGACGAGCGTCGATTTGCCAGCGCCGGTCGTGCCGACAATGCCAACGATGTCGCCCGGTTCTATGGTGAGATTGATGTCCGAGAGCGTCATTTTGGTGCGGTCAAACGAGAAGTTGACATTCCTAAACTCGATTTTGCCGCGGATGGCGGGGCAGTTGCCCCGACCCGTGTCGGCTTCGTCCTCGGCGTCGAGGATGTCCAGCACGCGCTCTGCCGAGGACAGCGCGCTTTGATAGGAGTCGTTCAGGTTGGCAAAGAAGTTGATGGGCGTGTAGAACATCGACGCATAGGAAATGAATGCAACAAGCGTACCCACCGACAAAGCCCCATCCGAGGTGATGACCCAGCCGCCGCCGATGCCCCAGATGAGCATCGTGCCGCAGGTCACGAAGAAGTTGACGATGAAGGGGAACGCCGTGGAGATGCGCGCGCTCTTTTTGTCCACATCCAGCCATGCGGTGTTGTACTGCTTGAAGGACTCGCCGCTGCGCCGCTCGGCGGAGAACGCTTTGATGACGCGGATGCCGGGCAGCGCGTCGGTCAGCACCGCCGTCACGGCGACCCATTTGCGCCAGATGCGGCGGTAGAAGGGCTTGATTTTCTTGCCGAAAATGCGTGAGCCCATGACGATGAACGGAATCGGCGCGAGCGTGAGCAGCGCGAGGCGGTAGTTCATCGCAAACATGATGACCGCGATGCCAATCATCGAGAAGAACTGCGTGACGACCTCCTGCGTGACGCGGAGCATGAACGCCTGAATCGTGTTGGTATCGCCGCTGATGCGGTTGATGACCGAGCCGGTGGAGGTCTTGTCATAGAAGCGCATCGAGAGGTGCTGCGCCTTGGCAAACACATCGTTGCGGAGCGAATAGACCACCTTGTCGCCACTGAGGCGCAGGCGATAGCTGCGAATCATGCCGATGATGCAGAAGGAGATGTGCGTCGCCATCAGCAGCGCCACAATGCGGTACAGCCCGGCGAGGTCGCGCCCGGGCAGGATGTCGTCCACGAGGGTGCTGATCATGGTGGGCGGCACCATCGTGAGTGCCGTGGAAATCAGCGAGAGGAACAGGCAGACGACAAGGTTCGGAATCTCGGGCTTCAGGTATCTTGCGAGTTTGGTGAAGGTCTTGCCCTTCGACTGGCAGTTGATGCAGTCCGCACCGGGGTGTAAGAGGCGCCTGCCGCACTTCGGGCAGAAGAGCATCAGCTTGTCGTAGGTTGCCTCCACGGTGGCAAGCGCGCGCGCCTCGTCCTCGCCGCCGGCGACCGCCATGATGTAGTCCGCCGCCATGTCGCAGAGTGAGGCTGCGGCGTAGGTGAAGCGCACAAGCTCCGTGGTGCCGCCGTCCTTGGTCTTTGCCACAAGGCGCGCGTTGCCGTACATGCGCCGCACCTTTGCCTCCGCCGCATCGGCGTGCGGGAGGACGGCGAGCTGCTCGCCCGCCTCGTCCAGGACAAAACTGCGCTTGTTTGTCACGCAGAGCAGGCTTGTGCCGTAGTGCGAGTTTGCGTCAAGGTCGCAAACGACAATAAAGCGGAGCGCCTCGCCCCCATGGCCGAGCCGCTTCGCTGTTTCTTGTGCGCTGTCAAGGAGCGCCGTCGGTATCTCCTTATTGATAAGGATGCCGCCTATGTTCAAATTGTGTCCTCCGGCATGCCTGCCGCGCGCGAATGGGCGCCGACCGGACAGAGCAGCCTTTTTCCGGGGTGTAAAAAGTTCTTTCTGTTTGCATCGATTTTACCATATGCCTTTGCAAAAAGAAACCGCTTTTTGCGCAAATTGGGCGCTTTGCCGATTTTTTCGGAGAATCGTCCAAAATTTGCGTCGGCATTTTGGCAAATCCGATAAGGAAAAGGGTGCTTTTCGGAAGCACCCTTTATTTTCGGTTGTATAGTTTTTTGCACTTATTTGGCATAGCCGGGCAGGGGAATCGCGGGGTTGCTTTCGTAGGCGGCGACGAGCGATGCCGTGAGCGCATAGAGATCCTCGGTGGCGTTCGGCTTGGCAATGGCGGCGATCGCCTGGCGGAAGCATTCGACGCGCGCGGGATTGTGCGTCAACTGCCAGAACACATCCTCAAAATGGATGTGTTTGTCCACTTCCATCGCCGCACCGTTGTTGAGCAAGAAGGCGGCGTTGCGGCGCTCCTGACCGGGAATCGGATTGCAGATGATGATGGGCAGGTGCTTTGCAAGCGCCTCGGAGGTGGTCAGACCTCCCGGCTTTGTGGCGATGATGTCCGCCGCGTCCATTAAGAGGTCGACCTCCTTGGTGAAGCCGAAGTTCATCACGCGCTTCTTCGTGTGCAGTGCGTCAATCGCTTCCTTCGCCGCCGCATTGTTGCCGCAGACCGAGATGATCTGAAAGTCCTGCGGAATGGCGTCCAGCTCCTCCACCACGCCTGCAATGTCGCCGTAACCCATGCTGCCGCCCATCAGGAGCAGGGTGAGTTTGTTGTCAAGCCCCAGCAGGGCGCGGGCACGCTCCTTCGGCATCTTCTCGGAGAATGCCTTGCGGATCGGGATGCCGATGGGGGCAATGCGGTCGTCCGTGATGCCCTTGCGGTGCAGCTGGGAGCGGAGCAGGTCGTTGGCAATGACAATTTTGTCGGTGCTGCGCGCCTCCTCCCAGAATGGGTGGACGGTGTAGTCGGTGACGACGCCGATCATGGGAATCTGGATGTCGTTGCGGGTCTTCATCAGATCGGTGACCACGCCGAGGAACGGGTGCGTGTAGATGATGGCGTCGGGCGCGTACTGCTTGATGTATTTCGAGAGTTTTTTGGTCAGTTGCAGGTTGGCGATGCGGTAGAAACTGTTGCCGTTCTGCCCGCCCGCGCGGCGGTTTTCCGCCATGGCGTAGGACTTGGCAAACAGCGTCTTGAAGTCTTTGGAGACCAGCAGATAGCCCTGCTTGACAATCTCGTAGAGCGCCTTGCTGACATAGCGGTAGGCGTCGAAAACCTCGGCGGTGTCGCCGTGCGCGGCAAAGCAGTCCTTGATTGCCGCCGCCGTGGAGTTGTGCCCCTCGCCTGCCGTGATGGATAAAATCAATACCTTCATGTGTAGATAAACGCGGGTGTGCCCGCGCATTTCCCCCTGTGAACGTCATTCCGCCTTGACGGTATGCCTTAATTTATGTTATACTTATCATAGCATATGAGGCGGCGAAAATCAACCTTGTATGCGTGTTTTCATAGAACCTTAAAGATTCCGGAGGCTTCCGCATGGAAAAAATCTATACGATTCCCGTCAACGAGGCGTTTGACGCCTCCGCCGCCGACAAAAGCTGCGGCTGCCCGTTCTGCACGCTCTACAACGAGCTGGAAAAAAAGGAGACCGACGCCATTCTGGGCGCGGCGATGATGGAGCCGGGCATCCGCATCGAGACGAACAAGAAGGGCTTCTGCCGCACGCACTATGATTTGATGTTTGGCTACAAAAACCGCCTCGGGCTTGCCCTCATTCTCGAGAGCCACCTCGGCGAGAACCGCGCCGCCGCGTTTCCGAAGGGGCTGTCCGCGCTCGGGAAGGACAAGACCGCGCGCCTTGCCGAAATGGCGGACAGCTGCTACCTCTGCGACAAAATCGAGTACCATTTCTCGCGCATGCTGGACACCGCCGTGCTACTCTTCGGCGAGGACGTGAAGTTCCGCGAGAAGTTTGCCGCGCAGCCGTATTTCTGCCTGCCGCACTACACGCGCATGATGCGCTATGCCAAGGCGAAGATGGCAAAGAAGCTCTATCCCGACTTTGAGAAGACGGCGACGACGCTTGAGGAGGGCTATTTTGCCGAGTTGAAGGAGGATGTCTCCTGGTTCTGCAAGAAGTTTGACTACCGCTATGAAAACGAGCCGTGGAAGAACTCGAAGGACGCCGTAGAGCGCGCGATTCGCTTCCTCGAGGGCGATTTGCACAAGCTGAACGAGAAATAAGATAAGGCACAGGTTCTTGCGGACCGCCCCGGACGCCGGTCCCTACAGGTTTGTAAAAAATTTTTTCTCAGCAACCGAAAAACAGCCTTTGCGGCATTGCCGCAAAGGCTGTTTTGTTTGGGTTTATTTTGCGAAGCGTTCGGCGACGCGGACGACCGCTGCGGCACGAACCGTGACGGTCTCGCTGCCGAAGTCAAACGAGACGGCGGTGTTTGCGCCGACGACCACGGGGATGTAGACCGTGTTTGCGTCGCTCGCAAGCGCCGCGCCGGTGGGATAGAACGGCACGGATGCATAGGATGCGCCGTCCACGGTGGCCTTGGCGCTCACAATTTTGCCTGCGTTGTTCTCAAAGGTCAGTTTCAGCAGGGCTTCCTTGCCGTCGCCGCCCTGCAGCGCAAAGTCAACCTTGCTGCCGTTCTGCGTCATGGAGACGGTTGCTGCGGGCGTTTCTTCCACGCGCACGACTACCAGTTCATCCATCGCCGCCGACTTGTGCGATGCGTTCCCGGCGGGGTAGGTCAAGCCGATTTCCATCGTCGCTGCCGTCGCCGTGAAGGTCAGGCTGCGCTTGATGTACTTCTGGTTGTCGCAGACTGCCGCGCGCACGCCGGTCTTGCCTGCTTCGCGGGCGAAGAGGTAAGCGTTCGTGCCTGCCGAGGTCGAAACAAAGGCGGTGATGCGGTAGGTCTTGCCCACGGTGAGACCGGTCAGCGTCTTCACAATCTCGCCGTCGCGGCTCTCATTGCCGGCGATGCGGGCGGAGTAGCTGCCTGCAAAGGGCGTTTCCGTGCTTGCAGCGCCGCCTGTGGTGGTGTAGCCGTCGAGATTGCCGCTCTCAAAGCCGTCCACGGGGAGAACCGTGTCGGGGGTTGCCGGGTCGGCAACCGGGATGTAGTAGGCGGTGTCCGTGATCTTGCCGCCGTTTTCCACGAGCAGCTTCTCAAAGTTCTCGCAGTAGAGGTCGAGAATGTCGGCAATCTTCAGGCGCTCGGGCAGCCCCGCGCAGTACATGTGGTAGGCAGAGTTCGTGCCCTCAATCGGCAGGTTGACGATCTCGCCCTTGCCGTCCTGCCAGATCTTTTCGTTCACAGCATCGGGCAGGTTCTTCATGCCGTTCATCACCGCGACCACGGAGAGGGCAACCGGCGTGGTGCTGTCGCCGCCGTGACCGGCGAGCGAGCAGATGCGGCAGGTGTCGTAGTAGTCGCCGTCGCCGTACAGCAGGCTGATGAGGATGAAGGAGCAGTTGATGCCGGTCTCGCCGACATAGTTTTCGAGGTCATAGTGCGCGCGATAGCATTCCTTTTCCGCCTTGGTGACGGCGCGCCGCCAGTCGGTGGGGTACTCCTCCTTCAGGCGGAAGACCATGTCGACCACCTCGCGCTCATAACTGCCCTCGGGCAGGACTTCTGCCGCGCGGCGGATGAGCGTGGGCACATCGTCCTCAAAGTACGCCATCGAAATCATCGCGGTGAACATCTTTGCCCACTCGGTGGGGTCGCGGTCGCTGGTCACGCCGCCGAACAGGGTGGCAAGTTCCACGGCGCGGTCCGGCATGCCGGGCGTATTCAGCCCGAGCGTTTCATTGGCGATGTAGGGCTCGCCGTTCACATTGAACAGGTTGCCGAATTCGGTCGTGCCGACAAACTGCGGCAGGTAGTCGCGCCCCTTGAACAGACCGTAAGCGCCGAAGGAGCGGTGTCCGCCGCCCATGTCCCAGACATCGTAGCGCACCCAGTCGTCCTTGATGAGCTTGGAGGCGACGGTGCCGTATGCCGCATACATATCGCGGAGAATGTACTGGTTCAGAATGTCGATGGAATAGTCATCGTCGTTCCAGATGTCCCACAGCCCGGTGGATTCGTTCTTTAAGAGTTTGTCCTCGTGCGGATTGCGCGAGGTGTGTTCGGCGTAAGGACCGTTGCACATCTCAAACCAGCTGTCCGGCATGGCGATGCGCGCCGTGCCGTCCGAATTTCTTGCAAACTCATAGCCGGACATGAAGCCGACGATCTGCGCGAGGAAGCTGGACTTTGTCTTTTCCAGGTATTCGGTCTTCGGCAGGACATAATAGCCGTTTTCGACCGTGTTCTTCTTCGCGGGCTTCTTGGCGGTCTTTGCCGCATTGCCCGCTGCGGTGAGTTCCTCCGCGGTGAAGACGCCGCCTGTCATCAGGGCGTCCGCCACGCGCTTGCCGGCTTTGTTCTTTGCCGAGAGCGTCTGCCAGCAGAGTTTCATCGCGTCGCCGCGCAGGAACACGGCGCCACTACGGATGGTGTCGGTCATGCCGCACTTCTTTGCGAGGTCTTCGGGCGCGTCCCACTTGAAGTCGCCTGCCGCGTCGTCATAGCCGATGGCGCGGAGCATGAAGGTGAGGAACTGCGTCTCGGTGACGGCGCCGTTCGGGTCGTAGACGGTGTTCGAGCGACCCTTGGTGATGCCGTTTGCATAGGCATAGCCGATGTATTTGTCCGCCCAGGCGGGGACATCTTTGAAGGGGTGCGTGTAATTGCCGGAGAGAGCGTCCTTTTCCACGCCGAGGTAGCGGATGACCTGAACAACAGCCTGCGCGCGGGTCATCGAGTCATCGAGACCGAAGTTCGTGCCGGTGTTGTCATAGCCTGCGACGAGGTGCAGGTTGTAGAGTCCGACCGCCGCGCCGTAGCGCTCGTTGATGGCGGGGATCTCAACCTTGGTTTCGACCGCTGCGTCTTCGCCCACGGCGACGGTCTGGTCAAACTGGGCTGCGATCGTGTCAAAGTTTGCCGCCGCGCGTGCGGTGTCCGAAGCCTTCAGCACCTTGCCGTTTTTGTAGTCGATGCGCGCCTTCGGCGTTGCCGCGCAGAGGATCTCGCACTTGTCAATGCTGCCTGCGCGCCAGGTGACGGTGAGCGCATCCTGCTCGGTCACCTGCGTGGTGCCGTAGAGAATGCCGATGCGCGCGCTGTCCGTCAGCTCCACCTCGGTCTTGCCGACCTTGACGCCGTCCGGGTAGGCGGCGGAGGCATGCAGCACCGAGACATCGGCGGTGCCGCCGATTCTGATGTGTGCCGTGCCGGTGTATTCTCCGAGAATCTCACGCGAGAACGCGACGATGTAGAGCTTGCTGCCCGACAGGACCGTGATGTTCGTGTCCGCATCGGAGGCAAGCGGGGGATCGCTCTGGTTCTTCTGATAGCCGCCGAGGATGGCGAAGGAGTTGGCAATCGTCGAGCCGGTGAGCTTGTCGCCCGTGACGGTCACGCCCTCGCCGAGCGTGATGGGGTGATGCTGCGCCACGACAAGCAGCCCGCGGTCGAGTGCCTTGAAGTCGATGTTCTCAAAGGTGGTCGTGCCGGAGAGGACAAGGCGCGCGGTGTTGAAGTTCCAGACCGCGCCGCGCGTGCGGTAGTCGGTGCCGCCGTCCACAGCCGTCAGCGTGACCGAGCCTTCGTAATCCTTGCCGTAGGCGAAGTTCGCGCTCTGCGTAAACGCGCCGACCAGCACAATTTTGCAGTCCTTGGTGAGGTCGAGTTGCGCATAGGCGTCCTCGAGGCTGCCGACAGGGGCGTTCGGGGTTTTGCCGTCGCCGGTGCCGCCGTCTGCGAGGTAGACCGTCGTCAGCGTGCCGACCTTCTCGTCCGTGCCGCCGCCGAGGCTCTCCACACGGTCAAACTGCGCGGCAACGGTGGCGAAGTTGGCGTTCTGCTTTGCCTTATCGGTTGCGGCAAGCACCGTTTCGCCCGTGACGGTCAGAATCTTGCCGGGCGTTGCCGCGCTGACCGGCTCATATTTGCCGATCGTGCCCGAGCGCCAGGTGATTTTGAAACCGTCTGCCGTGGTGTTCTGCGTGGTGCCGTAGATGTTGCCGACTTTGGCACCCCCCGTGATCTCCACCTCGGTGGTGCCGACCTTGACGCCGTCCGGGTAGGCGGCGGTGAGGTGCAGAGTCGAGACATTGGCATTGCCGCCGATCTTGATGTGCGCCGTGCCGGTGTAGGGACCCTTCAGGCTGCGTGAGAAGGCGACGATGTAGATTTTGCTGCCCGAGAGCACCGTGATGTCGGTGTCGCGGTCGTCATGCGCGGGCGGTTCGCTCTGCCCGGACTGGTAGCCGCCGAGAATGCAGAAGGAACGCGCCACCGTGTCACCGGTCAGTTTCGCGCGGTCGCCCGTGATCGTCACGCCCTCGCCGACGGTCACCTTGTGATGCTGCGCCACGACAAGCAGATTGGTGCCGAGCGCATTGAAGTTCATGTTCTCAAAGGTCGTGTCGCCGAAGAGGACGAAACGGCAGGGAACAAATTCGTAGACCGCGCCGCTTTGGCGGTAGTCCACGCCGTCGTACACGCTGGTCAGCGTGACCGAGCCGGTGTAGGACGCCTTCCGGATGAAGGTCGCCTTTTGCGTAAACTTGCCGACGAGCACGACCGTGCAGTCTTCGGAAAGGTCGAGTGCGTCATAGGCTGCCGTGAGGCTGCCGACGGGGGTCTCCGGCGTCGAGCCGTCGCCCTTGCCGCCGTCTGCCAGATAGACCACGGTTCTGCCTGCCGCCGATGCGGCAATCGACATTGCGCTAAGCGCAAGAATCAGCAGAAACAGCGGAAGCCAGATGCGGGTGTGTTTCATTTGCAATCTCCTTTGTTCTTTTTGCCAAGGGTTTGAAGTGCGGGCAGACGCCGTCGGCGCATGCCCGCGGCATTTCAATCAGTCAAAGACATCCGTCCAGGTTCTATTGATATACAGGACAGAGGTCGAGTCCAAGGTATCCAGCTCGCCGCGCGGCGTAACCTCGCCGCTTGCCAGCAGAATATCGTTGGTTGCAAGGGACAGTACATTAAGGGTCGGTGCCGTATAAACTGTGCGTTTCATTTGTTCACGCTCCCATCTCGCTAAGAATCGTGTTGACGCTTGCACCTGCCATCAGCGGCAGTGCAATCTGCTCGCCGTTCACATCGGCAAGTGCCCATGCATAGATGACGGTGTTCTGCTCGGCTGCCGGAATCTCGGAAAGGTCGAGCGCAAAGACCGTCTCGCTGCCCGCAGTCTTCGTCCATTCGGCAACCTTTGCGGTGCCGATGGCTTCGGTCTTGGCAACGAAGATGCCGAAGGCGGTCACATTGGCGTCCGCCGTCGTCGACAGCTTCGCGATCAGACGAATCGTGCCCACACCTGCCTTGTCGGTTGCGGCGGTGACGCTGATTTTGTCAAGTTTTGCGGTGATGGCGGGAATCACGCGGGTCTCAACCTTGCCGCAGACTTCGCAGGTGCGCGATTCTTCGCCTGCCTTGTCGAATGTGGCGGGGGTCACTTCCGTCCAGTCGCCGAAGGTGTGGTCGATGCATTCCACGGTGTCAAACAGCGCTGCAATCGTGTCAAAATTGCTTGCCGCGCGGGTGGTGTCCGAGACCTGCAGCACGGTCTTCGCGTCATAAGTAAGGCTTGCGTTCGGGGCCGTCGAGCAGAGCGGCTCGTAGGCGCCGATGCTGCCGGCATTCCAGCGAAGTTCCAGTGCGTTCGCCGTCACCTGCTGCGTCGCGCCGTAGATAGCGCCGACCTTGGCACCCCCCGTGATCTCCACCACGGTCGTGCCGTACTTTACATTGTTCCGGTCCACGCCGGTGAGGTGCAGGCGGGAGACATCGGCGTCTCCGCCGATTTTGATGTGCGCCGTGCCGGTATAGGTGGTTGCGCCCTTGGAGCCGCGGGCAAACGCGACGACATAGATTTTGCTGCCCGAGAGCACCGTGATGTCGGTGTCACGGTTGTTTTCCGCGGTGTTCGGCTCGTCCTGATAGCCGCCGATGATGGAGAACGAGGTGGGGATCGTGCCGCCGTTCAGTTTTGCGCCCGTGATGGTCACGCCCTCGCCGACGGTGACCTTGTTGTGGCGCGCCACGACGAGCAGGAATGCGCCCGATGTCGTGTTGAAGTGTATGTTCTCGAAGGTCGTCTCACCGTAGAGGTAAAAGCGGTTGTTGTTGAACTCGTAGACAGCGCCGCTCTCGCGGTAGTCCACGCCGCCATATACGCTGGTCAGCGTGACCGAGCCGACGTAGTCCTTGCCGTAGGAGAAATTTGCGGTCTGCGTAAACTTGCCGCAGAGCACGACCGTGCAGTCCTTTGTGAGGTCGAGCGCGTCATAGGCTGCCGCGAGGGTGCCGACCGGGCTTGCCGCCGAAGAGCCGTCGCCGCTGCCGCCGTCCGCTAAGAACACCGTAAGTCTTGTGGTGATGGCGGGAATCACGCGGGTCTCAACCTTGCCGCAGACTTCGCAGGTGCGCGATTCTTCGCCTGCCTTGTCGA
>CAKSLU010000003.1 GCA_934474225.1 uncultured Eubacteriales bacterium | reverse complement strand
AAAACTCTGCCTCTCTTAAATCGAGGACTGCACCCCCTCTGGGTGTGAATGCACCCCCTTAAACGATTTCTATAAAAGCTACGGTTCTTTGCCATAAAGAGAAGGTCGTACCAAAGTACGACCTTCTCTTTATGCGTTGATGGGGTAGCCGAATCGAACCTGCCTCCATCGCGTCAGCGATGGATATGGCGGCGTCCCTCGCCGCCGGCGGGTCTCGATTCCTCTGAAGCTACATTCGGTACTGATATTGCTAAGTAATCGAATCCCGCTAAACCGATTCATCCAATATATACATATCCATATCAATCCGCGCATGCAGCGCAGCAGCAAATTCCAAAATGAAGCCCTGCAGGCACATAGCCGGAGGTTCATTATTCTCCACTTCAATCACAATATCAATGCTAAATGATAGATCATGCTGTTTTTTTAATTCCAACAAACTATCAACCTTATCCTCAAATGTTTCTTGTAGTATTTGTATTGGCTCATCTATATCTAAAGTTTCTAGTGTTGCAGTTTTATAGCCCCAATTTGTATATTGACGGCGCAAAGCTGTGCATTTCCCCCGGTTGCTATAAACACAATCGCCCTTTTGCCAGACTTCTGTAGGCTGTACCGCCAAGGCGCGCGTAACCAATGCGGGGTCAAATGCGTCGCCCATGATTCTGAATTCTGCATATATGTTGGTTTTCTTCATATTTGAATATCCTCCGATTGCGGCGCTCAACTTTGCCTATAGTATAGCATAAATGGAGCAAACGCGCAAGCCGTCAAGTGGTTATCTTTGGTGCGCACTCAAACCTGATACACCGTAATCGTCAGCCCATACTCGCCCATGATGTCATATCCGAGTTCGACTTTGATGTTTCTGTCCGGGAACAAGGATGCGCACCGCAAGCGCCAGAAATACGCCATCGCCTCGGCAAGATACTGTATGCCCGCATCCGAAATACGCTCGCTGCCAAGCAGTATGACTCCAAAATTGGAAAGCGCATCTACGACGCTCCAGCTGTTCACGGTCATTTCCATTTCGCACACATTGCCGTGGAGGCGTTTTTTCAACTGCTTGACCGTCTTCTCGATTGTATCGGGGGTTGTTCCGCCATAGTGATATAAAAAATCCGCGACAAAAACACAATCCTCACACACAATGAAGTCCGGCGCAAAGGCATACGCCAGCTTTGGCAATCGTTCTTCCAAAAGCGCATCATCTGTCGGTATGTCCTGTCCGCCCTCCGGCAGTTTTGGCGGAAAAGGGCAGCTATACACTTCATGCATCGATTTTGACTTCTTGAACATCCATGTCACCTCCTGATTTAACCGTTTAATATAGCACAGGCAGCGCAGCGTTGTCAAGCAAAATCGGCATAAAAGCAAAAAATCTGCTTTTCTTCCGCCGCTTGACATTTTCGGCGATTTCTGCTAAACTCTAAAGTAAGAACAGAGTTTTGCGGAGGTCGAAGAATGGAGAACGGACTGATTTCCATTGGAAAAATGGCAGAAATGAGCCAGCTCAGCGTGGCGGCGCTGCGGCTGTACGACGAGCTCGGCCTGCTGAAGCCGAAGTACAAAGACCCGCAGACGGGTTACCGTTACTACGACATTGCGCAGAACGCGCGGCTGGATATGATTACATATATGAAGGAGCTTGGCATGAGCCTCGGCGAAATCAGCGATGTGCTGCGCAAGGAGGACATCGTGCGCATTGAGACGATTCTCGCACAGAAGAACGAGCAGCTGCATCGGCAGATGCGCGAGCTGCGCGCCCGGCACGATGCCGTGGAGCGCACGATTGCGTCCATCGAGCGATACCGCAAGGCGCCCGTGCAGGGCACGATTGTGCTGGAATACATCGACTGCCGCTATCTTTGGGGCATTCCCTGCACAAAAAACTTCTATGAAGACGGCATTCGCGCGTTTGAGCAGGAGCTGGTCACCCTGCGCAAGGCATTGATGGCGCGCGGCATTTCGCAGGTGTTCTCCTACAGCGTTGGCACATCGATTCAAAAGGAGGACTTCGCCGCCGCGCGTTTTATCCCCAAAGACACCTTTGTCTTTGTCGGCTATCGGGACATGCAGCGTCTGCCGGAGGCGACCGTCGTGGACAGCGGTATGTATGCCTGCGTGTATTTGGACAGCTTTGACGCCGAGCTTGACTATGCAAAGCAGCTGCTTGCGCATTGCAATGCGCAGGGCTGGACGGTCTGCGGCGACTATTTCTGCGAAATCCTGACCGAATTCAATGTCTTTGACGACAGCCGCCGCAGCATGTTTCTGCGCTTGCAGGTACCTGTGGAGTTTGATAAATAAATTTTTATCAATATTCTCTTGACTCTAAAGTCGGATGAGGGTTTATACTATTCGTAGAGACATGCGGGGCGTCCCGCAAAAAAGAAATCATCACGATATTTTGGAGGCAGTACTATGGAAAAAATCAAAGTTGTACAGTATGGCTGCGGCAAGATGAGCAAGTACATTCTTCGTTATTTGCATGAGCACGGTGCGCAGATCGTCGGCGCTATCGATGTCAACCCTGCCGTTGTCGGCCAGGATGTCGGCGATTTTGCAGGTCTCGGCGTGAAGACCGGCGTGCTGATTTCCAACGATGCAGACAAGGTTTTGGACGAGTGCGATGCAGATGTGGCGATCGTCACGCTGTTCAGCTTCATCAGCGACATCTATGACCATGTGGAGAAATGCGTTTCGCGCGGCATCAATGTCATCACGACCTGCGAGGAAGCCATTTACCCCTGGACGACCGCAGCAGCGCAGATCAATCGCCTGGACGCACTGGCAAAGGAAAACAACTGCACCATCACCGGCAGCGGCATGCAGGACATCTTCTGGATCAACATGGTCGGCCTGGTTGCAGGCGGCTGCCACAAGATCACGAAAATCAAGGGCGCATACAGCTATAATGTAGACGAATACGGTTTGGCGCTGGCAGAAGCGCACGGCTGCGACCTGACGCCCGAAGAATTTGAGCAGAAAATCGCGCATCCCACGGAATTTGAGCCGTCCTATGCATGGAACGCAAGCGAAGCCATCTGCAACAAACTCGGTCTGACGATTAAGTCCATCGACCAGAAGCATGTCCCCTGCATCATCGACCACGACATTTACTCCGAGACGCTCGGCAAGACCATCAAGGCAGGTCATTGCATCGGCATGTCCGCAGTTGTCACCATCGAGACCATGCAGGGCATCACCGTCGAAGAGGAGACCATCGGCAAGGTCTACGGACCGAACGACGGCGATATGTGCGACTGGCTGATCACCGGCGAGCCGAACACCGAGTTCCATGTGGTCAAGCCCGCAACGGTTGAGCATACCTGCGCGACGGTCGTCAACCGTCTGCCCAGCCTGCTCCGCGCACCGGCAGGCTATGTCACCGCCGATCAGCTGGAGCCGAACGAATACCTCACCTATCCGATGGAGCTCTATTGCTAAACTGTACCCTGATGAAATCGACCTGAAAGCAGTCGGGCAGCAGAAATGCTGTCCGACTGTATTTTTACAGAGATTTTTCGTCGGCGGCATTGCAGCGGCTGCGGCGGCATGCTATAATGTCCATGTTGTAATAAGCGTCTGCGAGGTGAAAACCGTGAAAAAATATGCCCTGCCCCTTATCATACTGGCGATATTTGAAGCCATCGCCGTCACGCTCTGGCTTGCGAAAGACAACATATTCTATCTCTTCAACTTCAGCTACATCGGCATCTCGATTGCGCTCGGACTTTTCCTCCTGCTGCGAAAGCACAAATATGCGCGGCGCATCGTGCAGCTGCTGGTCGGCACTTACATGCTGGTCTACCTCGGGCTCATCTGCGGCGAAAACATGCAGATTGAGGGCTTTTGGTACTACCTGTTCACCGGCGTCTTCGAGGCGGCGACCATCCACTATGCGGTGGCGAAAATCTTCGGACCGCTGCTGTTCGGCAGAGGCTGGTGCGGCTACGCCTGCTGGACCGCGATGGTACTTGATTTTCTGCCCTACAAGGTTCCGGCTGCGCCGCGAAAAAAGCTCGGCTGGATTCGCTACATCACCTTTGCCGCATCACTCATCTTTGTGGCTGCCCTGTTCCTTGCCCGCGTTGGGCATATCGAGCGCATCATGTTTTGGGCATTCATCGTCGGTAACGTTGTGTATTATGCTGTCGGCATTACGCTTGCGTTTGCTTTCAAGGACAACCGTGCTTTTTGCAAATACCTCTGCCCGATTACGGTCTTCTTAAAGCCGATGAGCTATTTTTCCCTTGTCCGCATCACCTGCGACAAGGAAAAGTGCATCTCCTGCGGCGCATGCAAGCGCGCATGCCCGATGGATGTGGATGTCACGGACAACGCAAGAAGCCGAAAGAACGGCACGGAATGCATTCTCTGTATGGAGTGTGTCAAGCACTGCCCGAAGGATGCGTTATAATGCAAAAGCATGACTTCAGCAGGCTGAACGCGCCGAAAACGGCGCGTTTTTTTGCTTGACTGCAAAGCGACTTGCGTATATAATAATAAGGAATTCTTTCAAGGGAAAGTGAGCATTCATGGCATCCATCCGCAAAAAAACACAAGGCATTTTTTATATTCTGATGGCGGCATTCGGTTTTTCGGTGATGTCGCTGTTTGTCAAGCTGGCGGGCGAACTGCCCGCGTTCCAGAAGTCGTTTTTCCGCAACTTTGTCGCCCTGCTCTTCATCGCCGCGATGATGGCGCGCGAGCACGTCAGTCCGATTCCCGAGAAAAAGAACATTCCCGACCTGCTCGGGCGCTCGTTCTTCGGCACGGTCGGTCTGCTGTGCAACTTCTACGCCATCGGCAAGCTGAATCTCTCGGACGCAAATATGCTCAACAAGCTGTCGCCGTTCTTTGCGATTCTGTTCTCGGTGCTTCTGCTCGGTGAGAAGCCGAACCTCGTGCAAATCGGCGGCGTGTGCGTCGCCTTTCTCGGCAGCGTGTGCATCATCAAGCCGAGCTTTCAGAACCCGGCGATGCTCCCCGCGCTTGCGGGTATGCTCGGCGGCATGGGCGCGGGTATTGCCTACACCTTTGTGCGCCGCCTCGGCAAGAAGAACGAAAACAGCCGGCGCATCGTCTTTTGGTTTTCGGCGTTCTCCTGCCTGTTTTGCCTGCCGTTTCTGCTGTTCACCTATGAACCGATGCGCGCCGAGCAGCTGTTGTATCTGATGCTGGCGGGCACCTTTGCCTGCATCGGGCAAATCGGCATCACCAAGGCGTATGTCTGCGCGCCCGCCAAGGAGATTTCGGTCTACGACTACGCGCAGGTGCTGTTTGCGGCGGTTCTCGGGTTTGCCGTCTTCGGCGACAAGCCGGATGCGCTCAGCATTCTCGGCTATGTGCTCATCTGCGGCGCCGGCGTCGGGATGTATTTTTACAACAATCGAAAGAAAGCATAAAAAGAGACCCTGCGGTGCGCCGCAGGGTCTCTTTTATTTTTGCGCCGCAGCGCGGAGTGCGGCGGCGGTTTTGCGAATGGCGGCAAGTGCTTCGGTGGGGTCTGTGATATCGGATGTGGCGATCTCCATCGGGCACAGCCCGTCGCCGCGGCGGTTGACGATATGCGCGGTAACCGTCTGCGCGGCAATTTCGATACCGTGCGCGGCAAGCACCTCGCGCGCGCCGACGCTCATGACCTCCGCTGTGACCGCGGCAACGCCCAGATACACATAGAGCAGCGCAGCGGCTCTGCCGACAATGCTGTCCACCGCAGTACAGCCGCGCGCGTCCAGCCCCGTGTCCACCGCGGCAAGCAGCGGGCGCACGCCGTGCTCACGGCTCTGATACAGCACGACGCCGTCCCGCAGCAGTGTGCAGGTATAGCCGTCTGCAAGATAACGATGCAAATCTTCCATATATCCTCCGTCAGCCAAAGGCAAAGCCGTATTTTTCTTTCACTCTGTCCAGCCGCGCAAGCATCGGGCGGGCGGCGAAGAACAGGAACACCACCGTGGACAGCGCGTGCACGAGGTCCATCGGCAGCCCTGCCGCATAGGCGGCAATAAACATGGGGAGCGTCGGCGCGGACCGCGCCATCAGCACAGCGGCGGGGTTCATGATGCCGCCGTAGATAAGCAGGACGGACAAAAAGCCATAGAGGCAGAGCATCGCGCGCGGCGGCTGCCTTCGCCCGCCAAACAGCAGCCCCGCAAAGAAGCCGAGCAGCCCGAGCGCAAACATCTGATAGGGCGTCCACGGTCCCTGCCCGAAATAGAAGTTGGACACCAGCGCCGTGACCGCGCCGACGAGAAAGCCTGCCTCCCCGCCGAGGGCGACGCCGCTGAGAATGACGACCGCGGCAATCGGCTTGACCTGCGGCAGCGGCGCAAAGGCGATGCGCCCCGCCACGCCGAGCGCGCAGAGCACGCCGAGCGTCACAAGCTCGCGCGCCTGCGGTCGCCGCGCCTCAAACAGAAGAAAGAACGGCAGGATGCCCTCGAACAGAGCAAGCAAGCTGACCGTCATATATTTGCGGTCGCCGAGGACGTGCAGCCCGAAAAACACCGTGAGCGGAATGAGCAGCAGAAAGACCGCCAGCGCGGCAAGTGTGCGCGCGGTGGCACGGTGCGGCGTTTTCGCCTGCGGCTTATCCGCCGATGCGGGCGATTTTGCCTGCGGCGGCGTTGCCGCGCGCGGCAGTACAGGCGGTTTTGACGGCGGCGCAGGCGGCGCGCTGCCGAGCATCGCGAGGATGTCGGCGACGGTAACCGCGCCGTCGCAGATGCCGCGTGCCATGCGATTTGCCGCCGTGGTGTAGAACCGCTTGTCCGCGAAGAAGGCGCGCGGCGTGCCCTCGCTTGCGACTGCGCCGTCGAAGACGAGCGCCACGCGGTCGGCATAAGCGGCGCAGAAATCCAAATCGTGCGTGACCATTACGATTGCCACGCCGTCTTCCCGCAGCTTTGCAAGAATGTCCGCAAGCTGCGCCTTGAACGCCGCGTCCAGCCCCTTGGTCGGCTCATCAAGTAAGAGCAGGCGCGGCTCTGCCAGCAGCACTTTGGCAAGCGCGGCGCGCTGCATCTCGCCGCCCGAAAGGTCGTAGGGATGCCGCGCGCGCAGCATTTCAAGCCCGCAAAGATGGATGACGCGCTCGATGCGCGTGCGCTTTTCCGCATCGGGAATAGCCTTTCCGGCAAAGAAGTCGAAGAGGTCGTCCTCCACCGTCTGCTTCATAAACAGTGCGCGGACATCCTGCACAAGCCATGCGATGCGCGCGTCATAGCCGCACGCGCGCGCACCGAAGCGGAGAATCCTGCCGCTCTGCGGCGCGTTCTCACCGGCAATCAGCGAGAGCGTCGTCGATTTGCCCGCGCCGTTGCCGCCGACGAGCGTGAGAAGTTCCCCGGCGTGCGCCCGGAGCGACAAACCGCGCAGCACATCGGACGTATCCTTCGCGTAGCGGAAATACACATCGCGCATGTCCAGCACGACATCGCCCGCAGGCGGCGCTTTTTCGGGCGGGAGCGGCATCGGCGCGGTTCCCGCCGCGCGTGCGGCAAGATAGTCCCGCCCCTCGCGCACCGTGACCGGGCAGGCAGGCGCGCCGCCCGCCGCGGCGTAAACCTGCATCGGCGCGGGCATGGCAAGCGCCATCGGATGCGGGTGTGCGCGCAGGCAGCCGCCGACCTCGCGCGGCGTGCCGTCTGTCAGCAGACGTCCGCCGTCCAGCAGGAGCACGCGGTCCGACACGGCAAACGCCGCGTCCAGCCGATGCTCGGACAGCATCACGGTGGTGCCGGTCTCGCGGTTGATGCGCACGAGCGCGTCGAAAAAGCGCTCGGCGGCAATCGGGTCGAGGCGGCTGGTCGGCTCATCGAGCAGAAGGAGCGATGGGCGCATCGCCATAACGGCGGCGAGGTTCAAAAGCTGCTTTTGCCCGCCGGACAGGGTGGAAACATCGCGCCAGAACCAGGTTTCAATGCCGAAGAACGCCGCCGTCTCTGCGACGCGGGCGCGAATCTCGGCATTCGGCAGCCCGAGGTTTTCCAGCCCGAAGGCAAGCTCGTGCCACACCTTGTCGGTGACAATCTGCGCGTCCGGCTCCTGCATGACAAAGCCGATCTCGGTGCAGTCCGTGCGCGCCGACAGCGCGGCGAGCGGCTGCCCGCAAAAGCGGATTTCGCCCGCGGCAGTCCCATGCGGCGCAAGCGTCGGCTTGAGCGCGCGCAAGAGCGTGGTCTTGCCGCTGCCCGAGCCGCCGCAGAGCGTGACAAACTGCCCTGCCTCGACCGTGCAGGTCACATCGGCAAGCGCGGGCTTATCCGCGCCCGGGTAGGCAAAGGTGAAGCCGGAAAGCGTTAAGATTTCCATTTTCTCACCTCCGAAAGCCCGAAAAAGAGCGGCAACGCGCAGAGCAGCGCAAACGCCATATAGGCAGCGACCGCCGCCGCACCGTGCGAAACCGTGAACACAGGATAAAACGACGCATGCAGCGCCCCTGCCGCCGCAAAGCCGACAAAGCCTGCAAAAAACGCCGCCGTCAAAGCAAGCAATAAGCCGTCGCCCGCGCGCAGGCGGAAGACTGAGAACGCCGTGCGGTGCGGCAGTCCGTAGCCCCGCGCGCGCATGGCATCCGCCGTGTCGATACTGCCCTCCAGTGACCGGGTGGTCATGGCGGCAAGCACCGCTGCGCTGCCGCGCACGCGATGCGCAAAGCCGCCCGCCGCACGGTCACGCCCGACGGCGCGCTGCGCCGCCGCTGTCTCGGCATACTGCGTGCGGAAACGCGGGACAAACCGCAGCGTCATGGAAAGGAGCAGCGCCAGCGACGGCGTCAGCCGTGAAAACAGCCACAGCAGCTTGTCCGCCGTCATCACGGCATGGAACGCGGCAAACCACACAAGCACCGCCGCAAGCATTGCACCCGCGAAGGCACCGTACACGAGGGATTCCCGCGTGAGCGGATTGCCGGAGGGGAAATACCAAAGCACCGTGACGCCCGCATGGCTGAACAGTGCATTGAGCGCCGCCGAGAGCGGCGGCAGAAGCAGTGCGGCGATGCCGCATTGCAAAAGCGTGCGCCGCGGGCAAAGCGCGGCTGTGGTGCAGAGCGCAAAAAGCAGCGAAATCGGTGTCACGACCGGGTGCAGGCAGAACATGGTCGTGCCGATGACCGCCGCAAAAAACAAAAATGCCGCCGCGGGGTGGCAGGATGCAAAGCGTTTCATCCGTCGCGTCCCTCCCTCGCCGCAAAGCGGCTCGCCGTGTCCCGACCGAGGTCGCAGGTGTACATCCACTCCACGGTGTCGCCGTCCGCCAGTGTATATGCCGAGGCAGAAACTGCGGGAAAATCGCCGTTTACGGCATAGACCCAGCCGGACAGCTCCCCGCCGTCGAAGGCATAGAGATTGCCGATACCCTCGACATACACGCCGCCGTAAAGCGGCGTTTTTTCAAATTCCAGGTGCAGCCCCGCCGCACGCGCCGCGCGCATCAGGACATCAAACACCGTCTCGCCCTCGGAAAAGGCGACCGCCGTATCGGCAAGCAGCACGCCGTCGGCAGGCAGAATCGCCGCCGTCTCCGGCGGGAGCGTGTCGGCGGCTATCGCGTTGTCACAGCGCACCGAAAGCGTGCAGCTGTACGCGCCCGCCTCCGCCTTGCCGCAGGACAAAAAAGAAAGGCAAAGAACAAGCACGAGCAAAACCGAGATTCCGCGCCGCATGTTCTTCACCTGCCTTTACTTCTCTTCGTTTACGCCGCCGTCGGCGTCAAGCTGCAAATGCGGCATTGCCGCATCTGCCGTCATGGCATATAGCCCGCTCTCGCCCGCCGCCTGTCGTGTGACGGCGGCAAGTGCAAGCAGCGCCTGCTCGGACGCCATGGGATTTGCCTCGGCGTCGCCCGTCGCATGGCAATAGCCGCCGCCCGGCACGGCATACATGCGCAGCGCATCGAGCGTGCTGCTGCCGTTTTTCACAAAACGGGCGTCGGTCGGCGCGATGCCGTAAGCTGCAAGCGCGATAAGCACCTGCGCATTGCTCTCGGCGCTGCCGTAGTCGCCGTCCGCGCCCTGCGCCGCCGCAAGCCACAGAAATGCATCGCGTGCGGCATTTCGGACGGCGGCGTCATTGCAATACGGTGCAAGCGCGCAGAGCGCCATCGCCGTGATGTCGACATCCGCCGCCGCATCTTCATCCAGAGCAAACCCGCCACCCGGGACCGCATAGGTCAGAATCTCCGCAAGGTACCCTTCGCGCGTCGCCTGCGTCTGCCCTGCGGGCGCCGCCGGCACGGCGTAACCGCCCGCATCCAGGGCAAGCAGCGCGAAGACCGCGCCGTTCAGCCCCTGGAAGGTCACGCGCTCAAAATCGCCGAGCGGCGCAAGCAAATCGTAGCCGCCGACATCGCGCGGGTCTTTGCCAATGGCGGTGAGCGCCAGCACGACGCGGGCATATTCGGTATATTTGCGCGCATGCAGCACACCGCTTTGCGCCTGTACATAGGCGACGAGATTGTCAAAATAGATCTCAAACCACGCGGCATCGCCGCAGCCGCCGCGGGCAAGCCCGAGCACCGCCCACTCGCCGCCGACCGAGCCGCACGACGGCTCCGGCACGGTGCGCAGCATATACGCCGCCGCATCCGCAAGCGCAGAAGAGTCCGTCTCTATCTGTGCATCCGACGATGCAATCGATCCCGCCGGGGGCGGCGCGGACTGCTCCCTGCCGCATGCCGCCGACGCAAGCAGACATGCAAGCGCGGCAAGCAGGCAGAAACCGCGTTTCAGTGCGCCGATTTTCACTCTGCCGTCTCCAGATAGGCGACATATTCCTCAAGGCACATGCCGAGGCGGTGCATCTCGGAGGCGTGGTATCTGCCGACAAAGCGGTAATGCCACGGCTCAAAGCTGTAGCCCGTGATGTCCTCCTTGTCCTCGGGGAAACGAAGGATGAAGCCGAACTTATAGCAGTTTTCCACAAGCCACTTGTACGCATCCTGCTTGGCAAAGCGCTGGTCGGCGCTGGGCAGGTTGTGCATATCGCAGCAAAGCCCGGTCTGATGCTCGCTCGTGCCCGGCTTTGCCGAATAGGTATCTACGATTTTCTGCGCCTCTTCGCGGCTGATGCCCGCCTTCATCTCGCGCTCGGTATAGAGATTGTAGAGGTATTCCTGCTTTTCATAGGTGCGGTAGCCGCTGGTGACCGACACATCGGTATAGCCCGCGGCGCGCAGCTCGATGAACATCGCCTCAAGCGCCTTCTCTGCCGTCTCCACCATGCGCTCGGTGCGGTCGGAGCGCGAATCGACGATATTGACGATGTCCGACGGCACATAAGAGGCGTCAATGGTGGTCGTTTTGTTGACCAGAATCAGATAGCCGTCGATGTCCTCGGGGCACATATAGGGCTCGTATGCCGAGAGGTCGGTCTTGAACGAATAGGTCGGCGCTTCGCGCACCTCCTTGACATCCGGCTGCGGGAGCGGCTCGTCGGTCGCGGCGGCAAACGAGGTGTCCGAATAGAGGGGGGTATCCTTGGTGCTGGCATTGTAAGTGCCGCGCTCGATCTTCACGCTGTCCGCCGTCTGCGTGACGGCGATGCCGCCCATATACTGCGTGAGCATCTCCAGCGGTACATACATTTTGTCGCCTCGCAGCGTCGCTTCGGCAGGCATGTCAATCTCCTTGCCGTTGAGCACCGCCGTCCGGCTGCCCGTCGTAAAGGTGATGTTCTCCTCGGAGTTCTCGGCAAAATAGCTGCGCGCATCGCTGCCGCCGATATCGGTCATCTCGCAGAGGGACGCCACATCGTCAAAGCAGACCAGCAGTGTGTCATCTGCGTAGGCATCTTTGGCAGACAGGGTGTAGGTCGTCTTTCCAATGGTGTATTCCACTGCGGAGCGGCGGCTGCCGCCGAAGAAATCAAAGGCAAAAAACGAGACGACAAGCAAAATGAGCACAAAGAAAATGATGAAGAAAAGCGGCGCGGCGCTGCCCTTCTTCTGCGGTCTTTGCGCCGTGCGGCGCGGCATGTTCTGACTTTGCATGGCAATATCCTTTCTCACTTGGATTCAATCACGAAGAAATAAGGCGAGGTGGGCGAATTAACGATGCGCACCTTGGTGGCGCAGAGCTTGTAGCGGCTGAGCGTGGAAAGATACTCGGTGAGCATCTCGCCCTCCAGTGTTCCCTCTTCATGCCCGGGGTAAACGGCGACGAGCAGCACGCCGTCGCTGTCCAGCATCTCAATCGCCGCCTTGACGGCGGCAAGCGTACTCTCCCGTTTTGTGGTGACCTCGTGGTGTCCGTGCCCCGGCAGATAGCCGAGATTGAACATCCCCGCCTTAATCGGCGTCTTGATGTAGTCCTTCAGATTGGCATGGCTGTCGTGGATGAGCGTGTAGTTGGAGAAGCCGCACTTCTCGAGCCGCGCCCGCGTGGAGTTTATCGCGTCCTCCTGAATGTCAAAGGCATAGACATGTCCGCTCTCGCCGACCGTGCGGCAGAGAAACTCGGTGTCGTTGCCGTTGCCCATCGTGAAGTCGGCGGCGATGCCGCCCTCGGACAGGTGCGCGCGGATGAACATTTTGTGCATTTCAAGCAAATCTATCATAATAACTTCCTATAGATAAAATAGTCCCGCATATACGGGACTATTTTAGCACAGCGGCAGGTCAATGTCAATGCACAGTTATGCGCGGATGGCAATTCCGCCGAGCAAATCATAAAAGCAGCTGCCGGTGGAAACATCCAGCTCCACCCGCACACCCGAAACCTGCAAAAACCGCGCGGCGGCATAAGTATAGGTGGACAGCGGGCGGTCATAGGCGTCGTTTGAGTGCGCGGCGACGAGGATGCCGTCCGCCGCGTCAAAGCCGCTGACCAGCAGCGTGTGATAATAGGCGCCGTCCGCGTTCTGCAGCTGCACGACATCGCCGATGCGCAGATTGGTCTCGTCGGTCTCCACGCCGAACGGTCCCTCGCCGCGGTTGCTTGTGAGGAAATTATAAAAATACTGCACGCCCGTCCAGGACGCGGTGCGCGAATCGGCATCGAGGTAGTACCAGCCGAACACCGGCGTGAAATTCATGCGGCAGCTGCCCGCAAACAGGCACTGCGAGACAAAATTGGTGCAGTCGCCGCCGAAACCCGTGTAGTCGATAAAGAGCGGATTGCGCGACATTGCCCACTCTCTGGCATAGGCAACGGCGCGGTCACGGTCATACCTTCGTTCAACAAGCATAAAGTCGCCCCCTCTCTCTGGCAGTATATGAAGTAAAATGCATATCGACAATGGGGCGCGGATGTGGTATACTGGTGATGTTATTCTGAGAAAGTACGGACATTTTCATGAACGAAAAAGCAGTCAAGCGCTTTGACTTTGCCAAAAAGCCGCACAAACCGTCGTTTCTGCTCTCTGTTGCCAAGCACCTGCTCTGCTTCGGCGACCTGAAAAAGCGCGGCGCGCAAATCCGCAAGCACGGCATGGGCGGGCTTGAAGACAGACCCTATCTCCTGCTGGTCAACCATGCGTCGATGGTGGATTTTTCGCTGATGCTGCGCGCAACGCATCCCTACCCCGTCAACAATGTGATGACACTGGAGGGCTTCAACACCTATACCGAGCCGCTGATGCGCTCGCTCGGCGTGCTCGGCAAGCGGAAGTTTGTCTCGGATGTCTCACTCGTGCGCAACATCAAATACTGCCTCGATACGCTGCGCACGATTTTTGTGCTGTTCCCCGAGGCGCGCTATTCACTCGACGGCTGTGACTCCTACATACCGGATTCGCTCGGCGGACTGATTCGCCTTTTGCGCGTCCCGGTCGTGATGCTGAAGATTCACGGCAGCTTTGTGGCACAGCCGCAATGGAACAAAATCAACAAGAAGACCTATGTGGAGGCGGACATGTACCCGCTCATCACCGCAGACGAGACGCACGCGCTGTCGGTGGACGCCATTATGGAAAGGGTGCGCGACGCCTTCCGCTGCGACGACTTTGCATGGCAATACGCAAACAAGATTTGCATCGACCACCCGCGGCGCGCCGAGGGGCTGCATGCCCTGCTCTACAAATGCGCGGCGTGCGGCGCGGAGGGCGAGACCGATTCCGCAGGCGACACGCTCTTTTGCCGCAGATGCGGCAAGCGGTGGCACATGGATGAGTACGGACGCCTGCACGCCGAGGTCGGCGAGACCGAATTTGCGCACATTCCGACCTGGGCGAAGTGGGAGCGCGCCTGCGTGCGAAAAGAGGTGCGGGACGGCACTTACCGCTTTGAAGACGAGATTCGGCTCGAAACGCTGCCAAATGCGAAGCGCTTCTACAAGCACGGCAAGGGCAGCTTTGTGCAGACGCCGGAGGGCATCACCATCCGCGGCACCTGCTACGGAAAGCCGCTCGACCTCTTCAAGGGCGCGCTGACCTTGCCGAGCATCCACATCGAATACGACTATCTCGGGCGCGGCGACTGTGCCGATGTTTCCACGCCCGATGACAGCTACTGGTGCTATTTTACCAAGCGCGACTGTGTAACCAAGCTGAGCTTTGCGACCGAGGAAATCTTCTTTCTTGCGTCCGAGCGGCTGAAAGAAAGAAAAGAGGCATCCGCACATGAAAAAGATTGCTAAGATGAACGAAATCGGCTGGGCTGTTGCCGTTCTGCTCTGCGCGCTGGGCGTTTCGCTCTGCACAAAGGCAGGTTTCGGGCTTTCGATGGTGGCGTCGCCCGGCTATGTCATCCACCTCTATATGCGCGACATTTTTCCGTGGTATTCGCAGGGCACATCGGAATACATCTGGCAGGGCTTTCAGCTGATTCTCCTCTGCATCGCCATCCGCCGTTTCCGCGCGAAGTACCTGCTCAGCTTTCTCACGGCGGTCATCTCGGGCTATGCGATTGACTTCTGGCTGTTCTGCCTCGGCGGCGGCGACGCCTATGCGTCCATGCCGCTGCGCATTGCGGCGTTCCTTGTCGGCTGCCTGCTGATTGCCTTTGCCGTCGCGGTCTTCTTCCGCACGACGCTGCCGCCGCAAATCTGCGAGCTGGTCGTCTCCGAGTCCTCTCGCGTGTTCGGCTGGGACACGAACAAGGCAAAGTTCGTCTACGACCTCGCGATGCTCGCCGTCGCCGCGGCGCTTGTCGTGCTGCTCAAGCGGTGGAACGGCATCGGCGTTGGCACGGTGCTTGCCGCGTTCATCGACGCGCCCCTCATCACCCTGTTCGGCAAGTGGCTGGACAAGCATTTCACCTTTGAATCGCGGTTTAAGTTCACGGATAAGTTAAAATAAGAAAAAGGGTCGGTGTGCAACCGACCCTTTTTCTTATTCTTCCGTATAAAGCGAATCGTAATACCATCGCATGGGGTTTTCGCAGATGTATTTTGCGATTTCATCGTAATCTTCCCTGCCGCGAATGATGTGGTCATGGAATGAAGTTTGGAACAACCGACCGACAGGGTATTTCTCCTTACATGCATGCGTCGTCAAGAATTTGAAGGCGCAGACCACATCCATAACCGTAGGGCGGGGGCTTGCTCCCGCCGTTTCATCGGTCAGTTCAAGAATAAAATGAATATGATTCGGCATTATCACATATTGACCGATACGCACGCAAGGAAACCGTTTTTCAAGCAGGCGCAACTGGTTTTCGGCTATTTTCCCGCATTCGGTCAAACGGATTTCGGCGGGAGCAAGCCCCCGCCCTACGGTCGTAGCCAGCAAACATCTTCGGTTTTGCGTACATATCGTGATAAAATATGCGCCGCCCAAGCTATAATCGTACTCCGCAAGCCGTGGATGTTTCCGCTGCGGCAGCGGCGTTTCTTGCATATTATTCATACCGCAGGGCTTCGACGGGGTCCATCTTTGCCGCTTTGTTGGCGGGATAGTACCCGAAGAAGATGCCGATTGCCATGCTGAAACCGACGGCAAGCAGGATATACGACAGCTTCGGCACGGCGGGCGCGCCGATCAGCGTGGACCCGACATAACCGAGCGCGCCGCCGAACAGGATGCCCAGCACGCCGCCGATGGAGCAGATAATCACGCTCTCGACGACAAACTGCATGCGGATATTGCCGTTGGTGGCGCCGATAGCCTTGCGCGTACCGATTTCGCGCGTCCGCTCGGTGACCGAGACCAGCATGATGTTCATCACGCCGATGCCGCCGACCAGCAGCGAGATCGCCGCTATCGCCGCAATGGCGATGTTGACCGTGCCCATCATGGAATCGACTGTGGAAAGGATGCTCTCCATGCTCATCGCCGCGACCTGATAGTTCTCATTGTTCTTGTAGTATTTATTGAGAAAATGCTCCGCAACGGCAGCGAAATTGGCGCTGCTGACCGCGCTTGTCGTCATGATGGTGATATTGGCGTATCCCTCGGCAGCGCCGGACAGCTTCTGTGCGACGGTGATCGGGATATATGCCGAGGTGGAGATGTCCTCCTCGGCGGCGAAGGACATGTTCATCATGTTCTGCTCGTACTTGTACACGCCGACCACCGTGAAGGTGTAGATTTCAAAATCCGTGTAGACCGAAATCTTTTTGCCGAGCGCCGCCTGCACATTGCCGTCGAACAGATTGTTCACCAGCTTGTCGGAGACGACCGCCTTCATCTTATGGCTGTCGATGTCGCTCTCGGTAATCGTGGTGCCCGCCAGCATTTTGACATCGTTTGCGTCAAAATAGTCGGTGTTGACGCCGTCGAGCGACAGGTTTGCGGTCTTTGTCCCATCCTTTGCCTTGCCGCTTGCCAGCGTGGAGGTGAGGCTGACATATTTGATAGCATCCGGATAGCGGGCACGGAGCGCCTCAATCATGTCGTCGGTCATCAAATCCTTGTCCTCGTAGCCGCGCATAAAGCCGCTCTGCTGATTGGACTTGGATTGCAGCATCACGATGATGTTGCTGGCGCCGAGCGTGCTCATCTCGCTGTTGATAGAGTCGGTCAGCCCGCTGCCCACCGTGAGGATGCCGATGACCGAGCCGATGCCGATGATGATGCCGAGCATGGTGAGAAACGCGCGCATTTTGCCTGCGCGCAGTCCCTCCCAGGCAAGGCGGATGTTTTCACCGAGGTTCATACGCGCACCTCCCCGCCCGTGAGCACACCGTCCCGCATGGTATAGATGCGGTCGGTCTCTGCGGCAAGCTCGTTGTTGTGCGTGATCAGCACGATGGTTTTGCCCTGCTCTTTATGCAGCTTGTGAAAGATGTCCATCACGAGTCTGCCGGTCTTGGAATCCAGTGCGCCGGTCGGCTCGTCGGCAAGCAGAATGGCGGGGTCGTTTGCCATCGCGCGCGCAATCGACACGCGCTGTTTCTGCCCGCCGGACAGTTCGTTCGGCAGATGCTTTGCACGGTCGCCCATCTCGACAAGGTCGAGCAGTTCCCGCGCGCGGGCGCTGCGCTCTTTGCGCCCGATGCCCGCATACATCATCGGCAGCTCCACATTCAGCTGCGCGTTGGTGCGCGGAATCAGATTGAAGGTCTGAAAGACGAAGCCGATTTTGCGGTTGCGGATGGCGGACAGTTCGTCGTCGTCCGCGCCCTCCACGGGTTCGCCGTCGAGCAGATAACTGCCCGCTGTGGCGCGGTCCAGCACGCCGATGATGTTCATCAGCGTAGATTTGCCGCTGCCGGATGCGCCGACGATGGAGACAAATTCGCCCGCGCGGACAGTCAGATCCACGCCGTGCAGAATCTCCAGCTCGTTCGGCTCGCCGACATAAAAGCTCTTGCGGATGCCGTGCATTTCAATGACGGCTTTTCTGTTGTCACTCATACAGCGCCTCAGTTTCCGGCGTGCATACCGCCGCCCATTGCCATCATCGCCGCCATCGAGCCGGTGAGCGCGCTGTTCTCGGACAGGGTGAGCCGCATGCCGACCATGGCAAGATACATCTCTGCATTGTCCGCGACCTCGTCGCCCTCGGCAACGCCCTCGACCGTCACGGTCACACCGTCGCTGACGCCGACGGTGACCGGCACGCGCGCAAGGGTAAAGCTGCCGTCTTCCGCCTTGTCCGTGACGCGGAGCACATAGCTTTCGCCGTGCTCGGTGAGCACAGCGCTCTCGGGCACGCAAAGCGCGCCCTTCGCCTCCTCGGCGACATACGCGATGCGCGCGCTGACGCCGATTTTCAGCCCTGTATCCTTATCCGTGACGCGGATGACCGTCTCAAACTCCGCGTCGTTGGTGGAGACGATGGAGCCGGTCGCATCCTTCTTTGCAGTGGGCGCGACGGATTCCAGCACGCCCTCATAGACGGCGTCGCCGGTGGTGTCGCTCTCCACCGTCACGCGCATGCCCTCGCGCACGCGGTCGAGGTCATATGCCTTGACCGTCGCCGTGACGACCAGCGCGTCGGTATCCTCAATGACAAACAGCACGCCGCTTGCCGTCTCGCCCTCGGTGGCGTTCACCATGGTGACCGTGCCCGCGATAGGCGCGGTGACCGTCGCTTTGCCGAGATCCTCATAGAGGTTGGCAAGCTGATAATCCGACAGTTCGGTGTTTGCCGTGTTCTTGGCGTTCTCATAGGCGATGCGGTAGCCCTCAAGCTGATTGTCCACCGAGGTCTTTGTATTCTGCAGATTGATTTCCGCGTCGTGCGCCTGCCGCTTGGCATTCGTCAGCGCGGTCTCGTAATTCTTCAGCGTATCGTCCGTGCCGTCCTGCGCGTTTTGGTAGGCGTCCTTCGCATTTGCAAGCGCCTTTTCGTAGCCTTTCAGCGTGTCGTCCGTGCCTTCTTTGGCATTCTCGTAATTGTCCTTTGCGTTGGCAAGCGCGGTCTCGTAGGAGTCCAGCGTCTTCTCAAGGCTGTCTATCACATCGTCGTAGGCATCCACCGCATTGTCATACTGCTGCTTATAGGTTTCCAGTGTGCGGTCGCCCTCCTCGGCAGCGAGGTCGTATGTATCCTGCGCGGTTCTGTAGTTTTTCTCCAGGGTCGCGACATTCGCCTCCTGCACCTCAATCTGTGCCTCCAGCTTGGCAATCTCCACGGGGTCGGTCTCCTCGTTCCACTGCTTCTTCAGCGCGCTGAGACTGCTCTTTGCCGCATCCAGCGCATTGCGTGCGCTCTTCACGGCGGCATCGGCGGAATAGAGCGCCGAGGTACGGTCGTCTGCATAATCCGCCTTGTAGTCCTCGTAATTCTTCTTGGCGGTATCCAGCGTGCGCTGCGCCGCGCGAATCTGCGTATGCGTCTTGTTTTCGATGTCTGCTTTCAGGTCGTCGTAGTTCTTCTGCGCATCGTCAAGGCTGCGCTTTGCCTGATTCAGGGTAATCACCGCGGAATCCGCGAGCTTCTTTGCGTATTTGTCGTAGTCCGCCTGTGCGTCGTCGAGGTTTCGCTTTGCCTGGTTCAGCGTGATGACGGCGGACTCGGACAGTTTCTTTGCGTACTTGTCGTAGTCCTCTTCGGCGCGTTCCAGTGCCTCCGTGGCGGATGCATAGCTGCTCTCGGCGCTGACGAGGGAGGCATTTGTCCCCGCGTTTACACCGGCAAGGCAGCTCTCATAGGTCAGCTTGGCATTGGCGAGGTTCAGCGCCGCCGAGCGCTCCGAGGTGGTCATAGACAGCTCCCGCTCGTGAATCTGCCGCTCGAGCGTCTCGGTGTCGTACACACAGAGCACATCGCCGGCGCTGACCTTGTCGCCGAGCGCAACGTTCACCGTACCGATTTTATAGGTCAGCGTGGAATGCACCTTTGCCGTGGTATCCTCGCTGCTCTCAATCAGCCCGGTTGCGCTGATGGTGTCATAGACATCGCCGCGCGCCACGGTAAACACATCATTTTTATAGACTGCGGTGCCCATGCCTGCCGCGCCTTTCGGCATGCAGGCGAAAATCACGCCGCCGACCAGCAGCACGACGACCAGCACCGTAATGACCTTGCGCAAGGTCTTCTTATTCTTCTTTTTGCTTTTCTTCTTCGCGCCGACTGCGGCGCTCTGCGTTTCGCTGTCCATCCGGGGTTCCTCCGATGTTTCAATTTTGAACGGTTTCATTATACGCTGCCTATGTGACAGACTTGTGACGCGCGCGGAAAATCTTTCAGGATTTTCATGCTTGCAGCCCCGCCGCGCGCAGGGCTTCGGCAAAGAGCGCGTCCGCCGGCAGTGCGGAAAAGTGCATTTCCCTGCCGTCCCGCGGGTGCGGGAAGGTCAGGCTGTGCGAAAACAGCCCGAGTGTCTTTGCGTTGTCCTTTGCGCCGTATTTGCCGTCACCGACGAGCGGCATTTTGCGGGAGGCAAACTGCACACGAATCTGATGGGAGCGCCCGGTGTGCAGCCGCACACGCACAAGCGTGCAGTCGCCCGCTGCTGCCAGCGTCTCGTAGTCGAGCACCGCCTCGCGCACGCCGCGTCGTAGATTGGAAACGACATAGGTCTTGTTTTTTCGCGCGTCCTTATACAATAGGTCACGGTATGTGCCGCACGGTGCGTCCGGCGCGCCGTGCACGAGCGCAAGATAGACCTTTTCAAGCCTGCCGTCCTGCACGGATGCAGACAGGTTTGCCGCCGCCTGCTTTGTGCGGGCGTAGACCATCACGCCGCCGACATTGCGGTCCAGGCGATGTATGGGATACAGCGCGGTCTCGCGCTCCCCGGCATCGCGCAGCGCTGCCGCCGCGGCGGGAATCACGCTCTCCCCCGCGCCGCCGTCTTCGCTGACAAGTCCGACAGGCTTCACCAGCACGACGAGGTCGCGGTCATAATATAAAAGTTCCGGCATAGTTACCTCCGTTTTTCACGGGTTACAGTATACCATAACGGTTTCTGCGGGTCAAGCGGCATTCGCCAAGCGGCAGAAATTTGCCCGCAGACGGTAAATGCTTGACCGCACCGCTGCTTTGTGGTAGAATAAAAGCGGAGAGGAGGGATGCGCGATGGCAAACAAAGTCACCGCACGGTGCGAGGATTGCGTCTACTTTGACTTTGACGAAGACTACAACGACTATATCTGCACGCAGTCGCTCGACGAAGACGAGCTTGCCCTGCTCACCCGCGACGGTGCGCGAAGCTGTCCCTATTTCCGCTTCTACGACGAGTACAAGAGCGTGCAGAAGCAGAACTGAACAAAGCAAATCCTTGCGCGGACCGTCGGGGACGCCGGTCCCTACAAAAGATACATCGGCACGGTAGACAGCGAGAAACGACGGTGCTCTGCGCAAGACTTAGGCGCATTCAAGACTTAGGCGCATTGAATCATATTTTTGCAAACCTGTAGGGACCGGCGTCCTCGACGGTCCGTTTCATCCCGAAACAATCAAAAACGGCTGTAGCCAATGTGCTTGCATTGACTACAGCCGCTTTTTATTTCAGAAAGTCCGGGAGAAATTCGGCACTGACATGGTCGGTGACGAGTTTCTTCATATCGGCGAGGGTGAACTTATCCCAATTGTGCGAGCCGTGCTCGTTTGCCAGCGCCTCGGTATAGTCGCGCAGGAGATACACGCGCGAATCGTAGCGCACGGCAAGCCCCTGCCGGTCGGTCTTCGAGGTATCGGTCTTATAATGGCTGACCGTCGGCTCGACCACGGCATTCTCCACGGTGATGATGCCGTCCGCGTCCTTGACAATGTCAAATTCGAGCATCAGACCGACATTGTTGCGGATGTTCAGCATCGTGCCGCAGAAGTTGCCGAGCGAGTAAGCGACGAGCGTCTTGTTGCCGCTCTCACCCGTGAGGAATTCCACATCCCCGACGACATGAGAATGATGCCCGAGCACAACATCCACGCCGAGGTCGGCGCAGAGCTTTGCATATTTGGTCTGCTCTGCCGTCGCCTTGAAAGCATCCTCGGTGCCCCAGTGGAACGAGGCAATCACGACATCGGCGCTTTCCTTGGCGAGGGCAACCTGGCGGCGGATGTCCGCCTCATTGGCATAGGGGATGATATATTCGCTCGATGCAGGCAGGTCGCCCGCGTGCCCGCTGTTGACCAGCGTGGTGTAAGACAGGAACGCCAGTTTCACGCCCTTGCATTCGAGCGTGCGGATGTTGTCATAGTCGCTTTTTGTATACCCGCCGATCATGGTGACGGGCAGCGTGTTGAAATAGGCAATCGTATTGATATACCCCTTTGCGCCCTTGTCCAGCATGTGGTTGTTGGCGATGTTGAAGACATCAAAGCCCGCGTCCATCAGCCCCTCGACCGCCTCGTGCGGGGCATTGAAGTTGGGGTAGCCCGAGATGCCGAGTTCTTCCCCGCCGACCGGTGCTTCCTGGTTGACAAACGCCACATCTGCCGCCTTTGCACGGTCGGCAATACCGGCATAAATCTCGGTGAAGTCGTATTTCTTGCCACCGGTTGCCAGCGCGGCGGCGGTGGCATCCACGGAGTCGTGCCCGATGTTGTCCCCGACGGCGGCAAAGTGGATGCGTGTCTCCGTGGGGGTCACGACCGGCTCGGTGTCGATGGTCAGCGGCGCGAGCGTATCCTCGGTTTGTTCGGAGGCGGCGCTGTCGGTGGTCACATTCGGCTGCTTATCGCCGCAGGCGGCAAGCAGCAGGCATAAAACAAGCAAAAGCGGTAAAAGTTTCTTCATATTCCTATCCTTTTTTGTAGTCGCAGACAGTTGTCTGCGGCTATTTTAGCATAAACGGAAAGATTTTTCAATATCAAATGCGCATTCCCGCATCTTTTACAAGTTTCGACGGCGCGGCGCGCTATAGTAAGAGCAGAAACCGGCAAAAGAAAGGAAGACAGACATGATAAGCAAACAAACACGCACCGTCTGCACACAGGACGGCGATGTGCTGCGCGCCAAAATCGTCGGCGAAGTGGACCACCACAGCGCCAAGGACTTGCGCGAAGAAATAGACGACGCCATCCTCGCCGCGCGCCCGCGCAAGGTCGTGCTCGACCTCGGTGCCGTCGACTTTATGGACAGTTCGGGGCTTGGCATCATTATGGGACGCCGCGTCTTTGCCGAAAAGCTGGGCGCTGCCTTTGCCCTCGCCAACCCGTCACGGCGGGTGGCGCGCATCATCGAGCTTGCGGGGCTTGCCCGCATCATTCCCATCGAAACCACACAAAGCGGAGGAAACGAACATGCGTAACATCTGCACAAACAGGCTGAATCTCGTCCTGCCTGCCCTCTCGGTAAACGAGGGCGCGGCGCGCGCGATGGTATCCGCCTTCTGCGCCCAGCTCAACCCGACCATCGAGGAACTTGCCGACATCAAATGCGCCGTCTCCGAGGCGGTGACCAACTGCATTGTCCACGCCTACAAAAATCGCCCCGGCGACATCTACATAGCGGTCAAGGTCTATGACACGCGAAAAATCAAAATTGAGATAAAGGACAAGGGCTGCGGCATTGAAGATGTGGAGCTGGCAAAAACGCCGCTCTACACCACCGACGGCAGCGGGGAGCGCAGCGGCATGGGTTTTGCCGTGATGGAGAGCTTCATGGACAAGCTCGTGCTCCGCTCGGTCGTCGGCAAATACACCAAGGTCACGCTGACAAAGGTGCTGTCGCCCGTGGAAATCTGAATGGCTATCGAAACCGGTGCAAAATACGCAGAGAACCTCTCGCTGCTTGAAGAGGCGCAAAACGGCGACGAGCATGCCACCGAGGAGCTGATGCGCCGCAACGCGGGACTGGTGCAAAGCATCGCCGTCAAGTTCTGCGGGCGCGGCACGGAGTTTGAAGACCTCGTGCAAATCGGCAACATCGGCATGCTAAAGGCGATCCGCAGCTTTGACGCGGCGCGCGGCTGCGTGTTCTCCACCTATGCCGTGCCGCTGATTTTCGGCGAAATCCGGCGTTTTCTGCGCGACGACGGGCTCATCAAGGTCTGCCGCCCGCAGAAAAAGCTCGGCGCGATGCTGATGCGGGCAAAGGAGGAATACATCACAAAAAACGGCGCGTCCCCACGCATTGACGAGATTGCCGTCGCCTGCGGGGTCTCACCCGAAGAAGCCGCCGCGGCGCTCTCCGCCGTCTCCCCTGCCGTGTCGCTCTCCGAGCCGCTGGGCGATGAGGGCGAAAACTTCACGCTGGAAAACACGCTGTGTGAAGAGGACGGCAACGAGAAAATGCTGGAGAAAATCACGCTTGCCGATGCGCTTGCCAAACTGCCCGAGCTGTGGCGGCGCATCGTGCTGCTCCGCTACTTCAAGGACCTGTCCCAACAGTCCACGGCAGAGATTCTCGGGCTGTCGCAGGTGAAGGTCTCCCGCGAGGAGAAAAAGCTGATTGAATTTTTGCGGCACGAGCTGTCGTCTTAAAACAGTTGCCATGCTGCGAAAAAAGCGATATAATGATGTTATCTTCTGCAAAAGGGGGAAACATCCATGGCAAAATACGAAAGCGAAATCAAGACGCGCATCGGCGCGCTTGCCGACTATCTGCACGGCGAAATTCTGAACGGCAGCATCTCCGCAAGTTACGAGGACGGCACGGATTACACCGTCGGCAATATGCGCTTCATCTTCAATGTATACGAGCGCTACAGTTACATGGGCGGCAACCGCGTGAGCCTCGCCGTGACGCTGACCGACGCCGGGGACGGCGTGGTGCATCTCTGCGCCATCACCTCTGGCGGTTCGCAGGCGATGTTCTTCAAAATCAACACGCTCGGCGAGGAGGCATTCCTCGACAAGCTGAGCGAGGCGGTGGACGCCTACAAGGCGTCGCACAGATGTGAATAAACAGTTTTAAGACAAGAAACGCACGCAAACCGTAGGGGCGTGCCTTTCGGCTCCCCTGTGCAAGGGGTGAGCTGTACGAGACGCAAAGCGTCTCGCGGAGTTTTTCTTCGTCGGCGGAACACCGACGATTTCGCTGCGCGAAACCGAAAAACATCCTGACGGTGACTGAGGGGTTGTTCCTTGGCTCTGTAACAATCCCTCCGTCGGCTTCGCCGACACCTCCCTTTACCGGGGAGGCTTTGTTAGACAAAAAGACCTGCTCATACGAGCAGGTCTTTTTTATTCAGTTTTGCTTTTTCAGCTTGGCTTCTTCCTTGAGGCGGAGTTCCGTATTGAGGATGCGTTTGCGGAGGCGCAGGCTCTTCGGCGTAACCTCAATCAGCTCATCGTCGGCGATGTACTCAATCGCCTCTTCGAGGCTCATAATCTTCGGCGTGACCAGGCGGAGCGCTTCGTCCGCGCCCGCGCTGCGGATTGCCGTGAGGTGCTTCTTCTTGCAGACGTTGACCGCGATGTCGCCCTGCTTGGGGTTGGAGCCGACAATCATGCCCTCATAAACCGGGCACTGCGCGCCGATGAACATCTGTCCGCGGTCCTGCGCATTGAAGATACCGTAGGAGGTGGACTCGCCCGCCTCGGAGGCGACGAGCGAACCCGTAAAACGGGTGGTGACATCGCCCTTGTATGGCTGATAAGAATCAAAGATTGTATTGATGATGCCCTCGCCGTGCGTATCGGTCATGAATTCGCTTCTGTAACCGAACAGGCAGCGCGTGGGGACGAGATATTCGAGGCGCGTGCGCGTGGTGCCGCGCGGCTCCATGGTGACAAGCTCGCCCTTGCGCGAACCAAGCTTCTCCATGACGGCGCCGTTGTAAATATCGGGGCAGTCGATGATGACGCGCTCGATAGGCTCGCACTTCTTGCCGTCGATCTCGTGGAAGAGCACCTTCGGCGTGCTGCAAGCCATTTCGTAGCCCTCGCGGCGCATCGTCTCAATCAGAATAGAGAGGTGCATTTCGCCGCGGCCTGCAACCTTGAAGCTCTCGGTGGTGTCGCCGTCGCTGACGCGGAGCGAGACATCCTTGAGCAGTTCCTTGTACAGTCTCTCACGCAGGTGGCGCGAGGTGACAAACTTGCCTTCCTTGCCAGCAAAGGGGCTCTTGTTGACCGAGAAGGTCATCTCCATCGTCGGCTCGCTGACCTTGACAAATTCAAGCGGCTCAACACAGGTGAGCGAGGTGACGGTATCGCCGATGTTGATGCCCTCGGCGCCGCTGAAGCAGATGATGTCGCCGACCTTGGCGCTCTCGACGGGCACGCGCGTCAGACCGTCAATCTGATAGATGCTGACGATCTTGGCACGGCGCTGCACGCCCGGCGTATGGTAATTGGAAATCATGATGTCCTGATTCTGCCGAATCACGCCGCGCTCGATTCTGCCGATGCCGATACGGCCGACATAGTCATTATAGTCGATGGAGGAAACGAGCATCTGCAACTCGCCGTTTTCGTCTCCCTCGGGTGCGGGCATATACTCGAGAATCTTGTCAAACAGGGGGCGCAAATCCGTGCCGGGCACTTCGGGATCGAGCGATGCTGTGCCTGCTCTGCCCGAGCAGAAGACCATCGGGCTGTCCAGCTGCTCCTCGTTTGCATTCAGTTCCATGAACAGTTCGAGAACCTCGTCCTCGACCTCTTTGATGCGGGCATCGGGCTTGTCAATCTTATTGATGACGACGATGACGCGATGGTTAAGCTGCAGGGCGCGCTCCAGCACAAAGCGGGTCTGGGGCATCGGCCCCTCTGCTGCATCCACCAGCAGCAGAACGCCGTTGACCATCTTCAGGATGCGCTCGACCTCGCCGCCGAAATCCGCGTGGCCGGGGGTATCGACGATGTTGATCTTCACACCGTTGTAGTGCACCGCCGTGTTCTTTGCCAGAATGGTGATGCCGCGTTCGCGCTCCAGGTCGCCCGAGTCCATGACGCGCTCGGTGGTCGCCTGGTTCTCACGGTAAATGCCGCCCTGGCGGAGCATTTCGTCCACCAGCGTGGTCTTGCCGTGGTCAACGTGCGCGATGATCGCAATATTTCTCAAATCTTCTCTTACCACTGTTTGTAACCTCTGTTTTTCAGATTCCGAAAACTCACGAATTTATATTATACCACAGTCTTTGCAAAATGAAAACAGTTTATTTGACAAAATTTTTGTTTTCGCGCGCACATTTTATGGCAATCTGCCGAAAATCCGCCCTCATATTGACAAGTCGGGCGGCAAAACCTATAATTGAAGCAGAATACGAGAGGTGAAAACCGATGAAAATCAAAGGCTTTATTTTCGACCTGGACGGCACGCTTGCCGACACGCTGCCCGCGCTGAACCACGCGATGAACGTCACGCGCAGCCGCTTTGGGCTTGCGCCCATCGGGCGCGCCGATGTGCTGCGCGGCATCAACGACGGCCCGCGCGCCTTTGTGGAGCGCACCTTCCCCGCAGGTACGGACAAGGAGACCATCGACCGCGCGACTGAGTTCTACATCTATGACTACGAGCAGTATTACATGGAGACGAAGACGGCGTTTGCCGGCATGAAAGAGACGATAGCCGACATGCACGCCCTCGGCTGCCGCACCGCCGTGCTGACCAACAAGGCAAACACCGCCGCCGTGCTGCTGGTGGAGCAGATTTTCGGCAAGGGCGTGTTCGACCCGGTCCGAGGCGTGAAAGACAAGCCGCTCAAGCCCTCTCCCGATGCGGCGCTGGAGATTGCGGGGCTGTTCGGCTGCACGCCGGACGAAGTCTGCTTTGTCGGCGACTCGCACATCGACATGCAGACGGGCAGAAACGCGAAGATGCACACGATAGGCGTCTCCTACGGCTACAAGCCGGTGGAGGTGCTGCGCGAAAACGGCGCGCAGTTCATCGCAAACACGCCGCGCGAAATCCTCGAAATCGCAAAAAATATCAAATAGGCATTGACAAAGCCGCCGCGGGCGGTTATAATGCATACGACCGAACAGAATATGTCAGGGGTGCTATTTGGCTGAGATGGGATGTTTCCCGAACCCTTTACCTGATACGGATAATGCCGTCGTAGGGAGATCAAAGCAAAGTTTGTTTCCGCACGGGCATATCGTCTGTGCGGAATTTTATTTTTCGGAGGTGTTTCCGATGAGAAACACAAAAGTCAGACTGCTTGCCGAGGCGGCAGTCATGCTCGCGCTGGCGATTGCACTGTCTTTCGTCAAAATTTGGGATATGCCGATGGGCGGTTCCGTCACCCTGCTCTCCATGCTGCCGATTATCCTGATTGCCGTCAAAAACGGCACCGGCTGGGGCGTCGGCACGGCGTTTATCTTTTCCCTGTTCCAGCTGCTGCAGGGCGTGATGAGCGGCAATGTCTTCCCCTACTGCCAGACGCTTGCCATCGTCATCCTCTGCGTGGCGTTTGACTACATTGTACCCTTCACGGTGCTCGGCTTTGCTGCCGTCGGCAAAAAGAAGTTCGGCATGCCGGGCGTTTATGTCGGCATCGTTGCGGTCTGCTTCATCCGCTTCCTCTGCCACTACATCACCGGTGTGTTCATCTGGGGGCAGTGGGCGCCCGAGGGCATGGCAAAAGCGCTCTATTCCCTGCTCTACAACGGTCAGTACATGCTGCCGGAAACCATTCTGACGCTGGTTGCCGCCGTGCTGCTTCTGCGTGCAAAGCCGATTCAGAAGCTGTTGGGCTTGACAAAATAAACCGCGGGGTATATAATAGTCCCGCAACCGAGCGGCGCAATCGCGCGATATGTTGCCGAAAGGTATTATCGTGAGGAAAGTCCGAGCTTCACAGGGCGGGATAACGGATAACATCCGCCGAGGGTGACCTCCGGGAAAGTGCAACAGAAATAGACCGCCGCGCAAGCGGTAAGGATGGAAAGGCGAGGTAAGAGCTCACCGGCACGGCAGGCAACTGCGTGCAAATGTAAACCCTATCCGAAGCAACACCGTATGGGGACGCCGCAAGGCGTGTCGGCCCGACATATGTCCCCGGGTGGCAGCGGCAGCAATGCCCAAGCAGTCCCGGCAACGGGCTGCGAAGATAGATGATTGCGGTGCGATTTTTTCGCGCACAGAACTCGGCTTACAAACTCGTGTTGCAGACCGACGGCATACGCCGTCGGTCTCTTTTTTTCGTCGGAACTATTGCTTTTATATATAAATAATCATATAATAAGTGTGTATGCCCGATTTTTTCTACGAGGTGAATTTTTTGCAATTTGACTTTACAGGCAAGCGGTGTGCCGTGCTGGGGCTCGGCATCTCCAATCTGCCTTTGATTGATTTTCTCTTGGACCGCGGCGCGCTGGTCTCGGCGCGCGACCAAAAGAGCGTGGACGAGACCGATTCGCGCATCGCGGCATGGCGGGCGCGCGGCGTGGAATTTGTCACCGGCGACGGCTATCTCGACGATATCCGCGCGGACTATGTGTTCCGCTCCCCCGGCATCCGCCCCGACCTTGCCGGCATTGCGGCGGCGGTGAAAGGCGGCGCGGTGCTGACCTCCGAGATGGAGCTGTTTTTTGCCCTCTGCCCGGCGAAAATTTTCGCCGTGACCGGCTCGGACGGCAAGACCACGACCACGACGCTGACCTACAAGCTGCTGGAAGCCGAGGCTGCAAAGGCGGGACGCGGGCAGCGCGTCTTTGTCGGCGGCAACATCGGCGCGCCCCTGCTCCCCCGCCTCGCCGAGATGCGCGCGGACGACTTTGCGGTAGTGGAGCTGTCAAGCTTTCAGCTCATGACCATGCCGAAGGCGGCGTGGGCAGCGGCAATCACCAACATTTCGCCGAACCACTTAAACTGGCACACCGACATGGACGAGTACACCGCCGCGAAATACCGCGTGCTCGGCGCGGGTACGCACCGCGCGGTGCTGAACGCCGACAATGCGCTGAGCGCGGCAGCCCCCGTACCGACAGGCGCGGAGAAAATCGTCTTCTCGCTTGACAAGCGTCCCGCCGACATGGACGGCGACGTGAAAATCTACGAAGAAGATGGCTTCATCTGCATGGACGACGCAAAAGTGCTGCGCATCGCCGACATTAAGATTCCCGGCAGATTCAACGTGGCAAACTACATGTGCGCCGTCGGCATGACGCGCGGCTTTGTCTCCTCCGAGACGATAACGGAACTTGCGAAAACCTTCGGCGGCGTGGAACACCGCAACGAATTTGTCCGCGAGGTGCGCGGCGTGCGGTACTACAATTCCTCCATTGACTCTTCCCCCTCGCGCACAACGGCGGCGCTCTCCGCCTATCCGAAAGCGCCCATCCTCATCTGCGGCGGGCGCGACAAGCATGTGCCGTTTGACGGGCTTGCCGAGATGATTCTCACCCATGCCAAGGCGCTGGTGCTGACCGGCGAGGCAAAGGACCAGATTCTCGCCGCCGTCAAGGGCGCGGCACACTACCGCGCGGACTTCCCCATCCGTGTGACGGACGACTTTGCCGACGCCGTGCGCACAGCGCACGACCTGGCAGCAGCAGGCGACATCGTGCTGCTCTCCCCCGCCTGCACTTCTTTCGACGCATTCAAAAACTTTGAGGAGCGCGGCAAGACCTTCAAAACCATTGTAAATTCATTTGAGGACTGATAAAATGACTGAAAAACTGTTGCAGATCGCAAACGAAGCCGAGGCGGCGCTTGCCGGCATTTATGCCGACATTGACGCCGTCTCGATGCAGAACACCGCGCGCGTGCTGGACGCCTTCCGCGACCACCGCGTGAGCGACGCGCATTTCGCGCCGAGCAGCGGCTACGGCTATGACGACAAGGGGCGCGACACGCTCGACCGCATCTATGCAGACGTCTTCGGTGCGGAGGCAGCCTTCGTGCGGCACAGCATCGCCAGCGGCACGCACGCGCTTGCCATCGGGCTGTACGCCCTGCTCCGCCCCGGGGACATTCTCTACTCGGTTGCGGACAAGCCCTACGACACGCTCGATGAAGTCATCGGCAATGTCGGCGAGGCGGGCAGAGGTTCGCTGCGCGACTTCGGCGTAGCGTACATGCAGAGCGACCTTGCGGACGGCAAACTCAACCTTGCCGAAATCAAGGCAAACCTCGAGAAGTACGGCTGTCGCATCAAGGTGGTCTTCGTCCAGCGCTCCAAGGGCTATCTCAACCGCCCGACGCTGACCGTCGCCGAAATCGGCGATCTGTGCGAGATGGTACACGCGGTGTCGAATGCCTATGTCGTGGTGGACAACTGCTACGGCGAATTTACCGAAGACCGCGAACCGACTGCCGTCGGCGCAGACATGATTATCGGTTCGCTCATCAAAAATCCGGGCGGCGGCATGGCGGAATCCGGCGGCTACATCGCCGGGACGGCGCGCGCCGTGGAGCTGGCGGGCTACCGGCTGACGGCCGTCGGCGTGGGCACCGAGATCGGCGCGTCCCTCGGGCAGACCAAGGGCATGTACCGCGGGTTCTTCTACGCGCCGCACACCGTGGCGCAGGCGCTGAAGACCATGCATTTTGCGGCGTATGTCTTTGAAGCCCTCGGCTTTGAGGCCTTCCCGAAGTGGAACGAGCGCCGCAGTGACATCATTCAGACGCTGCGTTTTGGCGCGCCCGAGAAGCTGATTGCCTTCTGCAAGGGTATCCAGGCGGGCTCGCCGGTCGATTCCTTTGTCACGCCCGAGCCGTGGGACATGCCCGGCTACAGCGACCCCGTCATCATGGCGGCCGGAACCTTCGTCGGCGGCTCGTCGATCGAGCTGTCTGCCGACGGTCCGATCCGCCCGCCCTACACCGCCTTTTTGCAGGGCGGTCTGACCTACGAAAGCGGCAAAATCGGCATTCTCCGCGCCGCCGAAGAGATTCTCAAGCTCTGAAAGGAAACAGCATGAAAAAACTTGTTTGCGTACTTTTCGCAGCACTCCTGCTGCTCACCGCCCTCACCGCCTGCGGAAAATCCGACGATGTGGATGTTCCCTACGGCATGCAGCTTGCCTCCGACCCGTCGGTCGTGGACTACTATCTCTTTGTCCCCTCGAAGTGGACGGTCGAGATGTCGACCGGCGCGACGAGCGCCTACTATTCGACGGACGACCCGTCGAGCATCACGGTCTCGGCTTACGGGCTGAGCAAGGATGTGAGCGACGCGGAGAGCTATTGGGCATTCTTCAAAAAGCAGTTCGGCGACATCTTCGGCGACCCCGAAGCCGTGGAGGAGAGCAACCTCCTGCTTGACGGCAAGGAAGCCATGCAGTATGTCTTCACCGCGAAGCTCGGCGAGACCGAATACAAGTTCCGCCAGGTCGTCTGCACGCGCAACGGCATGGCATATATCCTGACCTACGCATCGACCGCGGCAAACTATGACCGCCACGCCGACGAGGTGCAGGAGACCATCGCGCAGTTCAAATTTATGGTGTAAGGCGTGAGCGGCATGATTTATCTTGACAACAGCGCGACCACCGCGCTCTGCCCCGAAGCAATTGCCGCGATGCGGCAGGTGATGGAGGAGACCTTCGGCAATCCGTCCTCGATGCATGCGGCGGGACTTGCCGCCGAAAAAATCGTCACCGCGGCGCGCGGCGATGTGCTGGCGGCGCTCGGCGTGCGCGGCGACGGACGGCAGCTCGTCTTCTGCGGCAGCGGCAGCGAAGCAAACAACCTCGCGCTCATCGGCACCTGCACCGCCAAGCGCCGCCGTGCGGGCGCGCGCGTCATTCTCACGACGGGGGAGCATGCCTCCACCGAGGCGGCAGCGGAATACCTCGCGTCGCTCGGCGCGGATGTGGTGCGTCTGTCCACAAAGGGCGGCGCGCTTGACATGGACGAAGCTGCGGCAGCGCTCACCGAAAACACCGTGCTCGTCTCGTCGATGCTGGTCAACAACGAGACCGGCGCGCTCTACCCCGTCGCCGACCTCTTCCGCCTGGCAAAGGCGAAGTGCCCGGATGTGATCTGCCACTGCGACGCGGTACAGGGCTTTCTGAAAGTTCCGGTTTCGCCGCGCGCGCTCGGCGCAGACCTCATCACGATAAGCGCGCACAAGATTCACGGCCCGAAAGGCATGGCAGCGCTCTATGTGTCGCCCGAGGTGTTGAAGCGCCGCGCGCTCGTCCCGATCATCCGCGGCGGACAGCAGGAAAACGGACTGCGCGCAGGCACCGAAAATGTCATTTGCATCGCAGGCTTCGGCGCGGCGGCAGCCGTCGGCGCGAAGAACTTCGCCGCCGACCGTGAGACGCTGGAAACGCTCGGCGCACACCTGCTTGACCGCCTGGCGGCGGATGCGTCCCTGCGGGAAATCAAGGTCAACCGCCCGGCAAATGCCGTGCCGCATATTGTAAGCCTGACGCTGCCGGACATCAAAAGCGAGACGATGCTGCACTTTCTCTCGGGCAAGGGCATCTGCGTCTCCAGCGGCTCGGCATGCTCCTCCCATGCCAAAAAGGTCAGCCGTGCGCTGTCCGCCTACGGGCTGTCCGACCGCGCCGCCGACTGCACGATTCGCATAAGCCTTGCGCACACGAACACGACGGACGAGCTTGACGCGCTCTGCGCGGCGCTCGGCGAGGGGCTCTCCACGCTGATAAGGATTCGATAAACCAAAAGGATTCAGATAAGAAACATGAGATTTTCCACAAAAATTCTGCTCGCGCTGAACAAGCTGTTCAAGGCGCCCGTACACCCGCTCAATTTGCAGGATGAGGGCGTCATGTCCTACGCGATGTGGCAGTATAAAAAGGGCGCGGAGACCATCCGCTACTACCTTGAGGCCTATTCCGAGGACGACATGTTCAAGGACAAGACCGTGCTGGACATCGGCTGCGGCGCGGGCGGCAAATCGCTCTACTATGCGTCGCGCGGCGCCAAAGAGGTCATCGGCGTCGATATTCTCGAGAAGTACCGCGAGGAGTCGGCGGCACTTGCCAAAGAGCTCGGGCACGCAGAGCGTTTCCGTTTTGTCTGCGCCGATGCCGCCGCGCTTCCCTTCGACTCGGGCAGCATCGACACGATTATCATGAACGACGCGATGGAGCATGTCGCGCGCCCCGAGGCGGTGCTCGCCGAGTGCCTGCGCGTGCTTGCCCCGGGCGGACGGCTGTTTCTCAACTTCCCGCCGATTCACCATCCGTTCGGCGCACACCTGCACGACCTCATCTACATCCCGTGGGTGCATCTCTTCTTCTCGGAGAAGACGCAGATCGAGGCGTACAAGGAACTTTGCAAGACCGTTCACGACGGCGACGACCGCATCGCCTTCCGCATCTCGAAGCGCCCAGACGGCACCGAATATTTCTCCTACATCAACCATATGACCATCAAACGGTTTGACCGCATCTTAAAGTCGCTCGGCGTCACGCCGGTCTACCGGCACACCGTGCCGCTGCGCCCGTTTCTGCGCCCGCTCTGCCACATGCGCCCGGCGCGCGAATTCTTCACGAAAATGGTTGTTTGCGTCTTTGAAAAGAAAGCCTGAAACTGCGGCTTTCGAGAAAGGAGCATCGCATTTTGCTTGAAAACAACAAGTCTGAAAAACGTTTTTTGAACATCATCATCGTCGGCGGCGGCAATGTCGGCGCGACGATCACCGAGCAGCTCAGCCGCGAGGGACATCACATCACAGTCATTGACCGCGACCCCGAGATCGTCAAGCACATTTCCGCCACCTATGATGTACTCGGCATCGTCGGCAACGGCTCGAGCTACAAAGTGCAGATCGAGGCGGGCATCGAGACCGCCGATTTGCTGATTGCCGTCACCGCCAGCGACGAGCTGAACCTGCTCTGCTGCACGATGGCAAAAAAGGTGGGCAACTGCGCGTCGATTGCGCGCGTGCGCACACCGGACTACAGCGACGAGCTGGGCTATATCCGGCAGAAGCTGGGGCTGTCCATGATCATCAACCCGGAGCTGGAGGCGGCGCGCGAGATCGCGCGGCTGCTCCGCCTGCCGGGCGCGCTCAGCATCAATTCCTTTGCCCGCAGCCACGCAGAACTGGTCAAGTTCCGCATGCCGGAGGGCTCACCGCTGGTCGGCCGCTCCATCATGCAGCTGTCCGACCTGCTCACCAATGTGCTGGTCTGTGCGGTTGAGCGCGAGGGCGAACTGCACATTCCGAACGGCGCGTTCGTCTTTGCAGAAGGGGATGTGGTCTCCTTCATCGCCGCGCCGAAAAACGCACAGCGTTTCTTCAAAAAAATCAACATTGAGACGGCGGCGGCGTCCGACGCCATGATCGTCGGCGGCGGCAAAATTGCGTTCTACCTCGCCAAGCAGCTGCTGGACGCGGGCATTCATGTCCGCATCCTTGAAAAAGATCCCGCCCGCTGTGCCGAGCTTGCCGAAAAGCTGGACGGCGCGCTGGTCTTCTGCGGCGACGGCACGGACGAGCGTTTCCTCGCGGAATCCGGCTTCATGCAGGCGGACGCCTTCGTCCCGCTGACCAACATCGACGAGGAAAACATCCTGCTCACGCTCTATGCCAAGAGCAAGACCGACGCCAAGGTCATCACCAAGATCAACCGCACCAACTTCCACGAGGTCATCGCGGGGCTGGAAATGGACAGCGTGGTCTACCCGCGCTACATCACCACCGAATCCATCATCACCTACGCCCGCGCGCGGCAGAATTCGCTCGGCAGCAACATCGAGACGCTGTATCACCTGTTTGACAACCGCGCCGAGGCAATCGAGTTCCGCGCCGCGCCCGATAACGCAGTCGTCGGCAAGCCCATCATGGATTTGCCGCTGAAGCGGGATCTGCTGCTCGCCTGCGTCTACCGCGACGGCAAGGTCTTTATCCCGAGCGGCCACGATGTGCTGCGCGGCGGCGACGCGGTCGTCGTCATGACCAAGCACAGCGGATTCGGCGACATTGACGACATTCTTGTCTGAGGTCTTCTATGAATTATCGTGTGATTTCGTATATCCTCGGCTGGGTGCTGTGCCTCGAGGCGCTGTTTCTCGCCGTCTCGGCGGCAGTCGGCGGTCTGTACGGCGAGCGCGCCGCGCTCTCGTATGTGTACGCCGCGCTGATTTGCGCCGTCCTCGGCTTGCCCGCGATTATAAAAAAGCCGAAGCGGATGGCGTTCTTCATGAAGGAGGGCTTCGTCACAGTCGCCCTCTGCTGGATTGTGCTCAGTATTTTCGGCGCGCTGCCCTTTGTCTTTTCCGGCGAGATTCCGCACTTTGCGGACGCGCTGTTTGAGACGGTCTCCGGCTTTACCACGACGGGCGCAAGCGTCGTCCCCGATGTAGAGGCGCTGTCGCACTGCACGCTGTTCTGGCGCAGCTTTACGCACTGGATCGGCGGCATGGGCGTGCTGGTGTTTCTGCTCGCGATCCTGCCACTGGCGGGCGGCTCGCAGATGTATCTGATGCAGGCGGAAAGCCCCGGCCCCTCGGTCGGCAAGCTGGTGCCCAAAACGCGGCACACCGCGCTGATTCTGTACGCACTCTATATCCTGCTCTCGATTGTCGAATTCGTCTTTCTGCTCTGCGGCGGCATGAACGTCTTTGACGCGGTCACCACCACCTTCGGCACGGCGGGCACGGGCGGTTTCGGCATCCGCAACAGCAGCATGGCGGATTTCTCTCCCTATATTCAGTGGGTCGTCGCCGTCTTCATGATGCTGTTCGGCATCAACTTCAATCTGTATTTTCTCGTGCTGGTCGGGCGCGGCAGGCAGGCGCTGAAAAGCGAAGAGCTGCGCACCTATCTCGGCGTGATTGCCGCAGCGACCCTGCTGATTGTGCTCAACACGCGCGCGGCGGGCGTCCGCCTCGGCGACACCGTGCGGCATGCGTTTTTCCAGGTGTCGTCCATCATCACGACCACCGGGTTTGCCACCTGCGATTTTGATTTGTGGCCTTCCCTGTCCAAGTGCGTGCTGGTTCTGCTCATGCTCATCGGCGCCTGCGCGGGCAGCACCGGCGGCGGCATCAAAGTCTCGCGCGTGCTGATTCTCATCAAGCGCGCGGGCGAGGAACTGCACAAGTTCATCTTCCCGAACAGTGTCACCAAGATTCGGCTGGAAAAGAAGATTCTCGACCGCGAGGTCATTCACACCACCAGCGCGTTTCTGATTGTGTATGTCTTCATTTTCGCGGTGTCCACCCTGCTTGTCTCGGCGGAGGGGCACGACCTCGAAACCTGTTTCACCGCCGTCGCCGCGACCTTCAACAACATCGGCCCCGGGCTTTCCGGCGTCGGCCCGACGCGGAATTTCGGGTTCTTCTCCGACTTCACGAAGTATGTTCTCATCTTTGATATGCTCGCCGGGCGCCTCGAACTGTTCCCGATGCTGATTCTGTTCTCACCACGCACCTGGCTGAAGAATCCCCCGCTGCTCCGCAAGCATAACTGAAAAAATCCGCCCAAACGGGCGGATTTTTTTGCAAAAGCTGTTGCAATGCGCAAAATTTTGTGCTATAATAACCAAGTGAGCGCGAAACGCGCCGCATACAACCGCATACGGAGAGGTATCGAAGTGGTCATAACGGGGCTGACTCGAAATCAGTTTGTCTTAACGGACACGCGGGTTCGAATCCCGCCCTCTCCGCCAAAATGAAAAGGTCGCACTTTTGTGCGACCTTTTCATTTTCGAGATGGGTAGCTGATTCGAACCTGCCTCCATTGCACCAGCAATGGATATGGCGGCGTCTTGCGCCGCCGGCGGGTCTCGAATCCCGCCCTCTCCGCCAAAAAGAAGAACCGTGCTTTCGCACGGTTCTTCTTTTTCGTCGAGTGCGGGTCAATTCGAACACGCCTCCATTGCGCCAGCAATGGATATGGCGGCGTCTTGCGCCGCCGGCGGGTCTCGAATCCCGCCCTGCACTTTCGTGCAACTCTTGACGGCGAGGTACGCTTTGTGGTAAAATATACATACAGCAGTGCCGCCAATGCACACGGCAAATGCAGTCTGCGGCGCAAAGACACTCCTTGACGCAACGGCGAGTATATCTTCAGCAACCACAGCAGTACGGAGGTTAATATGAAAAAACAAAAATGGATTCTTTTATCTATCGTATTGACAGTTTTGCTGCTGATTGTCTTCGTTGTCGATACCTATAATATCGCTTTTATAAAGCCGCTGATTGTATCGACTGCTTTTGATGAGGACGGTAGCTCCTGGGTTTGTCATTCGCCGGTCATCCAAGGCGTCGTGTCCGTGCAGGAAAACGGAGTGGCCTATATGTACCTTTCTGGTGAGAATTTAAAGCACGATATTGCCATTCAGCTTTTGGATTTTCAAACAGTGGGGCTGATTATCGATGGCAATGATGCCGGAATTGCATATATGCGCTATAGAAAAAGGTTTGGCAAGGTGAGAAAATTCACGATTTACGGTTTTAGTTTTACTGCGGCATATTCGGATTATTCAGACGCACTGAACGAGAAATATGTGTTCTACAGGGCGTAAACACTCCGCAGCATGCGGGTGCCTGAAAGATGCACAAATATAACAGACACAAGGAGACAAATATGAGCTGGGACATTATGTTGATCAAAACCGCATCTAACGCAGAGGCAATGGAATGTATCGATGATTCCAATATCATTCCATTTGATGTGCACGCAACTGCAAAAATACTGAGAGAGAATTTTGCTGGTATAACCGGCGATTCGGACGAGTGGCTGGATTATGAAAGCGACACATTTGCAATATCGTTTGATTTATCGACAGAGCAGCATATCATGCTGTATATTCATATACTGGACGAACCGGAAGATGCCGTGTTACCCGTTGTAGCAAAACTATGTGCGCTTTTCCACTGCCGCGCATTTGATACGACTTCGGCAGAGTTTTTGGATATATAATTCTTGAAAGCCTTGACGATGTGTATGCAGCGTCAAAAGCAAAGCAATGGCGAGAAGAGGCAGCAAAGAAAAATGCCGCATCGGATACCCCCGCAGACCACAGAAAAGAAGAGCCGCGCTTTTAGCGCGGCTCTTCTTTTTAAGCAGAAAAAGCGGCACGCGATTGCGTGCCGCTTTTCCTTGATAGGAGAACGATTATTTTGCTCTTGCGCTCTTGAGAGCAATGCGCGTAAAGATGACGCACGCCTCGGAACGCTTGATGCTGTCACTCGGGCGGTAGTTGCCGGTTCCGGCATCGCCGCCGACGATGCCCGCGTTATACAGCTTCTGCACCGCCGCGTAGCAAGCGAGGTTGCTTGTCACATCGGGGTTGGAGCCACTGCGGACCGCCGCATATTCCTCTGCGGGAAGGATGTTTGCAAAGACGACAGCCATGTCGCCGCGCGTGATGTTCTTGTTGTAGTCCGTGAACTGTGCCGCGGTGATGATGCCGTTTGCAATGCAGTAGTTGACATAGGGGTCATACCAGTTCTTTGCGCCCGTCGTGTCAATCTTATTGCCGGTGTAAATCTTGTGGATGTTTGCCGCCGCCGTCAGCGCCTGCGCCACGGTGAAGGTCGTATCGGGCGAGAACTTCGTCGCGCTCGTGCCGTTGGCAAGACCGACGCGATATGCGTCACGCACATAGCTGTAGAACCACGCGTTTGCCGGTACATCGGTGAAGTTGTCTGCATAGTCGCGCGTGAAGCCAAACTTGCTTGCAGACTGCTCAACCTTGTCGAAGCCGAAGACCTTCTCGCCGAGCGGGGTGGAATTGAGGTTGACGGTATAGGTCTTTGCGGGGTCTGCGGGATGTCCCGTTCCCTCGCCGATGACGACGCCGTCCTTGGTTGCCGTATACGGCTCAACATAGGCAAATCTGCTGCCCTGCGTATCCTTGCCCTTGTAGGCATGATAGCAAATCCAGCCCTGCCCGTCGGTGTCGGTGACATAGGAAGCGTGACCGCAGCCGTTGATCTTATCGGACTTGGAGAGGATCGGCGTGGGGAGTTTCTCCCAACTGCTCATCAGCAGCGGGTCGCCGCCGAGGTACTTCATCTGTCCGAGTTTATACTCGGTCGTCCAATAGCCACTGCCGGAGTAGACGATGAAGATCGAGCCGTCCGAGCCGTAGACCGCCGTGCCGCCCTCGACAACCTTCGGATAAGCCTTGCCCGTGGTCGGATTGTAGGCTGCACCGCCCATCTCCCAATCGTACTCGGGCTTGCAGATAACGGAAGACTGTCCCTCAAGCGTCCAAGGATTGGTCATCTTGATGATGTTGATGGTCTGGTAGAAGTCGGCGGTATTCCGTCCCTGCTCGGTGACATACATCAGGTAGAGCTGACCGTTAATTTTGATGTCGGTCTGCCCTGCCGCCCAGGTATCGTCAAAGCCGGGGATGTCCTTTGCCTCAATCTTCTGCGGAACGTTGACCTCACCGGTCACGGGGTTGCCCCATCTGCCGAACAGGTCGTCGCCGTCCAGGCACTTGATGACATACATGCGGTGATTGGTGTTGTCGCCGTCGTCGCAGGCGATGTAGCAGTACCAGCCGCCGTTGCCCGCGCCGATTTCTTCATCGGTGTAATAGTGGATTTCGGGCGACCAGATGTTCTTCGACCACATATGTCCCTCTTCGGGCTTGTAAACGGTCTTATAGGGTGCGTTTGCAAGGTCGCCGATGTTGGCAGCTCTGTAGAGGTTGAGCATTGAACTATGCGTAGCAACATAATAGTAGTTGCCGTCATGGAAGAACAGCCACGGGTCTGCGCCGTTGGAGCGAATCGGGTTCTGGAACGACATCGTGCCGCTGATCTTGGCATCCAGCGAAACCGTTTCACCGGTGTGCAGCGTGCTTGTCATTGTCCAGCCGTCCACGCCCGCCGTGCCGACAATGTCGGTGATGTGACCGAGGTTGCCGCCGTTCAGCGTGAGGTCAAAACTGCCCTTCAGTGTGCCGATGTTGTTGAGCGATGCGGCAATCGTGCCGTAAGGCGTGCCGCCGTTAATGGTCAGCTTGAGGTCGCCCTCGACAATCTGCTCTGCCTTATCAATGGTCGAGCCGTAGATACCGGCAAGGAAGGTGCCGCCATTGATGGTGACATCGGCGTTGCCGACATGCGAATTTGCCGAGACAAGAACCAGCTTCTCGCGGAATTCGCCGCCGTTGATGGTCAGTTTGATATTGAAATTGTTGTAGCCGCCGGTGGCGCTGCCGCCGCGGACGCGCTGCCAGGTACCGCTGTTGATCGTGACATCCGCGGACTGCTGCTTCTCTGCCTCGGTCATCTCAATGTCGAGGTTGGTGCCGCCCTGGATGCTGGGATAGGTCGTGGTGACCGACGCCGCATAGGCGCACTCCACGCCATCACCGATGACGAGCTTGTTGAGGTTGGCGTAAATGCCGCCGTAGCTCTTCTGGTTGACGAGGCTGATGTTGTTGAACTCGGTCTCGCCGCCGCAATAGAAGTTGACCTTGAAAATCAGCTTTGCGTTATTGGTCTTTCTGTAGTCCACACCGTCATAGACCGAAGTGATCGTGATCTTGCCGGTGTTGTACTGGTTGATGAAAGCGCCCTTGTCGCCGATGGCCTTCAGCGTTGTCTCGCCGCAGACCACAAGCGTGCCGCCGCCTGCCAGCGTCTTGTAGGCTTCCTCCATGGAGTTGCCTGCCGCGCTGAAGCTGGTGCCGTTACCCTTGCCGCTGTCGCTGATGTAGTAGACCTTATCCGCAGAGACCGTGAACAGTGCTGCCGCTGCGCCGAGGTCAGCCGTCTTGAACTGATTCTCGTCCAGGCTCAGTTTGCCCTTGGCGTTGCTGCCCTCCACGGCATAACTGCCGACCTTGCCGCCGTACAGGAGGAAGTTCAGCTTGCCCGTGACATCCTTGAAGGTGACGCTTGCAACTTCGCCGCCGTTGATGGCAAGGTCAAAGTCTGCAATCGTCGTCTCGGTGGACTTAACGGCGCCGACCTTGCCGCTGTTGATCTCAATCTTGGCAGCCGTCGTGCCGCCGGTGACGGACGCGACAGTTGCGCCGTCGAGGATGAGTTTCATGTCAGCCGCGCCGCCCTTGACTGCGCCGAACTCGCCGGCATACAGCGTAGCGGAGCCGATGACATCAGGCTTGCCGCTCAACTTGACATCCGCGGCGACAGTCAGAAGCCCCTTGGCTGCATCAAAAGTCGCCTTGTCCGCCGCAACGGTGAGCGCCTCAAAGCAGGTCTCGCCGCCGAGCGTGTAGGTGCCGCTGATGTTCAGGCGGGCGCCTGCATCGCCGCCCTTGACGACGATTTTCTCGGCGTGTGCCGCCTCGGTGAAATCCTTGACATTGACCGTGCCGAGCACAAGGATATTGCCCTGCGTTTCGGCTGCGGTCTTAATGCCGTCTGCAAAGGATGCGGGATCGGCCGCGCTTGTACCGCTGCCGGTTGCCCCCTCCTTGACATAGATGCTGGTGATGTTCTCCACCTTGTCAAAGCCGTCGCTGAGCGATGCAATCTGCGATGCGCTGTAGAAATGTGCGTCGTAGTACAGCGTCTTCGGCTGGTTTGCCTTAGTTGCCATCTTCTTGATGGTGTCGTTGGCAAAAGCAACGCCTGCCGTCTCCACCTCGGTGCCCGCCAGCGTGACATTTGCCGCGCCGACTACATTGTTGACGCTCAGGCTGCCGATTTTACCGCCGGTGAGGCTAAGGGTTGCGCTGCCTTCCAGACGGCGGGTGAGGTCGCCTGCCGCATACAGGTCGTGAATCTCACCGCCGGTAACGGTGATGTTTGTGCTTGTGGCAATCTGGTGCTGAATCGAGCCGCCGTACAGACGGGTGATCTCACCGCCGCTCACCTCGATATAATGCGTGCCGGTATAGACGATGCCGCCTGCCGCGCCCGCGCCCTTCTGGCGCGTGCCGCCCGCGACGATGTGGAACTTACCGCTCCTTATGGTAATGTGCGAATCGAGCGAGGTATCCACCGTGTCCTCAGGGCTCTGATAACCGCCGACGACATACACGCCCTCGGAGCCGGAGCCGATGTTGACCGTATTCACGCCCTCGCCGAAGGTGATGTGATTGTAGTTGGCGACCACATTGAGCGTGTTTTCAAACTCAATCGTGATGTTCTCGAAGGTCGTGTCGCCCTTCATGACATAGCGGAGCGCCTTGGCAAAGACCAGCTTTGCGCCCGTCGCGCCGTAGTCGGTCGTCGCGTCCTTGGTCGTGATGACGAAGGGTGCGTCGGCATGTTCGACTTCGTAAACCGTTTTCGGCATTTCGTACGCATTGGTGATGACAATGGTACCGCCGCCCTTGCGCGCCAGGTTGCAGGCACGCGTGAAAGTCTTGACCGCCGTGCCGGCACTTCTGCCGTTTGCGCTGTCATTGCCGGTCTCCGAATTGACATAGAAATACTCTACATCATCCGCCGCCGAAACGCCGGTCAGCATCGCCGCTGCCGCAAGCAGCAGGCATGCCGCCATCAGCACGGACAGAAACCGGAGACTGAATTTTTTGGTCGTTTTTTGCATAATTCGATTCTCCTCTCAGCATCTTTTTAGCTGTATTTACATTTTAGCATAAGGACGAAACCGCCGCAACGCAAAGATTTTCACGAAATCCGGAAATTCTTTGCCACGCCTGTATTCATGCGGGTTTCGGGGATTCTGCCGCCTTTTCGGCATCAGCAATTTTTCGCCGAAATTCGCGCGGTGTCATCCCGTTTTCCTTTGCAAAGCGGCGGTTGAATGTGCGGATGGAGGAAAAGCCGGCATTGAGTGCCGCCTCCGTGATGCCGGCGCCGCGCTCGATCTGCCGTTTCGCCTCCGCAATGCGCAGTGAACCGATGAAGTCCGGCAGGCTGACATGCAGCTTGTTAGAAAATATGTAGGAAATGTAGCTGCGGCTGACATGCAGCCGGTCGGCAAGCAAGTCCAGGCTGATTTCCTCCGCGTAATGCTCAAGGCAAAAGGCAATCAGCCGCCGCTCGGTCTCCTCGGGTGCCTTGCGGCACTCGGCCATGCCTGTGTAGGAAAAGACCTCGCCGAACAGCACGGTAAAGCAGCCGTCGAGAATCTCCCGTCGAAACGGCGAGGTCGATTTGTAGACGCGAAGCAATTCGCGGATGCGCTCGATAAGTTTGCCGCCGTGCTGTGCGGCGCGGATGACCGGCGTCTGCACCGTATGTGTCTCCAGAAGCGTCGCATAGGCGTCGCAATAGCGCCGCGGCACGATCAGAAGATAGGCGTCGACCCCCTCCTCCCGATAGTAACCGTGCAGCACATTCGGCATGGCGATGGCAAAGTCGCCCGCCGCGAGCGTATAGTTCTCCCCGCCTATCATGATGTCCGCGCTGCCGGACAGCATGCAGACCATCTCGATGCTGTCATGGAAGTGCGGAATCCATTGCAGGCTGTGCCGCGTCCATATGTGCAGCGTGTCCACACGGTTCTCATACGAAATGTCCAAAGTGCCACCACCTTTTTTGTGCAGAATGAGCAAAAGCAAACATGATTGTGATTTTTGTCCAAAAAAGTTATTGCCTCTGTCTTGTATTTTACCATGCTTTCTTTATAATGTAAAGTGAAAAATCAATATCCATCGGTATAAGGAGCATGAGAATGAAACATTTACCAGCCGAAGCAATATTAGACAAAATGACGACCCCGGAAAAGGCTAACCTGTGCGACGGCGAGGGTTCCTGGCACACGCACGGCGTCGAACGCCTCGGCATTTCCGGCGCGATGATGACCGACGGACCGCACGGGCTGCGCAAGATGGTGATGAAAGACGGCAAGTGGTCAACGAACGCCGCGACCTGCATGCCGACCGCCTCTGCGCTCGCCGCCTCCTGGAACCGCGAGATTGCCGCGCATGCGGCAAACACGATTGCGAAGGATGCCATTGCAGAGAGCGTCGCCGTGGTGCTCGGCCCCGGCGTGAACATGAAGCGTTCCCCGCTCTGCGGCAGAAACTTCGAGTACTTCTCGGAGGACCCGTACTTTGCAGGCAGCTTTGCCGCCGCGTACATCAGCGCCATGCAGCAAAACGGCGTTGGCAGCTGCATCAAGCATTTTGCCGTCAACAATCAGGAGACCCGCCGTTTCACGGTGTCGGCAAATGTCGCCGCGCGCCCGCTGCACGAGACCTATCTGCGCGCCTTTGAAATTGCCATTCAGGCTGCCAAGCCCGAGGCGGTCATGGAATCCTACAACCGCATCAACGGCAAGCACGCCGCCGAGAGCCGCTGGCTGCTCGACGACCTGCTCCGGAAAAAGTGGGGATTTGAGGGCGTAGTCATGAGTGACTGGGATGCGGTCAACGACCGCGTTGCCTCGCTGGAAGCCGGGCTTGACCTCGAGATGCCGACCAGCCACGGCAGCGGCAGAGACTACATTCTCGCCGCACTTGCGGACGGCAAAATCGACGAGAGTCTGCTGGACCGTTCGGCGCGCCGCGTGCTGGCACTTGCCACCAAGGAGCGCCCCGCCCCCGTGCCGGTTGACCGTGCGGCGCAGCATGCCGCCGCGCTTGCCTGCGCGCGCGAGTGCATGGTTCTGCTGAAGAACGAAAAAGGCGCGCTGCCGCTTGCAAAAGGCGAGCGCATTGCCGTCATCGGCGAGGCGGAAGCCCTGCGCTATCAGGGCAGCGGTTCGAGCAAGGTTGTGGTAAGCAGCCCCGCGACAAACGCGCTTGCCGAGATGAAGAAGTATACCGACAACATCACCTATGTGCCCTTTGCGGACGGCATCGACGCCGCCGTGGAAGCGGCAAAGGCGTGCGGCAAGGTCGTCCTGTTCTTCGGGCTGCCCGAGTCCGCCGAGTTTGAGGGGGCGGACCGCAAGACGATGGCGCTGCCGAAGGAGCAGCTTGAGCTTGCGGACGCGGTGCTTGCCGCTGCGGCGCAGTCGGTGGTCGTGCTGACCTGCGGCGCGCCGGTGGAGCTGCCCTTTGCCGACCGCACCGACGCCGTGCTGCTGACCTACCTCTGCGGCGAGGCGACTGCCGAGGCGGCTGCCGAAATCCTTTTCGGCGAGACCAACCCCTCCGGCAAGCTTGCCGAGACCTTCCCGATGCGTCTTGAAGACACGCCGTCCTACTTCAACTTCCCCGGCACATTTGACAACTGCGACTACGCCGAGGGCATCTACATCGGCTATCGCTATTATGAAAAGAAGAAGATTCCCGTGCGCTTCCCGTTCGGGCACGGTCTGTCCTACACCACATTTGCCTACAGTGACCTCGTCGGCGACGAAAACGCCGTCACGCTGACCGTGAAGAACACCGGCAGCCGCGCGGGCAGCGAGGTCGTACAGGTCTATATGCATGACAACGCGCCCTATGTTTCCCGCCCGCCGAAGGAACTGTGCAGCTATACAAAGGTCGCCCTTGCGCCGGGCGAAGAAAAGCGCGTGACCATCCCGGTCGAGCGGCGCGTATACAGCTTCTATGACGAGGTGCGCGGCGACTTCTACACGCGCGGCGGCGACTACACGCTCTCCGTCGGCGCAAGCAGCGCAGACATCCGCGGCGAGATTGTCGTCCGCGTACACGGCGACGCGCCGAAGACCGTGCGCGTCCACCGCAACACCTATTTCCGCGATGTGATTCTCGACGACCGCTATGCACCGGCGCGCGACATCTTTGCGGCGGCGATGCTGCCGAGGTCAGAGCGCACGCCCGAGAATGAGGCGCTCGGCAACACGATGGACAATCCCGCCGTGCGACGCCGCATGCATTATGTGCTCAGACAGGCGGTCTACAGCAATCCGGATTGCAGCGAGACGCTGATTGAAGAGACCATCGCCGCCTGCAATGCAGCGCTGGAGGGAGCCGATAAGCAATGACCTACTTCTCAAAGCATACAAGCGCGGATACGCAGATGCCGGATGCCCTGCTCTGCCTCATGCCGCCCGTCTTTGAATCGAACGGCGAAGAGATTCCATTTGCCGCGGCGGACGGCAAGTACACCGCCGATGGCTTTGCGGCGGAAGACAAGGTGGAGGCGCTCGGCGACGGGCTGTTCCGCGTGCGCCGCAGCGTGAAAAACACGGGCGTTGGCGCCCGCACCGGCAAATGGATCGTCGAGGCGTGCGACCTCTTTGCCACCGAGCGCTATCTCATCCCCTGCGTCTCCTTCTCGGGCAATGTCCGCTCGATGGGCAAGGAGCCGCACGGGCTTTGCGACGGCGGAAAGCCTTGGATTTTCGCCTACGACCGTGAGAGCATCCCGTCCTGCACGCTGACAGAGACGGCGGACGCCGTCTGCGCGCTGTTCGCATCGGATGTGGATGCCGACAGCCTCGTCTCGTCCTGCGCGCTGGTGCGCGGCGCAGACGGTCGCCTCGCGCACCGCATTTACTATCCCGTGACCGAAGCGCCCCGCTCCTACACCGACCACGATGTGCTGACGGCGCGCTATGACACCTATATCACACTTGGCGTGGACGAGACCTTTACGGTTGAATTTTACCTGTTCGTCGGCACGCCGAAGTGGCAGAACTACGGCACGGCAGCGCTGCTCGACCGCATCGAGGACATCTTTCCCTTCACGCGCGAGCCGGCCATGGACATCCGCGCCGCCTGGGACAACAGCATAAAGCAGTCGAATATCCTCATGACTGAGGTCGGCGGCGTGAAAATGTTCCGCAACGCGATGCGCAACGACCCGAACAGCCGCGGCATCTACATGCCTTACGAAGTCTATGAGGCGGGCTGGTCCGGACAAGCCATCAAGCAGGCGCGCATGGAGCTGATTGAGTCCTTCCGCACAGGCGACACGGCGCTGCGCGACGACATGATCCGAAGCCTCGAGGCGTGGGCGGCATCGCAGTTTGCAAACGGGCTGTTCCCGACAAACTACGCGCGGCATCTGAACAAAAAATACATCGCCTGCGATGTCTGCAACTACGGTTGGGCGGTATCCGAGATGGCGGAGTCCTATGCCCTGCTGAAGTCCCACGGCATTGAGCGTCCCGCGCTGCTCGACTTTGCCGTAAAACTCGGCGGTTTCTTCGTCTCCCACTACGACAGGAAGACCGGATTCGGGCTGAAGTGGAACCCCGACGGCACAAAAGCGGCGGACGGCGGCTCCATCGGCGGCTTCATGGTAATGGGGCTGCTCTCGCTCTTCAAAGTGACCGGCAATACCGCGTATCTCGGCTGCGCCAAGCGCGCCATGGCGCTCTACACGGCGCGGGATGTGGACGACTTCTGCATCACGGCGGGTGCAATCGACTGCGCCTGCATCGACAAGGAGACCGCCTACCCGTTCATCAAGAGCGCGCTGGACCTCTACGACATCACGGGCGAGGACGCCTATCTCGTCACTGCCGAGAAAGCGGCGTACTACTTCCAGTCCTGGATGTACTACTACGATGCAATCTACGCAGGCGACAGCGAGTTTACAAGGCTCGGCTACTACACGCACGGCGGCACCTCGGTCTCCACGCAGCATCCCGCCATTGACCCCTGGGGCGTGATTGTCATTCCCGAATACATGCGCCTTGCCAAAGCCACCGGCGATAAGCGCTGGCTCACGCGGGCGCGGGCACTCTGGTGCAACGCGTTGCTCTGCATCACGCCGAAGGGCGGCATCACCCTGCATGGGCACGACCGCCCCGAGGGACTGCAAAGCGAGGCGTTCTTCATCGCCCGCTGGACGCGCTACCGCAGAAACCGCGAGGAGCGCGGACATCTCAACGACATGTTTGTCGGCTGGCCCGCCGCCTTCCGCCTGACAACGCTCTATCGCATTCAAACCGAACTCGGCGGCGATTTTTCCGTCCTTGAAAAATAAGAATCGGAGGATACGAACTTGAAAAAAGCATTTATTTGGCTCCTTTCGGCATGTCTTTTCTGTGCGCTCGCCTTTGCGGCAAGCGCCGCAGACGCGGTCGTCTATGTCTCGGACGCGGGCAGCGATGCGGCAAGCGGCACAAGCGATGCGGCGCCCTTCAAAACCCTGGCGGCAGCATACGACATGGTCTCGGGCGGCGGCACGGTCGTGGTCTGCGGCCCGCTCACCCTCTCCGGAAACGCCCTGCACATGCCGCAGTCAAGCGGCACGGTCACGCTGACGGCAAACTACGGCGGCGTGGATTACACCAAGCAAAACGGCGCGGTGCTGAACCTCTCCGGCTACACCTATCTCGGCGGCGACACCGTCTTTGAGAACATCAAAATCAACGACTCCAGCAGCTTCTACTTCAACCAGCTGATTTGCGGCGGTCACAACCTGACCGTCGGGAACGGCGTGGTCTGCACGAAGGACAGCGGCGAGTACATCACGATTCTCGGCGGCATGTATATCAATTCAAGCAGCATGACCGCAGAGGATGTCAGCTTCTATGACTACACCATCACCGTAAACAGCGGTCTCTGGTACGGCGTGTACGGCTCCAACAAGCGCACCTCCAACGAGAGCGCAATGGGGGCAACCGGCGATGTGCGTATCATCATCAACGGCGGCTCGTTCACCGGCAAGGCGGCAAACCAGGCGGACGCGATGATTGCGGTCGGCGGCTTTGCTTCGCAGGACGGTGACTACTACCTCGAAATCAACGGCGGTATCTTCAACTGCCCGATTTACGGCATCGGCCGCCCGGGCGGAAACAGCGGCAGATACACCGCCTACTATGACGGCGATGTCAAGATCGTCATCAATGGCGGCGAACTGCGCGGCGCGACGGTCTCCACCGTTCAGTCCGAGACGGCGTCCTACATCGGCGGCAACTACGCCCTTGAAATCGCAGGCGCAAACTTCACGGCGCTCACCTCCATTGCAGCGCCCCGCGTGCGCGGCACGGCGACCTGCGATGTGGAAAGCAAGTACGAGCAGAAGATCGTCGCCGCAGACTTTGACCGCACAGACAGCGCAGAACTGCCCGCCAAGCCGCAGATGCCCGATGTGAAGGCAACGGCAGGCGTTGTCTTTGCCGGCGGCAAGACAGCGGGCGACGGCAGCTCGTCGAAGAAGGCGTTTGATTCACTGGAAAATGCGGTTCGCGCGCTCGGCCGTGACGGCGGCACAGTCGTTATCTGTGCACCGCTGCGCATGGGCGACACGACGCTGCCCGAGGCGGATGGAAAGGTAACCATCACCAGCGTATTCGGCGGCGAGGACTTCCGCAAATACGGCGCGGAAATCAAGCTCGGCGGCATACTCACGCTCGGCAGTGAGACCACCTTTGAGCATATCAGCTTCGAGAGCCGCAGTCTTGCGGCCGCCATCTTCTGCGGCGGCAACAAGGTCGTGTTCGGCGACGACATCGTCGGCAGCCGCAACATGGACGGCGGCGTGACCACCTACGTCGGCATCTACACCGGCGACCGTCTGACCCCGTCCGGCGACCGTGCGCTCGGCAAAGCGCCCGCCGACATCACCGTGAAGAGCGGCGCATGGGAGTTTTTGCGCGCGGGCAACGACCGCGCAAGCGGCGGCAGCCAGACGCTGCGCGAGACGGTCGGCGAAAGCCGCATCACCATCTCGGGCGGCGACTTCCACGGCGATGTCTGCGGCACGGGCAAGAACAGCCATGACGGCAACATCACCATGACCATCTCGGGCGGCAACTTCTACGGCAGCATCTACGGCATGGCGACCCCCGCCAATGTGGACAAGGATGTCAATACCGTAAACGGCAACATCACGCTGAACATCTCGGGCGGCAGCTTCCACGGCGACATCCGCCTGGCGCAGAACACCGAGAAGAACGAGTTTAACGGCGTCTACACGCTGAACATTACGGGCGGCGACCTCCGCACGGTCGGCGACATCTGCGGCAACGCAGCTGTCCCCGGCAAGAGCAGCGCCAAGCTGCATGCAACGGTTGACCTCGCGGCAGCGCCGAGCGGCACGGTCGAATTCCGGAATCCCATCATCGGCTACGGCGCAGACCCGAGCGTCTGCTACGCCGACGGCTGGTACTACTATGTGCGTGCATCGTCGGTCGGCACGACGCCCTGCATCCTGATTTCCCGCGCGGCAAACCTTGCCGACCTCGGGAACACGACAGCAACCGTCGTCTGGACAGCAACATCCGATGTCAAGAGCATCTGGGCGCCGCAGCTCTACCGCTTTGACGGCGCATGGTATCTCTACGCATCGGTTTCGGCTTCGACTTCTTCCGCCGCACAGCGCAAGCCCGTGGTGCTGAAGTCCACCGACACCGTACCGAGCGGCGCATTCACCTATATCGGCGTACCGGAAGGGCTGGACGCCTCCGTCTGGTCCTGGCTCAGCCCGCGTATCTTTGAGTATGGCGGCACGCGCTACTACATCAGCAGCGTCTTCGTGGCAGCTGCCGACAACACGGCAAAGCGCCACAAGCAGACACTGGTCATCGGCAAGTTGAAGAGCCCCACCGCATTTGATGGAGGCGTCACCGCCATCGCCACCCCGGACAAATCCTGGGAGGGCTATGACATCATTGAGGGTCCCTACCCGGTCTACGGCGAGGACGGCACGCTCTACATCGCCTATGCCGCAAACTATGCGGACGGCGACGATTACTGCACCGGCCTCCTCAAGCTGACCGACAAGACAAACCTGCTTGCAGCCGCCTCCTGGGAAAAGCAGCCGCAGCCGATGCAGCGCCGCGATGACAAAAACGAGATTTTCGCCCCCGGCGCAACGGTCTTCGTGCCCACGCCCGACGGCAAGGAAATCTACGCGGTCTACCATGCAAAGCTGCATGCAAACAACCGGTACAACCGCTCTGTCTTCCTCCAGAAGCTCGGCTACCGCGACGGTGTTCCCTACCTCGGCGCACCGCCCGCCATCGACACGGTCATGACCTACACGGTAAACCCGATGGCAATCTCGGCGCGCGTCTCCGGCTTTACGGAGAGCAAGTCCGGGCTGTCCGCCACCCGCACCTATGCGGACAACTTCAAGGATGTCACGGCGGACAAGTGGTTTGCCCCCTATGTGAAGACCGCCTATGCCTATGCGCTGGCAAACGGCACGAGCGCGACGACCTTCTCGCCGGACGGCAAGTTCACCGTGGCGCAGGCGCTGACCGCGGCGGCAAACATCCACAAGGCGTACTACGGAAACAGCATTGACACTTCCGTCGGCGGCACCTGGTACAAGCCCTATGTGGACTACTGCGTGGCAAACGGCATCATCACCGCGGCGCAGTTCACAGACTTCAACCGGAACATCACACGCGGCGACATGGCAGTTGTCTTTGCAAACATTCTCCCCGACACAGAATATACGGCAGTCCGCAGCGGGCAGATTCCCGATGTCGCAAGCGACCTCGGCTGCTATGCAGCGGTCATGAAGCTGTACAATGCCGGCATCGTCGGCGGCGACGCGGGCAGCGGCAAATACCGCCCCGGCGACAGCATTTCCCGCGCGGAGGCGTGCGTCATCTTCACGCGCATTGCCGCGCCGGAATACAGACAAAAGTAAAAAATCCGAGAAAAAAACAGTGCGATTTTCAACTTGGCAATATGGGTTCCGGTATGTTACAATAGATATATCGGTATTTAGCCCGGTATCAACCGTAAAATCTGTTTTTTGAAATCAAGAGGAGAACACTATGTTAAAGCAATGGACAAAAGAGCAAGCCCATGAATGGTACAAAAACCAGCCCTGGATTCGCGGCTTCAACGGCTATCCGTCAAACTGTGTAAACAGAGTTGCCATGTGGCAGCAGTACAAACACGATGAAGTATTCAAGCAGATTGAATACGAATTTGCGCTTGCGCAGAAGACCAGGCTCAACGCCGTGCGTGCCATCATTCAGTTTGAAGTATGGTACTATGAGCACGACAGCTTTATGTCCAATCTTGAGGAATACCTGACCCTTGCAGACAAGTACGGCATCAAAGTCATGCTGACCATCGGCAACGACTGTACGGTTCCGAAGGAGCTGTTCGTGCCCGTCAAATTCGGCGAGCAGCATGTGGACTGGGGTTACCACAGCGGTATTTGCCGCGGTCCGCACGCAGGCGGTTACACCTCGCACGGCTATATGGTTCCCGACGAGCCCGATATGCAGCCGCATTTCTATGAGATGGTGGATGAACTCTCTGCAAAGTATGCCAAGGACGCACGCATTCAGATCTGGGACGTCTGGAACGAGATTTCCGGCGGCAGACGCGGCGACCTCTCGCTTCCCATGATGGAAAAGTGCTTTGAGATCATCCGCTCGCACGACCCGATTCAGCCGCTGACGGCCGATGTCTGGGCGTACGATCCCAATACCCTTGAGCCCACCAGCCATGCGCAGAAGCGCGCGCTCGAGCTCTCGGATATTATCACGTTCCACTACTACGGCTCGTTCCAGACCATGGTCCGCCTCATCGAAAAACTCAAGGAGGACTATGGCAGACCGGTGATCAACAATGAGTGGCTCAACCGCATCACCCACAATAATGTGGATGAGATCTTCCCGCTCTTCTATCTTGAAGAGGTCGGTTCTTACCACTGGGGTCTGATCCAGGGCTTCTCACAGACCTATGAGCCGTGGGGCAATTACAATAAGGAAATCGAGGACCCCAATTACACAGGGCCGCATGATCTGACCAAGTTCCAGCATGACCTCTACCGTTTCAACGGCAGACCTTACATTGCAAAGGAAGTGCAGATTATCCAGCAGTTTGCAGACCTTGCAGACGCACGCTTTGCAAAGAGACAGGCTAAAAAGCAGTAAAATACCGAACTGTGCTGAATACCTCGCAGCATTTATGCTGCGAGGTATTAAATTAATGTATATAATAAGGTAGAAATTTGTCTTGCTTCTCAAGTGCATATGTGGCAAAATGTAATAAAGCAGGCGCCGAATCGGCGTTAAATTTGTGAAACATGGAGGATTTTCCGTGAAGAAATTTTTCGGCTGTATGGCAGCGACAATAGCGCTTTCTTCCCTCTTGTCCATGACGGCAATGGGGGCGGAAAAGAATGTCCTGTCCATCAAAGACCTCAATACGACCTCCACCGAAGGCAGTCATGTTTCGGATGATTTTCTGACATCCACGGTTGAGATGAACTACAGAGAGACTGTCAATCTCAACTCTGCCAAAACGACCTATACGCGATATGACAATGCGTACTATCCGCGTATCAAACGACTCCGTGACAATTTGTACATCCTATTTTTCATGGGCGGACGGACAGGTCCTTTCCTCTATTGGACACTTTCCAAGGACGGCATAACCTGGGACAACCCCGAACCCTTCCACAACTCCAACGATGCGGACAAGAACTTTGTTCACACCGAAGGTCCGCTCGCGGGTCAGAAAGACCGCATCATCGGCTGCAACGCCGATGCGATTATTCTCGACAACGGCGATATTCTCTGTGTCTACTACGAGCGTCCGAATGCCGCCTATGCGCTGAACTATGCCCCCTATTGGGACATGAACGGCATTTTCATGGTGCGCGGCAAACTGGACGAAAACGACAAGGTCGTCTGGGGCGAGCATAAAAAAATCTATACCGGCATGGGTTGGGAGCCGTATATCCATCAGACGGATGACGGCACTCTGCAGGTATTCTGGTCGGCAAACGCCGAGTATCATTCCCGCTACGGCTACGATCTCGAGCACCGCTCCACCTATATCATGATGATTGAGTCGAAGGACGGCGGCTACACCTGGGCGCCTGAAGTCAAAGACGGAGACAAGAACAATTTTGTTGCCCTTCGTATTTACAAGGAGTTTATCGGCAACAGAATCCCGAAAGTGAGAGACAAGGAATACACAGAGGCGATTCCCTATTTTGGCGGCCAAATGCCCGCCTTGACCACGCTCTACAACGGCAAATCGCTTCTCGCCGTAGAGCTCAGCACCCTTACAAGCGGATTTAAGATTTCGCTTGCGACAAGCGAAGATGGTGGCAAGTGGCGCGCGCTTAACTTTGACGAAGAGGGGCCCGATACCATTATCCACTCAATTTGCGACGGCATGGGGCCTTACCTTGCCACGTTCCCCTCGGGTGAAGTCTATCTCACCTATCACAAAAGCACAGGCATCTTCTTCCGCATGCTCAGCCCCGACGGCACTGCATGGGGCAAGGAAGCAAAAGCGCTCCCGGGAACGGGCGGCATCTGGGCCTCCAGTCTGCTTGTCGGCAGTCACGAGGTCATGACCACATCGCAGGTCAAATATGGCGACAAATACGGCATTCAGATTGTCCACTCCTATCTCAACCATCGCACAAATGCAAAGAAGATGACGCCAAAGTTGGACGGCCTCTTTGCAGAATGGGCAAACAATACGGATGCGCTTTTTGTGGGCGACAAGTCACAGGCGCAAATCACCGTGCAGACCGCGCACGATGACAGCAATGTGTACTTCCTTGTCAACCGTCTTGACAACTACCTCAGAAGCAGCGACGAGGTCATGCTAAGTATCGGCGTCGGCGAAAAGCAGTATTACCGCGTCACCGCAAAGCTCGACGGCAGCCTTTCCATCCTCTATGTTGACAACGGCGCCGAAACCAAAATCAGCGGCGGCACCGCAGCAGTTAAAATTTATGGCACTGTCGATAACAACAACGATGTGGACGAGGGGGCGGTTATCGAGATTTCCATTCCCAAGTCCCTTGTCAAGCTGACCAATGCAGCATCGTTTAAGCTGAGTCCTGCCCTTGTCAACCAGGACGGCATCGGCGCAATCTGCGATACGCTTGCAAATGTGACCGCATTCGTGACAACCGCATGGCCCGAGGTCGTGCTCGACCGGGCCGGAGCCTGAGGAGGTCCTTTGTGAAAAAGAGTTTATTGATTGCTTTCATCGCTTTGATGGCGGCGCTTCTGGCGCTTGGCGCGGCGGCAGCGGAAACCGTCTATCTGAACGACGGCGGAAACGGAACGGGACGCCATGCCGACGCGCCCTTAGGCTCGCTGGAGGCTGCATTTGATGCGCTTGCGCATGACGGCGGCAAAATTGTCATTACCGATACATACACATTAAAAGCCCCGTTCTATGCGCCGGCGCACAATGAGAACATTACCATAAGCGGCGGTACGATCGTGACAGACCATCCTACTGTCAACCGCTTCTATCTTGCAGGTCCCACGACTTTTGAAAACATCAAGTTCGCCGTGGGGGCGAATAACACATCCAAAACGGCGATGATCGTAGCGGGGTTCAATCCGCTTGTGCTCGGCGAAGGCATCACGGTGCCATCCTCGCTGATGGTTTATGTGCTCGGCGGCTATCAGCTTCCCGCAACGGACAAAGAATACAAGCATGTTGCATACAGAGATTCTTCTATCGTCGTTGAAAGCGGCAGCTGGCACGCAGTTGTCGGCTTTTCGCGCGGCGGCGGCACTGCCAGCTATACCGGAACATCCAATATTACGGTGAGCGGCGGCACGATCAAGAGCGTTTACGGCGCGTCCATACTCGGCTCTTATTCCGACTCCTCAAACATTACGGTAAACGGCGGTACCGTCAATTCGCTTTACACAGCGGGTGACGCCGGCAGGCGGTTGAACGGCGATTCCACCGTGACCATCAACGGCGGCACGGTCAATGCGCTGATTCTGAACAATGTCATGGGGCACACCACCGTCAAATTTCTCGGCGGTAAAATAGACATGGTTTCGCGGACGATGCATGGCGACATCAAGAGCTTTATCACCGACGGTAAAATCGAGCTTGTCGCGCGCAAGGGTCTGCGGGTACAGCCTATCCTGGATGAATTCGACACGGCGGCATACGAAGACGGCTCTGCGATTTCGGGTGCGGCAGATGTGGATGTTGCCGCGTATACCGTCCTTGACAAAAAAGTCGAAAAGTCCACGGTATTCCCTGCAAAGGTCTATGTTGCGAATGTAGGCGACGGAACAGGCTTTTCGCCCGACAGCCCCATCAGCGACCTGGCACAGGCGTACGAGATGCTCACGGGCGTTGACGGCACCATCGTGCTGGTCAACACGGTTGAACTGAACGCCAATTTCAGTGAGCCTGCGCATGACAACCACATTGTCATCACTTCGTTTGACGGCAAAACCTATTTTGACGGCGGCATCAAATTTGACAAAAGCAGGCGCTTCTTTTTCGACGGCAACACGACGCTTGAAAACACAAAAATCGACTTTGAAAGCACCCTGCTCTTTGTCGGCAGATTCCACGACATCACCTTCGGCACGGGGCTGACTATGCCCGAGACCAATGCGGCAAGAACCTATGTTCTCGGCGGCTACCAGCTTTACAACTCCGACAATCTGATTCCGCATGACTTAGACAAGCATATCACCATCGAAAGCGGAAACTACTATGCGGTCATCGGCTATACAAGAGGCAACGAAACCAGCGGCTATATCCACGAGTTTACCGGTTCGCAGACGCTGAATCTCCTCGGCGGCTCGGTGGACCGTGTATACGGCGGGCCTATCGATGCGGGCATCGGCGGCAAGGTCATCCTCAATATCGACGGCTGCAGCATAAACACCTTCATTCAGGTCGGCGGCGATGCGTCCATCTATTCCAAAAATGCCGTTATCAACATGAAGAGCGGCTATGTCAAGCAGCTGGATATGCGCAATGTGCTTGACACCGTCACCGTCAACTGGACGGGCGGCAAGGTGGATGAAATCGTCTGCAACAACTGCGAATTTCAGGGGCAGGTCAATCAGGAAAAGCTCGCGCTTTTTGCAAACACCAAATATGCATTGCATTATCAAGGCGTCGAGCCGACCGATGCAATGCGCAAGCTGTTTGACACCGTGACAAACGATATTTCGGCGGAAACGACCAAAGTTCAGCTCACCATCGGTTCTGCCGCCGCCTATATCAACGGCAGAGTGCATGTGCTTGACGCAGCGCCGATTAACCGCAACAACCGCACCATGCTCCCCGTGCGTTTCCTTGCAAATGCGTTCGGTGTGCCAAATGAAGGCATCAAGTGGGAGGCAGCGACCAGAACCGCTACGCTGACAAACGGCGAAGTGACCATTGTGGTTACCATCGACAAAAAGGAAATGTATGTGAACGGCAAGGCGGTCGCGCTTGACTCCCCCGCCATTATCGAAAGCAACCGCACCTATCTCCCGGTACGCGCGATTGCAAACGCGCTCGGCGTTTCCAATGACAATATCGCCTGGGACGCCTCCACCAATACCGCAACGCTTGTGAAATAGGACTTGTTAAAAAGGAGAAAACATATGAAAAAACAAATCACATTGCTTCTCGTTTTGATTGCGGCAGCGCTGTTTCTGGTTTCATGCGGTCATAAAACGGATACGCCGCCTGAAGTCACCGTCAACAACGACCCGCAGAACAACGAAATTATCCCCGCATCGCTGGATGTCTCGGGCGACTTCCGCATTCTTGTCGCCGGATACAAGGGCAATGACTTTGAGGCGGACAGTGATGCGTCCACGACCGTTGAATATGCGATTTATCAGCGCAACGAGTGGCTGCGCGAGTATTACGGTCTGAACATCATCAATGATGCGTTTTTAGGCTACGGCACGACGAACGGCAACGGCAACGGTTTTCAGAAAATCTACACCGACTACATGGCGGGCAATTCTACCTACGACGCCGCCATGATCGGCACCGGGGATGTTGCCAACCTTGCGCAGACCGGTACGCTTTGGGACCTTTCCAGCCTGCCGCACATGGATCTGACCAAGGACTATTGGGACCAAAAAGCGAACAAGGACCTCGCGGTTGCAGGCAAAATGTTCTATACGACCGGCGATATCAGCGTTGTGGACAACATCTACACCCATGCCCTGCTCTTCAACAAGGACCTCGTCGAATCATATGGTCTTGAAAATCCGTATGAGCTTGTCCGGAACAATGAATGGACGGTTGAGAAGCTCGGCGAGCTTGTCAAGCAGGTCGGCGAAGATGTGGACAACAACGGCATCTACGATGAGCATGACAGCTATGGTCTGATGATTTGGAACGATCCGCTTGTCGCGATGCTTGCAGGCGCAGGTGAAAAGATTGCCTCCGTCAACGAGGACGGCGAGATCGAACTGACCCTGTACAGCGAGCGGGTGGTCAACCTTTACGACACGCTGGACAGCATCGTGTTTGACCAGGCGCATGTATACAATTATCAGTATGACAATGTCACCGGCAAGGCAGCCAATATCAGCACATGGGATACCAACCGCTTTGCCGTGTTCAATGAGAACCGCGCGGTCTTCAATTTCGGCGCGCTCTCTCTGGTTGAGAGCCACCGTGACAGCGAGGTCGACTTCGGTATTCTTCCCTACCCCAAGTTTGATGCGCAGCAGGAAGACTACGGTCACCTGGTCAGCGGTTTCCACACGCAGTTCTACTGCATACCTATGACGGCAGACCCGGTCCGCTCCGGTGCGGTGTCCGAGCTGCTTGCGTATTACGGCAAGGTCTATCTCACGCCCGCTTATTACGAAAAGACGCTTTACGGCAAGTACATCCGCGACCCGGAAAGCGCCGACATGCTGGACATTATCTTTGCATCGCATGTATTCGATGTCGGTATTTACTACGACATCGGCGGCTATTTCAATGCGATCGGCAATCGCTTTGTAACCAGAATGTCGCTTGCCACGATCTATGACACCTATAAACCCGTTGCAGAAAGCAAGATTCAGAAAATCAACGAGTCTTTTGCAAAGAACAGCAATGTCGTCTATACAGGTGAAAACACGAGCGCAGAAACCACGGAAAAGGTTGAAGTGGATACCACACCGTACGAGAATGCAACGGTTGTTTATCTTGCATCAAACGGCAGAGGCAACGGTTCCAATGCGGACAGCGCGGTGAATACCATGAGCGCGGCGCTGGACTGCCTGGACCTCACCAAGGACTGCACCGTTGTCGTCTGCGGCAATTATATTCAGAATGAAACCTTTGTCTATACCGATACTTTTGAGGGAACCGTTACAGTCACCTCGAATTACGGCGGTGTGGACTACCGCGAAAGCGGCGCGACGTACACGGTTTCGGCAGTTCGCTTCGTCTGCTCGGGCGAGTACATTTTCCGCGATATTGATTTCAATCTTGTCGGCAATTTCTATTACTTCGTCGCAAACCACTATCCCTTCACGCTGGACACCGGCGTCGGCGTCTCCGGCATGGGCGACGGCTTCAACGGCAGCGGCTTTGCAAGCGCATTCAGCATTGCAGGCGGCTATCAGTCCGGGCAGCCTGTCGTTGCAGGCGGCGAAGAGCCTGCGGCGGACGGTGAGCTTGATGTGAATATCACGGTCAAGAGCGGCAACAACATCTGCATCGGCGCATATTCGCGCGGCATCAAAGAGGCAAATTACACCGGCAATGCAACCATCAATATCGGCGGCGACGCGGTTGTCAGCAAGCTCTATCTGGTGCCCGTAAACGGCGCGTTTACAAGCGGAAACACCACGGTGAATCTTACGGACAATGCAAGTATTCTGGCAATGCAGGATGCGGTTGACGGCGGCACATGCAACAGTCTGACCGTCAACTGGCTGGGCGGCACGATCGGTCAGTTTGCAAGACGCAATGACGAGGCAAAGCCGCTGGTCGTCACCGAGGGTGTAAAACTCGTATACGCCGAGGCGGTCACGAGCGATGCAAGCTTTGAAACGGTTTCCGCAGCGTTTGACAGCGCAGAAAAGCAATAATGCAATCAAGAATCTCCTATGTTTCATCTCCCCTGCCGTGCGGCAGGGGAGATTTTTTGTCACGCGACATGCTTTACTTTATGCGCACGCTGTGCTAAAATGGGTGCAGAACCTATTGCGGAGGCTGCCATGAAAAAACCGATTTTGTATATATCGCTCACACTCGCTGCGGCGCTGCTCTTTTCCGCCTGCGGCAAAACAGAAGATGTGATTCGTCCGGGCGAGACCGTCGCGACGGATTTGACAACCGCACCGGTCGCAGGCGGCGGCACGCTGCAAAAGGATGGTGCGCGCTGGTCAATTACCTCGCTTGCCGACTGGGACGAATTTGACTACGACGGCAACTTCTCGGACAACTGCCATGCGTTCCTGCGCGCCCTGTTTGAGGGCGAGTCTGACTTTGACGGTTTCCGCACGCTGCGCGTGAGCGACTACAAGCTCACCCGCGACGAGAAGGAATATGGACTGCCCTGCCTGTACATCGAGTTTACCGTGACCGCCTCCGACATTGAGGCGCTGCCGGTCGGCGCGCACACGGCAATCCTCACCGACACGGTGGACTGCTTCCTTGTGGTGGACGACGTCGCGCCGAAGGACGACAGTGCATTTGTCGATGATCCTGCGGCAAATGCCGTGCGCGGCTGGATCGAAAGCCGCCGGCGCTGGTCGGTGCCGGATTTCGGCACGGCGGATACCGCGGACGCTGTTGCCGATCTGCTTGCCGTATACGGCGAGGACGGTGCACTGCCGTTTGACACCCTGCGCACCCTTGCCGCCGAGAAGTTCGGCGTGACGCTGACTGAAGCGGACATCGGCGGCAGACTGGATGTGCGCGGCGGCAAGCTCTATGTCATCGCCGAGGACGCGCAGCCGAACATGCTCTATAACTATATCGTCACCGATGTGCAGACAAGCGGCGACAATAGCGATGTGACCGTGCAGTTCTTTGCCGACTGCAACAGCTTTTTCAAGTCGCACGAGGTGGTCTACACCGTCGGGCAGGGCGGCGAACTGCGCGGCTGTACCGTAAAGACGGCGTCGCCCTACAGCCCCTATGGGCTGCGCGGCTGACTTTAGGTTGGCTTTAGGCTATGCGGGTAAGATAAAGTTCCGGAGGTGGCTGTATGCGACTGCTGCTTTGCGAGGACGAGCGCGCGTTTTCGGACGCGCTCTGCACGATTCTCACGCACAACAACTACACAGTGGACGCCGTCTATGACGGCGAAGACGCCTATGCCTACGGGCTATCGGACAACTACGACGGCATTCTGCTCGACATCATGATGCCGAAGGCGGACGGGCTTACCGTCCTGCAAAAGCTGCGCGCCGCCGGCGTGCAGACGCCGGTGCTGCTGCTGACGGCCAAGAGCGAGGTGGAGGACCGCGTCGCAGGGCTGAACCTCGGCGCGGACGACTATCTGCCGAAGCCTTTCGTCATGGCGGAGCTGCTTGCGCGCGTGCGTGCGCTGACGCGCCGCCAGGGCGAATATCGGCATTCCACGCTCCGCTTCGGCGACCTCACACTCGACCGCACAAACTTCACCCTGTCGGCACCGCGCGGCAAGGTGCAGCTGGTCGGCAAGGAATTTCAGATTTGTGAGCTGTTTATGGCGAATCCACGCTGCCTGCTCTCGCCCGAGCAGCTGCTCACGCGCGTGTGGGGCTATGACACCGATGTGGAAATCAATGTGGTGTGGGTCAATATCTCCAACCTGCGCAAAAAATTTGCCGAAATCGGCGCGCATGTCGGCATTCGCTCGATTCGCGGCGCAGGCTATATGTTGGAGGAATCGCTATGATCCGCAAACTGCGCATTCGGTTTATCGCGGTCGCCACGCTGGCGGCTGCCATTGTCATTATCGCCGTCTCCTGCGGGATTCTGCTCACCAACCGACGGCAGACGCTGCAAAATATCGACGGCATGCTCACCCTGCTTGCGCAAAACGAGGGGCGCTTTCCGAGCGCGCCGGGCGTGCCGGATATATCGGAGGCATCGGACGACAGTGCGACGGGCGGCAACCCGACAAGACCGTCGCCCCCCGCGCCGCGCGGGGACGCATCGCCCATACGCTCCCCCGAGACGCCGTTCCGCACGCGCTTTTTTATCGCAGTGGCAGACGCGGACGGCGAAATCATTCGCATGAACACCGACAACCTTGCCTCGCTCTCCGAGGCGGAGGCACGCGCCTATGTCACGGCGGCGCTGGCGGATGATAAAACCGACGGCAGAAGTGATGTGTACTACTACCGCATCGCGCCCGACACCGAGGACGGCACGCGCCGCGTGGTCGTCTTTCTCAACTGCGAGGTGGAGCTTGCCGCAATGCACGCGCTTGCGCGCATCTGCATCCTCATCTCCGTCCTCAGCATCCTTCTCGTGACGCTCCTCTCCTTTGCCCTCTCCGGCGCTGCCATCCGCCCCTTTGTCCTCAATCTCGCACGGCAAAAAGAGTTTATCACCGCCGCCAGCCATGAGTTGAAGACGCCGATTGCGGTCATTCAATCCAATGTGGAGGTGCTTGAGCTGACCGAGGGGGAAAGCAAGTGGACGCACAACATCCGCGCGCAGTCCGAGCGGCTGATTCGCCTCGCCGGCGAACTGACGATGCTCTCCCGCGAGGACGAGGAGACGAAAAAATCCATGACTGCCGTCGATTTTTCGGCATGCGTCCGCCGCGCCGTCGCCGCCTGTGAGGAGCGCGCGACGCTGGCAAAGCTGACGCTCTGCGCCGACATCACGGACGGCATCACCGTACAGGGCGACGGCGCAAAGCTCGACACGCTCTGCTCGATTCTGCTGGACAACGCCGTCAAATACACAAGCGGCGACACGATCAACTGCGCCCTGCATCAAAAAAGCGGGAAGGCCGTGCTGACCTGCGCCAACCGCTGCGCGCCGCTCGGCAAAGCGCAACTTGCGCGCCTGTTTGACCGCTTCTACCGCGCGGACGAAGCCCGCAGCGGGGACGGCGGTTTTGGGCTTGGGTTGTCGATTGCCGCAGCCATTGTCCGCGCACACGGCGGCAAAATTACCGCCGCGCAGGCCACGGAAGGACTGTTGACCTTTACGGTTATCTTATAAAAAAGAGCGGGAACGCCGAGGTGTTCCCGTTCTTTTTATCTTCTCTTATAAAGTACAGCCGCGACGAGACCGACAAGGGCGATGAGCAGCATGCCGCCGTATAAGAGTAGGTTCTGCGTCGCGGTCGATGCAGTTGATGTTCCCTGTGCGTCACTGCCCGGCGCGGGCGGCGTTTCGGTGTTGTCGCCGCTGCTGTCGTCGGGGCGGGTCGGCGGCGTTCCGGTGTTGTCGCCGTCCGGGCGCGCGGGCGGCGTTCCGGCGTTGTCGCTGCCCGCATTGCCATCCGCGTTGCCGTTGCCATCTGCGTTGCCGCCGCGGTTCCCACCGCCGCCGAACGCCTGCTTGTCGCCGCCGCGGTTCCCGCCGCCGCCGAACGCCTGCTTGTCGCCGCCGCGGTTCCCGCCGCCATTCATCGTCCCCATCACCGAAAGGTTGATGGACGACGCATCGACAAGCGCGCTCGAATCTTCGCGCTGCCCCGCGTCAGTGGACGGAATACTGCCGTCGAGTTGCCCGCGCACGCTCTCGGCGCGCAGGCGAACCGTTTCGTACAGCATTTCTGCCGCGGCGGTATACTCTGCATAAGTGTAGAGTGCGTTCGGGTCGGTCTCGACCAGGGCGTCGATCTGCGTGCGGATGCGGGTGTATGCCGCGTCAAAGCCGCCGCCGAAGACATATTCTTCGACGAGTTTTGAGAGATAGGCATGATACTGCGCGAGGTATGCCTCATTTTCGAGCAGCGCGTCAAAGAACTGCGTGCCCGAGAACGGCGTGTCGATCGCGTCATTGATGACGGATGAAGCATCGCCGCCGCTCATGCCGCCGAAGGACAGGTTGTAGTCCCAGGGCAGGATATTCAGTTTGCCGCCGCTCTCATAGAGATAATAATTGTGCGCCATATTGCCGGACAGGCTGTCCGCGTTGACGACGAAGGTGTGCACCGCCATGTAGCGGAGGATGTTGTTCACATCGAGGTAGGTCTCGAGATCCTTGCCCTCGCTGACGGCTTTCAGCGCGGCGACCACGCGCTTGTGGTCCTGCTTGCCGGTGTCGGTGACCTCGCCCTCCCAGATGGTCTCATAGCTGTCAGGGTCGTCGTCCGTGTAGTTCAGGTCTGCGCCGCCGCTGCCGCCCATGCTGCCGAAGCCGCCCTTGCCGCCGAAACCGCCCTTGCCGCCGAAGCCCCCGAAATTCGGCTTTTCATCCGTGTCTGCGGTTTCGCGAACTGCGGCGTCTCCGTTCTCGCCAAAGTCGGGCATATTGCCGAAGTCCGGCATCTGTCCCATATCGGGCATGTCGCCGAAGTCCGGCATCTGCCCCATGTCGGGCTTGTCGCCGAAGTCCGGCATCTGCCCCATGTCGGGCTTGTCGCCGAAGTCGGACGCGCCGCCGCCTTGACCACCGCCGCCTTGACCGCCTCCGCCGCCTTTGCCCATCTCCATGCCCTCCGGCTTGTAGAGCGCGCCGTTCGCCGCGCCATAGTTGCGGAGCATGAAGCTCTCCTCCACGGCTTCGAGCGCAAGATAGATGCCGAAGTACTCCCCGTTTACCGAGAGCCTTGCGTAGTTATACAGGCTTGCGTCTGCGCCGAGGAAGCGGTACATATCGTACACAATGGCTTCCTTCATATTGGTTGCGTCGGCGTAATTGTTGTTGAGCACCAGCTTGTCAAGCCCGAAGCAGGTTTGCCCCTCGACATATTTGTCAAACTCCAGCTTGAAGCTGTAGCGGTCCGAGTTCGGGTCGTTCACGATCGAGGACAGACTGGTGTTGCCCTTCGGGCGGATGCCGACACCTGTGAAGGTCTTGCCGCCGACCTCCACATCGCAGGAAACATATTCCTCGTTTATGGCGTTGTCGAGCATCTCCTGCCAATCGTCCGCATCGATGCGGATGTTGATGTCGAGCACCGTGTCGGTGTCAAAGAGCGCCGACTCGTATTCCATCGTCACGCCCTTGCCGCCGAGCGCCTCAACCAGATAGTCGCCCGCCGCGGCGGCAAGCAGCGAAAGGCAGACTGCGGCGGCAGTCAGCACCGCCACAAATTTTGCAAAATGCCGATGTGCCAGCATCACCGCACCTCCTTTAACCCATGTATTCGCCGTTGTAGCTGACGAGCGTGGCGCTCTCCACGCCATCCAGCGCCGAAATCTCGCCGACGAAATCCGTCGAGGCATCGCGCAGCCGCACCTCGGCGGTGATTTCCACGCCGTCCTTTGTCACGGTCTTTGCCTTGATGCGCGGCTTGTCGCGCAGCTTGCCGACAACCTCCATGGCGGCATTCTCGCTTGCCGTATCGGCACAGCGGAGCACGAGCATATAGGGCTTGTCGTGCGTCTTGCGATTGGCAAGCACGAGGAGCACACCGCCGATAATCACCGAGCCGATGACGGCGAGCGGAATCATGCCCGCGCCGATGACGATGCCGACCGCGAGCGACCAAAACAGGAAGACAATCTCCATCGGCTCCTTGATGGCGGTGCGGAAACGGACAATCGACAGCGCGCCGACCATGCCGAGCGACAGCACGACATTGGAGGTGACCGCCATGATGACGAGGGTGGTGACCATGGACATGCCGACGAGTGTGAGCGCAAAGCCGGTGGAATACAGCACGCCGGTGAGCGTCTTCTTGTAGATGACAAAGATGAACAGCCCGACGACGAGCGAAAACAAAAGCCCGATGATGGTATCCGTGACCGAAAAGGAAGATACGCTCTCGAGAAAGCCGGATTTGAAAATATCGTTGAATGTCATGGAAAAGTCCTCTCTTACTCATATTCGCGGCAAGCCGCGTATTTGGAAAATGCGCCGACGCGGATCTCGCCGAGCTGCAAGGCATCGGCGATGACCGACGGCAGAAATGCGTCGTATTTGACTTCGAGAATCATATGGTCGCGCCGCAGCGCCGACAGCGGCGTCGGCGAAAAGAAGTCTGCGGGCGGCGCGCCGCCGATCTCCATATCGAAGGTGACGCGCACATTGCCCGGCGCGAAAACATACGGTTCCCGCGTGTAACTGACCACGCGGCGCGGGCGCAGCAGGCGGCTTTTCATCTTGAAGGCAAGCTCCTGCACAAGCGGCGGCGCGGATGCGTCTGTCGGAAGGGTTTCACCGCGCATCAGCGCCTCGCAAAGCGCGCGCTCAATAGGGGCGGAGACCTTCAGGCAAAGCCCGTTCACTTTCTGCTTTTTTTCAAGCGATAGGTGCGTCGGCGCATTGCCGTAGTAACGGATGCGGAATTTCTCGCGTTTTGCCACGCCGTCAATTTTCTCGCGCAGCGCCGTGTCGTCGCAGTTGTCAAAGTACAGGCTGTGAATGCGGTATTTGCCGTCCGCGTCCACATGCGCATCGCGCTGCATCAGGCAACCGAGCCGCGCGCGCAGCTCGTAGTAATCGGCGTAGGTAATCTCGTATTTGTACTCGTGCCGATAGTGGTTTTCTTCCTGCATATCTGCGTTTCACCTCCTCGGTATGGGTATAGGATACAGTTCTTTCCTAAAATCAACCTAAACGCTATGTGTTTGTTGGATGAAAAAGATGCACTGCAAGGCTCCCCTGTGCAAGGGGAGCTGTCAACGAAGTTGACTGAGGGGTTGTTCTCTTTCTTTGCAACAATCCCTCCGGCGCTTCGCGCCACCTCCCTTTGCACAAGGGAGGCTTAAAAACTACGCAGCACGCAAAAAAGACCCCTTTCGGGGTCTTTTTTGCGCTTATGGAGGTTATGGAGAGGAACTATTGCTTTACCAGTCTGCGGTCGATCACATCCGACACCTCGGAAGAAACCGAAAGCGCCGTCAGCGAAAAGACGCAGAGCACGAGAAACGGAATCATGTATGTGGTCAGCAGCACCGACAGCACAAGCAGAAGCCCGCCGGTAAAGAGCAGCCGCAGCGTGCACTTCCATTCCACGCCGAGCAGCAGAAACGCATTTTTCAGCGCGCTGCCGACCGAAACATCCAGCACGGCCAGCTGTGCGAAAAAGTATGCCTGCACGAGGAAGGAGACAAGCCCGAACACGAACAGCAGCGCATAAAACGCCGCGCCGTTTCCCGAAAACAGATACACATAGCCCGCAACCGACGCCGGTGCGATGCAGAGCAGCAGCGCGACGGCAGTCTTTGCGAGAAAGTGCGGCTTCCACGCCGCAAAATAGACGCGGAACGGCTCTACATCCGGCACGCGGCGCGCCCACTGCATCGTGACGGCGATCAGTGCGCCGTAAGCGGCAGGCAGCGTCACAACCGGAATCGAGCAAACGCAGAACAGCAGGTTTAAGAGGATGAGCCGCATCCAGTGATTCTTCAGCACGAACCAGAACAGCCCCGTGCCGCGCTTTGGTACCTCGGCGGCATCCTCCGTGCGGTCGCCGAAGGTCAGCTTCTGCACGAAATTCTTGATTTTGCCCATGCTTTAGCCCTTGACTGCACCTGCGGTGAGTCCTTCGACCATGTACTTCTGGAAGAAGATGAACAACAGGACAATCGGGAGACTGCCCGCGACCGAGAACGCCATCAGTGCGCCGTAGTCGTTGGAGTACTCACCCATGAAACTCTGCGCAAGACCGACGGCAAGCGTGCGCTTTTCGTCGATGCGGATGATCGTGAGCGACATGAGATAGTCATCCCATGCGGTGAGGAAGGTGTAAATCGCAACGGCAACGAGACCCGGCAGTACCAGCGGCAGGATGACCTGCACCATGGTGCGCATTCTGCCTGCGCCGTCAATCTTCGCCGACTCGTCCAGTGCATTCGGCACGGTATCGAAGAAGGACTTGAGCAGCGTGATGGACAGCGGCAAGGCAAAGGTCACATCCGCCAAAATTACGCCGCGGTAGGTATCCAGCATGCCCCACTGCTTATAGAAGGTGTAGAGCGAAATCAGGATGACCACAATCGGGAACATCTGCACCGACTGCACGGCGCTGAGCACCGCGCTCTTGCCGCCGAACTTGAAACGCGAGAAGGAATAGGCGGCGGGGATGGCAATCAGCAGTGTGACGAGCACGGTGCCGCCCGACACGATAAAGCTGTTGGCGAAATACCGCAGGTACTTTGCCTGCGAGAAAATCTTGACATAGTTTTCAACGGTGAAGTCCTTCGGCCAGAACGCCACATCATCCAGGCTGATGAGCGTGTAATACGGGCGCAGTGAGCCGACCAGCATCCACCAGATTGGGAACAGCAAAACGCAGACGAGAAGCGCGATTACGAGATACTTCACAACCTGCACGGTTGTTTTCTTGGTTTTTCCTGCCCTTGTCATGGCGCTTCCCTCCTTTACAGATTCTCTGCGCTCTTGGCGCTGATTTTGTTGATGATAACGGTGACCACCGTGAGGAAGACCAGCCACATCACGCCGATTGCCGCGCCCTGCCCGAAGTTGTAGTCGGTGAACGCCTTTTCATATGCCGCAATCGAGAGCGTGTAGGTTGCCTCGCTCGGTCCGCCGCCGGTCATCAGGTTGATGATGGTATACATCTGGAAATTGTTCATGATGGCAATCCACACCGACGAGAGCACGACGGGGCGGATGGTGGGCAGCGTCACATGCCGCAGAGTCTGCATGAAGGTTGCGCCGTCGATGCGCGCCGCCTCCAACTGTGACTTATCCACGGACTGAAGACCTGCCAGCAGCATGACCATCATATAGGGGAGCTGCCGCCAGACGGCTGCGATAACGACCGCAGGCAGTGCCAGATTTGGGCTGTTGAGCCAGTCGAACGCAGCGGTCGGGATGAAGCCGAGCTTGTTGAGAATCCAGTTGATGATGCCGTAGCTGTTGTTGAGCATCAGACGCCACAGCAGTGCGACAACGACCGAGGGAATCGTCCACGGGACGAGGAAGAGCCCACGGAACACGCCGCGTCCCTTTAGTTTGGTATTCAGCAGCAGCGCCAGCGCAAGGCCGATGACAAACTGCACAAGCACCGCCCAGAACACAAAGTTCAGCGTGGTCAGAAAATAGTCAACAACATTGCCGTTGATGCCGCCCGCGCGGAACAGTTCTGTGTAGTTCTTGAAGTTGTTCCACACAGGCTCTGCCTTGCCGCTGACCTCTTTCAGGCCATATTTCATGAAACTCATGTAAATGCCCTTGAGAATCGGCGCGGCGATAACGGTGAGCAGCACGAGAATGGCGGGTACGGTCAGCAAAAAGCCGAAGAAACCGTCACTCATGTGATACTTTCCTTCTACATCGCGGCGGAAGAACGCAGCGATGAGTCTGTTCTGCTTTTTCGGCATACTTTTCGTTTGAATCGCCATCTCTAACCTCCGTTTTTCTAAAATGCGCCCCCTTCGGCGGCCCTGCCGAAGGGGGCGCAAGTCATACGATATTACTTGTCTGCAAGAGCCTGGAGCTCGGTCTGCATTGCGGAGACGACGGTCTTGACGTCCTCACCGTTTGCAATTCTCGAAAGGCCCTTGACCATGATGGTGTCCGCCTCGCTGAGGCTGATCTGCGTGCCGGGGAGATCCTTTGCAGTCTCCATCGCCTTAACATAGACCTGCGTGGTCTCGTCGGCATTTGCAAAGACCTTCTCATTGACGCTTGCGCGGCTGGACATCTTGCCCTGGCCTGCTTCGTACAGGATGTTGATAACGATATCGCTGGACATGTGCTCAAGGAACTTCGCCATTGCGGGCATCTGCTCATCGGTGGTCGTGTCGAAGACGACAAGCAGGTGGGTTACGAGGTAACCGGAGCCGTTTGCATCTGCGCCGGGAATGACCATGCAGCCGAAGTTCTTGTAGAACTCTTCCTCATTTGCCGCTGCGGATGCGCAGGTGGAAATGACGGCCTGGAGGTCATAGTAGAAGCCGATCTTGCCCTGACCGAACAGGTTGCGGAGGTCCTTCAGGGTTGCGCCCTTCGGGGAGAGACCCTTCTTAAAGACTTCCTGCAGCTGCGTGTAGGTCTTGATACCTGCATCGGTATCGAGCGTGACCTTACCGTCCTTCATGAATTCGCCGCCGTTTGCCCAGAGTGCGGGAAGGATGTTGTAGCCTTCACCGGTCTCAACTTCACTGTCGGGGAATGCGAGGCCGTAGATGTCATCGCCGAGCGCGCTGACCTTTTCAGCCGCTGCAAGGAGATCATCCCAGGACTTGATGTCCTCAGCCTTGACGCCTGCCTTTTCAAGCAGTGCCTTATTGTAGAACAGTGCTTCGGTGTTTGCAAACCAGGGCATTGCAACCATCTCGCCGTCAATCGTGACGCCGCTGATTGCGCCTGCCGAGTAATCCTTCATAACATCATCGGAGATACCGACAACTGCCTTGACCGCGCCGGTCTCCAGCAGCTGGGGCAGCCACTCAGCCTTGATGTGCGCCACATTCGGAGCGGTGCCGCCGATTGCGGAGACGATCAGCTGATCGAGGTAGGTGGAGTAAGCCTGGGAGCCGTCCATCTCAATCGTGATGTCCTTGTTGGCTTCCATAAAGGTGTTTGCCATAGCGGCATAAGTCGGATAGAGTTTCTCTTCCGCAAGTGCCCAGGATGCCCACTTCAGGGTGACGGGCTTGGATTCGGGTGCGTCGGTCTTTTCGGTGGACTGACTGTCGGAGGAGCCGACAGGGTCGGTGTTGTCCGTCTCGGTCTTGCCGCAGGCTGCGAACATACCGAATACCATCAGGAGCGAAAGCGCAATCGCGAGGATTTTTGTAAATTTCATATGAATTTACCCCTTTCTGATTTTACAATTTTGTCTTCCGTTCAATCGCGGAGCTTTGTGAGAAGCTCTCCTTGATGATTTCATTGTATCACCTGCACATTTTGGTGTCAAGTAATCGACAAAATGTTTGTCAAATGTGACGAAATGTTTTTTTCTTCACAAACTTTCGTTTCACCGAAAAAGTGCCGCAAACCCTTGCCACGCCTTGCTTTGCGGACTTTTTCGCCTGTGGGTGGAAACGCCGGCTTCCTGTGCTGTTTTTTCGCAATTTTGTGCAACATGCGAAAATCTAAAAATCAGCCGTGATAAAAATACGGAAAAAGTCGGAAATCGACGGAGTTATGCGGTTTGCGGCGGTGTGATTCCACATAAATAAACGATTTCTCCCCGTTTTCAAAACATGCATGGCGTCCCGTACCAAAATTATATCATTTTAGATTTAATAAAGCGCGGAAGCAGAAAAAAACCGCGCAAAGCGTTTTCGCACGCCGCGCGGCTTTTATATCAGGTATTACGCCCTATCGGCAAAGCGACTGCAAACGGCGTTTTTTTGTTTATCCCGGGATTTCCGCAAAGCGTCACAGCGCCGCAAGCGCCGCACAGATTTCCGCCTGCGTCATGGTATGCACGGCGGGAATCAGGCGGATGCCCATATCTGCGGCGCGGCGGGCGAAATACGCATCGCGCGCAGGACTGCCGGACATGCCCGTAGCAATCAGCGCCTTCTTGGCAAACCGTCCGCCGAAGCGTGCGGCAACGGCGGCAAGCTTATAGAGCTCGTCCTCGCCGTACCCGCCGTTCTTGCAGGAAATAAAGATGGGAATCATGCCGCGCGTGAGCAGCACATCAATCTCATTGACCGAGGCAGCATCGCGCGTGCGGCGGTCCCAGTCCAGCACGACGCCGGTCTGCGCGTCGTCAAACAGCGGTTTTCCGTCCGCGCCTTTGGTCAGCAGGGCGGAAAGATAGATTTTCAGTTCCAGGAGCAGACCCGCACGGCAAAGACAGGTGTGCACGCCCGCATTCTTGTAGCGGAACGAGATACTTCCCTTCCGCATCACAAGGTCCTCGACCAGCCCCGCCGCCGCAAGTTGCGGCAGAAAGTTGCGAAGGCGGATATAGGCATCGGCGCGTTTTCTGTCCCTGGCAAACGCCTGCGTCACCGAAAAGCGCATGCCGCGGCGGCAACCGAGCGCCTCAAAAGCGGCGAGCCCGTCCGCGTTTCGGTTCCACGCGGCGGAATCCCCGCGGCTGATGTCCCACATGGCGTCGATATCGCGGAGCAGCTGCCGGATCTCACCGTGCGACAGCCGCGCTGCGCCGATGTCGGTGCACTTGGCAATCCTGCCGCCGTGAAGCGCCACGGTCTCGGCGACCGAGAGCGACGGATGCCGCCCGCGCGGCAGCGTCATCGGCTCCCGCCCGACGGCGAGAAAACGGTGGGTGAGCGCGCTGCCGTAATGTACGAGCGCGTGCGCGGGCTTTGCCACCTCAACCGCTCTGCCCAGCAGGAACAGCAGCGCCTCGTCGCCGCCGACAAGGTCGATAAGATAGCTGTCCGGCGCTGCAAACAGCGCCGCCAGCGTCTCCATCTCACGCCCGCTGCCCGGTGTGACGGTGACTGCCTCAACCTCGGTCTGCATGCCGCGCGCGGCAAACAGCGCACGGTAAACGCGGCACTCGCGCTCGGTCTCCTTCGCATCGCGTCCGATATAGACGACGCGCCGCGCAGGGTAACTGAGCGGCGCGTACAGATTTTCGATTGAAGACTTGTCCAGCACTTCAATGACCGTCATGGCGTTTACTCCCGACAAAGTGCGTCGGCAATGCGAACCGAGGCAAAGCCGTCGCCGTACGGATTGGACGCATGCGCCATCTTGTCATAGGCGGCGCGGTCTTCAAGCAGCTCCTTGAAGTTTTTGTAGATGGTCTCCTCCTCGGTGCCGACCAGGCGCAGTGTGCCTGCGGCAATGCCCTCGGGGCGCTCGGTGGTGTCGCGCATGACCAGCACGGGCTTGCCGAGTGAGGGCGCCTCCTCCTGAATGCCGCCGCTGTCGGTGAGAATCAGATACGAGCGGGACAGGAAGTTGTGGAAGTCAAGCACATCGAGCGGCTCGATGATGCGGATGCGGTCACAGCCGCCGAGCTCGGCATTTGCCTCCTCGCGGACGACCGGGTTCATATGAATCGGATAGATGGCGCGCACATCGGGGTGCTCCTCGATGATGCGGCGGATGGCGCGGAACATGCGGTGCATCGGCTCGCCGAGGTTCTCACGGCGATGCGCCGTGATCATGATGAGGCGGCTGCCCGCAGCCCATTCCAGCTCCGGGTGCGTATAGTCAGCGCGGACGGTCGTCTTCAGCGCGTCGATGGCGGTATTGCCGGTGACATAGATGCTCTCCGGCTTTCTGCCCTCGCGGAGCAGGTTCTCGCGCGACAGCTCGGTGGGGGCAAAATTGTACTTGGCAATGACGCTGACCGCCTGGCGGTTGAACTCCTCGGGATAGGGCGAATAGATATTGTAGGTGCGCAGCCCCGCCTCGACATGGCCGACCGGAATCTGCAGATAGAAGCAGGCAAGCGCGGTGACGAAGGTGGTTGAAGTGTCGCCGTGCACCAGCACGACATCGGGCTTCACCTCTTCGAGGACGGCGCGGATGCGCTCCAGAATGTTGACCGTGATGTCAAAGAGCGTCTGTCTGTCTTTCATAATCGCGAGGTCGTAATCCGGCACGACGCCGAATGCATGCAGCACGGCATCCAGCATCTCGCGGTGCTGTCCTGTAACGCAGACCACCGTCTGCACCTCGGGACGTTTTTTCAGCTCGTTGACGAGCGGGCACATTTTAATTGCTTCGGGTCGCGTCCCGAAGACCAGCATGACCTTCTTCATGGTATTCCTCCGCGCACATTTTTCTCTATTATACTAAATGTGGATGGAAAAGTCAATCACATGCGCAAAACACTTGCGCAAAAAGTCCGCCCGAAGGCGGACTTTTCGATTTACTTTCCGGCGCGGGCGGACGCGCGCGCAAGGCGCAGGAAAATGACGCATGCCTCGCTGCGCTTGATGCCGTCGTTCGGGCGATAGTTGCCCGTGCCGGCGTCGCCGCCGACGATACCTGCGTTATACAGCTTCTGTACTGCCGCATAGCAAGCAAGATTGCTCGTCACGTCGGGATTCGAGCCGTCCCGGACAGCCGCATATTCGCCCTCGGGCAGGATGTTTGCAAAGACGATAGCCATATCGCCGCGCGTGATCGCTGCGTTGTAGTCCGCAAACTGCCCTGCTTTGATAATGCCGTTTGCGATGCAGTAGTCCACATAGGGTTCATACCAATTCTTTGCGCCTGCGGTATTCACCGTCTTGCCGTTGTAGATGGTATGGATGTTTGCCGCCGTGGTCAGCGCCTGTGCAACGGTAAAGCTGCCGTCGGGCGAGAACTTCGTCGCACTCGTTCCGCTCACAAGCCCGATGCGGTAGGCATCGCGCACATAGGTATAAAACCAGTCGCCGCTCTGCACGTCCGTAAAGCCGCCGTAGTCGCGGACGGACGGGAAACGGTTCTTCCCCGTGCCGTTTTGCACGCGGTCAAAGCCGATGGTCTTGTCCGCCAGCGGCATCGGATTGAGCGCCGCGGTATAGACCGTGTCGATGTCGGCAGGCTGCTGCGTGCCGCTGCCGATGACCACGCCGCCCGCCGCCGTGGCGGTATACGGCTCGACAAAAGCATGCCGTGCGCCGACCGCATTCGCGCTGAGATAGGCGTTGTAGCAGATCCAGCTCTGCCCTGCCGTATCGGTGACATAGCATGCGCTGCCGCAGCCGCTGATCTGCGAAGATTTCGACAGGATCGGCGCGTCCCACTTCTTCCAGTTTGCCTTCTCGGTCGGGTCGCCGCCGAGATACTGCATCTGCCCGAGCTTATAGTCCGGGGTGGAATAACCGCAGGCGGAATAAACAATAAAGATGCTGCCGTCCGCCGCGTAGACCGGCGTGCCGCACTCCACGATGTAGAGCTTCTTATGGTTGCCGATCTCCCAGTCGTATTCCGGCTCGCAGATGACCTTGGAGGTGCCGGAGAGCGTCCACGGATTGGTCATCGGCAGGATGTTGATGGTCTGGTGCTTCTTTCCGCCGTCGTCCGCCACCGTGACATACATGGTGTACACCTTGCCGCCGATGCGGATGTCGGTCATGCCCGCCGCCCACACATCGTCAAAGCCGGGCATATCCGGTGCGGTGACGCGGAGCGGCACATTGACCTCACCGGTCAGCGGGTTGCCCCAGCGGCCGAGCAGATTGTCGCCGTCGAGGCACTTGATGACATACATGCGGTGCGTGGCGATGCCGGAAGTATCCACAGCACTTTTGTCCGCGCCCGCAAGATAGCAGTACCAGCCGCCGTTGCCCGTGCCGATCTCTGCATCGGTGTAATAGTGAATCTCGGGCGACCAGGAGCTGTCCGACCAGGGCTTGCCCGCCTCGGGCTTGTAGATGGTGGTGCCGCCCGAATAGATGAGGTCGCCGATGTTGGCAACGCGGACGAGCTTGACCTCCGCCTTGTTTGTGGTGGAGGTATAGTAATAGTAGCCATCCTTGTAGAAGAGCCACGGGTCTGCGCCGTCGGCGCGGACATAGTTTTGGAAGGTGTAGGTGCCGGTCTCCTTCTCGGTCATGTCGATGCTGCTCCTCAGCGACGAGGTCATGCCGCCGCTAAGTCCCGCGCTGCCCGCAAGCTCGACCAGGTGCGCAAATTCGCCGCCGTCCACAGTCACATCAAAACTGCCGCTGTAGCTGCCATCGGCCGATGCGGCAGGTGCGATTCTGCCGTAGAAAACGCCGCCGTCGATGTGCAGCGAAACCTTGCCGGAGAAGCGCTCTGCCGACGAGGACAGCGTGGCGGCAAAGATGCCCTGGCGGAAGGTGCCGCCGTGAATCTCCGCCGCAATGTCGCCGTCATGCGCGCCGCTGTCGCCGAGCGTGAGCCGCTCGATGAAGGTACCGCCCTCCACCGTCAGATGAATGCGGTAATCCTTGCTGCCGGACGCTGCCGTGCCGCCGCGCACGCGCTGCCATGTACCGCTCGCAATGGTGAGGTTCGATGCTGCGCCGCTGTAGGTATTGCGCGAGCCGCCCATGACCGAGAGGTACTGGCTGTTCCCGTTTTTCACCGTGGTGATGCCCTCGCCGAGCGTGAGCGCATGGTTGTTGCCGAAGATGGACAGATAGGTGCCCACCGCCGACACGGTGATGTGTTCAAAGGTGGTGTCGCCGCCGCAGTAGAAGTTGTCTTTGAAGGCCATGTGCGCGCCGCCTGCGGCATAGTCTTTGCCGCCGTACACGCTTGTAATGATGATCGGCTTTGTGTGCGACGGCGCGGTGAACGCCTTGCTGAGCGAGAACGGACCGCAGACGACCACGGTGCCGCCGTTTGGCAGCGCCGCATAGGCATCGGCAAGTGAGCCGCCCGCAAGCGCAGGGGTCGAGCCGTCGCCGCTCCCGCCGTCCTGCAGATAATAGACCGCAGCCGCTGCCGCTGCCGCGGCGCAGAGCGCCGCCGCAAGGGCAAACGCTGCCGCCGCGATGAGCAGCGCTTTACACACTTTCCTTTTCATACCCGCTCCTTACTTGGTCTGGCTGAACATCTCGTTGATGGCAGCCATTTTGCGTTCTGCCATGTCGCGATAGGTATCGTAGATGGTCGTCAGCGACATATGGTTGATGGGCATTTTGCCGATCAAATCCTTATAGTTGCCGAGCGCATAGTAGTAGCCGACATCGTAGGTGCGCGTGGCGAAAATCAGGTCGAGCATTTCCGCGCTCTCTTCGTCGCGCGTGTACTGACCGACCAGCGTCTTTTCGTAGTACGCCGGGGTCAGCAGCTTTTTGCCCCGGTAAGCCAGCAGCTCCGTGACATAGCCCGAGCGCTCGAGGCTGTTCACATTCTGCGGAATGCAGAGGAACTCCGAGTGCCATGCGCTGACCAGGTGACCGTAGTCCGCCTGCGTCGCCTCATACTTCGGGTACGGCAGGATGCCGAAATCCGTCTCCAGGTCGCGCAGCTCGTCCATGATGAACAGCATGTGGAAGTAGAACAGCGCGCGGTCCGAGTTGAGCATGTCGGCAAGCTCGGCGGTGGTCGCCACATTGCCGTAGGTGCCGTCCTGATAGTTCATCTGCCAGTTGAAGACATGCGTGTGATCCTCAATCAGCGCAAGATAGTCGTCATAGAGGTTGACTACGCGCTCGCTGTACAGGGTCAGTTCGATTTCGCCCTTGTCGTTGAGCGTGGCAATCTTCTCCCCTGCGGCAGCCAGAATCGCGAGGTTGTTGTCCACCGCGGAGAGCAGGCCCATGCGGTCTTCTTTGTTATAGACGCCGTCGTTGTTCAAATCGTCGCCGACCTGCTTCACCATCGAGGCGAATTTGTCCAGCGTCCACTCGTTGTTCCGCACAAGTTCGTACGGGTCATCCATCCCGTACATCTTAATCATTTCCTTGTTGAAAATCAGCGCATGCGTGCTGCGGTTGTCGCTGAGCGAGATGTCGCCCGTGGTGTAGTACATTCTGCCGCCGACAGAGAGGTCGGCATTGGCGCGCTGGTCCCAATAGTCCTTTTTAAGGTTGACGTAGGGCGTATCGTTCAGATCCTGCAGGACGCCCTGGTAGGCGAGGTTTGCCACATCGTAGGTGCCGATCATGGCGGCATCATAGACATTGTCGCCGGACATATAGTTGGTGTACAGCTCGGTAAAGCCCGTGCCGCCGCCCATAGCGGAGGAATACGCCACAACATCCTTGCTTGTGATGTTCACGCCGTAGTTGTCGGCAAGATAGCGGTTGCGACGGAAAATGGCGCTGTCCACTGCGGTGCCGTCCTCGCCGTCCGCCTCATAGTCATTCCAGGCCCAGTTGCCGGAGATGAGAAAATGGAAGTCGCCCGCAAGCGAAAGCGTGGACGCATCGGGCAGGTCGGGGGTGTCCCCCGCCTCCTCCGGCACGGTCGTCGCCGTTGTCTCGGTTGTGCTCTCTGCGGGTTTATCGCCGCCGCAGGCGACAAGCGCCGCGCACAATACCGCGCACAGAATCGAAAGAAGAATATGTTTACGCATTTACCTTTACCTCCGTCTTCGCGTTGGGTAAGCCGTGATGCAAACAGAGATTTTTGCAATCCACGGTTTCATCGTAGCATCGGAAAATGGCGAAATCAATAGGGTTTAGGCAACATCCGTCTATTTTTAAGCAAATCGTGTTTTTTGCAAGGTTTTCGGGCGCAAAGATTGAAATTGCCGTGTTTTATGCAACTTCACGAATTTGCGCCGCGCCATTTGGCGGGGGAACAATGCTCGCGTTTTTTGAATTCCTTATACAAATTGATATAGCTGCCGAAGCCGCAGGCGGCGGCAACCTGCTCCACCGGGAGCTGCGAATTGCGCAGAAGATCCTTGGCTGCCTCCAAGCGCAGCGTGAGGATATAGGCATAGGGCGTCATGCCGGTCTCCCGCTTGAACGCATGGATGATGTGATTGCGGCTGTAGCCGCACGCCGCCGCGAGGTCGTCCAGCGTGAGCGCGCAGCGCATGTCCCGCGAGACGATAGCCAGCACCTTCATGGTCAGTTCGCGCGTGGGTGAGGAATTGGCGGCGTTATACAGTTCCGACAGAATCTGATAAAATACCGCATTTTTCTGCACAGTAGGCGCGCCGGAGACGCGCAGGGTCTCGAGCTGCTGCATCAGCGGGAAGAGCGCCGCCATATCCGCGCGCCCGCGGATGGGCAGCATATGTGCCGTCGGCGTGAAGCCGCCGACAAAATGAATGTAGAAATATTTCGGCGTGCTGCTCGCCGCGATGCCGGTCTGTTCAAGGCCGTGCCGCTGAATATAGTATTCGCCGCTGCCGACCTCGACGGCGTTGCCGTCCTCCTCAAAGCGAAGCACGCCGTCCATCACCAGAAGCAGCACATCCTCGCGAAATGTGCGGTGGATATGCTTCTCACCGGGGTCAAAATACCGAAAAGAAGAAAAACGAAAAGCGGGCAGGCTGTCCATACTGAGCATGCGAGTCACCTCCACTTTGATTTTATATACCCATTTTAACAGTTTTTTCGCGCGTTTTCAAGAGGAGAATTTTTACTTTCCGTGATTTTTGCAAGGTTTTGCGTACATTTATGCATTGTACGCCGCCGCCCGGTGTGGTAATATGAAAACGACAAAGCAATTCGAGCAGATTCAAAATTCAAAAAGGAGACTCTCATGTATCAGCATTTTGATTTTCATGAAATAAAGCCGGAAGGCTGGCTGCGCCGCCAGCTGGAAATTCAGGCAGCCGGTCTCTCCGGCAACCTCGACAAAATCTGGCCCGATGTGCGCGACAGCGCCTGGATCGGCGGCGACCGCGAGGGCTGGGAGCGCGTGCCCTACTGGCTGGACGGTTTCATTCCGCTTGCCCACCTGCTGGACGACGCGGATTTGATTGCGCGCGCCGACAAGTATATCGACGCCATCCTCGAGCGGCAGAAGCCGGACGGCTGGATCTGCCCCTGCAAGGACGAGGAGCGCGCGGGCTATGATGTCTGGGCATTCTTCCTCATCGGCAAGGTGCTGGCGCTCTACTGCGAATTTGCACGCGACACGCGCTACACCCGCGCATTTGACGGGCTGTACCGCGCGATGAAGTGCCTCTATGAGGAGCTGCAGAGCGGACGCATTGCCCTTGCCAAGTGGGGCAAGTTCCGCTGGTATGAATGCATGATTCCGCTGGCGTTCATCTACGACCGCGAGCCGGAGGAATGGCTCCGCGAGCTGGCACAGCTGCTGGAAGACGAGGGCGAAGACTACGGCAAGTATGCGGAGACCTGGGTGCGCCCCATGAACAAGTGGACATTGTACACCCACACCGTCAACCTCTGCATGATGCTGAAGTACGAGGCGGTGACCGCCCGCATGCTCGGCAAGGTTCCCATGGACGACCAGGCAGAGGCCTACTGGAAGCTGCTGACGAAGTACAACGGCACGGCGGTCGGCACCCTCACCGGCGACGAATGCCTGTCCGGCATTGATTCCAACCGCGGCACCGAACTGTGCAGCGTGGTGGAGCTGATGTACTCCTGCGAGGTGCTCTATATGCTCACCGGCAAGCGCGTCTGGGCAGACCGCCTGGAAAAGGCGGCGTTCAACGCCCTGCCCGCAACCATCACGGATGACATGTGGGCGCACCAGTACGACCAGCAGACAAATCAGATTGCCTGCAAGATATTTCCCGGGAAAACCTTCTTCCGCACCAACGGTTCGGGCGCGCATATCTTCGGGCTTGAGCCTCACTTCGGCTGCTGCACGGCAAACTTCAACCAGGGCTGGCCGAAGCTGGCGCTGCACACCTTCCTGCGCGGCGCGCGCGGCATCCATGTAGCCCTGCTGCTGCCCGCCACCCTGCAGACCACCATCGGCGGTGTCGGCGTCAAGGTCACCTGCGAGACCGAGTATCCCTTCCGCCACAGCGCCACCCTCAAGGTGAAGACCGACGCGCCGGTGCGCTTTGCGCTCAGCATCCGCATCCCCGCCTTTGCCAAGCATGTCACCCTCTGCGGCAAGCCGCTTGCCGCGCGCGGACAGGTCACGCTGAACCGCAAGTGGAGCGGTGAGGAGACGCTGACGCTGGAATTTAGCGACACGCCGCATCTGGTCAGCCGTCCGTTCGGTCTGAAGGCGGTGGAGTACGGCCCGCTGGTCTTCTCGCTGCCGATTGAGACCGAATATCGCAAGCGCGAATACGAGCGCGACGGCGTTGTGCGCAAGTTCCCCTACTGCGACTATGAGCTGCTGCCGCACAGCGAGTGGCGCTACGGCTTTGCCGAAAAGGATTTTGAAGTCGTCGAAGAAAAAGGCGACGATATTCCCTTCTCCTCCAAGGCGCCGCGCCTCACCCTGCGCGCCAAACTCAGCCGCGTTGACTGGGACTATGCCGACGGCTATGATTCGGTTGCCGACCGTGTGCCGAAGAGCACCGTGGCGCTCAGTGCGCCCGAGGATGCCACGCTGTATCCCTACGGCTGCGCCAAGCTGCGCATGACCGAGATGCCGCTCGTCCACGAAAAGAAGAAATAAAAAGTACCGCAAAAATCCCGCACGGGACGTTTGGCGGGTACTCGTAAAACAGTTAAAATCTCCGCATAAGCAATTATGCGGAGATTTTCTGCATCAGATAGCCGGAAAGCGGCGCAAGAGATACAGCCCCTTGTTCGGAACAGAATGGCGTAAAAACAGCCCGGACACTTGAAAGTCCGGGCTGTTTGTCTCACAGGGCGTTCGCAGGAATTGGCCCTGTATAGAAGTGCGCCATTAACAATCTGAAGATTTTGTATTTTAGAGAATATGGTCTGTAATGCAATCGTACCAATGAACGTAGGTTGTGCCATTTACGATAAGTCTGTCATTTTCGGGCAACTGTTCGCTCCAAGGCTTCTTGTATCGGTCAACAGCCCAATCATCACGATTGTATCTGCGCCACAGAATCGTCCTTCCGGCTTTGTCCAAGAACTGCTCGGAAACAACACCGCAGTTATAGGTTTCAATATCCATTACGCACACGGTGTCATAACTTTTGCCTCCGATGGTAACGGTATATCTGCCAACAATATCAAGGAGAAAATCTTTATTCGCGCTCGTAACTGAGTTTCCGACTCTCTGAATATCACCTTTAACGGAAAGGTTCGTTTCGTTTCCGCAATTATCTTCTCCAAATCCCCAGTTCAGCATAAATTCATCGCCGTCAAGGAAAGTGATGTAATTGCGGATGTCTCCGTCATTTCGGAGTGTTGCAAGGTAACGACAATGTGTATCTGTAAGCTGTGCTACAAAAGTACGGTTGATCACCTCGTTCTTATCTGCATAAGATACTTCTCTTGCGACAAGCTCCACACCCTCAATGCCGTGCACCTTTGCTTTGCCTGTAACTTGCATATCATAAACATGGCTGCATTTGCGGGAAGGAATATCGTACATACCCCAAGACAGTTTCTCGCCCAGCTTGGGAATCAAAAACCAGCCCATAAGTTCTTCCCACTTTACAGAGAAGGGGGCTTTGGCACTTGCTTCAATTTTGTATTCGGGAATAAATTCGGGCAGCTTTTTCATTGCGCTTTCTCCTCTCGATATTTCGGTGTTATATGGATATTTGGTTTTGAAATTTTGTTTTGCCGTGTGAAGTCTGCTTTTCACTGTTCCAACAGGAATGTTCAGTCGTTTGGCAATTTCGGCTTGCGGAAGCCCTTTCCAAAAATAAAGATACAAGATTTGCTTGTCTTTATCACCGAGTAAATTCAAAGTTTCTCTTGCTGCGGCAACTATGGAAACGCCATGTCTGCCGTCTGACAATTCGCTTTCTGTTATTTCATCAATCGGGATTTCGTACTGCGTTGCTTTCTTACGAAAGTAGTCATTGCATTTATTTCTTGCAATGCTGATAATCCATGCCTTAAAAGAGTCCCGGTTTTTTAATTGAGGGAACTTTTGACAAGCAGCAAGGAATACCTCTTGCAGAACATCGTCTGCATCCGCTTTTGCGTTCAAACGAAATCTAACAAAACGTTCCACAGACACTCGTTCTGCTTCCAACAACGTTTCAAATTCATCCATATCCTCACCTCCTTTGGTCTATGCGTGATTCAAACCGGTTTCACTTATATAGACGGGTTCAAGTATCGAAAGGTTCATTTTGCATTCAAAAAAATAAGCGGCACTCGACATTATTTCGAGTGCCGCAGTTAACTGTTTTATGGCCACCCACCATTTACCTGTGCGGGATTTTTCAGTGATGGTGATCGCAGTCATGTGAGGATGAATGATGGCAGTCGCAGTCATGCGAGGACGAATGGCGGCAATCGCAGTGGTCGTTCTTCATCAGTTCATGATATACCGTATACCGCACGACCCAATCATCCTTTGAGCGGTCGGAACCGCCGCTGCGCCGCCGCGGCGGCGCAGCGGCGAACAGCTCCTTGATACAGCAGATAACGACTGCTACACCGGCAGCAAGCGCCCAATAGAACATTCCTTCAAGGACAGTCTCAGCGCCTTGTTCGCGAATCATAGAAACAAATCCCAAAACAACGAAAATGGCTGCTATCCACCACCATATACGATGTTTTTTTCCTGCCACAGCGTTCTCTTTTTGGGAAAGCCCCTGCTTTTGTTCAGACTTTTGCTGTTCTTCTTTAATGCGGGCAAAATACCGCTGTTCTTTTGCCGAATCGCCCAGCAAATATTCCGAAAAAATCTGATAGCTGTGTTTTTCTTCCTCTTTTCCAGCCGCAGCGACCGATGCCGGGTCTGACAATTCCACCTCGGTCGTAAAAGCGGTGTCCACAAGCATTTCGCCGCAAAACGGGCAAGGCTGCGTCCAATCATAGCGCGCCTCGGGTGAAGAAAAGCGGACAAGTTTGCCGCAGCCGTGACATTCTTTATAGAAAACCGTAGACATACGCTTTCTCCTCCCTGCTTTCTTCGCTTTAATTATAGCAGATAATGTCTATAACTGCAACATTTTTCGCATTTCGCAGGCAGGGGGATATTTATGCGGTAAATCCCGGCTTTTCGATGTCGTAGAGCGATGCCAGCAAGGCATAGTTCTGCGCAAAGGGGCGCATCACATTCCAATACCCCGCGCCGCGCAGGTCGTAGGCATCCATCAGGTCGTAAGACGCCAGCATGCTGCGCACATCCTCAAACCAGACGACATGCGCGTTTCCCTCGCCGTCGGTATAATAGAAATACGGCGCGGCGGAGACGGGGTCGTATTCGATTTCCGCGCCGTAGCGCGCCGCCAGCGCGACCGCCTCCTCGTTGCCGAGCGAGCGCGCCGCCGTGACGCCCTTTTCATAGGGGAGCTGCCAGTCGTAGCCGTAATTCGGGATGCCGAGCAGCAGCTTTGCGGGGTCGATTTCGGAGACGGCGTAGTCCACCACACGGCGCACCTGATCAATCGGTGCGACGGCAAGCGGCGGTCCGTAAGTATACCCCCATTCATAGGTCATGAGAAAGAGCGTATCCGACGCTGCACCGAGCGCGGCGTAATCATGCGCCTCATAGAGCAGCCCGGACTGTGCGGCGGAGGTTTTCGGCGCGAGGTCGGTGTTGACGAAGTAGCCGTAGGGCGAGAGCTTTTCGACCGCCGCCGCAACAAAGGCGACAAACGCATCCCGGTCGGCGGGGTCGATATATTCAAAGTCGATGTCCAGCCCCGCATAGCCCTTCTCCCGCATGGTGGCAAGCACATTGTCGAGCACCGTCGCCTGCAGAGCCGCATCGTTGAACAGGCGGCTTGCCCGCGCGCTGTTGAAATTGCCGCTTTCGGTAATCGAGGACAGCAGCATGACCGGCGCTGCACCGAACGCGCGGGCTGCCTCAATCAACGGCACATCGTCGATGCCGATGAGTGTCCCGTCCTCCGTGAAGCCGTAGCCGAAGATGGTGAGGTAGCTGAGATACGGCAGCGCGCGGTACAGCACATTTCGGCTGATGTACGGATAGGCATAGCCGGTGATGTAGACCGACCGCCGCTTATCGCCCGTATAGCGCAGCACCAGTTTCTCGCCGGGGCGCAGCGTGTCAGCATCCGTAAGATAGGGATTGTTCTGCACCAGCGCAAGCACGCTTGTATCCGCGGCGGCGGCAATCGAATAGAGCGTATCGCCCGGCTGCACCGTGTACACCTCGGCGGGAATCAGCACGAGCAGCGCCTGCCCGACGGCAAGCGTATCCGACGCGGACAGTCCGTTGTCCGCAAGCAGCCGCACGGGCGAGACGCCGTAGCGCGCAGCGATGCCGTAGGCAGTCTCCCCCGGCTCGACAATGTGAATCAGCATAGCGCACCTCCGATGGTTTTTCAAGTACAGGATATGCGCCCGCGCGGCAAAATGTGAAAGCCCCGACTGCCAAAGCAGTCGGGGCAAAATTCAAATCTGCGAAAGAATATCGTCGTAAATGCGGTAAAAGTCGCCGTTTGGGCTGAAATAGACCTCAAACGCCTGCGAGAGCAGTCCGAAGCCGACCAGCAGCAGAATCGACAGGATGCTGAGCACCAGTCCCGCGACGGCAAGCCCTTTGCCGTTTCCTTTTCCGCCGGAGGTCTGGCACAGACCGATGATGGAAAAGACGATGCCAAGCACCGAGGTGATGTTGAAGCAGCAGAGCCAGCCGAACAGAATCGAGCAGATGCCAAGCACCAGTCCCGCAATTGCAAAGCCGTTGGTCTTCGGCGCGGGCGTCGGTGTCGGGGTCACGACCTCTGCATGCAGAGGTTCGCTCTGCGCGGTATTCGCAGCGCCGGTCTGCGTCTGTGTCTGTGTATCAGTCTGCGTCTGTGTGTTGGTTTGTGCAGTGGTTTGTGCGTTTGCCTGCGCGGTGTCTTCGGGGGTCGGCGCGCCGCAGTTTGGGCAGAAGCGCGTGCCGTCCTCAAGCTGTGAACCGCAATTTCCGCAAAATCTCATGGTAAACTCCTCCGCTCTGCTTGATTTTACAGCTTCAGTATACTATAATCTTTTCGGAATGTCAATTCTTTTTCGGAGGTGTACCATGCGACAAATACATCCGATTCCGCCGGTCTACGACGCGCATTCGACCGTTCTGATTCTCGGCTCGTTTCCCTCGGTCAAATCGCGGGAGACCGGCTTTTTCTATGGACATGCGCAAAATCGATTCTGGCGTGTGACCGCCGCCGTCTTCGACTGTCCCATACCCATGACGATTCCCGAAAAGCGCGCGTTTCTTCTGGCAAACCGCATCGCACTGTGGGACGTGCTCGCCGCCTGCGACATCGACGGCTCCGCCGATGCCAGCATCCGAGACGCCTGCCCAAACGACCTTGCCCCCATCCTCGCAGCAGCGCCCATCACGCGCATTTTCACAAACGGCACAGCCGCCGACGCGCTCTACACGCGCTGGCAGCTCCCCGCAGTGGGCATCCCCGCCGTGCGCCTGCCCTCGACCAGTCCCGCCAATGCCGCGTGGTCACTCGAACGGCTTGTCGATGCGTGGAAAATCATCCGATAAGCCGCTGCATTACAAGTCCGCAAGAGAAAACTTAAAATAAAAAACCGTCTGCTTTCGCAGACGGTTTTCTCTTTACTTTGCAAGTTTCAGAAGCCGCATCATCACGATTGCGGTCTCGGCGCGGGTCGCGCCGTCCTGCGGGGCGACGCTGCCGTCGTCACGCCCTGCGACAATGCCGTTTGCCGTCGCCCACGAGAGCGCAGGCACAGCATATGCCGACACACTGTCCGCATCCGTGAAGTTCAGCTTGTCGCCATCCTTGGATGCATACTTCTTGTATGCGGCATAGCGGTACAGCAGTGTTGCCAGCTGCTCACGCGAAATCGGCGCGTCGGGCGCAAATTCGGTCTCGGTGACGCCCTTGACAATGCCGTTTGCCGCCGCCCAGGCAACCGCCCCCTCGTACCATGCATCTGCCGGTACATCCGTGAAAGCTGCCGCCTTTGCCGCAGGCTCGCCCTCGTGGCGGAAGAGGACCGTCACGAGCATCGCGCGGCTGAGCGACACGCCGGGTGCAAACTCGGTCGCGGTCATGCCGCTGAACAGCTTTTCTTCCGAGACAAAGCGCACAGCGTCAAAGTACCAGTCGCCCGTCTTGACATCGGTGAACGGATTGACCCATTCTGCGGGCGTGGTCGGCGTATCTTCGGTCTTCTCGTCCGACTTCTCGTCCGTCTTGGTATCTTCACGACGGCTGCCGCTGCCCATGCTACTGCCGCCGCTCTCCTGCTTGTAGTCCGAGGTGTACAGCCACTCGACCTTGTCGCCCGCTTTCAGCGTGTAGTCGGTGATGCCCACCTTCGGCAGTTCGCCGTTGACATAGTAGAGCCAGCCGCTGGACTTGCCGTTTTCAAACTCGGCAAGCGTCTCGCCGTCCTTGGTCATCGCGGAAACATAGCCCTTTTCCAGCCCGACGACGGTGATGCCGTTTGCCACAGCCACATCGCGGAGCAGGTGGTAGACCGTGGAGCCTTCCTTGACGGCAAACTCACCGGAAGCCCAGACCTTCTTCTTCAGCCCGGTCAGCGTGTAGGTCACCGTAATGGTGGCAGCGTCCTTGTCCGGCTCGGCGGGCAATTCCGTCGTGCCGGTGCCGGTGGCACGGACAGGCGTGCGGAAGAGGATTGCCTCCGCATCGTCCGCGGCAATCAGGTTGCAGGCGAAAATGTTGTACGGCTGCTTGCCGCGCGCCTCAAAGATTTCGAGCGCGACCAGCGCACGGAAGCCCTGCTCGGTGGCAAGCGCCTCCGCCTTGATACCGGCGTCGCCGTCCACATAAGCGGTCACAAAGCCATTCTTCGCTTCATTGACATAGAGCATCGGTGCATCGGCAAGCGTGCAGCCGCCGCGGATGAAGCGCGCGTCGGTCGCCGGGTCGATGCCGAGCGCAAGAAGGCCGGTGATGACTGCCGCATCGGTGTTGATGTTGCCATACGAGCCGTTTGCGCCAAGCTCTGCCGAAAGGCCTGCAAGCGCGGCATCCACAAACTTCTGCGCATCCGCGCGGACGCCGTAGGTATCGCGGGTATCCAGCACAAAGCGGGCGAGTGCCGCCAGCGCCCAGCCGGTCGTATCCGCATCGGTATAGGTGTTCAGCCCATAGGTGTAGCTGAACATGCCGTTTTCACGCTGGTTGCGCAGCAGCGTGGTGACCAGCGCTTTCTTCTGCGCGTTTGTATAATTGACCTTGCCCTGCATGTCTGCAAGCAGCGCCCAGACCGCCGCGGTATAGTCGCTGCCGATGTTCTCAGCGCGGAGTGCCGCCGCATTGTTCATCGCCGTCGCGCTGTTGACGGGATAGAGCTTCTCGGTATCGATGCCGAGCACGCCCATGATAATCTCCGCCTTGGCGCGGTCCTTCGGGAGCGTGTAGGACTTGTTCAGCCCGTCGATCGCAAGGTTGATATAGTTCTGCACGGCGTCTGCCGAGACGCGGGGCGCATCCTCCATGCCGTCGGTGAGGATGGCGTATGCCGCCATGTCGAAGACGACCCATTCGTCCGGCGTGCGCTTGGAAGCATAGATTTTCGCCAGTGTATCCGCCAGTGCGCGGCGCGACGCAGGCGCGGGTGCGAGCACGACGGTGACCGTGCGGCGCAGCTGCCCTGCGTCGCCGACGAAGAGCAGCGTCACCGTCTCGGTGACTGTGGCGCCGGTGTCGTTCGTCTTCGCCAATACAATTTCGCCGTTTGCAAGGCGGGTGAGGTAACTCTCGTCCGTTGTCTGCACGCAGCTGACGCGGATGTCCGCGTTCGGAACAGCGCCGCCCGCGAGGAAGCTGAAGCGGTCGCCGACCGCAGCCGCCGCGGGAATTGCCAGCACGCCGACATATTTGTCCGCCTCGAGGGAGAGGCTTTCGTCCTTTGCAGGAACAACGGTGCCGACGGGGTACGGATAGCCGCCGTTTACCGCATCGTCACGCGCAAACGCATCGCCGAGCAGCGCCGCGAATGCATCCGTGCGCATCTCCTCTGCGGTGCGGGTATAGACATACGCATTCTCCGCGCCGCCAGCCACCGTATAGCAATCGGTGACATAGGATGCGCCCATGCTGCCCTTGCCGTAGAGTGCGTATGCGCCGAGGACGCCGTACACATCGCCTGCGTTGTAGCAGTTCTTCAGATACGGATGGCAGCCGTCACCCTGCGACGAGCCCGTGTTGCCGCAGATACCGGCGGCGATGTTCGCGCCGGAAATGCTGCCGAGGTTTGCGCAGTTCTCAAACTGGACACAGTTCTTGCTGTAGCCGACGAGACCGCCGACTCTGCCCTGCGAGAAGGGGTCTTTATCCTCGCCGTTTTGCATAACGGCGCCGACATTGACACAGCCGACAAAGCGGACCGTGTTGTCCACCCATGTATAGCCGATGTCGTCGCTCTTGCGGCAGAGACCGACCATGCCGCCGACCGATGCGCCCGCCTCTGCGGAGACCAGCACATTCGTCGCGCAGTTTTCAATCGTGGTATTGCCGACGGCAGCGCCCGCAAGTCCGCCGACCAGCGCCGAGCGCTCGGTGCAGAAGACTTCGCCCTCGACCGTCAGGTTCTTGACGGTTGCCTCGGAGAGGCAGCCGAACAGCCCGTAGTAGGCATAGACATCGCTCTCGTCCGAGACGGCGAGACCGCTTATCATGTGACCCTTGCCGTCAAAGTGACCGGCAAAGGGCGAGACAGAGGTCTTGCCGACAGGCGACCAGGCAATGCCGCCGAGGTCGATGTCCGCCTCCAGCGTGTAGTACGCCGTCTTATAGGGGCTGCCGATGGTGTCGCGCAGCGCGGCGGACAGGTAGGCGAGGTCTGCCGCATTTGCAATGCGGTAAGGCTCGTCCGCCGTGCCCGCGCCCGCAAGCGCTGCCGAAACGCTGCCGTCCCAGCTGTCGCCTGCGGCGAGCGTGAAGGTCATCGCATCGGTCTCGGGGACGAGAACCGCGCCGCTCTTCGTCTTATAGCCATCCGCCGTGATTTTGTAGTCATACGAACCGGCGGGCAGGCTGTATGTACCGTCCGTGCCGGTCATTTCGCGCTTGTCGCCGTCCGCGCGGGTCAGTGTGACCACCGCGCCTGCACGGCGCGGGTAGACGGTGAAGACCAGCGGATAGCGCTCGCTCTCGTCAAGCGTCAGCGAGACGGCGGTATCCTCGGTCACGGTCAGCGTGCCGGACTTCGTCACATAGCCGAAGTCGGAGACCGTGTAGAAATAGTCGCCCTTTGTGAGCGTGTAGGTCGTGCCTGCCGTCGGTGCAAGCAGCTCGCCCTCGGCGCTCTCGCGGTAAAGCGCAAGCGCTGCCGTGGCGGGCGTCAAATCAAATTCGACGGTATAGGTCTTTGCCACGAGGGCGACCTCCACCGTGCGGTCCTGCTTGCCGACCTGTACGCTCTGCACCGATGCGGTGTGCTCGGTGTCGCCCTCTGCGGGCGTGACCGTAAGCGTGTAATCGCCCGCTTCGAGCACCACCGTATAGCTGCCTGCGTCGCCTGCCGTCAGCTCGATTGCCTTGCCTTCGGCATCGGTCAGGGTGACCGTGGCGTCCACAGGGTCAACCGTAATCGTGAGGGTTACAGGGCCTGCGGGTGCGACAAACCATGCGGGATACGGATAGCCGTCTTTGATTTCAAAGCCGTCAATCGAAAGCGCTGCAAAATCCGCCGTGGCAATGCCCTCCGGCGTGCCGATGACCTTTGCTTTATTGCCGAAGCAATTGAACGGCGACCAACTGGATGCGCTCTTGTTCTTTTCGTTGTCGTAATAGCAACCCTTGACTGTGATCGACGGAGATACGTATCTGCCGCTGTAGGCCAAGCCGCAGACACTTGCGCCCGTCACCTTACCGCTGAAATAGCAGTTTGTAAAGTCGATGGTATGCCCCGCGTTGGAGCCGTTGATGATGCCGACAAACCCGCCTGCATAACCGATGCCGGAGTAGGTATGCGCCGACACATCGCCGAGCACCGCGCAGTTTTCAAACGCGAGATCGACATTCGTCATATAGCCGAGTATGCCGCCGAAATAGTTGTAATTCGGCTTTGTGCTGCCGGTGTAGGCAATTTTTGTTTCGGTAAAGCAGTTCTTCACCGTGAGCGAAGTGTTCTCGGCATCGCCGACGAGCGCGCCCGCGTAGGTCGTCTTCGTCGATTCCATTGAGATACTGCCGCCGACAATGCCGACATTTTCAATCGTTGCGCCGTCCTCGCCGACCACGCCGCAGAGCACCGCAGTGCCGACCATCTGGCCGCCCGTCAGCGTAATCGACGGATTCTCGAAGACGAGGTCGCGCGCCGTGCCTGTGAAGGTCTCAAACAGCGCTACGCCTTGCGCCGTTGAGCTGTACGCCCGCTTTTCGGCGGTAATCGCAAGGTTTTTGATCGTGTAACCGTTGCCGTTGAAGGTTCCGGCAAAGGAAGTGAGCGGCTCCATCGCGACGCCGGTCATATCGATGTCCTGCGTCAACTCCAGTGTGCCGGCGAAGTCCTTGCCGCCGAGCGCTGCAAGTTCTGCGGCGCTGCCGATGCGCACGGTGTCGTCGGCAAACGCAGAAACCGCGCAAAGCATCGCCAGCACAAGAAGAATGCCGATGCCCGAAAGAAGTCTGTTTTTCATGGAATCTATCCTTTCATTTTCTATTGACTATATAAAAAGCCGCGGCGACGGATGGTCACCGCGGCAGTTTTCCCGCGCCTTGCAGAACGCCGCACACAAAAAAGCCCTTGAAAAGCCTGTTTTTCAAGCGCGACGAAATACCGCGCCTGCTTTTTTGTTCAAAAAAAAGCGTTGCGGCGCGGCATCAGAGCAGGTCTTTCGACTTGTCCCCTATCGTTTGCACGGCGCGGCACGCTTCTGCCTTCTCAGTTTCCCAATGACTGACTTTCGTCAACGAAGCGCGCGCTTTCGGGGCATACGGCGACTGGTATCGCTCGGGACTCTCACCCGATTCCCTTTTCACCGACCGTACCTGCACGGTATGGCCGACACTCTGCTGCATATTCAAATGTCGGAATCAGTATAACACAGTTTTGCCTGCGTTGCAAGGTCTCGAGCAAATAAAAAAGGCGGCTTTCGCCGCCTTTTTTATTTTATTAACCCCAGATATCCGACTTCCAGGTCACACTGTTGAGTTTGACCTGATAGCTCGTGTCCAGTTCACCATCCGGGTCGTCCGGGTTGCCCGTGCTTGCAAGGAGAACATCGTTCAGTGCAAGCGAAACGAGCTGCAGCTTCGGCTGCTCATATCTATTATTCTGCATACTGCTTCTCCTCCTTACTTCTTCAGCCCGTTTGCCGTGACTGCATCAAAAGACCGCACGACAAGATCGTCAAGACCCGCGAGTTTCACATATGCCCATGCATAGATGGGGGTGTCGCCCTTCTCTGCAGGGATACCGACAAGGTCAACAGCAAAGCTGAGCTTGCCATTCTCCGCCTTCGCGACATCATTGCCCTCTGCAAACGCGAGGTTTTTGTCTGCAAAGCTACCGCTGCCGACCGTCTGACCTTCCAGCGCTGTGATGAACATACCGTACTTTTCAACGGTTACATCTGCACTGAAAGTCATCTCGGCGATGAAGCGGACTGCATTGCCCGCGCTCGTTGCGCTGGTCGAAACGGGTGCCAGCGTAAGAACCGTCTCGGTTCTGCCGCAGGTCGGGCAGGTGCGCGTGTAAGTACCGTTTGCATTTGCATAAGTCCAGTCGCTGCACTCAACGCTCGTCGTTGCATTCAGCGTATAACGACCCTGACCGTTGGTAGCCGTGTCAAAGGGCGTTGCCACGCTGTCGGCGAAACTGTGCGTGCCGTAAGCTGCGGTGACCGTTGCAGGCTCGGTCTCATTCGCAAAAGCACCGTGTGCGCGGAAGTCAAAGTACCCGCTCATCGGCGTTGTACGACCGTTCGCCTTATCGGAAATGTTGACAACCGTGTTCTTGACATTTCTGAGGAGAGCAACCTGGCTGATAGCGGAATTACCGTTGAAGTTGAGCGTCAGCGAGTCCAAAGATGCCGTGCCGGCCGCCTCCTCCACATTTCTGTAGCCGGTGCGCAGTTTCTGAATGACAGAAGCATCATACAGGTTGATGGTTGTCGCGCAGTTGGAAGATGTGCCCGCCTTGCGTCCGACATAATCATGCGTAGACATCGTGTAGACCAACTCCACGGTGCCTTCGGTGAACTTACCTTTGCGCATATTCAGCGTGACCGTCTTGTTGGAGCAGTCGATTGGCTCTCCGGTGCCGTACCAGTCGCCGAGAACGATGTGGAAGAACGGCACAAATCCGTCCGGGTTGCCGGTAGAAGCGGCGGGACCGTAGAAATTGACCGTGACATCCTTTACCTCGGTATTGCTCTCGGTCGAGAGGCGGGTGCCCTCAACGAAGAAGACACGGGCGCGGTCATGGAAGCGGATGTAGGTGAAGTCGACATTGTGCCAGTTGGCTGCAATGCCGAGAACCGTATCCTTGCCCTGCGAATCCTCGCTCTTATAAGGCGAATTGCCCTTGAAGACGATGTTGTTGAATTCGGCATCGCCGCCGAGCGACAGGCAGACATTTTCGTCCACAAACCGGTTATAAGTATCAATGGTGCTGGTAAAACCGAAATAGAAGCCATTGTTCGCATTGCCGTTTGCATCCGTCGTGCTGCAGAAGGTAATCTTCCCTTCCCATTCCGGCAGGACAATGCTCTTCGTGATGGTGTAACGGTTCTGCAGGAAGACCGAGCCGCCCGTCTCCGTCAGGCGCCGGACAGCCTCCTCAAGCGTCAGAACCGGCTTCTTTTCCGTACCAAGGTCGTCGTCGCTGCCGGTATTGTTGATGTATACCGTCGGCAGTTCGCTCTGCGCAGGCAGCAGCGTCTCATTGCACTTGCGGCAGACGAGCGAATAGGTGCCTTCGGCACTCTTCTCCCAAATGAGAGAGCCTGAATGCTTGCACGCATCCGTTCCACCACAAGTCGTGCAAACGCCATCCACAAAATTGTGTGTATGCTGCCATGCAAGGACAGGACCGGCGTTTGTGACAACCCACGCTTTGCTCGTAGCAATGCCGCCGAACAGAGCCTTATTCGCCGCTGCCGTATCTGCAAGCGTAACGATTGTCTCGGTAACACTACGATTGCTCTCCGCCGTGGTCGCCACCTGCTTAGAGCTGTAGTAATCAGCAGTAACCAACTTCGTGGCACCCACGCCGACAACCGCACCGACAAAATAAGCCGTGTCGGATGTAACCTCGCCTGCGTTATAGAGACGCTTAATCGTGTGTGCAACATTGGCACCGTTTGCCGAGCCGATAACGCCGCCGACGCAGCCCGCTTTTGCATAAACCTTGCCTTCGTTGAAGGCATCGGTCATTTCCGCCGTCGTCTTATAAGAGCGGTAATAGCCGACAATGCCGCCGGCATGCTTGCCTTCGGAAGCTTTAATCTCGCCCTTATTGTACAGGTTGGAAATGGTCGCCTGTCCGCCTGCATTGTTGGTGAACATGCCTGCCATGCCGCCGACATACGCGCTTGCGTCTTTGGCGCTAACGACACCGGTAGCGGTAATATTACCGTAGTTTTGGAAGGAGGTGACTGTCGTGACACCCGATGTAGACGCCTTACCGGATTCATAACGACCGACAAGACCGCCGACCATGTTTTTGCCGGAAACAGCACCGTAGTTTTTGCAGTTTTCAATGTTGACAACCACACTGGTCGACTTGCTGACAAAACCGACCAAGCCGCCGACTCTGATACCGATGCTGTTGTCGGCGCTGACGCGGATGCTGTTGACATTGATCTTATTCGTGCAGTCCGTCAATGTCAGTGCGCCGACAGCGTAGCCGATAAAGCCGCCGACATTGTCGCCGGTTGCGTCGATATTGCCCGACAGCGTCAGGTTCCTGATGGTCGCGCCGTTGGTTGCGCCGAAGAAACCGACATTGCTGGCGCCGGTCAGGCTAATGTTGCTGATTGTCTTGCCGTTACCGTCAAAGATGCCGGTGAACGGCGCTGCGCTCGTGCCGATCGGCGCCTGCGCATCCGTGCCTATGATGGCGATATCCGCGGTCAGAAAATACTTTCCGGCCAGCTTGGTGGTATCGCTTGTACCCATCAAAGCACGCAGTTGTGCCTCGTTTGCAATTGCGGTATAGCCGTCCGGCACGGTATCGGCAGCAAAAATGCCGACCGTCAGCACAAGAACCATACAAATCGCAAAAACGAGCATGGAAATTTTGCTTTTCATAAATCTCTCCCTTTCAAAATTTGCCGTCCATGCACATTTCTGTACAATTCGAGCACTATTGTATATAATTGTAAGCTTCGGCAACGAAAAATACAAGACAAAAAATTTTCCGTTTCTGTGTATTTTTTTGCACCACCCAAACTGCATCTTCATCCGTTGTGACAGAAGTGCACAATTTAGCGAAAGCAAATTTGTACGAATTGAACTGTCATTCACGGTAAATGCTCAAAATATACAACTGTTTCAAATCGTTTTTGGGGGGTAGCGCGTTTTTCTCGAAATTCATTTTCGGCATTGTGCACAAAAATAAAAAAAGGCGGCTTTCGCCGCCTTCTTTAATTTTTTCAACTCCAGATATCTTTCCAGGTTGTTTTGCCGAGGTTTACCGTGTAATTGGTATCCAGTTCATTGTTCGGGTCATCCGGGTTGCCCGAGCTTGCAAGGAGAACATCGTTCAGTGCAAGCGAAACGAGCTGCAGCTTCGGCTGCTCATATCTGTTATTCTGCATACTGCTTCTCCTCCTCACTTCTTCAGCCCGTTTGCCGTGACTGCATCAAAAGGCAGCACGACAAGATCGTCAAGACCCGCGAGCTTCACATACGCCCATGCATAGATGGGGGTGTCGCCCTTCTCTGCGGGGATGCCGACAAGGTCAAGCGCAAAGCTGAGCTTGCCGTCTTCCGCCTTCGTGACATCATTGCCCTCTGCATACGCGAAGTTCTCGTTGAATGCGACCTCCTGGTCTGCCAGCGCCGTGATGAGCATACCGTACTTTTCAACGGCTGCGCCCTCGCCAATCGTCATTTCGGCGATGAAGCGGACCGTGCTGCCCGTGCTCGTTGCAGTTGCCGAGCCGAATGCCAGCGAAAGCACCGTCTCGGTTCTGCCGCATGCGCAGGTCTTTGCGTAAGTGCCGTTTGCATTGATGTCCGTCCAGGTGCACTCATCGGTGAGGTTGACCGCAACGCGACCCTCATAGTATGCATTGTAGTTGACGCCTGCCACAAGCCCGTCTGCCATGCCGGTGTCGGCTGCAAACGAATGCGTGCCGTAGGTCACGGCAAGGCTCTCGGTGCCGTCTGCGGTGTAAGCCGTGCTGAACGATGCGACAAACTTCACCGGGATAGCCGCAGTGCGCGCCGCGCCTGCGGAAACGGTGAGGTCGATTGCCTTGATGTTGAAGAGTGTAATCTCACCCGTAACGGTCGCGTTGTCATTCAGCTCTACGGTCAGCTTATCCAGTGCAGCCGCGCCGGTGTTCATGTTCTTGTCACCGGCAATCAGCTTGCCGACGGTGCTGCCATCGTTCAGGCAGATGGTCGTCTCGCAGTTTGCAATGTTTGCGTTTGCGGACTGCGAAGAGGTTGCGCAGCGCAGTGTCCCGACCTGCGGCTTATAGTTGCTGTAGTCGTTGAAGGTTGCCGTAATCGTCTTGTTCGAGGTCAGGTTGTTGACCGCTGCCGAGCTGGTACGGCTGCCGAGGACAATCGTGTGATAGAAAAGACGCGATGCGCTCAGGTTGTCCGAGCCGGTGTATATCGTCTGGTTGACACCGTGGAAGACCAGCGTCTGGTTCTGCTCTGCGGTATCATCCGCCGTGCTTTCGGTGCCTGCAAAGACATATGCGTTCACGGAGGTTGCAAGACCTTCGCCGAAGGTGACATCATGCCAGTTGCAGACAAAGACAATCAGGCGTGCTGCATCCTTGTCGGCCTTATCCGCATAGAAAAACATGTTGCAGAACTCAATGTCACCGTTGATGCGGACGCGCAGATTGGACTTCTCAAAGTAGAAGCCGGTCTTCGGGTCCGAAGTGACGGTGATCTTCTTGCTGTTTGCCGGGAAATTAATCGTGCTGCTGACATAGTACCGGTCGCTGAAGCAGACCGTGCCGCCGACATCGGCAAGGCGTCTGAACGCCTCTTCGACCGTCTTCAGTGCGGTTTCCTTACTCAAGCCATCGTTATCATCACTGCCGACAAGCGCGGAGGCCTTGGTATATGCATCGACATACAGCGTCGGCGCCTCGGTCTGCGTGTGTAGCACGATGCCGCAGCCTTCGTCCGCGCAGGTGTAGTAGTAGTTGGTACCGTCAAACTTCCACACATAGTCGGGCGTATGTGTTGCCAGCGTTTCCCCGCAGGTATCGCACACGCCGTTGTTATCCGCATCCGTATGCTCGTGGAAGTCCTTCAGTTCGGGACCGTTTGTCGTGTTCAGCCAGAAGCTCTGCGTGTTCAGCGTGCCGAACACCGCGTCGGTGTATACGGCATTCTGGTTCGGATTGGTCTGCTGATCGGTCATGCCGTCTGCATAGTAATTGTTTACGCAGTTTTTAGCGGCAGGGAAACCGACAATACCCTGCACATAGTTGCTGTTCGAGCCGCTGTATGTCGGCTTTGTGGCATTGTAGCAGTAAGCGATTTTGCCAACGCCATTTGCTCTGCCGCAGATACCGCCCGCATATGCCTTCGTGCAAGTGTTCTCAATTACAACCGCGCCTTTGTTGTGGCAGCTGTGAATGCCGCTGACATAATACGCAATGCCGAGGATACCGCCGACATCCGACTGCGTCTTACCGGTTGCGGTGATTGTCCCCTCGTTCAGGCAGTTGAACAGTTTGAACTTTGCGCTGCCCAGTGCGACCGCCTTGCTGTCCACGCCGTAGAAATACCCGACAATACCGCCGACGATCTGCGTACCGGTCACAGCGCCGTAGTTTGCGCATCCGGAAACGGTTATGCTGCCGACATTGCCTGTGGAACCGATGATGCCTGCCGTGCCGGTTTTGTCAGCATATGTGCCCGTGATCGTGCCGTAGTTCTTGCAGTCGCTGATGGTCACGCCTGCGGACGGATGCGCATAGCCGACGATGCCGCCGGCATTGGCAAAAGCGTTGACGCTGCAATAGTTGGTGCAGTTTTCAACCTTCGCCGAGCCGTTGATGGCGCCGATGAAGCCGCCGGCGCGGCGGCCGGTGGTCGAAACTGTGCCCTTCAGCGTGAGGTTGCGGATTTCGCCGCCCTGCACATAGCCGAAGAAGCCGATAAAGGCGTTGTCACCGGAAGCCGTATCCGCGTCCACCAGATTGACGCCGCTCACCGTGTGTCCGTCGCCGTCAAAAATGCCGGTGAACTTATCGGTCGAATTGCCGATGGGGCTTTGTGCCGTGCCCGCGGGCAAAGTGATGTCGGCCGTCAGCCGATAGTTGTCTGCCCAGGATTCGCCGTTTGCGCGGGTCATCAGTGAGATGAGCGCCTCCGGCGTGCCGATCTCCGTGTACGCCGCCGTGTTGTCCGCCGCGCTCATCGCCAGGGTGAACGCACAGGCAAGCAGGCAAAGCACAAGGAGAATGCCAAGTCCTTTTCTTCGCATGTTGATTCCTCCATTTTCAAAAATTTTACTGCAGAAAAGGTAGGGTCTCCCCTATACAAGTCCATTATATACCCGGCATTTTTGCAATTCAACATAAAAACAAACGGATTTTTACAGTGAATTTTATAAAAATAAACCAAAAGTGCAAAAAGAGCGCACATGCGTCTCTTTTTGCACTTTTGGAAAATCTTATCCGATGGATTCCACTTTATCCGCAGCGGCGGTGAGGTAGTCATTCTCCATCAGCTCAAGCGCGCCCTTGTCGCAGAGTGCGGCAAGGCGGGCATCGAGCGGAATCCGCGCAAGCAGGTCAAAGCCGAACTCGGCAGCGACGGCATCGGTCTTGCCCGCGCCGAAGATGTCGATGTGCTTGCCGCAGTCGGGACACAGCACATAGCTCATGTTCTCGACAAGTCCGAGCACGCGGATGTTCATCAGCGACGCCATGTTGGCAGCCTTGCTGACGATCATGGAGACCAGTTCCTGCGGCGAGGTGACGATCACGATGCCGTCGAGCGGCAGGCTCTGGAACACGGTCAGCGGCACATCGCCGGTTCCGGGCGGCATATCGACGAACATATAGTCCACCTCGTTCCAAACGACATCCGTCCAAAACTGCTTGACCGTGCCCGCAATCACGGGACCGCGCCAGACCACCGGCGCTTTCTCATCGTCAAGCAGCAGGTTGATGGACATGACCTCGATGCCCGTCTTGGTCTTGACCGGGTAAATGCCGTCTTCACTGCCCTCCGCCTTCTCGTGCAGGCCGAACACCTTCGGAATCGAGGGGCCGGTGATGTCGGCGTCGAGAATCGCGGTCTTATAGCCGCGGCGGCTCATTTCCACCGCGAGCATCGAGGTGACGAGCGACTTGCCGACGCCGCCTTTGCCGCTGACGACGCCGATGACTTTCTTGACATTGCTGAGTTTGTTCTGCGGTTCAATCAGCGACTGCGCCTCGCGCGAGGGGCAGGATGCGCCGCAGGACGAACAGTCATGCGTGCAATTTTCGTTTTCCGCCATGATTTTGCTCCTTTTATCTACATTATTATAATAGCATAAGCGCTTTTCGGGTTTACATGCAGTCGATGATGAGCTTTTCGCCGTCGGCATCGACGCGCGCCGCCGTCACACGATGGTCGTACGACGCAATAATTTTTTCCGCCAGGGCGTCCTCCACCTCGGTCTGCATATAGCGGCGCATGTTGCGCGCGCCGTATTTGACCGAATAGGACTTCTCGGCGATGAAATCCGCCGCCGCGTCGGTGTAGGTCAGCGTGATCTTCTTCTCGACAAGGGCTGCCGCCAACTGGTCGAGCATGAGGCGCGCAATCTTCCCAAAGTCGTCCTTGGTGAGTGCGTTGAAGGTGATGACCTCGTCCACGCGGTTGAGAAATTCGGGGCGCAGGAAGCTGAGCAGCGCCTTTTCGGTGCGCTCCTTGGCGCGTACCTCCGCGCTCTCGGCAAAGCCGGAGACCGACGAGGATGCGTCCGAGCCCGCGTTGGTCGTCATGACGATCAGCGTGTTCTCGAAGTTGACCTCCTTGCCGTGCGCATCGGTGATGCGGCCGTCGTCCAGCACCTGCAAAAGAATGTTGAGCACATCGGGATGCGCCTTCTCGATTTCGTCAAACAGCACCACGCTGTAGGGGCGGCGGCGAATCTTCTCGGTGAGCTGCCCCGCCTCGTCATAGCCGACGTAGCCGGGCGGCGCGCCAATCAGCTTGGAGACGCTGTGCTTCTCCATAAACTCGGACATATCGAGCCGAATGAGCGTCTCGGGCGAGGAAAAGAGGTCGTTTGCCAGCGTCTTGACCAGCTCGGTCTTGCCGACGCCGGTCGGCCCCGCGAAGATAAACGAGACCGGCTTGCGCTTGTAGGCAACGCCCGCGCGGTTGCGCTTGATTGCCTTGGCAACGGCGTCCACCGCCGCATCCTGCCCGATAATCTTCTCCTTCATGCGGTCGGCGAGGCGGTCAATCTTATAGAATTCGTTTTCGGTGATTTCGGTGGCGGGGATGCCCGTCCAGATTTCGATGACGCGCGCCAGATCCTCGGCGGTCAGCTCCACGGCGGCGCAGGGGGCTTCCAATTCCTTGAGCCGTTCAGTAGCGCGGAGCGCCTTGACGCGGATGTCGGCAATCTGCCGGTACTTCTCCTGCATATCGTCGTTTTCGCGCTCGGGCGCGTTCTCCGCCTGCGAAAGCTGCGTGTCCAGCGTTTTCAGCTCGTCGTCCAGCGCCAGCTTTTCGTTCAGCTCACTGCTCGACAGCGCGCGGTAGGAGGCAGCCTCGTCGAGCAGGTCGATTGCCTTGTCGGGCAGATAGCGGTCGGTGATATACCGCTCAGACAGGGTGACCGCCAGGGACAAAATCGAATCCGGGATGCGGATATTGTGGAAGTTCTCGTAATAATGCTTGATGCCCTCAAGCATTTTGATACTGTCGGCGACCGACGGCTCATTCACCATGACCGGCTGGAAGCGGCGCTCGAGCGCGCTGTCCTTCTCGACATACTTGCGGTATTCGTTGAGCGTGGTTGCGCCGATGACCTGAATCTCGCCGCGGGACAGCGCGGGCTTCAGAATGTTTGCCGCGTTCATGCTGCCCTCGGCGTCGCCCGCGCCGACGATGTTGTGCACCTCGTCGATGACAAGGATGATGTTGCCCGCCTCCTTGACCTCGCGAATCAGTCCGAGGATGCGGGACTCAAACTGCCCGCGGAACTGCGTGCCTGCGACCAGCGCGGTGAGGTCAACGAGGTAGACCTCGCTGCCCTTTAAGCGGTAGGGCACATCACCCGCAGCAATTTTCTGCGCGAGCGCCTCGGCAATCGCCGTTTTGCCGACGCCGGGTTCGCCGATGAGGCAGGGATTGTTCTTCTGCCTGCGGCAGAGAATCTGAATGACGCGCGCAAGTTCCCGCTCGCGTCCGATGATGGTATCCAGCTCGCCGCGGCGCGCCTTGCCGGTGAGGCTGGTGCAGTAGGCGTCGAGGAATTTCCGCTTCACAGCCTTGCCGTCGGGCGCTTTCTGCGCCGCGCCGGCATTCTGCCCGGCGTTTTGCCCTGCAGCCTGCCCGCCAAGCCCGCTCTCGCGCATCAGCTTGCCGAAGTCCACGGCGGGCGCGCCACCGTCCTCCGGGTTCTCGCCGTCGCCGTCCTCACTCGGCACCATGCCCTGCATGAAGTCCTCGGCGCTGTCCGCCATCTGGTCGAACTCCTCGTTGGTGATGCCCATTTTCTTTAAGATATCGTCAATCGGCTTGATGCCAAGCTCGCGGGCGCATTTGAGGCAAATACCCTCGTTCTTGGTCTCGCCGTTTTCCAGTCTCGTGATAAACACAACTGCCACACGCTTGTGGCATCTTGCACACATTTCCATGTTTCGGTTTTACCTCACTTCTTGGGGTTGGGGGTTGGAATTTTCACTTTTCGCCCGGATATACAGGCGGAAGTACTGCACCAGCGCCAGCAGCGCAAAGCACAGCATGACGACGCAGATCACCGGCGTCGCGGCGGCTGCCGTTTCAGCATCGGCAAATTGATGCAGCAGAATCAGCACGCCGATGGAGGCGTAGAACACGCAGACCGCCAGCTTGCCGAAGAAATTGCTCTTGACGACCACTTTCTTGCGGCGGAACACAAAGAGCGACCCCGCCAGCACGAGCAGTTCCTTGCCGACATAGAGCAGCATCAGCCAGACAGGGATGATTTCCTTGATATAGAAGCAAATCAGCACCGTGCACTGCATCAGTTTGTCGGCAAGCGGGTCCAGCACCTTGCCGAGGTTGCTGACCCAGCCGTTGCGCCTTGCCAGCCAGCCGTCCAGCACATCGGTTGCGCCCGCGAGAAAGAAAATCAGCACGGCAGCGGCAACATTCTGCGGATAGTCCAGAAAGAAGATGTACGCAAACAGCGGTACAAGGCACATCCGCACGACGGACAGCAGATTGGGAATATATCTTTTCTGCATGGGTGGTTCCTCCGGAAAGTAAGTCGTTACAGAGATGAAAATGCGAAATCAGCGCGGGATGAAGCGCGTGAGCAGTTTGGCAAGATAGGTGCGGTCTATGGCGTCGGCATCGGCAAAGTCGGGATGCAGCCCGCCGTAAGCGCCGAGCAGCGCCGAGGCGATTGCCGTGATGACCACGCCGACGAGCAGTGCCTCACACACGCCGAGAGCAAAGCCGAGCAGGCGGTTGGTCCCTTTGAGCAGCGGCAGCTTGCAGAGTGCGTCGAGCAGCAGGCAGACCAGCGACAGGACGATCAGCATGCCGAAGAACAGCGCCGCAAAGGCGAGGATGTTGGCAAGCAGGCGCGAGAATGCAGTGGCAAGGGTCTCGCAAAATGAGTTTGCCGCGCTCTCGGTGGCGGCGCCGAGCCCTGCGTAGGCGGCGTCCAGCGAAGACAGATCCAGTCCTGCCGCCGCGGCGAGGGTTTTCAGCCCCTCGGGCAGTCCGGCGACCGCCGCGCCGAGGTCAAAGCTGCCGTCGGCGTTCTGCGCCAGTTTTTGCAGCCAGTCGGCAATCGACGCAAAGACTTTATCGTAGACAAAGCTGTCATAGAAGAAGCTGCCGAGCTGCTTGTAAAACAGCATGGCAACAATGACCGCCGCCACGGCGGACAGCAGTTTGAACACCGAGACGATAAAGCCGCGGCGCACCGCCGTGCAGACAATCGAAAGCATAATCAGCGCAAGAATCAAATCAATCGCGATAGACATGAAGTCACTCCTTTACAAGTCAATGCAGAGAGATGCGCTCGGCGCGGTCGTCATAGCAGACCAGCACCGCACTGCCGAGCCGCAGCAGCTGCCGCCCGCCGGAGGCGGTCACCATCTGCTGCACGGTGCTGCCGTCATAGACGGCGAGGCTCTCCTCGGAGAGCAGGCAGGCTCTGTGCCCGACGAGGAGCAGGCTGCGCGCACCGCGCGGTGCGGGCGAGGACAGGCTCGTGCCGTCAGCGAAGAAGGCATAGACCGCGCAGTCCGCGCCCGAGACATTCTCGTCCACATAGACCGCGACGCCGTCCGCTGTGCCGTCGGCAAGCAGAATCTCCGATGTACCAAACGAAGTGGAAAAGGTTTTTTCGCCGGTTTTGTCAAAAAAGGTCAGCGTTGACGATGTCAGCAGGTAAAAGCCGTCGCCGAGGCTGCCGCAGCGGTAGGCAAAACCGCCCGCCGTGACGGTGCAGTCAAGCGAATCGCGCCCGGGCGTATAGAGCGAAAGCGTTGTGATGAGTGACGCGCCGGACACGCTGCTCTCGCAGATATACAGCCTGCCGTCGTCGAGATAGCCGATGTCGCTGACATAGCCGCTGCGCGTGACCTCGCCGGTCAAATCAAAGTTTTTGCTGTAGGTGCGGATAAGGAAGCCGCCGGTCGCCGCGCGGGTCAGCACGGCGCTGCTGCCGCCGTCCGCAACGGCGCAGTCGAATATGGGGCTGTCGGTTTTCCCGTCGAAGACGCGGCTGATGGAATTGTAGAGCGCATAGGATGTGCCGCCGATGTCGTAGACGACCATATATTTGTTCGACGCCTCGGCAACCGGCGCTTCAAAACGCAGGCTGTCCTCAAAGGTGCGTCCACCCGCCGCGCGGTACAGCGTGACGCCGGAGGACGAGCAGACGGCGAGGTCGCCGCGGAACGGCAGAAGAAAGTTTGTGTCGGCGGCGGTGTAGGCAAAGCTGTCCGCCGCGCGCCCCGCATTACCCGCCTCATCGACATCGCGTAAGAGGTAGCGCAGGTTTTCATAGGTGATGTTGGTGCGATAGGCAAAGAGGAAGAGGAGCGCCGCCGCTACCGTGAGCAGCACGCAAAGGTATTTTGCCCGCCGCAGGCGCGCGCTGATGCGCGCGTAATAGGGATTTTCGCTGGGTTCCGCCCCGCCGTCCGTCGGTTCGTGCGAGGGAATCTTCTCCGCGTCGCGCATGCGCCGCACCTCCTTTTCATTCGTAATAGGTCACCCGGTTTAGATAAAGCCCCTCGGGCGGCGCCGTTGCGCCGGCGGCGGCGCGGTTCTTTGCCTCAAGGATGCGCTGCATCCCGGCGGCGTCCAGCTTGCCCGCGCCTGCGAGCAGCAGCGTCCCCGCGATGATGCGCACCATGTTGTAGAGAAAGCCGTCGGCGGCGATGGTAATCGTGATAAGGTCACCCGTGCGCTGTACGCGGCAGGCGCTCACCGTGCGCACCGTGTCCGTGATTTTGGAGCCTGCCGCCATAAAGGAGGCAAAGTCATGCCTGCCGACGAGTGCCGCCGCAGCGGCGTCCATACGCTCTGCGGCGTCGGGCAGCAGTTTCTTCGGATAGTGCCACACCCTGCCGTACAAAAACGGGTCGGGCACGGGAGAAACAAGGATCTGATAGACATACTCCTTGGTGAGGACGGTGTAGCGCGGGTGAAAATCGTCCGCCACCGGCGCTGCCGCCGTGACGGAGACATCGTGGGGCAGCCGCATGGCAAACGCCGCCGGAATCCGCGCGCACGGAATCGGGCAGTCTGCCAAAGGCAGCTCCAGCGTGGCGGCGAAATCATTCGCGTGTACGCCGCTGTCGGTGCGGCTGCATCCGGTGATGCGGCAGTCAACGCCGAAAACTTCGCGCGCCGCGGCGGTCAATGTGCCCTGCACGGTGCGGGCATTCGGCTGGTACTGCCAGCCGCAGAAATCCGTGCCGAGAAATTTCAGTCTGAGCAGCAGTTTCATCTTCGCACCTCAGATGGTGATATACGGCAGAAAAATGTTGCAGAGCAGAATGCCGCAGAGGAAAACGGCGGCAAAGCCGGCGCAGAGTGCGTCCGGCGCGCCGAACTTCAGCACCTTCAGCTTGGTTCTGCCCTCTCCGCCGCGATAGCAGCGGCACTCCATGGCGATGGCAAGGTCGTCGGCGCGCTTGAACGCCGAGACAAACAGCGGCACCAGAATCGGGATGAGCGCTTTGGCCTTTTTCACAAGCCCGCCGCTCTCGAAGTCCGCGCCGCGCGCCTTCTGCGCGTCCATGATTTTGTCGGTCTCCTCCACAAGCGTCGGGATGAAGCGCATGGCGATGGTCATCATCATGGCAAAGTCATGCACGGGCAGTCCGATTTTTGCAAGCGGAGCAAACAGCGCCTCGATGCCGTCGGTCATGGCGATAGGCGTTGTGGTATAGCTTAAAATCACGCTCATGCCGACCACGAGCAGCACGATGCGCACCGCCATGAAGGCGGCAAAGATCACGCCCTCACGGTAAATCCGGATGAAGCCCCATTCGACAAGCGGCGTTTCCCCCGTCGTCCAGAACAGGTTGATGACCGCCGTGAACAGAATAACAAAGAGCAGCGGTTTGACCGCGCGCGCAACTGTTCGCAGCGGCAGTCCGGACAGGGCAATCAGCAGCACCGTGTAGAGGAGCGCGAAGGCGAAACTCGCAGCGCTCTTGCAGAAGAACAGCACCACGACATAGAAAACGGCAAACAGCAGTTTGGTGCGCGGGTCTGCGCGATGCAGGAGCGACTGCCCCGGGAAGTACTGCCCTATCGTGATGTCATTCAGCATGGGCATCACCTCCGAGCAGGGGCGCTATCGCCGCCACCGCTGCTTCCACGGTATAGATATCCGCGGGGAGCGGCATACCGCCCGCGCGCAGCCGCGCGCAAAGCTTTGTAATATCGGGCACGCCGAGCCCGATGCTTTGCAGTTCGTCCGCTTTGCCGAAGACCTCACTCTGCGTGCCGCGAAGCAGGATAGTGCCGTCGTTCATCACGACGAGGCGGTCGCAGTAGCGCGCCATATCCTCCATGCTGTGGCTGACGACCACGACGGTGGCGCCGCTCTCGGCACGATAGCGGGCAAGTCCCGCAAAAATCTCCTCCCTGCCCATCGGGTCAAGCCCGGCGGCAGGTTCATCCAGCACAAGAATCTCGGGGCGCATCGCCATCACGCCCGCAATCGCGACGCGGCGTTTCTGCCCGCCGGACAGCTCAAACGGCGACTTTTCCAGCAGCTCGTCCGCAAGCCCCGCAAAAGTGGCAGCCTCTTTGACGCGCGCGGCGATCTCCTCCGTGGAGAGCCCCATGTTGCGCGGTCCGTAGGCAATATCGGAGGCGACCGTCTCGTCAAAGAGCTGATACTCCGGGTACTGCATGACCAGCCCCACGCGGAAGCGCACGGCGGAAATCTTCTTCGGGTCCTCCCAGATGTCCTGCCCGTCGAGCAGAATCTTCCCGCTGTCCGGCTTTGTGAGACCGTTCAGCATCCGGAGCAGCGTGGATTTGCCGCAGCCGGTGTGCCCGATAAGCCCCGTCATGCTTCCCTTTTCAATTTTCAGATGAATGTGCGAGAGCGCCTCGTGTTCCATCGGCGTCCCCGCATCGTATGTGTAACACACATCCGAAAGCTCTAATATCGTCATTGAACCCTGTTTTGAAACCTTTCCAGAATGAGCGCCGCGCACCCCTCGTTGTCGATAGGCGTGTCGGCAAAGGCAATGCCGCGCTGCGCGAGCGCATAGAGCAATTCGCGCCCCTGCGGGACATCCAGCCCGACGCGGCGGAGCGCCGCGACGTCGCGGAAGACCTCCTTCGGCGTACCGTCGGCAAACAGCTTGCCGTCGTTTATGACCATGACGCGGTCGGCCTTCACCGCCTCGTCCATATAATGCGTAATGTGCAGCACGGTCATGCCGCAGTCACGGTTCAGCCGTGCGATGGTCTGCATGACCTCGGCGCGCCCGCGCGGGTCGAGCATCGCGGTCGACTCGTCAAACACGATGCATTCCGGCATCATGGCGATGACACCGGCGATGGCGACGCGCTGCTTCTGCCCACCCGAGAGGCGGTGCGGCTGGCTGTCTTTATATTCGTACATCCCGACGGTGCGGAGCGCATCGTCCACGCGGCGGCGAATCTCCTCGCGCGGCACGCCGAGGTTCTCGGGGCCGAACGCGACATCCTCCTCCACAATGGTGGCGACAAGCTGGTTGTCGGGGTTCTGAAACACCATGCCGACGCGGCGGCGCACATCGAAAATCTCTTCGTCGCGCATGCCTGCCTTCATCTCCGTGCCGCAGACCGTCAGTCTGCCGCCCGTGGGGATGAGAATGCCGTTCATCAGCTTGGCAAGCGTGGATTTGCCAGAGCCGTTGTGCCCGAGCACGGCAACATATTCGCCGCGCCCAATCGTGAAGGACACACCGGAAAGCGCCGCCGTACCGCCGCCATCGCCGTTTTCATAGGTGTAGGATAAATTTTCTGCAATGATAAAAGGCTCTGCCATGGTAAAATCCTTTTCTCGTTTTTCAGTCGAACGAATAGCGCATGCCGGCGCCCGCGGGCAAGAATGTGCCCGCCGTGCTGACCGGCAGGACGGTCTCAGCCGCTATGCCGTGCCCGCCGTGCGTCGGGCGGATGCGCAAGTCCGCAATGTACTGCATGGCAAGCGGGGAAAGCCCGGTCGTATACGAATTGATGAGGAAGAAGAGCGGTTTGTCCGACAGCAGCTTTGCCGCCAGCGTGACAAATTCGTCTACGCATTCTTCAATCTTCCAGACCTCGCCCGACGGTCCTCTGCCGTAAGACGGCGGGTCCATAATGATGCCGTCGTAGGTGTTGCCGCGGCGAATCTCGCGCTCAACGAATTTCTTGCAGTCGTCCACGATATAGCGAATCGGCGCGTCACAAAGCCCCGACAGCCGTGCGTTCTCCTTCGCCTGTGCGACCATGCCGCGCGCCGCGTCCACATGGCAGACTGCAGCGCCTGCGGCGGCTGCCGCGACGGTTGCGCCGCCGGTATAGGCAAAGAGGTTCAGCACCTTTACGGGGCGGTTTACGCTCTGAATCTTTTCGGTAATCCAATCCCAGTTTGCCGCCTGCTCCGGGAAAATGCCGGTGTGCTTGAAGCCCATGGGCTTGATAAGGAAGGTCAGATTCCGATAGCCTATCGTCCAGCTCTCGGGCACACGGCTCTCCTGCCACGCACCGCCGCCCTTCGACGAGCGCTTATAGGAGGCGTCCGCGCGTTTCCACAGCGGCGATGCCTTTGCGCCGTGCCAGATGACCTGCGGGTCGGGGCGGATGAGGATATATTTGCCCCAGCGCTCCAGCCGCTCGCCGTCGGAGGCGTCGATGAGTTCATAGTCTTTCCAGTTGTCGCTTACAAACATAGTTTTGATTCTTTCCGTCAGTGATTGTAATACGCGCTGATGCGCGAAGATGCCGAATGCCCGTGACAGATGGCGATGGCAAGCGCGTCCGCCGTGTCGTCCGGTTTCGGCGGCTTTCGGAGCCCGAGCACGGTGGTGACCATGCGGATGACCTGTTCCTTCTCCGCCCTGCCGTAGCCGACGACCGCCTGCTTGACCTGCAGCGGCGTGTACTCGCCGATTTGCAGCCCGTGCTGCTTTGCGGCAAGCAGCGTGACGCCGCGCGCCTCCGCCACAACGATAGCCGTTGTCGCATTGGTGTTGAAGAACAGCTCCTCAATCGCCATATGCTCAGGCCGATACCGCTCGATGATGGTGTTGATACCCTCGTAGACCTTCTCCAGCCGCTCCACCGTGTCGGTACCCGCCTTCGTCTGCACCGAGCCGTAGTCCACAACACGGAACCGGCTGTTTTCGTAGTCGATAACGCCCCAGCCGACAATGGCATAGCCGGGGTCAATCCCGAGAATCCGCATCGTTTGCTCCTCTCACAGCGCATTGATATTCAGTTTATTATTATAGCATAGTTTTGCCCGATAGTCAAAGCATTTCTTCGTTATTTAATAAAATCTAAATCCTTGTTTACACCGGGCTGAAGTTGTGGTATAATTTTAGGGAATATGCCACAGGAGGCATCGCATGGAAATTCTGCATTTTGCCCTCGGCAATCTTCTGGAAATGAAAAAACCGCACCCCTGCGGCGCGCGCGTGATGCGCGTTTTGCGCGTGGGGAGCGATATGCGCGTGGTCTGCACGGGCTGCGGACGCGACCTGACGCTGCCGCGCGTCAAGCTGGAAAAGGCGGTCAAACGGATTCTGCCGCCGGACAATCAAGAAAAAAAGGACTGAAACCATGGATAAAGAACTTTCCACCGTCGATGCGGCGCCTGCCGCACCGACGAAAAAAATCAAGAAAAAGCGTCCGCACGCCTACCTCGCCGTGGCGTTTCTCTGCCCGGCGCTGGTGCTGCTGGCGGCATATTTCGCCTTCGGCGTCTACCCGTTCGGCGGCGAATCGGTGCTGGTGCTCGACCTCAACGCGCAGTATGTCTACTTCTTCGGCGCGCTTCGCCGCGTGCTGCACGGCGACGCCAGCCTCTTCTACTCATTCTCCCGCGCGATGGGCGGCGAGTTTCTCGGCATATTCGCCTACTACCTCGCAAGCCCGCTGTCCTTCCTCGTTGCGCTCTTCCCGGCAGACAACATCCTCGATGCGCTGCTGGTGATTTTCACGCTCAAATGCGGGCTGTGCTCGCTCTCGCTTGCGTATTATCTCGAGGCGCACGGCATCGGCACAAAACCCGCGCGCATCATCTTCGGCGCGCTCTACGCGCTCTCGGGCTACGGCATGATTTATCAGCACAACACCATGTGGATCGACTGCATGGCGCTGCTGCCGCTGGTTGCGCTCGGCATCGAAAAGCTGATTTCGGAGAAGAAATACAAGCTGTTCACGCTCTCGCTGGGGCTTGCCATCTTCTCCAACTTCTACATCGGCTACATGATGTGCATTTTCTGCTTCATCTACTTCTTCTACGCCTACTTCTGCATCGATACAAACCCGCTCGGCGAGAAGAAGCACTTCCTGCGTTCGCTTGTCCGCATGGGGCTGTTCTCCGCCATTGCCGTGGGGCTTGCCGCCTGCATCATTCTGCCCACCTACTATTCGCTCGGCTTCGGCAAGACGACCTTCTCAAACCCGACCTACGGCTACAAGCCGCGGTTTGACCTCCTTGACCTTGCGGCAAAGCTGTTCCTCAATTCCTACGACACCGTGCGCCCCGAGGGGCTGCCGATTCTCTACTGCGGCATGCTCACGCTCATCTTCGTGCCGCTCTTCTTCATTGCGAAGAAGGTTTCCCTGCGGGAAAAGGTCGGCACCGGCGCGCTTATCGGCATTTTTGTGCTCTCGTTCTCCATCGACGCCGTGGACAAGTTCTGGCACGGCATGCAGGCGCCCAACTGGCTCAACTACCGCTACAGCTT
>CAKSLU010000002.1 GCA_934474225.1 uncultured Eubacteriales bacterium | reverse complement strand
GGATTGTTACATGGGTAAAAAACAACCCCTCAGGCGCTCGCGCGCCAGCTCCCCTTGCACAGGGGAGCCGAAAATACACTCGTAGGGGCGACCATCGGCCGCCCGCTTTTGCCTCCCTTGTGTAAAGGGAGGTGTCATGCGGAGCATGACGGAGGGATTGTTACATGGGTAAAAAACAACCCCTCAGGCGCTCGCGCGCCAGCTCCCCTTGCACAGGGGAGCCGAAAATACCACCGTAGGGGCGACCATCGGTCGCCCGCATTTCCATCGCCGCAGAGCCGCATCTGCGGTTTTTTCATTTCACCCTGCAAAATGTGTGTTTTCCCTGCGCTTTTTCTGAAATGTGAAAAAAAGGCATGCACACGGCGCACGAATGTGCTACAATAGAAAAAAACGCATGGCGCGGAGATACAAGAGGTACAAAATGAGGTGTGAAACGCTGCATTTGAAGGAGATTTACCCGTTTCTCGGGGCGGACGGGCGGGACGCGGTGCTGGACTGCTTCCTGCCGTACAACATGCCCGAGATGCACCGCGAGGGGCAAAAGCGGCGGACGCTGCTGATTTGCCCGGGCGGCGGCTATCAGTTTGTCAGCGAGCGGGAGGGCGAGCCGGTGGCGGCGCACTTTCTTGCCGCGGGCTACAATGTGTTTGTGCTGCACTATTCGGTGGATGTGCACCGTTTTCCGGCGCAGATCTGCGAGGTCGCGGCGGCGCTGGACCTGATTCGGGCGCGCGCCGATGCCTGGAACTGCGATGCGGAAAAACTTTCGCTGCTCGGCTTTTCGGCAGGTGCGCATCTCGCCGCGCATTATGCGACGGCGTTTGACTGTGCGGCGGTGCGCGCGCACTTCCCGGAGAGCCGCAATGTGAATGCGGTGCTGCTCGGCTACCCGGTCATTTCGGCGGCGGCGGGGCTTGCCCATGCGGGCAGCTTTGAACACCTGTGCGGGCACTATCCGCTGACAGAGGCGGAGGAGGCGCAGTTCTCCTGCGACCGCCTCGTGCGGGACGACACGCCGCCGACCTTCCTGTGGCACACGGCGGCGGACAAGACCGTGCCGGTTGCCAACAGTCTGCGCTATGCAGAGGCGCTTGCGGCGCACGGCGTGCCGTTTGAGCTGCATGTCTATCCGTTCGGCTGGCACGGGCTTTCCACGGCGGACGACGAGACGGCGGCAAACCCGCTGCCGGCAAAACTCAAGCCGGTGCACGCCTGGCTTGCCGACGCGATCCGCTTCCTCGGCGATGTGCTGGGGTGAGAGGGATAGAATGAATATGGATTGGGGGAACTTTCTTGTACGAAAGTTCCCCCTTGCCCCCTCAAAGGACTTTGAAAAAGGCTTCCCCCAAGGGAAGCCTGTTATCATTTTTGCCGTGCATTTGCACGTAACCGTAGAAAAAAACAAACATTTTTCGCATTTCCCTTGACTTGTGCGGCGGCAGCCGTTAAACTGAAATTGTATCACCATATCTGCGGCGCGGCTGCCGCACGAAAGGAAACGACATGAAAAAACGAATCTTTGCATTGCTTTGCGGCGTCCTGCTCGGCGCAGTCTGCACGGCTGCCGCATCGGCGGCGACGCTGAAGACGACCGATTTGTTCACAAACCCGGTTGCCGAGGGCGCGGACCCGTTTGTTCTCCTCAATGATGGCGTCTACTATCTCTATTCGACAAACGACGGCGCCAACGGCTACATCGTCTACACCTCCACCGACCTTGTCAACTGGCAGGCGCGCGGCTATGCCATGAAGAAAAACGGCGATGCGCAGGGCAGCTTCTGGGCGCCCGAGGTCATCCGCGAGGGCGACACCTATTACATGGTTTACACCTCGAAGGAGCGCATCGGCATTGCCACCGCCGACAGCCCGCTCGGCCCCTTCCTCGACAAGAGCGGTTCGCTTTTTTCGGACGGTAAGATCATTGACGGTCATTTCTTCCGCGACGATGACGGCAAGGTCTATCTGTACTTTGTCTCTATTCAGGGCTGGACGCACAACGGCTACACCGCGACAAGCTATCAGAATGTTTGGGTCGGTGAATTTGACCTTGAAAGCTGTAAGTTTGTCGGCGATGTCAAGATGCTTCTGACCGCGGAGGATGTGAAAAACGGCACCGCAGTCGGTATCGACGCAGAGGGGCCCGAGGTCGTGAAGCACGGCGATACTTATTACCTCACCTATTCCTCGCCCGGTTACGGCAGCCCGGTTTATGCGGTCGGCTGTGCCACCTCCAAGAGCCCCTTCGGCCCGTTTGAAAAGAAGGGTACGGTGCTGATCACCGCCGATCCAGACCGCACCGACCCGCAGAACAACCTGTACGGTGTCGGGCATCACGGCTTTGTCGAGGCGCCGGACGGCGGGCTTGCGGTTGTGTATCATGCGCACCGCTCGGGCGCGCCCTCGCCGCTGATGGCGGAGCAGGGCAAGACCAATCACGAGTTGTATGTCACCGACCGCCGTGTCTGCGTAGACCGTGTCTGGTTTGACGCGGACGGCAACCTGTGCATGGGCGATGTGAACAATGTCGGACACCCGACCGTGCGCGCGGACAAGACGCCGTTCGGCGCATCCGCGACCCGCGAAATCGAACTGGACGACAACTTTGCGGCACTTGCTGCGCTGCCCACTGTTTATGTCGCGATGTATGCAGGACTTGACACCAACGACGGCTCGGCGGCATCGCCCTTCCGCACGCTGGACAAGGCTTATGCGGCGCTCCCGGGGGGCGGCACGATCGTGCTGCTCGAGCGCTACGACATGCAGAGCACCACGGCGAAGAAATACGGCCTCGCCACCGACAATGCGGTCTATGTTTCGCCCAAATTGGACGGCCCCGTGCTGATTCGCGGCGCGTATTCGTCCGTGCCGGTGCTGTTCAAGTTCTGGTCGATTTCGTCGGATACCTATCTTGAAAACCTCGAACTGCGCCCGCGTCTCACCGGCACGCTGGCGGGCGGATACTCAATTATTGAGTGCGGGCAGAACAATGTCACCATCGGCGCGGGCGTCAGCTGCGTTTCCCGCCCGAACAGCGGGCAGTTCCCCGTGCTCGTCGGCGGCTACTGGCAGTACAGCGGCGCATCGAAGAGCGCGCCCTACAGCTTCTACACGGCGGACAAGCGTCCGGATGCCATGCTCTCGACCGACAAGGCATACACCCTGACGGTGAAGGGCGGCACCTGGGAGGTCATCACGGCGGGCAGCATGCGGGATACCGTGGCGGATGCCGACGCGGCAAAGAATGCGGTGCTCCGCGTCGAGAACGGCGTCACGCTGCGCCCCGGCAAGGTCGGCGACCTTGTGGCGGCAGTGACGGGCGAGGGCGCGGTGCTGCGCTATGCGGCGGCGTCCGATGCGGCAAAGTACCGCATCACGGACGGTGAGGGCAATCTCGTCGGCTACAGTGAGACGACGACATTCACCGACGCTGCATTCCGCTTCGGCGACAGCAAAACCTACACGGTTGCGGGCTATGCAAACGGCGCCTGCATCGGCGACGCTGCCAAGGTCAGCGTGACGAGCGATGCCGACGGCGACGGCAAGCTGACGTTGCACGATGCGCTCCTCTGCGCCGATGCCGCACGCCGCGGCGGCGCGCCGGTCAGCGAGGACGGCTTTGCCGCCATGCTCGAGCGTTTGACGAAGGAATAATGCTGGGCAAACCAAACGCAATCTATCTGAGCCTCCCCCCAGTAAAGGGAGGTGTACGAGACGCGATGCGTCTCGCGGAGTTTTTCTTCGTCGGCTGAACACCGACGATTTCGCGAGCGAAACCGAAAAACATCCTGGGCGGAGCCGACGGAGGGATTGTTACAAAGCAAAAAAGATTGAAAAAGCAAGGAACAACCCCTCAGTCAACTCCGTTGACAGCTCCCCTTACACAGGGGAGCCGAATCGTGTGCAATCTAACCAAGCCTTCCCCGGTGGGGAAGGTGGCGGCGAAGCCGACGGATGAGGGCATGCAGGCAGCAGGCACAGCATAGCGCGATGCTTTGCTTTCTTCAATCCCTCATCAGTCGCCGTTCGGCGACAGCTCCCTCGTCAGAGGGCGCCTATTATACAATCGAACAACCCCTGTTTTCCCATTCCAGAGCCGCCTTCGGGCGGCTCTTTTGGTATAAAAATTGCACAAATCCGCAAAATGATTTTGTATGTACGCTTTTGGTAAAAATGCAGTATTTTTCTTGACTTCCATCGTGCAATTTGTTAAAATATATGTGCCAAAAAATATTCTGAAAGGAAAACCATATGAAAAAGCATCTTTTTGCAGTGCTGCTGGCAGCGGTTTTGTGCGTGCTCTTTGTGGTTTCTGCTGCGGCAGTGACCTACACCTATGACACCGCATTCACAAACCCGGTTGCCAACGGCGCAGACCCGTTCGTTCTGTACGATGAGGGAACATACTACCTCTATGCGACCAACGACGGCTCCAACGGCTACATCGCCTACACCTCCACCGACCTTGTCAACTGGCACGCTGCCGGCTATGTGCTGCGCGACGAGGATGTCAATCTCGTTACCCCGGGTACCTATGCAGGTCTGTGGGCGCCCGAGGTCATCCGGGACGGCGACACCTATTACATGGTGTACACCGCGCAGGAGCACATCGGTATTGCCACCGCAGACAGCCCGCTCGGCCCCTTCAAGGACAAGACCGGTCCCCTCTTTGAAGCCAAGGCGATCGACGGTCACTTCTTCCGCGACGACGACGGCAAGATGTATCTCTACTTCGTCTCCTGCGAAGCGTGGAACTACAACGGCTACACCACCTCCGGCGGCAACAACATCTGGGGCGGCGAATTTGACCTTGCGACCTGCTCCTTCGTCTCGGCGCCGAAACTGCTGATTCAGTGGGGCGCGGGCGAATGGAATGTCAACGAAGGTCCCGAAATGATCAAGAACGGCGGCACCTATCACCTGACCTACTCCAAGTACGGCTACGGTTCGCCCAGCTATTCGGTCTGCGATGCGACCTCGTCGAGCCCGCTCGGCACCTTTACGAAGCAGGGCACGGTGCTGATCACCGCCGACCCGAGCCGCAGCGACCCCGACAACAATCTCTACGGCACGGCGCATCACTGCTTTGTGAGGATGCCGGACGGCAGACTGATGATCGTGTACCACGCGCACCGCTCGGGCAAGAAGTCCCCGCTCATCCTGGAGCAGAACCCGAGTGCGAAGGATACGGACCTCTATGTCGAGGTTCGCCGCGTCTGCATCGATGAGGCGTGGTTTGACGAAAACGGCAATCTGCGCGCAGGCGACCGGAACAATGTCGGTCACCCTACGGTCAGTGCGTCCGTCGCACCCACCGGCGCATCCGCAACCCGCTCGATTGAGCTGGACGACAACTTTGCGGCGCTGGTCAACCTGCCCACCGTCTATGTCTCGATGAAGGGCGGTCTTGACACCAACGCCGGCACAAAGCTCTCTCCGTTCCGCACGCTGGATAAGGCATATGCCTCGATTCCGAACGGCGGCACGATCGTCCTGCTTGAAATGTACGATATGGCGAGCGCATCGGCGGCGGAATACGGCATCACCACGATGGATGCATGCTATGTTTCCCCGAAGGTGAACGGCCCCGTGATGATTCGCGGCGCGTTCTCGGCGGTTCCCGTCGAGTTCAAGTTCTGGTCGATCTCGTCGGACACCTATCTTGAAAACCTCGAGCTGCGCCCGCGCATCACCGGCAATCTGGCAAACGGCTACTCCGTCATTGAGTGCGGGCAGAACAATGTCGTCATCGGCGAGAACGTCAGCTGCGCATCCCGCCCGAACAATGCGAAGTTCCCCGTGCTCGTCGGCGGCTACTGGCAGTACGGCAAGGCGAGCGTGACGCCCGCTTATGTCCACTTCAACACCGTAAATCGCCCCGACTCCATGCTGACCACCGACAAGGCATACAGCCTGACGGTGAAGGGCGGCACCTGGGAGCACATCTATCCCGGCAGCATGAAGGCGACGACCTATCTTGAAAATTCCGCGCCGAACGCAACGCTCACGCAGAGCAGCGGCGCCAATATCCGCCCCGCCAAGGTCACGGGCGTCAAGGCAGAACTCAGCATGGCCGGCGCGGTTCTTTCCTATGACGCAGATGCCGAGGGCAATGCACTGAAGTACCGCATCACGGACGGCGACGGCAACCTCGTCGGCTACAGTGAGACGGCAGAGTTTGTCGATACCGCCTATGTCGTCGGCACGACGAAGACCTACCAGGTTTCCGGCTATGTAAGCGGCACATGCATCGGCGACAGCAGTACGTCGGTCACGGTCACCTCTTACGGCGACATGAACGGCGACGGCGAGATTACCCTCGCGGATGCGCTCCTGCTGCTTGCGGATATTCTGAACGGCGATAAGAATGTCAGCCTTGCCAATGTTCTGTGGCAGCTGAAGTACATCGCGTCGAAATAAGCTAAGTCCATCAAAAAGCCACCCGAAAGGGTGGCTTTTTTTGATCTGACTTTTCCCACTGGGGAAGACACAAGGTCTGCGGGAAATCTGCACACGGCATGCCTTTTTACCGTAGGGGCGACCATCGGTCGCCCGCTTGCGCCTTGCGTTATCTCTCTCTCCGCATGACGGAGGGATTGTTACATGGCAACGGAACAACCCCTCAGGCGCCGCCAGGATGTTTTTCGTTTTCGCTTGCGAAATCGTCGGTGTTCAGCCGACGAAGAAAAACTCCGCGAGACGCATCGCGTCTCGTGCAGCTCACCCCTTGCACAGGGGAGCCAAATCACGCACCTGCTTTGTAGGGGGCACGCCGGTTTGCATAAAATCCGCACAAATCTGTAGGGGCGACTGCCGAATCGCCCGCTCTCATCAAAGCAAAGGCGGGCGACCGATGGTCGCCCCTACAAAGAAAAGATTTGCTCTGCGATGAAATTGAGCATACCCCCTTTTCAAAGTTTTTTGAAAGGGGTACGGGGGAAACTTTTGTACACAAAAGTTTCCCCCGTTTCTTTCTATTCTATCTCATTCCCATACACCTTCGCAAGCCCGCCGGTAGAGGTCTCGCGATAGCCGGAATTCATGTCCCGGCCGGTCTCGTACATGACTTTGACGATCTGGTCAAACGAAACCTTGTGCTTGCTTTCCAGCGACTTTGCCAGCATGACGGCGTTGAAGGTCTCGGTGCTTGCCATCGCGTTGCGCTCGATGCAGGGAATCTGCACAAGCCCCAGCACCGGGTCGCAGGTCAGCCCCAGGTTGTGCTCCAGCGCGATTTCCGCCGAGCATTCAATCACATCCGCGCCGAGCTCGTAGATTTTCGCCAGCGCCGCCGCCGCCATCGAGCAGGCAACACCCACCTCCGCCTGACAGCCGCATTCCGCGCCGCTGATGGAGGCGTTCTGCTTGACCACATTGCCGATGACGCCCGCCACGGCAAGTGCGTCCAGAATCTCGCGTTCGCTCACGCCGCAGTCGGTCTGCATGTAGTAGAGCACGGCGGGCACAATGCCGGAGGCACCGCAGGTCGGCGCGGTCACCACCACGCCGTTTGCCGCGTTCTCTTCGGCAGCCGCCAGCGCATAGGCGGAGACACGGCGGTTTTCGTGCATCAGCGCAGGCTCAAACTTTGTGTTCTCGTGGTAGAGCGTCTGCGCCTTGCGCGAGAGCGCCAGCCCGCCGGGCAGCACGCCGCTCTTTGTCAAGCCGCGCTCCACACAGGCACACATCGCCGCCCAAACGGCGCGCAGATGGCCGTCAATGTCCGGCTCGTAGTGCCGCACATAGTCCGGCAGAGTCATGTGGTTTGCCTCGATGAATGCCTTGATTTCGTCAAAATTCCGTTCCGGGTAGACCTCGTCCCCCTCCGCCAGCGGCACGCCGTCGATCACCACACTGCCGCCGCCCACCGAAAGCGCGGTGAACAGCTTGTCCGCGCGGTCGCCGTCCACGGCGTAGAGGTCGAGCTGATTCGGGTGCGCGAGGTCGATTTTTTTCGTGTCGAAAACGATCTCGGTGTCCGCGCCCAGCACCTCGCGCAGCACGCGGTCGGTGCCGTGCCCGCGCCCGGTCATGGCAAGCGAGCCGAACAGCACGACGCGATAGTGCCGCCGCCCGTAGACGGCAAGCGCGTATTCCGCAATGCGCTGCGGTCCGATGGTGTGCGAACTGGACGGTCCGCGCCCGATGCGATACAGTTCTTTCAAGGATTTCACGGCGATGCCTCCTGCTTTTTTCTGTTTTGATTTTAGCATACCCGCGCGCGGATTGCAAGATGCGGCGGCGCATCGGCGCGCTTTTTCCGAAAAAACGACAAAATGCGGCGAATCCGCTTGACAGAATGCGCTTTTTGCGCTATCATCAAAAAAGTTAGTTAAGACAAACTTTTGCACTTGGGGGATATGCATGACACTGGACGAAATGAAAGTAGGGCAGTCGGCGACCATCGTCGCCGTCGGCGGCGAGGGCGCACTGCGCAATCGGTTGATTGACATGGGACTGATTCCGCGCACGCGCGTGACGCTGCGCAAGGTCGCCCCGATGGGCGACCCTATCGAACTGCATCTGCGTGGTTACGAATTGACCATCCGCCTCGAGGACGCGGCAAAGATTACGGTCGAGCCCTTGCCTGCGGCGGCAGCCGGGGAGGTGCAGCGATGAGGTTTGCACTCGCCGGAAACCAGAACTGCGGCAAGACCGCGCTGTTTAATGTGCTCACGGGCATGAACTGCCATGTCGGCAACTTCCCGGGCGTGACGGTGGAGCAGAAGATCGGCACCGTGCGCACAAAGAGCGACTGCTCGGTCGTAGACCTGCCGGGCATCTATTCTCTGCGCCCCTATACGCAGGAGGAGATCGTCACCAGTGAATACATCCTGCGCGAAAAGCCGGACTGCATCATCAATATCACCGATGCCACCAACATCGAGCGCAACCTGTATCTCACCATGCAGCTGCTCGAGCTGGATGTGCCGATGGTGCTGGCGCTGAACATGATGGACGAGGTGCGCGCGGGCGGCGGCACAATCGATGTCGATAAGATGAGCCGCGAACTGGGCATTCCCGTCGTCCCCATCAGCGCGCTGAAGGACGAGGGCGTGTCCGAGCTGATCGACCGCGCCTGTGAGGTGGCAAAAGGGCATATTCTGCCGGTGCGCGCCGACTTCTGCGCGCCGGAATCGCCCTGCCATCGCTGCATCCACGCGGTCATGCACCTGGTGCAGGACCACGCCGAGGAGGCGGGACTGCCGCTGCGCTATTGCGCATCAAAGCTGATTGAGAGCGACAACGACATTGCAGACCGCCTCGGCCTTGACGAAAACGAACGGGAACTGATTGAGCACTGCCTGGTGCAGCTTGAGGCGGAGTCCGGCCTTGACCGCAACGCCGCGCTTGCCGACATGCGCTACACCTTCATTGAGAGTGTGGTGGCGGCGGCGGTCGTCAAATGCAGCGAGAGCCGCGAGCATCGCCGCTCGGTCGCCATCGACCGCGTGCTCACCGGCAAGTATACCGCCATCCCGGTCTTCCTCGGGGTCATCCTGCTGATTTTCTGGCTGACCTTCAATGTCATCGGCGCGGCGCTGCAGCGCCTCCTCGAACTCGGCATCGGGCAGCTTTCGGATGTGGTGGATTGTGCGCTGACGAACTTCGGGCTGAACGAGGTCGTGCACAGCCTCATCATCGACGGCATTTTCAACGGCGTCGGCTCGGTGCTGTCCTTCCTGCCCGTCATCGTCACGCTGTTCTTCTTCCTGTCCATTTTGGAGGACACCGGCTACATGGCGCGCGTCGCGTTTGTCATGGACAAGCCGCTGCGCCGCCTCGGGCTTTCGGGGCGCTCCTTTGTGCCGATGCTCATCGGCTTCGGCTGCTCGGTGCCCGCCATTATGGCGACGCGCACCGTCTCCTCCGACCGTGATCGGAAGATGACTATGATGCTCGTGCCGTTCATGAGCTGTTCGGCGAAGATTCCGATCTATTCAGTCTTTGTCGCCGCTTTCTTCCCCGGGCGCGGGGCGCTCGTCATGTTTGCGCTGTATCTCACGGGCATTCTGCTCGGCATTCTCGTGGCGGGCATCCTCAAGAACACCGCGTTCCGCGGCAAGCCTGTGCCGTTTGTCATGGAATTGCCGAACTACCGTTTCCCCTCGCCGCACAGTGTGGCGCTGCTTCTGTGGGAGAAGGCGCGCGACTTTCTCGAACGTGCGTTCTCGGTCATTTTCATCGCCACGGTCGTCATCTGGTTCCTTGAGAGCTTTGATTTGCGGCTGAATCCGGTCGCCGACTCCACTGACAGCCTGCTTGCGGGTATCGGACAGGCGGTTGCTGTATTGTTCAAACCCCTCGGCTTTGGTGACTGGCGGTTCTCCACCGCGCTGATTTCGGGCTTTATCGCCAAGGAGCAGGTCGTCTCCACACTGGCGGTGCTCATCGGCTGCGATGCAAGCCTGCTTTACACTGCGCTGCCCGCCGTTTTCCCGTCTACGCTCGCGGCTTGCAGCTTCCTTGTGTTCACCCTGCTGTACACCCCCTGCGTCGCCGCCGTCGCTGCGCTGCGCCGTGAGTTCAACTCCCGCGCCGCCACGCTCGGCGTCGTCCTGATGCAGTGCGGCGTGGCATGGGTGGTCGCGGCACTGGTCTACAATGTGGGGAGGCTGCTTGTATGAGCCCCGCCGACATTGTTGTCCTGCTGCTGGTCGCCGCGGCGCTTGTCTGCGCCGTCGTACATTCGCTCCGCGCACGCAAAAAGCGCGGCGGCGGCTGCGGCTGCGGTTGCTCCGGCTGCACCGGCTGTGACAAAAAGAAATAAAAAAGGACTGCAAAAACCGAGGTTTTTGCAGTCCTTTTATTTGCATTTTTACTTCTCGGCAACCCACTGGTCGACAGCCTTGCCGTAGTATTCGTTGATGACTTTCAGAAGCGCGGTTGCCGTGTTCTTGTAGGAGTCATACATCGAGGCAAAGTTGCGGTCGTGGTTGCGAATCATTATGATCAGCTGCTTGTTGTAAGGACCGATCTGATAATAGTAGCCGATATCGAAGACCAGGGTGTCGAGGATGATCTCGACCATGGCCTCGGACTCTTCGTCACGCGCGGACTGACCGATCAGCGTGACATCGTAGTATGCGGGCAGGACGATCTTCTGACCGTAGTATGCCAGCGCCTCGGTGATCGTGCCGGTGCGCTCCACATCGTTCTGAATCAGCGGGACGCAGATGAACTGCGAGTTGTAGGGCGCAACGGTGTGGTAGTATTCTTCCTGCGTGGTGTTCAGCTTCGGATAGGGGAGAATGCCGAAGTCGCTCTCCATTTCGCGGAAGGTCGGCATATTGCCGAGCAGCGAGGTCCAAAAGAGCGCCTGGTCGTTCTGCCACATGGGCGCGCCGGACTTGATGTGTTTCTGATAGGTGAAGGAATACTGCGTATCATATGCAATGTCGAAGTACTTCTCGAGGGCCGCAACCGTGGTCTCGTTGTACAGCGTCAGCTCAATCTCACCATTTGCATTGATGGTGCAGCAGCGCTGACCGGCGGCATTGACGATGCCGACGACCGAGTCGTCCCAGACGAGCAGACCGAAGCGGTCGTTCTCGTCCATCTGACCGTCCTGGTTGAGGTCTTCGGTGACCGTCTTGCAGAGCGCGCCGAAGGTGTCCAGCGTCCAGTTGCCGTCTTCCACCAGCTTATAGGGGTTTTCGAGGTCGTAGTCCTTGACCAGCTGCTTGTTGAACATCAGGCAGAAGGTTGCATCGTTGTCCGAGCAGGTGATGTCACCCGTGGTGAAGAACATAACATCGCGGACCGAGAGGCTCTCGTTGGCCTTCTGATCCCACCAGGACTTCGAGAGGTCGATGCCCGGGACGGAATTGAGGTCGTAGAGGAAGCCGCTGTAGGCGAGGACGGATACATCGTAGCCTGCAATCAGCGCGAGGTCATAGGTGCAGTCACCCGAGTTGACGCTCTGGTTGATTGCCATGTAGCCGGGGCCGCCGCCCGAGGAATACTCGCGCTTGGTCTCTTCGTTGATTTTGATCTTGTAGTCGTCCTGCACTTTGATCTTACGCTTGTACTGCGCGCTGGCAAGCGGCAGAGCGGAATCTTCCTCAAAAGCAAAATCGTTGTAGGCGACGTTGCCGGCGGACAGAATGTTGAAATCCTCACCGCCGAAGTCCGCCGTCAGCGGGACGCCGAGAGCCTCCTCCGAGGGCGTGGACACCGTAGTGTCGGACGTATCCGAGCCGGAGGTCACCGGCTGATTTTTGTCGCCGCAAGCGGCAAACATCGGGCAGAGCATCAGCGCCGCAAGCGCCAGTGCAGTGAACCTTTTCAGTTTCATTAACAAATCTCCTTTCATTTTTGCGGGGGCTTTTGTAACATTTTTATTATAATACATCAGGGTAAACCTTGCAATCCCAAAAAAATAATCCAAAATAAATTTTTTTTGCGGGACTTTACAGCCGCGCGCGAATGTGGTACAATAAGAGAAGGAAATTTTCCGTCGTTTTTACGGGTTCGGAGGTGAGAAACATGCATGTGCTGGTCGAGGCTTCCTATATGAATTCGCACTGGTGCTCGCACTATCTGCGCGGCATCACCGCGCAGGCGAAGCGCAAGAATATGCCGGTCAGCGTGCATACCACGACCGAATTTCTGGACGATCCCGCTTTCAATGATACGCATGTGATTGTGCTCGGCTCGTCGCTCACCTGGGCGTCCCGCAGCATGAATCTGCTCTACAGCCGCGATGTGCGCCCCATCGTGCTCGCCGTCGCCAACTATCAGAAGCAGTTCCCGTTTGCCAGTTTCATCACGATGGATTATGATGACGCCACGCGCAAGCTGATGAAGTTCCTGCACGCGGGCGGGCGGACGAAGACCGCGTTTTTCTCCGGCAATACCAAGAGTTCGACCGATATGCAGAAGGTCGCAAACTACTTGCAGGAGGGCGGTCGCGAACAGGATATTTTCCACTTTGAGGGCACGCTCCGCGAGACGACCGACCGTCTGCTTGCGCGCATCGACGAGTTTGACTCGGTGCTCTGCGCCAACGATGTGTCCGCCGTCGTGCTGATGAAGCGGCTGGAGTCGCTCGGCTTCAACCTGCCGGACGATATGCATATCGTCTCGTTCGGCGACACGGTGCTTGCCAACCTCGAGATTCACAACATCGCGGTCGCCAAGGTCAAGAGCGTGGAGGCGGGCAAACTCGCCATCAGCGCCTATCGCCTGCTCAAGTCCAATCCGTCGATTTCTTCGGCGTCGATGCTGCTGCACTGCGACATCTACGACTATCATTACGACCCCGTAGACATCAAGCTGGAGCACACGCGCATGCTGTTTGACCGCCATGTCGGCGCCAACTTCTTCCGCGACCCGGATGTGGAGCGGGTGCTGCTCGTTGAGAAACTGCTGTCCGGCTGCGACAAGCTGGATATTCAGATTCTGCGCGAGGTCATTTCCAAGGAGAGCTACTCCAAGATTGCGGCAAAGCTGTTCATCGCCGAGAACACCATCAGCTACCGCATCAAGAAGATTTTGGCCGGTGCGCCCGGCAAGAGCAAAGAGGAGATTTTCGACCTGCTCGCCGAGTTTTTGTTCTGAGTTTTGCCCGAAAGCCGCAAAGACAGTATACCGCCCGTCCGGGCGGCTGTCCATGCGGTTTTCGGGCGATTTTTGTTTTTCGGCGCGGGGATGTGGGCATTTTTCGGCTCCCCTGTGCAAGGGGAGCTGTCACCGTTAGGTGACTGAGGGGTTGTACTTTTGCGTTGCAACAATCCCTCCGCCGTCTATCGACGGCACCTCCCTTTGCACAAGGGAGGCTTGGTTTGCGCCTCTCAGGCTTCCCCCGCAAAAGTCGGGGTTTGAATTTTCCGCAAATTTGTATGCAAAGCCGGACAATCCGTTATATAATAAAGGTGTAAAAAAATATTTTCCGCACAGGAGACCGAAATATGAAAATTCTTGTTTGCAATGTCGGCAGTACCTCGCTGAAGTTCAAGCTCTACGAGATGCCGGAGAAGACCGTCTACGCCACCGGCAAGGTGGAGCGCGTCGGCAGCACGACGGACGCCATCTATTCTTTCTGCAATGTGAAGACCGGCGAGAAAATCGCAAGAGACCACCTCTCGGTGCCGCGCTACAAGGACGGCATCGCGCTTTTCCTCGGCGACCTGCTGGACAAAAAGCAGGGCATCCTTGCGGACATTGCCGAGATCAGCGCCGTCGGCTTCAAGACCGTGCTTGCCAAGGGGCATCACGGTGTGTTTGAGCTGAATGACGAGACGCTTGCCGCCATGCGTGACTACCTGTTCATCGCGCCCGCACACAATCAGCCCTATCTGGACGCCATCGGCGAGTTCAAGGCGATGCTGCCGAACGCGCTGCTCGTCGGCTCGTTTGAGACCGCATTCCACAAGACGATTCCGCAAGAGCGCAAGCTCTACGCGCTCCCCTACGAGTGGTACGAGAAGTACGGCATTCAGCGCTTCGGTTTCCACGGCCACTCGCATGAGTACACCGCGCGTCACCTGCCCGAACTGACCGGCAAGACCGAATTCCGCGCGATTTCCTGCCACCTCGGCGGCTCGTCCTCGCTCTGCGCCATCAAAGACGGCAAGAGCGTGGACTGCTCCTTCGGCTTCACGCCCCAAACCGGTCTGCCGCACGCGGCGCGCATCGGCGACATCGACGCCTACATCGTGCCCTTCCTCATGAACGAAGGGATGACGATGGAGGAGATCACCACCGCGTTTGCCAAGAAGAGCGGCCTTTACGGCATTTCCGGCGTGGACAGCGATCTCCGCTTCATCGAGGAGGCGGCAAACGCGGGCAACGAGCGCGCAAAGCTGGCCATTGACATGTTTGTCGCCGCCATCGTCCGCTATGTCGGCAGCTTCTATGCCGAACTCGGCGGACTGGACTACCTCACCTTTGCGGGCGGCATCGGCGAGAATTCCGCCACGGTCCGCCGCCGCGTCTGCGATGCGCTCGGCGTCTTCGGCGTGAAGATCGACGAAGAGAAGAATGCCAATGTGCACGGCGAGTGCGAGATTTCCGCGCCGGATTCCAAGGTGAAGATCTACACCATCGCGACCGACGAGGAGCAGATGGTCGCCGTCAAGACCTATGAGTACAGTCAGAATCGATAAAACCTCGGCGCACGCCGTCTTCTTCGGGGAGACGGCGCGCGGCCTTTATGAAAAAAACGCCGCCGGAACCATCGTCGGCGTTTTTTCCCATGCGCTCTATGCCGATTTTGGCGGCGAAATAATTTCGTTTTACGATGCGGCATACGGCGAGGTGCCGTTCGGCGTCGCGGTGCGGGATGTACTTGCGTTTCTCGCGGCGGCAGAGGCAGCGGTCGGTGCGGCGGTTGCCTTTGCGCCGGGTGCGGTCTGCATCGGCGGGCGCATGTTGCCCCTCGAGGTGCTGCCCGCGCCTGCGCGGATTCTGCCGCCGACAGCGCTGCCGGACGCAGGGCGGCTTATGCAGGTGGAGGTTTATGTCGCCGCGCACGGTTCGCCGCGCGGGATGCTCGAGCTGACCCGGACCAATCGCGGCGGCGCGGCGGACAGCACGGCATCGCTTGCGGCGGCGTTCCGCCGCGGGGACGCGGATGCGGCGGCGATGGCGGCGACGCGGCTTGTCGGGCTTGGGCGGGGGCTGACGCCGTCGGGCGACGATTATCTCTGCGGATTCTTCTGGACGCTGCTTGTCGCGCGATGCGCGGGGACCACGCTGCCGATGCCGCCGGAGGCGGTCGCAGACGCGGTGCTTGCCGCCGCGCCTGCGCGCACTTCGCCCATCAGCGGCGCATACCTTACCGCCGCGCTCGGCGGTCGGTATTGCACGGTGTACGCCGCGGCGGCGGCAGCCTGCCTCGGCACGGACGATTTTGCGCCGCTTGCCGACATCGCGCTCAAGATGGGCGCGTCCAGCGGCACGGACACGCTCTGCGGCGCCCTCGCCGCCGCAAAGCTGCTTTTGAAATGAAAAAAGCCTTCCCAAAAGGGAAGGCAAAAGACACACAAACTTTGTAGAATGCTGTCTGTTTCTTGCCATATCGCGCCGTACTATTTTCGCCTCCCTTGTGTAAAGGGAGGTGCCGCCGAACGGCGGCGGAGGGATTGTTACAAAGCCAAGGAACAACCCCTCAGGCGTGTTCCACGCCAGCTCCCCTTACACAGGGGAGCCTTGCGCCTTTCCCTTTGGGAAGGCTTTTTTCATATCTCCGCGAGTTTACGCAGGCAGGGTTCGAGCAGGACGCCGTCGCGATGCGGCGTGTCAAATGCGGCGGAATAGGCAATCACATCGCGGACAAAGGCGCTCGCCGCCGTGACAGCGGCGGAAAAGCGCGTGCCGGTGAGCAGCTTGCCCACCAGCACGGAGGCAAACAAATCGCCCGTGCCGGGGTACATGCCGCCGATGCGCGGCAGATTGACGAAGAACGGCGCAGGGTCAAGCGAGGTGGGGGAATGGTCTATCCCTGCGGTCGAGACGCCGGAGGCGCGGTCGGTGACGATGCCGGTGATGACCACGCGGCGCGGACCGAGCGCGGTCAGCCGGTCGAGCAGCGTCGAAATGCAGGCGGTGAGCGCCGCGGGCGACATGGCGGCGGTGTCGGGGTAGGGCACCTCACAGAGCAGGCACGCCTCGGTGAGGTTGGGCACGATGATGTCCGCGCGGCGGCAGAGCGCGCGCATGCGCGAAACCAGCGCCCCCGTACTCTGCGAATAGAGCGCGCCGTCGTCCCCCATGACCGGGTCAACGACCGTCAGGGTCTCGTCCGTGCGGAAGCGGGTGATGAAGTCCTCGATGAAGTCGCACTGCGCCGCGCCCGAGAGAAAACCGGTGTAGATGGCGTCCGGGCGGATGCCGAGCGCCTCCCAGTGGTCGGCGATTTTGTGCAGCTCGGGCGTCAGGTCGGTGAAGGTGAAGCCCTCAAAGCCGCCGGTGTGCGTGGAGAGCAGGGTGGTCGGCAGCGGCAGTACCTGCACGCCGAGTACGGACAGAACAGGCAGAATGGTGGCAAGCGAGCCGCGGCCGAAGCAGGACAGGTCGTGCATTGCCGCCACGCGGCGGACAGGATAGGCGGGCATGGTTTCACCTCCCGGGATGTGAAAATTTCGGTTTTCGACTGATTCAATTATAGTTTATTTTTTTGAAATTTGCAACGCATTTCGCAAAAGAATATTGACAGCGTGCCTGAATATCATGTATAATATACGGTAGTGCAGGTATGCCTGCCGCACCCGGCAGGGTGGGCGGGCTTTTGCATAATTTCCGAAAATTCAAGGAGGTACACTGCGATGGGAATTTACATTGCAGTCGGTGCCGTCGCCTTGATTGTGGGATTGCTGCTTGGTGCGGTCATCGGTTCGATGCACCGTCGTCGCGTTGCCGAGAAGGAAATCGGCAGTGCGGAAGAGCAGGCGGCAAGAATTGTTGAAGAAGCGCTCAAGACCGCCGAGAGCAAGAAGAAGGAATCCGTGCTCGAAGCGAAAGAGGAAGTTCTGAAAATCCGCACGGATGCCGAGAACGAGCTCAAGGAGCGCCGCAAGGAGGTCTCCCGACAGGAGCGCCGCATTCAGCAAAAAGAAGAATCGCTTGACGCAAAGACCGAAGCTATTGAAAACAAGAACGAACTTCTGAACCAAAAAATCAAAGAGACGGAAGAACTTCGCGGGAAGATTCAGGACACGCTGGACTCGCATGTCGCGATGCTGGAGCGCATCGCCGGCTTTACACGCGAGCAGGCGCGCGATGAGCTGCTTTCCCGTATGGAGACGGCACTGACACACGAAAAGGCGCTGAAGATTGCGCACTTTGAGGAACAGTTTAAGGACGAGGCAGAGGAGAAGGCGAAGGACATCCTGTCCACCGCCATCCAGCGCTGCGCCGCCGACCATGTCAGCGAAATCACGATTTCGACCGTTCAGTTGCCCAATGAGGACATGAAGGGCCGCATCATCGGCCGCGAGGGCCGCAACATCCGCGCGATTGAGACGCTCACCGGCGTTGACCTGATTATCGACGACACGCCCGAGGTCATCACCATCTCCGGCTTTGACTCGGTGCGCCGCGAAGTCGCGCGCATCGCGCTGGAGAAGCTGATTGCGGACGGACGCATCCATCCCGCACGCATTGAAGAGATGGTTGAAAAGGCGCGCCGCGAGGTGGACAACACCATCAAGCAGGCGGGCGAGAAGGCAACCTTCGAGACCGGCGTGCACGGGCTGCATCCCGATGTCATCAAGCTGCTCGGCAGACTGCGCTACCGCACGAGCTATGGGCAGAATGTGCTGCGCCACTCGATTGAGGTCTCGCTCCTGTCCGGCATTCTGGCAAGCGAGCTCGGCGCCGATGTGACGGTTGCCAAGCGCGCAGGTCTGCTGCACGACATCGGCAAGGCGCTCACGCAGGAGGCGGAGGGTTCGCACATCCAGCTCGGCGTAGAGATCGCAAAGAAGCATAAGGAATCCCGCGAGGTCATCAATGCGATTGAGGCGCACCACGGCGATGTGGAGCCGGAGACGCTGACCGCCTTCATCGTGCAGGCGGCAGACGCCATCTCGGCGGCACGCCCGGGCGCACGCCGCGAGGATCTCGAAAATTACATCAAGCGTTTGCAGAAGCTTGAAGAGCTGGCAAACGACTTCCCCGGCGTCGAAAAGACCTTTGCCATCCAGGCAGGTCGTGAGATTCGCGTCATGGTCAAGCCCGAGCAGGTCTCGGATGACCAGATGACGATTCTGGCGCATGAGATCGCATCCAAGATCGAGAGTGAGATGGATTATCCCGGTCAGATTAAGGTGCATCTGATTCGCGAGAGCCGCACGGTGGACTTCGCAAAGTAAGTAAAGCAAAACATACAGGCTGCACGGTGCTTTCGCCGCTGCAGCCTGTCTTTGTATCGGAATATCGGAGGAAAACGATGAAAATACTCATGCTCGGTGACATCGTCGGCGGCGCGGCGGTGGAGACGCTCTGCCGCCGCCTGTGGGGGCTGCGGCGGGAGATGGCATGCAATATGGTGGTTGCCAACGGCGAGAACGCCACGGGCATCATGGGCATCTCCGCCGAGGATGCGGGGCGGCTGCTTGACGCGGGCGTCGATGTGCTCACCGGCGGCAATCATTCGCTGCACAATCGGTCGGTCTACAACCTGCTCGACGACAGTCCCTGCATCCTGCGCCCCGCCAATCTGCCCGCCGCCGCGCCCGGCTGCGGCGACACCGTATTTGATTGCGGCGCGGCGCGCGTGCTGGTGGTGAATCTGTCCGGCATGATGAATCTCGAGCACGCGGGCAGCCCTTTCGAGGTCGTTGACCGCATCCTTGCGCGCCGCGCCGGTGCATATGACGCCGCCGTTGTGGATGTGCACGCCGAGGCGACGGCGGAGAAGGAGGCGCTCGGGTGGTACCTCGACGGCAGGGTCACCGCCGTCGTCGGCACGCACACGCATGTGCAGACCGCCGATGCAAAGCTGCTGCCTGGTGGCACTGCGTACATGACCGACCTCGGCATGTGCGGCCCCGAGGGCGGCGTGCTCGGCACCGACCGCGCCGTGATTCTGCGCCGGTTTACCACCGGTACGCCGCAGAAGTTTGTCCCCGCGACGGGCAAAGTTGTCCTGCGCGGCGCGCTCGTCACCTGCGACGGGCTGCGCGCCACCGCCATCGAGCGCGTGGAGATTGAATGAGAAAAGCAGAAAAAGCAGACGCATCGCGTCTGCTTTTTTGCGTTGGTGAGGCGTATCGGTGTGTTTGGCTTTGCGTTATCTCTCCCTCAGGCGCCGTCAGGACGTTTTTCGCGGTTTCGCATCGCGAAATCGTCGGTGTTCAGCCGACGAAGTGAAAAACTCCGCGAGACGCAATGCGTCTCGTACAGCTATCCTCCGTCAGGAGGAGCCTTAGATAGCGCGGCACGATGCGGCGGGAGACAAGCCCCCGCCCTACAGATTTGCGTGGATTTTGTACCATCCTGTAGGGACCGGCGTCCGGGGCGGTCCGTTTTTGCTACGGTGGGTGCGGACCGTCGAGGACGCCGGTCCTTACAAAGTTAGTGCGGGTTTTTAGCCTTCCCCAGCGGGGGAAGGAGGCGCGCCGGATGGGGTGTTGCCGCGCCGAACAACGGGTCGTCGAGGGCGCCGACCCCTACCGGTTGGTGCGCTGATTCGGCTTCCTTTTTCAAAGTCCTTTGAAAGGGGTACGGGGGAAACTTTCGTACACGAAAGTCTCCCCCGCTTTTTCTTTTCTATCTTATTTATTCTTCTTTCTCTGCACCCATTTGACCAACTCAACGAGCGGGATGGTGAGGAACGCGAGCGCGATGGCGACGAGGTACTCGGGCAGTTCCACCGAGGTGAAGCCGAACGCATTGGCGAGGAACGGAATCTCGCAGACGGCGGTCGTCAGCACGAGGCTGGCGATGGCAGCGCCGTTCAGCAGCGCGTTGGTCGTCTTCAGCGAAATCAGTGATTCGCGCTGCGAGCGCATGTTGAAGCTGTGGAAAATCTCCGCCATGCTCATCGTGAGGAACGCCATGGTCATGCCGTCGGCGCTCTCGGTGATCTCCCAGAGCCCGGACTCCATGAAGTGCCCGACAAAGTAGGAGAGCAGCGTCAGCGCGGAAATCATCAGACCCTGGTATGCGATGTCAAAGCCCATGCCGCCCGCGAAAATGCCCGCCTTGGCCGGGCGCGGCTTGCGCCGCATGATACCGGGTTCGGCTTTCTCCATGCCGAGCGCGAGGGCGGGGAAGCAGTCGGTCACGAGGTTGATCCAGAGCAGATGCACCGGCTCGAGAATCGTGAAGCCGAGCAGCGTTGCCGCAAAGATGGACAGCACCTCGCTCATGTTGGAACCGAGCAGGAACTGTATCGCCTTGCGGATGTTGTCGTAGATGCGGCGGCCTTCCTCCACCGCGCCCACAATGGTGGCAAAGTTGTCGTCCGCCAGCACCATGTCCGCCACATTCTTGGTGACATCGGTGCCGGTGATGCCCATGCCCACGCCGATGTCGGCGGATTTGATGGAGGGCGCGTCGTTCACACCGTCGCCGGTCATCGCCGTGACATAGCCCGCGCCGCGCCATGCATTCACGATGCGGGTCTTGTGCTCGGGCTGCACGCGCGCGTAAACCGCGATGTTTCGAAACACCTTTTCAAACTCCGCGTCGCTCATCGCGGCAAGCTCCGCGCCGGTGATGGCGCGCTTGCCGCCCTCGAGGATGCCCAGCTCTTTGGCAATCGCCGTCGCCGTGTCGATGTGGTCGCCGGTAATCATAATGGCGCGGATGCCCGCACGGTGACATTCGTCAATCGCTGCCTTGACTTCGGGGCGCACGGGGTCAATCATGCCGACCAGCCCGACAAAGCAGAGCTCGGTCTCGAGCGCCTCCGGCTCGGTTGAGGCGGGCATGCGGTCATAGGTGCGCAGGGCGGCTGCCAGCACGCGCAGCGCGCGGTCTGCCATCGCCTTGTTTGCCGCGAGAATCTCGGCGCGCACATTCTCGGTCATCGGCATCTCGTGCCCGTCCTTGATGTAGCGCGTGCAGCGGCGCAGAATCTCGTCCGGCGCGCCCTTGGTGTACTGCACGACTTTGTCGCCCGCCACGTGCAGTGTGGACATCATCTTGCGTCCGCTGTCAAACGGCGCTTCGCCCACGCGCGGGAACTTCGTCTTCAGTTCGGTCTTTTTCAGCCCCAGCTTTGCCGCATAGGCGACCAGCGCCGCCTCGGTCGGCTCGCCGGTGACGCTGCCGTCGGCATTCAGCTCCGCATCGGAGCAGAGCGCCATCGCCGAGGCGAGCAGATTCTCGCTTTCACCGTAGTGGTCGACGACGGTCATCTTGTTCTGCGTCAGCGTGCCGGTTTTGTCCGAGCAGATGATCTGCGCGCAGCCCAGCGTCTCCACCGCGGTCAGACGGCGGATGATGGCGTTGCGCTTTGACATGTTGGTCACGCCGATGGACAGCACCACGGTGACCACGGCGGCAAGCCCCTCGGGAATCGCCGCAACCGCCAGCGAGACCGCCACCATGAAGGCGTGCATCACGGTGTCAAAGCCGCGGCCGTAGCGCAGCAGCTGTACCGCGAAAATGACCGCGCAGATGCCGAGCACCATCCAGGTGAGGATCTTCGAGAGCTGCGTCAGCTTGATCTGGAGCGGCGTCTGCCCCTCCGAGGCGTTGGCCAGCGCGTCCGCGATCTTGCCCATCTCGGTGTCCATGCCGGTGGCCGTCACGACAAAGCTGCCGCGGCCGTAGACCACCGTGCTGCCCATGTAGACCATGTTCTTGCGGTCGCCGAGCGGCACTTCCGCGCCGTCGCGCAGGTGAATGATGTCGATGAACTTGTTCACCGGCACGCTCTCGCCGGTCAGCGCCGCCTCCTCAATCTTGAGGCTGGCGCTCTCGAGCAGACGCCCGTCCGCGGGGACGGCATCGCCCGCTTCGAGCAGCACCACATCGCCGACGACGAGGTCTTCACTCTTTATCTGCACGACTTCGCCGCCGCGCAGCACCTTGGAGGTCGCCGCGCTCATCTCCTGGAGCGCCTCAATCGCCTTTTCCGCCTTGCTCTCCTGATAGACGCCGAGCACGGCGTTGACAATGACGACAAACAGGATGATGAAGACATCGGTAGGCGCCTCGCCCTCGTAGACTGCGGTCACCGCGCTGATGGCGGCGGCGGCAAGCAGAATCAGAATCATCGGGTCCGCCATCTGCATAAAGAATCGCTTGATGAGCGAATCCTTTTTGGCTGCCTTCAGTTTGTTTTTGCCGTTCTTCGCAAGGCGCTTTTCCGCCTCGGCGGCGGAAAGCCCCCGCTCGGTGGAAGCGACCTCGTGCAGCACGGCGTCTCTCTCGTCTGTGTAGAATTTCATCTGAAACTCCTTCTCTCGTGATTTCTTGTCCGATATGTAATTATATATAAAAAAACTCATGGATAGACATCTTGTCTACCCATGAGTCTTGTCATTTCATTCGTGCCAGACCGCATGCGGTCGGTTGTTGGCATTGGAAGCGCATACGCGCCGACTACTCCCTCACGGAATGTTCAGATATTATAGCATATGTCCGCGCGCTTGTCAAGAGTGCGGGCAAAATTTTTCGCCTGCGTCACTTCTGCGCCTCGTGCGTGCGCGCATAGTAGCAGCGGTAGCACATGCCGACATACTTGTCGTTGCCGCCGAGGCAGACCTGGTCGCCCTCGGTGATGATGTTGCCCGCCGCGTCCAGCCGCGCGTTGACCGTGGCTTTTCTGCCGCAGCGGCAGATGGACTTGATCTCCGAGATGCTGTCCGCAATCTCAAAGAGGCGCTTGCTGCCCGGGAACATCAGCGTCTGAAAGTCGGCGCGCAGCCCGAAGCAGAGCACCGGCAAATCAAAGTGATCCACGATGTATTTCAGCTGCTCCACCTGCTTGCCGGTGAGAAACTGGCATTCGTCGCAGATGATGACATCGGTGGGAATGCGCCCCTCGCGCGCGGCAAACAGCGCGAGAATGTCGTCTTCGGCGGCAATGGCGTCGGCGGGGGCGGAGAGCCCGATGCGGCTCTTGGCCTCGGTGATGCGCTGCCCGTTTTCAAAGCGGTCGTCCCGCGTGTCAACAGCGGGCTTGATCAGCCAGACGGTCTTGTCCTTTTCCTCGTAGTTGAACTTGGTCATCAGCGCCTGCGCGGTCTTGGAACTGCCCATCGCGCCGAACTTGAAATACAGCTTTGCCATGGCGGTCTCCTTTGTTTCGGATGTATTTTTAAGAAAGCAGCGGCAGAAGCGCGTCCGCAAGCGCCGCAAATTCAGCGGTCGAGAGCCGCTCGCCGCGGATGCGCACATCGTGCCCGCAGGCGGTAATTGCGGCGGCAAGCGCGTCCTTCGACACCTCGGGAAAGGCGGTGGACAGCGCATTTGCCAGCGTCTTGCGCCGCTGACCGAACGCCGCGCGGATGACTTTGAAGAAGAGTTCCGGGTTCTGCGGCTTGATGGGCTTGTCCTTCCACAAATCAATGCGCACCACGGCGGAGTCCACCTTCGGCGCGGGCATGAAGTTGCCCGCCGTCACGGTGAAGAGTTTTTTCGGCGCGCCGTAGTAGCAGAGCGACGCGGTGATCGCGCCGTAATCCGCGCTGCCCGGCGCGGCACACAGCCGGTCGGCAACCTCGCGCTGCACCATGACCGTGATGCTGTCAAAGGGATAGCCGCACTCGACCAGGCGCATGAGAATCGGCGTGGTAATATAATAAGGAAGATTTGCGCAGACCGAGACGCGCTCCCCTGCCGCCTTTTCGCGAAGAACCGCGCAGAGGTCCACCTCCAGAATGTCTGCGCCTATGACCTCGACATTGGCAAACGAGCCGAGGGTGTACTTCAGCACCGGGATGAGCGTCTTGTCGATCTCAAAGGCAATCACGCGCTTGTAGCGCTTTGCCAGCTCTGCCGTCAGGCAGCCGATGCCGGGGCCTATCTCCACAACGACGCTGTCCGCGCTGTCGCAGCAGTTGTCGGCAATCTCTGCGGGGACGGCGGCGTTGATGAGGAAGTTTTGCCCGAATCCCTTCTTCGTCCCGGTGCCGAATGCCGCGAGAATTTCGCGGACGGTGCGTATATCACATAAATTCATAAAATACCTCTTGACAAATCGGGATACAGTGTTGTATAATAATGAGCGTGCTGGTATGGCTCAGTTGGTAGAGCAGTTGATTCGTAATCAACAGGTCGCCGGTTCAAGTCCGGCTACCAGCTCCAATCGAGAAACCTCGCTCCGGCGAGGTTTTTTCGTTATATTGCGCAGCCTGCGCCGCGCAGACGGATGGGACATACCGTAAAACAGTATACCACAACCGGGGCGCGTATGCAAGACGCAGACTGCACGAATTTCGACTTTGCATTTTGATGGGGGTGTTTCCATGGCAGTTTCACTCGGCGAAATCAAGAAGATGTGTAAGGAGAAGGGCGGCGCATTCCGCGCGGCAAGCCTCTTCGGCATCAGCAAAAACGACAGCGGCAAGTATGACTTTACGATAGCGACGGCGTCCGCCGCCTATGCCGTCAAGGTGCTCACGCTCGGAGAGGGGGCTGTGCGCGTGTATTTCTACCGCGACCGCGGCTATTTCACCGTGCACGGCGCGGCGGGCGAGACCGACTATATGTGGGCTCTGCCGAACTTCCCGGAGAGCGAGGGCGGCAAGCCCTGCACGCCGGTGCTGCTGCTGGACGGCGAAGTGTCCGCGCTGGAGATTGGCCGCGGCAGTGCCACGACGGTGACGCCGGGCGCGCGCGTCTTCGGCTGCCGCGTTTATACACCCGCCGCGTTTGAAAAGCTGCTGTAAACCATGGCAGAGACAAATCCCAAGCATCCGCACGGCGGTCATCGCGCACGGCTGAAGGAGCGTTTCCTGCGCGAGGGGCTGGAGGGCTTTGAAAAGCACAACATTCTCGAACTGCTCCTGTTTTTCGGCATTCCGCAGCGGGATACCAACCCGGTGGCGCATGCGCTGCTCGACCGTTTCGGCTCGCTCTCGGGCGTGTTTGAGGCGTCGGTGGAGGAGCTGTGCACGGTGGACGGCGTCAGCGAGCATACCGCCACGCTGCTGAAGCTGATTCCCGCGGTCAACCGCGCCGCGCTCTGCGAAGTGCGCGACACAGAGGAGCGATATGACTCGCTCAACAAGATAGGCGCGCTGTTTTTGCGCTATTATGCCGGGCTGACGGTCGAGACCGTGACGCTGCTGCTACTTGACAACAGCGACCGCGTGATTGATCTGGTTAAGATCTGCGAGGGCTCGGTCAACCGCGTGCAGTTTGACACGCGCAAGCTGATTGAGCAGGCGCTGCGTCCGCGCGTGTCGCGCGTGGTGCTGGCGCACAACCATCCGAACGGCACGCTGGTGCCCTCCTCGGAGGATATGGAGACGACTTCTGCGGTGGCGCAGGCGTTTCACTCGGTCAATGTGGAGTTCCTCGAGCATCTGCTCATCGCGGGCGACCGGTTTGAGCCGCTGTATTCCAAGGCGAAGGGCATATTCTGGTCCCGCGGGCGCAGCAAGGCGTTCTACGACAACTAAACATGACTTACCCGACGGTACGGCGAAAGTATGGCTTTGGCAGTCGAAGTCGGCGACATATGTGTCGCCGACTTCGACTGCCGTTCTTTTTTGCGGTGTTTTGCGCAATATTCTAACATTTGTTTCGGCTTGTCAAACATTTAGTCATGTACAAAATGGACGAATGCAGGTATAATGGTATTGAACCCAAGCTGTCTGTTTGTTGCTTCTGCCCCGGGCGGCGCGCGCCGCCGCAGATTTTTTGGAGAAAACGCTCAAAATCACTGCATTTGAAAAAAGGAGTCCCTATGAAAAAGAAACTGTGCCTACTTTGTGTTTTGTTGGTATTGGTTCTGTCGGCATCCTTTGCGGCGGTTCCGGCTGCCGCTGCGGCGCCCTCAGCGGATGCCGCGGCGCAAAAGCTGTACACGCTCGGCCTTGTCGGCGGCTATGGACAGGGCGCGGACGGCAGCGTGAACTTCGCGCTCGGCGACAAGCTGACGCGCGCACAGGCGTTCGTCCTTGTGGTGCGCTTTGTCGGCGCGGAGAAAGACGCAACGGCGAATGTTCAAGCGCACCCCTTCACCGATGTGCCCGCATGGGCAGCGCCGTATATCGGCTATGTCTATGCAAACGGCATCACCAAAGGCGTGAGCGAGACGAAGTTTGACCCCGACACCGAGGTCTCCGAGGCGGCGTTCCTCACAATCATGCTGCGCGTGCTCGGCTATGACGACGGCGCGGGTGACTTCAAGTGGAACGACCCCTATACGCTGGCGAAACAGGTCGGCATTGCGGACGCAAAGGCGGACACATTCAACCGCGGCGGCGCGTTTGTCATCTGCTATCGTGCGCTGACGGCGGCAGTGAAGAGCGGCGATACCATCGCCGAGCGTCTGATTGCCGCCGGTATATTTACGGAAAATATTTGGAAAGAGGTGGCAGGTGTGACGCCCGACAAACCGATTGATAAACCGACCGCACCCGAGAATCCGGAGACTAAGATCACGCCGATTGCCGAGCTGAACCGGGGCGGCACCGACGGCGACCACATGGCGGACGACTACAACACCGCGACGGTCGAGGCGGACTTCCGCTCAAAGCTGCTGCTCAATTCCACCACGACGGGCTCGTTCCGCTACGACAGCGCCTTCTATCCGCGCGTGAAAAAGGTGCGCGACGACCTCTATCTGCTGCTTTATCATTTTACGCAGACCGGTCAGCATCTCTACTATGCGACGAGCCGTGACGGCAAGAACTGGAACGCGCCCGAGGTGCTGTACAACCGCGGTGAGCATAAATTCGTCTATGAGTACGGCGATCGCAAGGGACAGACCGACGGTTACTATGCGGTCAACCCGGAGGCGGTCGTGCTGGACAACGGCGACATTCTCTGCGTCTATTCCGTCCGTCCGTTCAACGGGTATGAGACCTACACGGAGCTGAGCGGGCTGGATCTGATTCGCGGCCGTGCGACGGAAGACGGCAAGATCGAGTGGTCTGCGCCGACCCGCATCTACACGGGACAAAACTGGGAGGCGTCCTTCTTAAAGCATGACGATGGGCGAATCGAGCTTTATTTCACGCAGATTGCACCCTACATATCCAAGTACGGCTATGATAAGAGCTACCGCTCCAGCGGCACGGGCATGCTGGTCTCGACTGACAACGGCTACATCTGGACGCCGCACATTCAGCCGGGGGATAAGAATTATTATCGTGCGACGACTGTGTTCCAGCAGCAGGTCGGCATTCGCAACGATCTGCCCTACTTCTGCGGGCAGATGCCGGTTGCCGTTTCGCTGGCAAACGGCAAGACGATGCTGGCGGTGGAGATTCGCCGTCTGCTGCAGAAGAATTTTGATGTTTCCTATGCGCTGAGCGGCGAGGGCGGCGTCTGGAAGGCGCTTGACTTCACCGAAGAAGGGCCGGACACGACCAAAGCAAACTATGTTACCGGGGCGTCGCCCTATCTGGCACGCTTCACATCGGGCGAGGTCGTCATGACCTATGCGTCCGGCAACCGTTTGCTGTCGCGCATCGGCGCACCCGACGGCAGCGAATTTTCCAACACCGCCTTCTCCATCCTGCCGGATGCACCCGGTTTCTGGGGCAGTGTGGAGCGCGTGGGCAGCCATGCGATGCTGTTTGTCAACCAGTCGACCTCCTCGGACGGTACGATAAGCGGCATTGCGATGATTCGCGGCTATCTCAATCACCGCATCAACGCACCGAAGTATGCGGTGCTGGTCGATGGCTATACGAACGACTGGGAGAACAACACCGATGCATTCTTTGTCGGCAGTGAGACGCAGGCTCAGGTTACCCTGCGCGTCGCGCACGATGATGAGAACCTCTATTTCCTGGTTTCCCGCCTCGACGAATTCATCACCGACCGGGATACGGCGACGGTCTGCATCGCCGCCGGTACGGCATCGGACTATCGCATCACGGTGGGGCTGGACGGCATCCGGAGCATCGAATACTATGTCAACGGCGCAAAGCAGGCGACCCTGACGGGCGGCACCGCCGCTGTCCGCGTCCTCGGCACGCCGAACAACAACGAGGACAAGGACGAGGGCTTTGTGGTGGAATTCTCGATTCCGAAGGCGCTCGTCGGCATGACCGGCAAGAAGAGTTTTAAGGCGCGTCTGGCACTGGTCAACGGCGACGGCGCGGGCGAGACGGCGGACACCATGAGCGTTTCGCTGTATTCCACCGCCAAGTGGCCCGCAGTCGTGCTGGATGACTTCGATTCGAGACAATCCTAAAACAAACAGGTTTGAAAACTGAATTTTTTAAGGAGGATTCCCATGAAAAAGACCATTGCGCTGCTGCTTGCCGCTGCATTGCTCTGTCCGCTTTTCGCGGCGTGCGGCGATAAGGAGCAGCCCGATTCCACCACTGCCGCGTCGTCGGAGACGACCGCCGCGACGACGCCTCCCGAGGATGCGCCGGATTACGACGCGCTTGCGGCGCTCGGCGACATTTCGGGCGAATTCCGGATTCTCTTCGGCCACGGCTTCAAGCAGAATGACTTCAAGGCGGAGGATGAAAACGGCACGGCACTGGAAGCCGCCATTTACCGCCGCAACGCCTACATGAAAGAAACCTACAACATCGACATCGTCACGGACGAGATGGACAGCCGAAAGCAGGCGTATGACAAGCTCTTCGCCGAATACAACGCGGGCGATTCCACCTATGATGCGGCGATGATTCGGACTGCCGAGGTGGCGAAACTCGCCGCAGCCGGCTGCCTGCGCGACCTGAACGAGGTTCCGCATGTAGACCTTTCCAAGGACTATTGGGATCAGAGAGCCAATGCGGATCTGTCCATCGGCGGCAGAATGTATTACACCACGGGTGACATCGGCGTGCAGGACAACATGGTCACGCACTGCATGCTCTTCAACAAGGAGATGGTGCGGCAGTACGGCTTTGACGACCCGTATGAACTGGTGAAGGACAACAAGTGGACCCTGGAGACGCTTGCCACGATGGTGCGTGCCGTCGGCGAGGATGTCAATCAGGACGGCGTGTACGATGAAAACGATGTGTACGGTCTGATGACCTGGCTTGACAATGTGCAGGCGATTCTGGCAGGCGCCGGTGAGCGGGTCTGCAAGCTCAACGACAAGGGCGAGCTTGAACTCACGCTGTACAACGAGCGCGTCGTCAACCTGTATGACGATTTCACCGCTTTGGTCTATGACAGCGCGCATGTCTTCAACTATCAGTACGACAACAAGACCGGTGATCGTTCCTCCAGCGATGTCTGGGACAAGAACCGCGTCAATATGTTCAACAACAACCAGGCGATGTTCTACTTCACCCTGCTGACGACGGTGCCGCGCCACCGCGACAGCACGACCGATTTCGGCATTCTGCCCTATCCGAAGTATGACGAGAGCCAGAAGGACTACGGACACGGCATCAGCGTCAACCACTGCACCTTTATCTGCGTGCCCGAGATGGTGAAGAACGATGCACGCTCCGGCTTTGTCCTCGAGGAACTGTCCTATCAGGGCAAGAAGCTGCTGACGCCCGCCTACTATGAGCAGACGCTTATCGGGCAGTATACGCGCGATGAGGAGAGCGCCGATATGCTGGACCTCATCTTCGCGACGCGTGTGTACGATGTCGGACTGTACTACAATATCGGCAAGTACAAGGACGCGCTTGCCAACATGTTTGTCAACCGCCGCACGCTGACGACGGTCTATGAGACCTACCGCGAAGCGGCAGAGCAGTCGATTGCCGAACTCAATGCCACCTTTTCTTCGCAGGGCGGCGCCGGGAGTGCCGACGGGCAGTAAAAAAGTACATTTTCGGGGAAGTCCGCAGGGACTTCCCCGAAACAGAAAAAAGGCTGTAAAAACAAGCGTTTTTACAGCCTTTTTTGTCGGTTGGTTGCCATTCATTTGTCGCAAGACGCGCCGGTTCTTGTAGGGACCGGCGTCCCCGACGGTCCGCGACAACCAAAGTAAAACGGACCGGCGAAATTGCCGGTCCGTACAGGATGAAATTTCATCCTTTTATGCAATCAATAGTTGCCGGCGAACATCTTGTCGCTCGAGATGTTGGCGTGCTCGCCGAAGTACTTCTTCGGGTCGATGCCGACGAAGTTGGCAAACTCGATCATCTCACGCAGGGTGTTGATGTTGACCGGGACGCCCTCCTTCATGATGCGGGCGGTTGCCTCCACTTCCTTTTCGCCGTGCGTGTAGATGCGGGCTGCACCCTCTGCCTTCGGCGATTCGCGCAGTTCGCGCAGGAAAGTGGACAGATGCTCCTTGATCGCTTCGGGATCGCCGAAGGACGCGGGATTGATGGCGATAAAGCCGTGGCAGATGCCGCTCTTGCCGCCGTGCATTGCGTAGTTCGAGGTCGTGCCCATCGAGAGGATGGAGCAGAAAATCTCGCACAGCATGCCGTAGCCGTAGCCCTTATGACCGCCGAGCGTCTCGGTGTTGCCGCCGAGAGGCATGATGCCGCCGCCGTTCTTGGCGACGATGTTCTTCAGCACATCGGGGGCGTCGGTGGACGCCTTGCCGTCCTTGTTGAGCGCCCAGCCCTCGGGCAGGGGCTTCTCCATCTTGTTGTACATCTCCAGCTTGCCGCGCGTGACGACCGTGGTGGAGGCGTCGAAGAAGAAGTCATACGGCTCTGCGGGCATGGCGACGGCGATCGGGTTGGAGCCGATCATCGCCAGCTTGCCGAACGTGGGGACCATGATCGCCTCGGAGTTGGTGAACGCCATGCCGAGCAGCCCCTCGTCGCACGCCATCTTTGCATAGTAGCCCGCGATGCCGAAGTGGTTGGAGTTGCGCACCGAGACGATGCCGACGCCGCTGCGCTTCGCCTTGCGGATCGCCAGCTTCATCGCCTTGTGACCGGCGAGCTGCCCCATCGCGTCATGCGCGTCGATGACTGCCGTGGTCGAGGTCTCGTGGACGATCTCGGGTACGGCATGTACGTCGATCAGTCCCTTTTCAATGCCCTTGTGATAGCGCACCAGACGCTGCATTCCGTGGGATTCGATGCCGAACTTGTCGGACATGATGAGCACATCGGTGATGATCCGGCACTCGCTCTTTTTGAAGCCGAGCTTGCCGAACGCCTTCATGCAGAAGTCGTCGAGCAGCTCTACGGGGAAGTTCACATATTCAGTCATGGGTCGTTCTCCTGTGTTGATGATTCAAAGTGGGTTGTTTTGGGCTGCGCCCGTCCGATAAGCGGCGCAATCCATCGTTGCTCCTCGCCTACTCCCTTGCCGTAGGGAACTACGCCTGCGGGAGGGAGGCTCCGGTGCGCCTCGTCTTGCTTGCTTCTCGAACGGGCGGCTCGTTTTGAGCCGTTTTTACACCTGCGCAGGGAGACATACTTTCAGCCCCCTCGGTGAGGGGCGGCTGTACGAGACGCAAGGCGTCTCGCGGAGTTTTCCCATTGGGAAAACATCCTCCGCCGATAGGTGACTGGGGGAGTTTTGCTCTCTGCAAGACTCCTTCCACCGCTGACGCGGTCCCCCTCCCTCATTGAGGGAGGTATAAGTTGGATGCGCATGATGCGGCGGGAGACAGACGGCGTCTTACAGCCGAAGCGGTTCGTTTTGTCCCGACAGGTGCGGGCTTACTGTGCCGCGGTGACGATCGCGGTGAACGCGTCGGTCTTCAGCGATGCGCCGCCGATGAGGCCGCCGTCCACATTGGGCTTGCCGAGCAGCTCGGCCGCGTTTTTGTCGTTCATCGAGCCGCCGTACTGGATAATCATCGCCTCTGCGGCGTCTTCGCCGTAGAGCTTTGCGATGGTCGCGCGGATGAGGCCGCAGACTTCGTCCGCCTGCTCCGGCGTTGCGGTCAGACCCGTGCCGATCGCCCAGACCGGCTCATACGCGATAATGATGTTTGCAAGGTCCTTCTTCTCGATGCCGGCAAGGTCGAGCTTGATCTGCATCGCGACGATCTCGTCCGTGATGCCCGCCTGTCTCGCTTCCAGCAGCTCGCCCACGCAGAGAATGACCTTCAGCCCCTTGGCAAGGGCGGCCTTCGTGCGGAGGTTGACGGTCGTGTCGGTCTCGCTGAAGTACTGTCTGCGCTCGCTGTGACCGATGATGACATATTCGGCGCCGGCCTCCAGCAGCATGTCTGCGCTGATCTCGCCGGTGTACGCGCCGCTTTCCTTGAAGTGGACGTTCTGCGCGCCGATTCTGATGTTTGTGCCCTTGGCAGCTTCCGCCGCAACGGCGATGTCCACAAACGGGACGCAGAGGACGATGTCGCAGTTCTTCTTGTCTGCGACCATGGGCGCGAGCGCACCGACAAAGGCGCGCGCAGCGCTCGGGGTCTGGTTCATCTTCCAGTTGCCCGCAATAACATATCTTCTCATTTTACTTATAAGGATGCGGCGGCACGGAACGCGCCGCCGCACACAGTCTCCTTTTGAAATTTCGGCTTATTTGTCTTCGAGGCAGGCGATGCCGGGCAGCTCGAGGCCCTCAAGGAACTCAAGCGATGCGCCGCCGCCGGTCGAAATGTGCGTGATCTTGTCGGCGAAACCGAGCTGCTCGCAGGCAGCCGCGCTGTCGCCGCCGCCGACGATGGTCGTCGCGCCGCTCTCGGCAAGTGCCTTTGCAACGGCGATCGTGCCCTTGGCGAGGATCGGGTTCTCAAACACGCCCATCGGGCCGTTCCAGACGACGGTCTTTGCGCTCTTTGCAGCGTCGGCGTAGAGCTCCATCGTCTTCGTGCCGATGTCGAGACCCATCCAGTCTGCGGGGATCTCGTTTGAGGGAACGATCTTCGTCTCGATCGGTGCGTCGATCGGATCGGGGAAGTCCTTCGCGATCGTGGTGTCTACGGGCAGCAGGAGCTTGACGCCCTTTTCTTCTGCCTTCTTCATCATATCCTTGCAGTAGTCGATCTTCTCGCTGTCGAGCAGGGAGGTGCCGACGCTGTAGCCCTTGGCTGCAAGGAAAGTGTATGCCATGCCGCCGCCGATGATGAGCGTGTCAACCTTGGTCAGCAGGTTGTTGATGACATTGAGCTTGTCGGAGACCTTCGCGCCGCCGAGGATCGCCACAAACGGACGCTCGGGGTTGGAGAGTGCCTTGCCCATGATGCTGATTTCCTTCTGAATCAGGTAGCCGCAGACAGCGGGGAGGTATGCGGCAACGCCTGCGGTCGATGCATGTGCGCGGTGTGCCGTGCCGAATGCGTCGTTGACATAGACTTCTGCAAGCGATGCAAGCTCCTTTGCAAATTCGGGGTCGTTCTTGGTCTCGCGCGCGTCAAAGCGGACATTCTCGAGGAGAACCGCCTCGCCCTCCTTGAGGGCAGCGACCTTTGCCTTTGCATCTTCGCCGATGATGTCCCCCGCGAAAGCGACCTTGCCGCCGAGCAGCTCATTGAGGCGGTCGGCAACCGGCTTCAGCGTGAACTTCACGGGGTCGTTCTTCTTTGCCTTCTCCAGCAGCTCCGCCTTTGCGGCAGCCTGCTCAGCCTCGGGCAGCGCCTCGATCTTCTTCTTCTCCTTCTTGTCAAGGCCGAAGCCCTCGGTGAAGATGGCATGCGGCTTGCCCATGTGGGAGCAGAGAATGACCTTTGCGCCGTGGTTCAGCAGATACTCGATGGTCGGCAGAGCCGCCACGATGCGCTTGTCGCTCGTAATCTTGCCGTCCTTCAGCGGGACATTGAAGTCGCAGCGGACGAGAACTCTCTTGCCCTTGACTTCAACATCTTCAATGGTCTTCTTGTTGTACATGAAAATACACTCCTTTTATATTAAATTCTATTGAATTTCCTGTTTCGCCATCATCAATATAGCACAATTCGCCCGGAATTTCAACTGTATTTTGTTTATTTTTTGACGGAATACAAGTAAAATTTCGGTTTCGGCAAAAAGCCATTTACAAACTGCGGAAAATGCATTAAAATAGAAGGAGAAAATTTTGAGGAGACGACAGCATGACCGACAATTACAGCGCGCTTTCCGCCGTGTACGACCGTTTCAACGGCGACCTCGACTACGAGGGGTGGGCAGACTATCTCGCCGGGGAGATCCGCGCGCATGCGGACATCCCGGTGAAACTCGTGCTGGACCTGTGCTGCGGCACGGGGACGATGACGCTGGCGCTCGACCGCCGCGGCTATGACATGACCGGCGTGGACAGCTCGCCCGAGATGCTTTCCGTCGCGCGGGAAAAGGCGGCGGAGGCGGGGCGCGGCGACGCGATTCTTTTTCTTTGCCAGGACATGCTCGCCTTTGAGCTGTACGGCACGGTGCAGGCGGTGGTCTCCACGCTCGACTCGGTCAACCATATGGACGGCAAAGCCGACTTTATGCAGATGCTCGCGCTGGTGCACAACTACCTTGAGCCGGGCGGGCTGTTCCTCTTTGATGTGAACACGCCGTACAAGTTCCGCGCGGTCTACGGCACGAATGCCTATGTCCTCGAGGATGAGGGCGTGCTCTGCGCCTGGCAGAACCTCTACGACCCGAAGGCACGCCGGTGCGAATTTTTCACCAGCGTCTTCACCGAGGACGCGGACGGGCGCTACACCCGCCGCGACGACTATGAGCGCGAGACCTGCTTCACGCCCGCCGAAATCCGCAAAATGCTCGAAAAGAGCGGCTTTGCCGTCGTTTCGATGCACGGCGGCACGGACGGCAGCGCGCCCGCGCGGGACACCGAGCGCCTGTACTTCACCGCCAAGCGGCTGTGACACGGCGGAAAACCGAAAATACGAGGATTTACGATGGAAAACACGACTAAAATACAGAAGTCCGAAATGCTGCGCGCGATGACGCGCGATGGCAGCGCACGCATTCATGTGCTGAATTCCACGGCGATGGTGGAAGCGATGCGCAAGATTCACAACACCGCGCCCACGGCGACGGCGGCGGCAGGCAGACTGCTGACGGCGGCGTCTATCGTCGGCTCGATGTGCGGGGAGAAGCAGGACACCGTCAGCCTCACGGTGGCGGGGGACGGCATCCTCGGCAAGCTGATTGCCGTCGGCGACTACTACGGCAACGCGAAGTGCTATGTCGAAAATCCGGCGGCGCATCTGCCCGTGCGGGCGGACGGCAAGCTGGATGTCGGAGGTGCGGTCGGCGGCGGTCGCCTGACCGTCGTGCGCGAATGCGGGCAGGCAGAGCCGCATGTCGGCACGGTGGCGCTGCGCAGCGGCGAGATTGCCGAGGACGTGGCGGCGTACTTTGCCGAGAGCGAGCAGATTCCGACGCTGCTGGCGCTCGGGGTGCTGGTGGACAAGGATGCCACCGTCCGCGCGGCGGGCGGCGTGCTCGTGCAGCTGCTGCCCTTTGCCGACGAGGCGGTCATTGCCAAACTCGAGGAAAATGCGGCGGCGCTCACCAACATCTCGCATCTTTTTGACGAGGGCAAAACGCTCACCGAAATCGCCGACATCGCGCTTCGCGGCATCGAATATGACCCCTTTGATGTGCTGGAGGTCGAATACCGCTGCAACTGTTCGCGCGACCGCATGAAGCGCGCACTGCTCTCGGTGGGCAAAAAGGATTTGCTCGACATGTTTGCCGAGCAGCGGGCGGAGGGAAAGCCTGCGGAACTGGAGCTGTCCTGCCGTTTCTGCGGCGCGGCATACACCTTTACCGAGCGCGACCTCGGGCTTTTGTGCGAAGATTGATAAAAATTCACGAAAAAATCATTTACTTTTCGGCGGGAATGTGCTATTATATTGAAGTCTAACGACTACGGAGGACGGGAATGAAAAAAGTTCTTTACGCGGCGCTCGTCACAGCGCTTGTTTTTGCACTCGGCAGCTGCGGCGGCGACAAACCGCCCGTGACGACCGATTCAGCGGCGTCGTCCGATGTCGCTACTGCGCCGACGAGCGTTTCCGAGCCGACCTCCGATGCGGCGGAAAGCACGGCGAGCGAGCCGGCGGCGAAGACGACCGACCCGGCGGAGACGACCGTACCGGCAGACACCACCGCGCCTGCGGAGACGACTGCCCCCGCGGATACGACCGTGCCTGCGGACACGACGGCGCCTGCTGTCACCGAAGACCCTGCCGTCACCGAAGATACGGCGGCGACCTCGGGGGAAGAAACGCCCGCAGATCCGTTTGACTTTGCAAAAAGCGACCTTGCGCCCTATTTTGAACTCGGCAAATACCTCGGCATCGAGGTGCTTGTCGCGGGCGCTGTGCCGGTGACCGACGCCGATGTGGCGGCGCGGCTCGGCGAGGCGGTGGCAAAGCTGCCTGCCGAGGCGATGGTGACCGACCGCGCGGCAGAGAAGGGCGACACGGTCAGCGTTGACTTTGTCGGCACGATGGAGGGCATCGCCTTTGAGGGCGGCAGCGCCTCGGACTTTATGCTGACGCTCGGTTCCGGCGCGCTGATTGACGGGTTTGAGGACGGCGTCTGCGGCATGATGCCGGGCGAGGAAAAACAGCTGGATCTGGTTTTCCCCGCCGATTACAACCCCGCTTTTGCAAGCAAGGCTGCCGTTTTCACGGTCCGGCTGAACCACATTTACCCCGCGCCGAGCGATGCGCTTGCCGTGCAGTACTGGAATGCGGAGTCCCTGGATGCTTACCGGGCGACGCTGCGCACAGAACTGGAGGGCGAGGCGCAGGCGGCGTTTGAAGTCTCCAAGGAGGAGGCGGCGTGGACCAAGGCGCTTGCCAATTCCCGCGTGATTCGGTACCCCGAGTCGGCGCTGAACGAGGCGTTTGAGAGCAATGTGCGCGCCTACGAAGAGCTGGCGGCGATGTACAACATGACCTATGAGGAGATTTTCCCGACTTTCTACGGCCTGTCTGTGGCGGATGCCGAGACGATTCTCTTCAACAGCGCCAAGAATCTGACGGCGCAGCGGCTCTTGCTCTATGCCGTGTCCAAGGACATGGGGCTGGATGTCTCGGACGAAAAGTTTGAGGCGGAGCTGGCGGCGACGGCAGCGGTGCTGGGGCTGGACAGCGTGGATGCGCTGGTTGCGCAGCTCGGCAAGTCGAAGACCGCGCTCAAGGAAGACAAACTCTATGCCGAGGTCATCACAAAGATTACGGCGGAGGCACAGTTTGTCGTGACCGGTTCGTAACCCCGGCAAAAAGTTTAGTATATTAAATAAAAAAGGAAAGCGACATGAAAAGATTTCTGGCAGTGACGCTTGCCGCTCTGCTGCTGCTTGCAGCAGCCTCCTGCGGCAAAACCGAAAAAGACGAGACTACGGCGGAATCCACCACGGACACCGCCGAGACGACGGAGAGCACGGCGGAGACCACCGCGTACACCCCCGCCGAGCTGAACTACCCCGACGGGTTTGACTACACCACCATCAACCTTGCAGACTATGTCAAGCTCGGCAAATACAAGGGGCTGACCGTCACGCTGACGACCTCAAGCGAGATTACCGATGCGGATGTTGAGAAGTACATCGAGGATGTGCGCACGCAGCACAGCCGCACCGTGGAGATCACCGACCGCGCCGCCAAGAACGGCGACGAGCTGGTCATTGACTATGAGGGTTCGCTTAGCGGCGTTACTTTCGAGGGCGGCACGGCGACGGACGCGACCCTCACGCTGGGAAACGGCGGCTGGATCGACGGCTTTGAAGAGGGCATCGTCGGCATGACCGTCGGCGAGACCAAGGTTGTGGATGCCACCTTCCCCGACCCCTACAAGAACAATCCGGACCTCGCGGGCAAGACCGCACAGTTCAAAATTACGCTGAAGTCCATCTCCGAGACGGTCATTCCCGAGTATAACGACACATTCGTCCGCGAGAACTTCAACTATGCGACGATGGCGGAGTATGAGGCGTATGTCCGTCAGACGCTTGCCGCACAGCGGCAGGATGAGATTGCCGCCGAGAAGCAGTCCGCCACGCTGGCGGTTGCCGTGGACAACGCCGAGGTGCTGAAATATCCCGAGGGCGTCGTCGAGGACTACATGGCGCAGCAGATTGACTATGTCCGCTACTATGCGGCGCAGTACGGCATGAACTATGAGGACTTCGTCTCCGCCGCCACCGGGGAGACGGTCGAGACCTATGAGGCTGCCGTCCGCGCGGGCGCGGAGCAGTCGGTCAAAGAAGAACTGGTCATCTGGGCTATTGCCGGGGCGGAGAACTTCACCATCAGTGAGGAGCGCCGCGCCGAGGAGCTGAAGTCGCTGCTGGACTACTACGGTTACGACGACCTTGCTTCGATGTGCGAGGCTTACGGGTTCACCGAGGATTATATGAATAAGACCATGACCTATTCGATTTACTATGTCGATGTCCTGGATATGCTGGTAGAAAACGCAACCTTCACGGGTGCGAAATAATAAGGAGATTATACAAATGAAAAAGACACTTGCACTGGCTTTGACCGGCATTCTGCTGGTTCTGTCCCTCGCTTCCTGCGGAAGCACAAAGGACTATGTCAACTACGCAAAGACCGACCTCACGCAGTATGTGACGCCGGGCGAATACAAGAACCTGACGGTCGAGCTGCCGCATGTTGACCCCGTGGACGACGCTGCCGTGGACGCGAAGATCGCCGAGGTCCTGGAAGCACACAAGACCCTGGAGACCGTGGAGCGCGCGGCTGCCGAGGGCGACACCGTCAACATTGACTATGTCGGCTCGATTGACGGCGTTGAATTCGAGGGCGGCGCGGATACGGATTCCGAGCTGGTTCTCGGCGGCGGCGGCATGATCGAGGGCTTTGAGGACGGCATCGTCGGCATGACCGCGGGCGAGACCAAGACGGTCGACGCCACCTTCCCCGACCCCTATGACAACAACCCCGACCTCGCAGGCAAGACGGCACAGTTCAAGATCACGCTGAACGCCGTGAAGGAATATGTCACGCCCGAGCTGACGGATGCGTTTGTTGCCGACCTGGCAAACGACGACCACAGCCACATTGACGACGAGCACAAGGACACCGTCAAGACGGTAGACGACTATCGCGCCTACACCCGCGAACAGCTGGAAAAGACCTATGACGAGAGCGTCCGCAAGAATCAGTACCTCTACACCTGGACGGCTATCGTCAACGCCTGCGAGATGAAGAAGTATCCCGAGAGCGCCGTCAAGAAGCTCGGCAAGGACCTCTACAACTACAACTACACCTGGTTTGCCGCATCGGGCTATGCACAGTACGGCCTGACCCCCGCAAACTTCGGTATCACCGAGGAGAGCTGCAACGAGCAGGCACGCGAGACCCTGAAGGAAGAGCTTTGCCTCTGGGCTATCGCCAAGGCAAACAACATCACGGTCAGCGATGAGGAATACACCGCAAAGCTGAACGCCCTGGTCGAGAGTGTCAACGAGAGCCTCTCGGAGGGCACCACGCCTTACACGGCAGAGACCTATCTGAAGACCACCACGCGCCAGAGCATTGAGACGAAGGTTCTCTATGACAAGATTGTCGGCGAGGCGGTCAACACCGCAACCTTCACCGAGGCTGAATAAGGGCTGTGAAAAAAGCGCAGACCGAAAAAGGGGAAGTATAAACGAAAATTGCCTTTGCAATGCTTTTGTGCAAAGCGTTTCGGTCGGAATCCGCAAGGGCGGATTCCAAAGTCAGTTTCCCCTTTTTCTCTCGCCGAAAGCCGCCTCTGCCGTATGCAAATACGGCGACGGGGCGGCTTTCGACGATTCTGCATCTTTTTTCCCGAGCCCTGTGGATGAACGACAAAATAGAAGAAGTCGCCGAAATTTTTGATTTCGACGGCTTCTTTTTTGTTTGAAATCACACGCGCCGCTTCCCGAAAATAAGCCTCGCCGCATGCGGCGGTTGACGGCGGGGCGGCTTTGCGGTATAATGTAGCTGTAAAGTTTTCACCTACGGGAGGTTTCACGATGAAAAAGCTGATTTGCATGCTGCTTTCGGCGCTGCTGGCGGTGTCGGTACTGCCCTTTGCGGTCTTTGCCGCAGACACGCCCGACAATTTGCCTTATGTGACGAACGGGGCGTTCGTGTTCATGGATTATGCCGCAGGCGCGGATGCCGCCGCGGGCAAGTCTGCGTCCACCGCGAAGAAGGGCTTCGGTACGGCAAAGGGCAAGGGCGCGATAGGCGCAGTGTCTAAGGGCGGCACCGTCATTCTCAGCGGCAAGGCGTATGTCGGCGCAAACTATACGCTGAAGGTGCCCGGCACGGTGCTGTTCACCTCCAAGTATGCGGGCGTTGACTATATGAAGAAGGAACCCGCATCCAACCCCGACACCGCGTTCAAGATGAAGGCGGGCGTGGACTTCGTGATTCAGAGCGAGGTCATTTTCGATGATATGATTCTGTTCCAGGAGTCCGCCACGCAGACGGTCATCACGGTTGAGGACGGCGGCACGCTGGTCATCGGCAAGAACATCGTCACCATGTCGAAGAGCGGCGTCAAGATGAAGATTGCGGTCGAGGACGGCGGACGCCTGATTCTCGGCGGCGGCGACTTTGAGATTGAGAACAACGGCGGCGCGGTCTACGAGGGCTACAGCTACGAATACAACAAGACCACGCAGAAAGAGACCAAGCCCGAGGAGACGCCGGACTACAGCGGCGAGGCTGCCGGGGTCGGCTACATCGACTACAACAAGGGCAACAATGCAAACAACGGCCTGACGCCCGATAAGGCGAAGAAGCAGGTGCTCTCGCCCGAGTCGAACGGCGTGCTCTCCATCGTCCGCGGCGGCGGTACGCTGGTCGCGTCGGGCAGATGCTACATCGGCGCGGACTTCACCATTCCGAAGCTCGGCGGGTATCTGACGATCACCGGCGAATACGACGGCAAGAGTTATGTCAACCGCGAACCCGCGACCAACCCGGCGGGCGGCGTCCTCAAGATGGCAAACGGCAAGACGCTGACCATCAATACCGACGCGCGCCTCGATAACCTCCTCATCTTCCAGGAGGGCAGCACGCAGAACACCATCTGCGTCGGCGCAGGCGCAACCGTCACGATAGGCCGTGGCGTCGAGTGCCTGACCAAGCAGGCGTTCAAGGCAAGACTGGTCGTGGACGCAGGCGGCGTGGCGATTTTCGAGGGCGAGAGCCCGTTTGAGGCGGTCGAGGGCGACGGCGTCGCCATCTTCGAGGGTTCGGACGCGGGCAAGTTTGAGCCCACCCGCATCTACACGGGCAATTTCACCGATGTGCCCGAGACCGCGTGGTTCTACACCTATGTCAAGACGGCGTATGAGTACGCGCTGGCAAACGGCACGAGCGCCAAGCAGTTCAGCCCCGACGGCAAGTTCACCGTGGCGCAGGCGCTGACCGCAGCGGCAAACATCCATATGGCATACACCGGCGGCAGCATCGACACCGCAGGTGCGGCGAACTGGTACGACCCCTATGTGAACTATTGTGTGGCAAACGGCATCGCGGGGGCGGGGCAGTTTGCGGATTATAACAAGAACATCACCCGCGGCGACATGGCAGTGGTCTTTGCAAATATCCTGCCCGCCGGGGAATACACCGCCGTCCGCGACGGCGCATGCCCGGATGTGACCGATGCAATGCCCTGCGCGGCAGCCGTGCAGAAGCTGTATCGCGCCGGCATCGTCGGCGGCGACGCAGGCACCGGCAATTATCGCCCGAATGACGAGATTGCCCGCTCGGAGGCGTGCGTGATCTTCACGAGGATTGCCGCCGCCGAGTACCGCGCAAAATAAATGAGGCGTAAAAAAGGCGCATACCGAAAAGCAGCCCGTATGGGCTGCTTTTCTTTCGCCGACAGCCGCTTCTGCCGTACAAAGTACGGCGGACGAAGCGCCTCTCGACGAATCTGCATCCTTTTTTCCTGCCGCATTCTGCGGCGTAAAAAAGGCGCAGAGCAAAGAGCAACCCATGTGGGTTGCTCTTTTTTCGCCGACAGCCGCTTCCGATTCTGTAGGGGCGACCATTGGTCGCCCGCCACCACCTGAGCGAAAACGGGCGACCAATGGTCGCCCCTACAGAGTAGCCGTAACGGCGCATAATCCCGTAGGGCGGGGGCTTGCTCCCGCCGCATGAATCCGGCAACACTTCATCTGCCGGGCAACGGACCGTCGGGGACGCCGGTCCCTACAATATGTACATAAGGTGCGCACACCTGTAGGTGCGACTGCCGAATCGCCGCTCTGCTTTTTGCGGATTTCGCACAGTGCCGCGCGAAGTTTGTTGAATAACGCCTACGGTTTAGGAATGTGCACAAATATTTTTATAAAATTTGTACAATAATGATATTGACTTAACGAGCCTCATATGCGAAAATGAGAGCAGAACAGTAGGTTGCATGTATGTGCATGCGGCGTGCTGTCTATACTACAGTCAGTTTCAGTATTTTCAGGAGGGCATTTTTATGAAAAAAACACTCGCATTGGTTCTTGCCGCACTGGCGATCTTGCTTTGTTTCGCCGCCTGCGGAAAGAAAGACGACACACCGTCGGTCTACTATCTGAACTTCAAACCTGAACAGGACACCCAGTGGAAAGCACTGGCGAAGACCTATACCGAGAAGACCGGCGTGCCGGTTACCGTTGTGACCGCCGCATCCGGCACTTATGAGCAGACGCTCACGTCCGAGATGGACAAGACCGAGGCGCCCACGCTGTTCCAGGTCAACGGCCCTGTCGGCCTTGGCAACTGGATTGACTACTGCTATGACTTCACCGGCAGCAAGGTGCTCGGCGAGCTGACCTCGAACGACTTCGCACTGACGAAGGACGGCAAGGTTTACGGCATCGCATATGTCGTCGAGACCTACGGCATCATCTACAACAAGACGCTCTTGAACAAGTATTTCGCCTCCGACTTTGCAACTGTGAAGTCGATCGACGCGCTGAACAACTTCACGGCACTGAAGACGGTCGCCGAGGAGATTCAGGCGCACAAGGCGGAGCTGGGCGTGGACGGTGCGTTCACCTCGGCAGGCATGGACGGTTCGTCCGACTGGCGCTTCAAGACCCACCTTGCCAACATGCCCATCTACTATGAGTACAAGGATGAGGGCATCGGCTCCACCGCCGCTATCAAGGGCACTTACCTTGACAACTACAAGGCAATCTGGGATCTGTATATCAACAACGCAACCTGCGACCCGACGACGCTTGCAGGCAAGACCGGTACCGACGCCGAGACCGAGTTCAAGACCGGCAAGGCTGTCTTCTATCAGAACGGTACCTGGGCATACGGCTCTGTCAAGAAGGATGAAAACGGCATCGGGCTTACCGATGACGAGTTCGGCATGCTCCCGATTTATATCGGCGTGAAGGGTGAAGAGAACCAGGGTCTCTGCACCGGCTCCGAGAACTACTGGTGCGTCAACGCAAAGGCAAGCGAAGCGGACATCAAGGCAACGCTTGACTTCCTCTACTGGGTTGTAACCAGCGAAGAGGGCACGACCGCACTGGCAGATGAGATGGGCTTTGTATCGCCCTTCAAGGCAGCCAAGGCTGCAAGCAACCCGCTGGTTGCCATCTCGAACGAGTATATCGCCGAGGGCAAGACATCCGTCAGCTGGAACTTCTCGTCCATCCCGTCCGAGACCTGGAAGAACGGTGTCGGCACGGCGCTGACGCAGTATGCGGCAGGCACCGGCTCGTGGGACGATGTGGTCAGCGCGTTTGTCAACGGCTGGGCAACCGAATATAAGGCTGCAAATCCGTAAGCGGACGGCGAAAACAGCGCAGACATCTTTTTTCCCGCATCCGGCTAACTGATACGAAAGGTGCTGTAAAAAACGACTGTTTTTTACAGCACCATTTTCGGAATCGGGCTCGATTCATGGCAAATTTATCCCCACTTGGAGGCAGGGTATGAACAAACGACAACTCAGTCGGTATTTTCCGATTTTCATCATCCCGACATTCGCCGCCTTCTGCATCGGATTCATTTATCCGTTTCTGCATGGCATCTACCTGTCGTTTTGCACCTTTAAGACGACCAGCGATGCGAAATTCGTCGGCTTTTCCAACTATCTGAAGGCGTTTTCCGACCCCGGCTTTCTGCACGCCTTCTGGTTTACGGCGCTGTTCACCGTGGTGTCGGTCATCGCCATCAATGTGCTGGCGTTTTTCGTCGCCTATGTGCTCACCAGCGGCATCCGCGGCGCCAATGCGTTTCGCACCGTGTTCTTTATGCCAAACCTCATCGGCGGCGTCATCCTCGGCTATATCTGGCAGCTGATTTTCAACGGCGTCCTGCAGAATTACGGCACCAACATCAAGCTGAATTCGACCTTCGGCTTCTGGGGGCTGGTCATTCTGCTCTGCTGGCAGCAGGTCGGCTATATGATGATTATCTATATCTCGGGGCTCAACAGCATCCCGGATTCGCTCTACGAGGCGGCGCGCGTGGACGGTGCAACGCGGGGACAGATCCTGCGCCGCGTCACACTGCCGATGATGATGCCCTCCATCACCATCTGCACCTTCCTCACGCTGACCAACTCCTTCAAGCTGTTTGACCAGAACCTCGCGCTCACCGCGGGCGAACCCGGCATTCAGTCGGCGGGCAACACGATTTATTCCACCGAGATGCTCGCGCTCAACATCTACAACACATTCTATCAGAATGCCAACACGCGCGGCGTCGGGCAGGCGAAGGCAGTCATCTTCTTCCTCCTGGTCGCGGTGATTGCGCTCGTGCAGCTTTATGCAACGCGGAGAAAGGAGGTTCAGCAGTAATGACGAAAAAGCGTTTTCCCATCGGCACAGTGATCATGACGCTGATTTCGGTTGTCTATCTGTCGCCGCTCTTTATCGTGCTGATGAACTCTTTCAAGCTGAAGACCACCATCAGTGCCACGCCCTTTGTCTTCCCGAATGCGGACAGCTTCTGCGGGTTTGACAACTATATCCGCGGCATGACCTACGGCGACTATCCGTTCTGGAAGTCGGCGCTCTTCAGCCTTGTGATCACGGTGCTGTCCACGGCGGTGATTCTGCTGTTCACTTCCATGACGGCATGGTTCATTTCGCGTGTTGACAACCTTGGCTGCAAGGTTATATACTATTTGTGCGTCTTCTCGATGATCGTTCCGTTCCAGATGGTCATGTACACGCTCTCGAAGACGGCGGACACCCTGCATCTGAGCAATCCGCTCGGCATCGTGATTGTCTATCTCGGCTTCGGCGCGGGGCTGGCGGTCTTCATGTTCTGCGGCTTTGTCAAGAGCATTCCGCTGGAGATTGAGGAGGCAGCCAACATCGACGGCTGCGGACCTTTGCGGACCTTCTTCGGCATTGTGCTGCCGATTATGAAGCCCACGCTCATTTCGGTCTGCATCCTCGAGACGATGTGGATTTGGAACGACTATCTGCTGCCTTACCTTGTGCTGGACATCAAGAAGTACCGCACCATCCCGATTCACATCCAGTACCTCAACGGCAGCTACGGGCAGGTTGACCTTGGCGCAATCATGGCGCTGATTGTCCTGTCCATCATCCCGATTGTCATTTTCTATTTCACCTGCCAGAAGTATATCATCAAGGGTATCATGGCAGGCGCCGTTAAAGGCTGACAAGAATCAGTCGAAAACCGAGGTTTTCGACTGGTTGCAAGGGCGTTCACTCGCGTGCGCTCAGCCGCGCCGCCCTTTAAGGAGTAAAAAAGCCGGCACAGCCGTCTTTTTTACGGAGAATTATTTCCAAAGACGCTTTTACTATTGCAAACAAGGAGAACACACATGAGAAGCAGCGGCGTTTTGCTCCACATTTCATCCCTGCCGTCGCCCTACGGCGTCGGCACACTCGGCAGAGAGGCATATGCCTTTGTCGATTTCCTGCACCGCGCGGGACAGCGATACTGGCAGATTCTCCCCGTCGGTCCGACCGGCTACGGCGACTCGCCCTATCAGTCGTTCTCCTCATTTGCGGGGAATCCGTATTTCCTCGACCTCGACACGCTGCGCCGCGAAAAGCTGCTCACGCGCGAGGAAATCGAGGCGGCGGACGCTTCGGCGGACGGCGGTCGCGCCGTCGACTACGAGAAGCTCTACAACCTGCGTTTCCCGCTGCTGCGGCTGGCGTATACGCGCTTTCTTGACAGGATTCCGGCGGATTTCTTCGACTTCTGCCGCCGCGAGAGCGATTGGCTGGAGCCTTACGCGCTCTTCATGGCAATCAAGGACGAGAAGGGCGGCGCGTCGTTTGAGACCTGGGAGGACGGGCTGAAGTTCCGCCGCCGTGCGGCGCTGGACGCCGCCGCGCGCAGGCTCGGGCGCGGAATCGGCTTCTATAAGTTCCTGCAATACACCTTTATGCGGCAGTGGAACGCCCTGCGCGCCTATGCCAATGCGCACGGCGTGCGCATCATCGGCGACCTGCCCATCTATGTTTCGCGCGACAGCGCCGATGTGTGGGCAAACCCGCGCGACTTCCTGCTCGATGAAAACCTCGCGCCGAAGCTGGTCTCCGGCTGCCCGCCCGACGCCTTTTCGGCGGACGGTCAGCTCTGGGGCAACCCGGTCTATGACTGGAAGTACCAGCGCGCGCACGGCTATGACTTCTGGTGTCGCCGCATCGCGCGGCAGGCGGATTTCTACGATGTGCTGCGCATCGACCACTTCCGCGGCTTTGAATCCTTCTATGCCATCCCGGCGGAGAGCAAGACCGCCGCGGTCGGTGCGTGGGAGAAAGGCCCCGGCATGTCGCTGTTTAACGCGGTGAAAAAGAAGGTCACCGGGCTCGACATCATCGCCGAGGATCTCGGCTATATCACGCCCGAGGTGGCAAAACTGCTGGCAGACAGTGGTTATCCCGGCATGAAGGTGCTGCAATTCGCCTTTGACAGCCGCGAGGAGTCCAATTATCTGCCGCACACCTACAACAGCCGCAATTCGGTGGTCTATGTCGGCACGCACGACAACGATACTGCCGAGGGCTGGATGCACACCGCCGCCCCCGCCGATGTCGCGTATGCTAAGCGGTATCTGAATCTCACGCCCGCCGAGGGCTATGCCTGGGGCTTCATCCGCGGCGCGGCGTCCACCGTGGCGGACACCGCCATCTATACGATGCAGGACCTTTTGTCGCTCGGCAGCGAGGCGCGCATGAACACGCCGTCCACCACCGGCGGCAACTGGACATGGCGCATGGAAAAGATGCCGCGTCCCGCCCTCGCCAAGAAGCTCTATCGCCTCACCGCCGACTTTGGCCGCCTGCCGAAAGAAGATCCGGAAGAGGAAACAGAATAATCAAAAAAGCACGCCCGACGGCGTGCTTTTTGCGTTATTGCGCCCGATTGTCGGCAACCTGCTTTTCATAGGGGGTCTCGTAGGGCGTCTCGCCGAGCAGGACGCAGTCCTGATAAAAGGCGGAATGTGCGGTCAGCAGGGCGTGCAAGGCGTCCGCATCCATTGCTGCCACCGTATCAAAGCGCAGCTGTAAGCCGTACTGCGCCGCCGTCTCGTTCAAGGCTTTTGTATCGCTCAGGTCGGCGCCGGATGCGGTCAGCATTTCGAGCAGGCTGTGTGTCTTCCAATTGGCATAGTCGCGGAATTGCTCCGGATATTGCTGACGTAAATCATATTTCCAATCCCCGAGGCGCTCGGCATCCTCTTCCATCTTGGTATGTCGATCGACCAATTCCGCAAAGTAACGCTCAACCGCTGCCGGGTCATCGCCATACAGCAGATCGACCGGGTAGTCGTATTCTATGCCGAGGACTGTGTTGAAGTCCTCAATGAACCGTTCTTTCGGGTAGTTGAAGGTATGGATGAAGTTGTACACATTGGCAGTCGGATAGGGGCATTCGACAGTCGAGGGGTAATGCGCGAGAATCTCGGCGTTTGACCACGCTTCAAGGGTATCCGCGCCTACATAGGCAATCCAGGGGTCAAAATAGGAATGGTACAGCAGATTGTGCGCGCAGCAAATCTGCGCGCAGAGGTCAAGCCCGCGTTCTTTTCGGATTCGCGCCGCTTCTTCGCCTGCGGCAACCTGCTTTTCGTAGGGGGTCTCGTAGGGCGTCTCGCCGAGCAGGACACAGTCCTGATAAAAGGCGGAGTGTGCGCGCAGCGCTTCCCGCGCGTCCGCATCCATTGCCGCAAGCGTATCAAGATGCAGCTGCAAGCCGTACTGTGCCGCCGCATCGGTCAGAACACTGCGGTCAATGTCGGCAGCCTCCATCATTTCCGGCAGGCTGTGTGTCTTCCAGTTGGCATAGTCGCGGAGCGCATCGGGGTATCGGTCGCACAAATCCCATTTCAGACTGCGCAGTGCTTCATTCTGTTTGCGCAGCGCGGCAATCTCCGTCTGCGCCGTGCGATAATAGGTCTCTACCGCCGCCGCATCGTCGCCGTACAGCAAATCAACCTGCAAACACCAGTCGATGGTCATGTCCGTGTTGTATTGTTCGATGAAAACATCTTTTGGATAGTCGAACGCATGAATGAATGCATAGATGGTCTGCAATGGATATGGACAACCGTATGCATCCGCTGCAGCCGCGGATTCAGTTTCTGCAAACCATGCGCGGAAAGCGTCCTCGCCGACGGTTTCAACCCAAGTATACGGGAAGCAATGATACAGCATATCGTGCACAGAACAGGGAGAGGTTCCGCCGCTTGCGGGCGTGCGTGTTTCTTCGGTTTGTGTGGTTACTTCCGCTGTTGTCACGGGAACTGTGGATGCAGCCTCAGTGGATGTCGTCGTTTCGGTTGTCTCCTTCGTGACCGGGGGCGTCTCAACCTTGCCGCAAGCCGTGCAGAGCAGGCAGACGGCGAGCAGAAGGGCAAACATGTGTTTTTTCATAGCAGCAGCTCCTTTTTTTGCATATCAGATTGGCGGTAAGCATCCATTGCGGGCAGCATCGGAAAAGCACCCCCTTTTTTCTTCATTCTACCATACGGTGCAGGCTTTGGCAAGAGGGCGGCGCGCATAAAAAAAGCGTTCCCGAGGGAACGCTTTTTTTCAGTCGAGCGCTGCAAAAAATTCGTCGTATTCGCAGGCGTAGAGCTTTTTCAATTCCATCAACACGCTGACGCGAAGCCGGATTCATACCTTGCATAAGTTGTACGGCCGATGTCGCATCCGCGCAGCTGCAATGCGGCGCACACCTTCTCCTGCGAAAAGCCGTGTGCATCGCGCAGCCGCCGCAGATTGCCGCTGACATTGGGGTTCTGCCGTATTTTTTCTTCCAGTTCTGCTTTTGTCATTTCAGCTCGATCAGCGAGGGATCCCACATGGAGGGGGCTTCGTAGCCGAGCAGGTTGACGGTGGTTGCGGCGACATCGGACAGGCCGAAGCTGCCGTCGTCCGCCTTGACGGTGTAACCGTCACCCGAGAAGTTGTCGTAGATGATGCAGGGGACGCGGTTGAGCGTGTGGCTGGTCTTGGCCTTCATCGAGCCGTCGGCCGCATGCTTGACGTTGCCCTTCTTGTCCACCTCGTACATCTCGTCGGCATTGCCGTGGTCGGCGGTGATGATCGCCGCGCCGTGCAGCTTGTCAACGACCTTGAGGATGCGGGCGAGGCAGAGATCCAGCGCCTCCATCGAGCACTGGGTCGCCGGGAAGCTCCCGGTGTGGCCGACCATGTCGCCGTTCGGGAAGTTGACGCGCAGGCAGCGGTACTTGCCGCTCTCCAGGCACTCGATCAGTTTGTCGGTGATCTCGGCGCACTTCATCCACGGGCGCTGCTCGAAGGGGACGACGTCCGAGGGAATCTCGATGTAGGTCTCGAGCTTGTCGTTAAACTTGCCGGACTTGTTGCCGTTCCAGAAGTAGGTGACGTGGCCGAACTTCTGCGTCTCGGACATCGCGAGAATGGTGACGCCGGTGTTCGTGAGGTATTCGCCCATCGTGTTGGTGATCTCGGGCGGATTGACGAGGTAGTGCTTCGGGATGTGCTGGTCACCGTCGTATTCAAGCATACCGGCGTAGACCACCTTGGGGTAGCGCACGCGGTCGAACTTGGTGAAGTCCGCGTCGTCAAACGCGCGGGAAATCTCGATCGAGCGGTCGCCGCGGAAGTTGAAGAAAATCACGCTGTCGCCGTCCTCGATCGTGCCGACCGGCTTGCCGTCCTCGGCAATGACGAAGGCGGGGAGGTCCTGGTCGATCACGCCGAGCTCGCGGCGGTAGGTCTCGACGGCCTCGGCCGCCGATGCAAACTGTCTGCCCTCACCGAGCACGTGCGTCTTCCAGCCCGCCTCCACCATCGGCCAGTTGGCCTCGTAGCGGTCCATCGTGATCTGCATACGGCCGCCGCCCGACGCGATCTTCACGTCGAAGTCGGCGCTCCGCAGGTCTGCGAGGAAGGCTTCAAAGGGGTTGATGTAGTCGAGCGCGCTGGTCTCGCCCACATCGCGGCCGTCGAGCAGGATGTGGATGCGGACGGTCTTCACGCCCTCTTTCTTCGCTTCGGTGAGCATTGCTTTCAGATGGTCGATGTGCGAGTGTACGTTGCCGTCCGAAAACAGGCCGAGGAAGTGTAGCGTCGAGCCGTTCTTCTTCACGTTTTCAATCAGCGACTTCCAGGTCTCGCCCGCGTACATCTTGCCGCTCTCGATCGACTGGGAGACCAGCTTTGCACCCTGCGCAAAGACCTGCCCCGCGCCGAGCGCGTTGTGCCCGACCTCGGAGTTGCCCATATCGTCGTCGCTCGGCAGACCGACTGCCGTGCCGTGCGCCTTCAGCTTCACCATCGGGTATTTTGCCATCAGCATGTCCAGCGTCGGCGTATTTGCTGCCGCGACGGCGTTTGCCTCATTGGCGGGCGCAAGTCCCACACCGTCCATGACGATGGTCAGAACAGGGCCTTCCACGCCGCGGAATGCGGCTTTTTTCAAAACTTTGTCCATCATTCTATCTCCTTTTTTCATTGATTTTTATTCTGCTTTTATTATATCCGATTTTTTCGGATTTTCAAGGGAAATCGTTAAAATTTTGCCTATTCCGTCTCGCCGAGGCTGAAGAGGACATTTTTCCCGGAGAGGGAGAGGATGCCGTAGCTCGGTTTGCCCGCGCGCGGCTCGCCGATGCTGCCGGGATTGAAGAGGTAAATGCCGCTTTCGGGGTCGTATTCCTCGTGCACAACATGCGTGTGCCCGAAGAGCGCGATGTCCGCGCCCGCGCGGCGGGCGGCGGCAAGCAGCGCGCCCGTGCCGCCCTTGACACCGAAGCGATGCCCGTGGCAGAGAAAGAGGTTGTGCCCTTCGACGGCAAAGACGGTCTCAGCCGGATAGTCGCCGTCGAGAAAGGTGTCGCAGTTGCCGCGCACGGCAACAAACGCCATGTGTGGCGCGATGCCGCGCAGATAGTCGATGTGGCGTACGCCGTCGCCGAGAAAGAGGCAGGCGGTGCAGTCGGTGTGCGCCGCGACCACGGCGGCGGCGCGGCGCACATTTCCGTGGATGTCCGAGAGTATGAGCAGCTTTTCCATCAGTTTACCGCCCCGGTTCTGTCGCGCAGCGTGGCGTAGTAGTCGGTGTAGAGCATCTCGGTGGAGACGGTGAAGCGGTTCTTCACATCGGCGGCAAGCCGCTCGACCGCATCCTCGTCCACCGGCGCGTCGGTGCGCGCCGTCGCTGTGCCGGTTTCGGCATCGAAATAGACATCCTTTGTGACAAAACTGCGGTCACCGAGGACGGCGACATGCTCGCCCTCGGCAAGGATGTCGCGCCCCATGAGCAGGCGGGAGTCGAAGGGCAGTCCTAAGAGATTTGTGACGGTGGGCAGCACATCGAGTGTGGAGCAGGGCGCGTCCACCGTGACGGGTGCGGTCATGGACGGGCTCCAGATGTAGAGCGCGCTGCGGTATTTGTCGGCGGGGGCTTCGAGCGTTTTGCCCGCCAGCTCGGAGAGCTTGTCCAGCCCCAGGTTGTAGGGGTAGTGGTCGGCGGTCAGCACAATGAGCGTCTTGTCGGCGACGCCCGCGTCGGCAAGCATTTGGTTCATGGTCTCAAGCGCGTATTCCAGCTCTTCCTGGCAGGCGATGTAGGCGCGGGTCGCCGTGGAATAGGGCAGGTTTTCGGACACGGCTTTGTTCTTGATTGCCATGTCGTTGGAGGTGAAGTTGTAGTACATGTGTCCGCTGAAGGTGAGGTAGTAGGCGTGGAAGCGCGGAATCTCGCCGCTTGCGTCGGGCGTGAGCAGATCCGGCAGGGTCTGCTCAATCATGGAGACATCCGAGGTCGGCCAGTCGTCCACCCGCTTCATGCCGTGGAAGATGGACTTGAACTCGTAGCCCATGTTCGGGTGCGTCTTGTCGCGCCCGTAGTAGTCGCCGAAGTAGTTGTGCACGGCGTAGGTCTTGGCGCCGAGGGCGCGGAACCGGTTGCCGAGCGCGTAGGGCAGGTCGTTGCTCTTTGCGGCGGTGAAGCTGTTGAAGTCGTAGAAGTTCTTCCAGCCGCGGCCGAGCAGGGAGGTGTCGGGCAGCAGCCCGAGGCAGAGGGCGTACTCGCCGTTGGAGGTGTTGTCGCAGACGGTGTTGTAGTAGTCGGTGAAGACAAAGCCTTCGGTCGCCATTTTGTAGAGTGCGGGGGTGCGCTCGGCGTCCACGAGGTAGGGCGAGAAGGATTCGCAGCAGAGCAGGATTAAGTTGTAGCCCTCAAACATGCCGGTGTAGGCGTTCTGCCGCGTGCCGGTCTGCGCCGCAAAGTAGTTGTCCAGCGTGCGGATGCGGTCGTCGCCCGTTGCTTCGGCAAGCGCGGCAAAGTCGATGTCGGTTACATTGTAGGGGTAGACGACCTCCGGAATTTCGGGCGGGTCGAGCGGCGCGTCGGGGGCGGGCGTCGTCTCGGTCGTGGTCACGGGTTCGAGCAGCACGGGCGCTTTCCGCGCGCCGAAGAGCATGCCGCGCGCCTCCAGGCGCGCCGCCGTCAGCGTGCCGAACTGCCGCGTGCTCATTTGTAGCACAAAGGTGTCGTGATAGAGGTCGTAGGGCGAATAGTTTTGCTTGCCGCCGAGCGGCAGGCAGAGCACCGTGCCGAAGTGCAGGACGAGGAAGACCGCGGCAAGCGTCACCGCCGCGCGGAGGCTGCCGCGCCCACGGAAGAAGCGCGCCGCCGTCAGCCAGACGAGCGCCACCGTCGGCAAAAGCAGCAGGGCAAGGGGCAGGAGGCATTCGCGAATACCGAGCGCCGTCTCGGTGCCGAAGCTGTCCATCGCCGCCGCGCCCATGCCGATCTGCGCCAGCGAAAAGAAGGAGTCGAATATGTGTTCATAGACGAGCTGCGCCGCGTAAAGGGCGGTCAGAAACACGGTGAGCACAAAGGAGATCACCGTGCCGACGCGCCCGCCCATGCTGCAAAGCAGGGCAAACAGCGCCGCTGCCGCCGCGGAAAAGAGCAGCAGCCACACCGTCACGGCAGGGCTGCCGAGCGCGCAGGTGCGGACAACGCCCTCAAGCCAGAGCAGCGTGAGGAAGAAATACAGAAAGCGCCGGAGCGCCGGTTTTTGAAAGAAAGTCATAAAAGTCACCACCTGATTTTTCATTATAACAGGCGGTGTGCTTTTTGTCAATCGCCGCATATACTGAAAACAGCAAGCTGCGGCGCGGTCGCCCACGGCGCTGCAAGAAAGGATGACTGCTTATGAACATTGACAAGAATCTGCTGGAGACGCTGGCGGGGCTGGATGATGCAACGCTTGTCGCCTCGATTCGCGCAATCGCTGCCGCCAGCGGCGTGGACCTCACGGGCGCACGTTTTGACAAGGCGCAGCTCGACGCGCTCCGCACCGCCATGCGCGGCGCGACGGATGCGGACATCGACCGCGCGAAGGACATTCTGAAAGGCTATCGGAAAGAGTCGTAGGAGGGGTGCAGCATGCCGGAAAGTCCCGAAAACAGCATTGGTTCGTTACTCGGCAGCGGCGGTATTTCGCAGCTTTTGCAGAATCCCGAGATTGCGGCAAAGCTGCCGCGCATCATGGAGGCGCTCGCGCCGGTCATGGCGGAGATGAAAGCCGAAAAAGCGGCAGGCGCGTCCGCGCCGTCCGCCGCCGCGTCGGCGGCACCCGCAGCAGAGGCGCCCGCAGCAGAGGCGCCCGCAGCAGAGGCGCCCGCGCCTGCCGATGGCGCTGCCGAAGCCGCCGCGGCGTTTGCCGGCGGCGCAGCCCCTGCGGCGCTGCCCGCATCGGCAGGGAAGGCGTCGTCCGCGTCGCGGCGCATGGCGCTGCTCCGCGCCCTGTCGCCCTATCTGTCCGAGGAGCGGCAGAATGCGCTGGACACGGTGATGAAGGTTTCCACGCTGCTTGAGTTGCTGGGGGAGGTGCTGTAATGTACATCAGTGTACCGAAGAATTACGGCGGCAACGCCTTTCCGCATCCGGACGCGCCGCGTCCGCGCGATGCGGGCGCTATGCCGCGCCCCGTCCCGCCGTTTGCGGATTACGGCACGCAGCCGCAGTCGCCGCCGTCCCCACCGCCGCGCCCGATGTTCCATGGCGGCGCGCCGACGCCGGTCGCCCCGCTCGGCAAGATTCCGCGCGATTGCCCGCCGCCCTCGCCGCCCGACTGTGACTGCCCGCCGCCGTGCGAGGGCTGTGAGCCATGCGAGGAACACGCGCCGGAAGAGGGACATTGCCCCTGCAAGGATGCGCCGCCCTGTCCTGCGGAAAACAAGAATCCGCTGACCTGCCTGTTTGAGGCGCTGCGCGGGCGGAAGAAGGCGGGCTTTGACGCGGATGATTTTCTGCTGATTGGCTTGATTGCACTGCTCATGGGCAAGGAGGGCAGCGAGGATATTGTGCTGATTCTCGCGCTCTTGCTGCTTGTGTAGGCGCCGCCCCCTACCGGTTCGCATCAAAATTTGCACACACCGTAGGGCGAGGGCTTGCTCCCGCCGCGTCGTGCCATTCTATCTGAGCCTCCCTTGTGTAAAGGGAGGTGGCGCGAAGCGCCGGAGGGATTGTTACAATACCAAGGCACAACCCCTCAGGCGCCACCAGGATGTTTTTCGGTTTCGCTCGCGAAATCGTCGGTGTTCAGCCGACGAAGAAAAACTCCGCGAGACGCTGCGCGTCTCGTACAGCTATCCCCTTGCACAGGGGAGCCTAAGTGAAGGAAGAAAACCGCCGTGCGGCGGTTTTCTGTTTTCGATTTTTCTTCCTTCACTTTTACTTCTTTTCCACGCCCCAGGGGGTCATGGCGAGGCGGATGAAAAACCCGCGGTCATGCCCGCAGACCGGGCAGAGCTCGGGCGCCGCCTTGGTCGATTGCACATGCCCGCAGTTCAGGCACATCCAGGCGCATTCCGCGTCCGCCACGAACAGCTTGCCGCACTCGAGGAGCTCCGCAAACTTTGTGAACCGCTCGCCGTGCAGCTGCTCAATCGCCGCGATGTTGCGGAAGTCGGCGGCAACCTTGAGAAAGCCCTCGCGCTGCGCCGTCTCGGCGAACGCCGCATAGACCTCGTCGTGCTCCTTGCGCTCGTTTTCGGCGGCGTAGCGGAGAAGTCCCGCCACCGAGGCGGTCAGATTTACCGGATAGCCGCCGTCCGCGGCGATGTCGGTGCCGTCAAACGCCTTCAGATGGTCGTAGAACACCTTGGCGTGTGCCTGCTCCTGCTTTGCCGTGAAGCGGAACGCCGCCTCCACGACATAGAGTTTCTGCTCGCCCGCCGCTTTGGCGGCAAAGTCGTAGCGGTTGCGCGCCTGGCTCTCGCCCGCAAAGGCGCGCATCAGATTGATTTTGGTTTCACTCGTCTGAAAATCCGTGCTCATAAAAATACTCCTTTCAAGCTAACGCCTAAAAGGAGTATGGACAGGCTTTTGCAAAATCATGCGTCGAGATTTTCACCCATGTCAAAGCCGTGCAGGAACCACGCCTTCGAATACACACGGTTGAAGGAGGCGTCACTGCCGTCGAAGCAGTAGGCGTAGAGGTCGGCAAGCGCGCGGGAATAGCTGCGAATGAGGAGGTAAGCGGCAGCGAGAAAGAGGACGCCGCCGCCTGCGGCGGGCAGCCATGCGGGCGCGCCGGGGATGCAGGCAAGCGCGGCATAGCCCGCGAGGAAGGCGGGCACCGCCGTCATCACGACAATCAGCAGGTAGAGCATCGTCTCCGCGCTGTTCTGCTGCTTTCTGACCGTGGCAAACCGCCGGATGCGCACGGGCACGCGCACGCCGTCCCGCTCCTCCGAGGCATAGGCGACGACCGAGGGCATCGACTTTCGGAGATTCTTTGCAAACAGGTGCTGTACAAACGCTTTTTCCAGTTTTTCGGGTTTTGCGCGCATCAGCGCCGTGATGGTGCGCGCCGTCACCCAGTAGACCTCCTTGTACACGCGGTAGCGCACGACCACGCGGCAGAGCATCGCGCCGATGAAGGCGACAAGCGCAAACGCCGCCGCCCGGAACAGTGCGGACAGCTCCATCTCGTATGCGGTCGGAATCAGAAAGCTGGCAATCGCGACATAGAACGCGATGATCTGGTCGCGCTTGGACTGCTGGAGCGAAAGCTCCGCCGTGCAGAGATTGTAGAGGTTTTCAAGGTTGATTTCCCGCGCGGGGTCAAACAAGTCGGCGGTCAGCCGAAAGGCTTCAAACTTCGGTTTCATAGGTGTTCCTTTCCGTTTTCGTAGGGGACTTCGGGGACATATTTTGCAACCTTTTCGCAGATGTAGGCAAAGTTTTCGCGGCTGTTGGCGCCGAGGATGGGCTGCGGGCGGTCGTAGCGCGTCGGCGCGCCGCCGAGCGTGCCGATGTACCCGCCTGCCTCGGTGAGAATGACCGCTGCGGCGGCAAAATCCCACGGGAACACGCGAATCTCAAAGTAAAGTTCCCCGCGCCCAGCGGCGAGGTAGCAGAGTTCCAGCGCGCAGACGCCGAGGCGGCGGATGTCGCCCGTGTCGGCATAGACCTCGCGCGCAATGTCAAAGCAGGGCGGCGCGTATTCCTTTTTGTAGAGGCTCCACGCCGTGAAATAGCACGCCTCGCGCAGCGGGCGGCTTGAAACATGAATCGGTTTGCCGTTCAGAAACGCGCCCTTGCCGCGCTCGGCATAGAACAACTCATTGGTATACGGATTGCAGACCACGCCGATGTAGGGCGCGCCGTCTTTCAGCAGGGCGACGGAGACGACCGAGAGGTTCATCTGCCGCGTGAAGTTCATCGTGCCGTCGATGGGGTCGACCACGGCGGTGTATTTGTGCGTGAGCGCGTCCGCGGCGAAATCTTCCTCCTCGCCGATAAAGCCGAGGTCGGGGACAGCGGCGGTGAGCGCCGCCTTGATATAGGCTTCCACCGCCACATCCTTGGTGGTGACGAGGTTGTCGGGATTGTCTTTATAGCTGACCGTAAAGTCGCCCGCCGTCATCACGGCGGCAGCGCCCTTCACGATGTCGACAACGGTTTGCAGCATGGAAACACTTCCTTTCCGTATCATCATAGCAGAAAAGGCGCAAAATGTAAATCCCTTTTTTCGCGGGCGCGGCTTGACTTGCCACGGCGCGGGCGATATAATAAAGGGAGTAAACTACGGAAGGTACGGACATGGAACAGAAGAAAACAGTCGTTCTGATTGCATTCTACAATGTCAAGGCGCTCGGCGTGCGCTATCTCGAGACCGCGCTGGAAAAGGGCGGGTATCGCGTCAAGGTCATTTTCTTCAAGGGCTTCAACAGCCAGGACCCCGAGGTCTGCACGGCGCGTGAGGTCGAGCTCTGCGTGGAAGAAGTCAAAAAGGAGAACCCGGTCTATGTCGGGCTGTCGGTCATGAGCTCGATGTATCTCGAGTCGGTCGAGCTGCTCTGCGACGGGCTGCGGAAGACCGGCATCCCGATGATTTTCGGCGGCGCGTTTGCCTCCATGTTCCCGGACCGCATGCTCGACCTCGGCGGCAGCTATGTCGTGCGCGCCGACGGCGAAATTCCGATGGTCAAGCTGGCAAATGCCATCGCCGCGGGCGAGAGCGGGCGCGCCTTCCCCTCGGTCTGCTACCGGGACGACGACGGCAAGGTCGTCGCCAACCCCATCGGCGACCTGCTTGAGAACATCGACGAATACGGGCTGCCCACCATCAATTCCAAAGGCGCGTGCTACATCGAGCACGACACCGTGACCTATGGCGACCCGCAGCTTTCCTCGATGAGCTACGAGGTCATTGCGTCGCGCGGCTGTCCGTTCACCTGCTCCTATTGCAGCGTCATCAATCTGCACCGCATGTTCCCGAAGGGCGTGAAATATGTCCGCACCCGCTCGGTCGAGAGCGTGATGGCAGAGCTTATCGAGGCGAAGAAGCAGTTCAAGAAGCTGGTGTTTGTGCATTTCTACGACGAGATTTTCCCGAACTCGCCCGGCTGGATTGACAACTTCATCGTGCAGTACAAGAAGTATATCCATCTGCCGTTCACCATCTGGTCGCACCCGAAGATGGTGCGGCTGGACGAGCTGCAAAAGTTGGTTTCGGTCGGCCTTGACGAGGTGATTATGGGCGTGCAGTCGGGTTCGCCCTATATCCGCAAGGAGATTTTCCACCGCTACGAGACGCAGGAGGACATCATCCGCGCAACAAAGATCATCCACGACAGCGGCGTGTACTGGGCAAGCTACGACTTCATGCTCCAGCACCCGTTTGAGAAGATCGAGCATCTGAAGGAGACCTATTACCTCGTGCGCGAGATGGCGATGCCGATGGAGCTGCAGCTGCACGGACTCAACTTCCTGCCCGGCACGGACATTGTGGATATGGCAATCGACGCGGGGCTGATTTCGCGCGAGGAAATGGATAAAATCATGTACGCGCCGATGAAGGAGCAGTTCGCCGCCTACTGGAAGCGGGAGGACGAGCGCGAGAGCCGCCTGTGGTATCGGCTCATCTTCTGCCTGCAGATCAAGTCCTGCCGGAAGAAGTGCGACCTCTATTCCACCGATATTGATAAATATGAAGCGGACATCGACCGCATGTACGAGAAGTGCGTCAAGGCGGCGCACCGCCGCCATGTCGGCAAAAAGCTGCATGTGGTGATGAAGCGCGTGCTGTACGGTCTGCATCTGGCGTAAATTTTATGTAAAGCATGGTGCAATACCGTAGGGCGCCGTCTGTCTCCCGCCGCGCCAAGCCTCCCTTGTGTAAAGGGAGGTGCCGCCAATAGGCGGCGGAGGGATTGTTACAGAGCCGCGGAACAACCCCTCAGTCACCACCAGGATGTTTTTCGGTTTCGCTCGCGAAATCGTCGGCGTTCAGCCGACGAAGAAAAACTCCGCGAGACGCATCGCGTCTCGTACAGCTCACCCCTTGCACATGGGAGCCGAATCACGCGCAAACCCGGTAGGGGTCGGCGCCCTCGACGACCCGCCCCGCACATAGCAAAAGCGGGCGACCAATGGTCGCCCCTATGGAATAGTGGGAACCGTGTACGCTTTGCCCCCGCCGCGCCAAGCCTCCCTTGTGTAAAGGGAGGTGCCGCCAATAGGCGGCGGAGGGATTGTTACAGTGTCATGGAACAACCCCTCAGGCGTGTTCCACGCCAGCTCCCCTTGCACAGGGGAGCCGAAAAAACAACACAAAAAAGGACTGCTTTGGCAGTCCTTTTTACTTCTGTTTTTCGATTTTCAGCATGCGCAGCAGCTTGTGCCAGGCGCGGCGGGGAAGGGTGTGCAGCGGGGTCACGCGCCGGTACAGGCGGTACGCGGCCTTACTTCTTCGGAAGAGCCACGGGAACCGCGCAACGCGCTCGGCGGTATAGCGGAGATAGTCCGCCTCCTCTATGGTGTGGTGCGCCTCGCCCTTGTAGTAGCCGCACATCTTTGCCAGCACGGCGCTTTTCGGCACATCGTATTCCAGCATGCGCTGATTGTCGCCGCAGAAGACCAGCCCGTCCCGGCGCACCGCGATCAGTCGGTGCAGGACAAATTGCCCGCTCTTTCGCCGGTACAGCAGGACATCGCCGACGGCATACGGCTCTGCCGCGCCGAGCTCGATGGAGTCCTCCCCGGCAACCAGCAGCGGCTGCATGCTGATGCCGCGCGGGTAAAGTCGGAAGACGCCGCCCACGTCAATGACCTCGCGGATGGTGGGCATCAGCGCGGCGAGATCCATTTGCTCACGCAAGCGCGTCCGCCTCTTTCAGCATGCCGATGAAGGCGTCGGTATCGCGCTTTGCCGTCTCCACATCGATTTCATAGTGCGCGGCAAGCGCCTTTGCAATCGTGTCCGCATCGGTCTCGTTCTTCATCAAATCCCAGATGAACGCGCCGGTCTCGTTGAGGGCAATCATGCCGCCGCCGCCCGAAACCTGCGACACCGAAACGGCGTAGAACTTCGTCCCGATTTTTCTGACTATGTATCCGTCTTTGACTTTCATCCCGGAAAACCTCCGATAATTTTTGATAACATTACTATTATACACGAACTTTCGGGGAGCGTCAATGAAAATTTTGTAGAATTTGCGTACCAATTCTGCCGGTTTTTCAAAAAAAGTTTAATCCTTTCTGAAATCTTAGCCGACAGACTTGCGCGTTCGTATCGTTTATGGTATACTGTCTGCAAGCAAACAAACGGCTGCACAAAGGGGGACTTTGATGGATCGCCGACCCGATATGGACGCGCTTGCCGCGGCAAAGCGCCGTCAGTATGTCAAACAGGAAAAACGCAAGCACCGGATTTTGGTGACGCTGCTTGCCGTGACGATTCTCGCCATCTGGGGCGTCATCATTTTCGCACTGTATAAGCTCTGGGCGCCCGTCGCACTGCCGCCCGTCACCACAGAGGCAACCACCGAGGTCACCCCGGCAGTCACCTCGCGCACCCCGACCGGGACGCTGGAGACCGAACCGCCGCGCACCGAGACCGTGACGCTCACGGCAGACGATGTGCACAGCGGCGACCTCATTCTCGTCTCCACGCTGCTCGAGCGCGCCTATGTCTTCCCGAAGGACGAGCGCGACCTCGTGACGCTCTACGGCAACAAATCCGACAGTTATCGCGTCAGCTCGTCGGCAATCAAGCTGTCGCGCACGACCATGGCGGCGCTGGACGCGATGTTTGACGCCTTCTTTGCCGAGACCGGCAGCCGCGACTATCAGATCACGCAAGGCTACCGCACGCTCGATGAGCAGACCCAAATCTACGATGACTATCAGGAGATTTACGGCGCGGAGCAGGGCGCGCTGCTTGCCGCCCGCCCGGGCTACAGCGAGCACCACACCGGCATGGCAATCGACATGAATGTCTACACCGCGGCGGGCGTCAGCTATTCGCTGGCAACCGCGGGGGATACCGACCCCATCTATGCCTGGATTTATACAAACGCTGCGAAATACGGCTTTGTCCTGCGTTATCCCGAGAGTAAGACGGCGGTGACCGGCATCACCAACGAGCCGTGGCACTTCCGCTATGTCGGGCTCGGGCACGCCGCCTACATGGCGGAAAACAGCCTGACGCTGGAGGAATACCTGGCGCGCGTGGCGGGCTGCAGCGCGGCGTCGCCGCTGGAGTTTACGGCGGACGGCATCCGTTACACGGTCTACTATGTGCCGCTTTCGGGGAGCGAGACGAAGCTCGAACTGCCGCTCGGCGCAGACTACACCGTCTCCGGCGACAACGACGCCGGTTTTATCGTCACCCTGCGCGAAAAAGACGCTGTTATCGAGTGACGGACTTTCCATGTAAATTTCTTTTTTAGGAGGCATACATATGTTTTGCAAGAATTGCGGCACACAGATTCCAGACGGGACGAAGTTCTGCCCGAACTGCGGTGCACAGGTTGAGACGGAGGCGCCGAAGACCGAGACCTATACCGGGACGGTGAGCGGTGCGCCCGGCGGCACGCCGAAGCGCAACATCGGCGTGTGCATTCTGCTCTCGATTGTGACCTGCGGTATCTACGGCATCATCTGGCTTGTGCAGATGGTGGATGAGCTGAATGCAGCGGCGGGCGAGACAAATCCGACGAGCGGTATCGTGGTCTTCCTGCTTTCGCTTGTCACCTGCAACATCTACAGCTGGTACTGGTTCTACAAGGCGGGCGAGCTGGTCAACCGCGCAAGCGGCGCACACGGCGGCACGCAGGATCAGAACCGCGGCATCCTTTACCTGGTGCTCAGCATTCTCGGTCTGAACATCGTCTCGATGGCGCTGATTCAGGACGAGCTGAACAAACTGTCGTAACATGCAGAAACGGCTGTTCCGCCTGCTCCTCGGGTGCGGGATTGCGCTTGCCGCAGGGCTGCTCTATGCGCATCTTGTGCGCGTGACCGGCTTCGGCATCCCCTGCATCTTTCACACGATTACGGGGCTTGACTGCCCGTCCTGCGGCGTCACCCGCATGTGCATGGCGCTGCTCCGGCTGGATTTTGCCGCAGCGTTTCGCTACAATGCGGCCATCCTCGTGCTCTCGCCGCTCGGCATCGCCGTGGCGGCGCGGCAGGCGTGGCTCTATGTGAAGACCGGGCGCGCAAAACTTTCAAAGGTCGAAATGGGCATCATTGCCTTTCTTATCGTCGCCCTGCTCGTTTTCGGGGTTTTACGGAACATCCGCGCGGATTATTCGGGGAAACCGGCGTTTTTCGCCGGTTTTCTCTTTTTTTCGCCGTTTTGCGCACCTTGACAAAACCGGCGTCCGAATGGTATACTAATCAATATAACTTGCACAAAAGTGCAAATACAGGTCCCCGGAAAAGGAGTTGGTTATCTAAATGGACGGAGACGCGGGTCGATATTGGCAGATTCTATTCTACATATTGCTGATTATCGGCGGTGCCTATTTTGCAAGCGCGGAGAGCGCTTATGTCAGGGCAAACAAAATTCGGCTGAAGTCGGCGGCGGATGACGGTGACAAGCGGGCAAAGCGCGCGCTGTATATCACCGAGCATTTCGACAAGGCGCTGACCACCATTCTCATCGGCAACAACATCATGCATCTGGCCTGCTCGTCGTTGGCGACGGTCATCGCCATTGATCTGCTCGGCGAGGGCAACACCATCATTGCCACGGTGATCACCACGGCGGTCGTCTTTCTGTTCAGCGAGATGCTGCCGAAGAGCTTCGCCAATACGCAGAGCGAGAAGCTGGCGCTGGGGTATTCCGCGTCGCTGTCGGCACTGATGAAGGTTCTGACGCCGATTTCCTTTGTGTTTATCAAAATCACCGATTTGTTCTCCCGCCTGTTCGGCGGCGGTCAGGATGACCGCATGACCGAGGAGGAACTGGAGACCATCATCGACAAGGTCGAGGACAGCGGCACGCTGGACGAGGAGCAGACCGACCTGCTCCGCAATGCGGTCGATTTCACCAAGACCTCGCTCGAGGATATCATGACCATGCGCGAGGACATCGTCGGCGTGGATATTTCCATGTCGCCGGAGGAGATTCTCCGCGTGGTGCAGAGCACCAGTTTTTCGCGCCTGCTTGTATACGACGGCGATGTGGACTATGTTGTCGGCGTGCTGCCGGTGCGCGAATACCTGCGCGCCTATCTGCGGCGCGGGCGCATCAATCTGCGCCGCGTGATGCTCACCCCCGAGTTTGCCGCGCCGGACGCCGTCATTGACGACTTGTTCACCGTGATGAGCGCGTCGAGAAAGCAGTTTGTCGTCGTCCGCGACGGCGACCGCACGGTCGGCATCGCGACCATTGAGGACTTTCTCGAAGAACTGGTCGGCGAGATCTGGGATGAGGACGACGAGTATGATGAGGACTTCATCAAACTCGGCGGCAACTATTTTGAGATCGTGCCGTCCATGAAGGTGCGCGAGGCGCTCTCCCGCATCGGACATCCGCTGCCGTCGCTTCCCGAGCAGAAGAAGACGCTGGACGCCTGGCTGCGCTCCAATCTGGACGGCGAGCCGAAGGAAGACGAAGGTTTTGCCTACGGCAGACTTGCCGTGATGGCAGGTCCCGTCGAGGACGGCGCGCTGAAGAGCGTCATCATCCGCCTTTGCGACGATGAGAACGAGGCAAAGGAGGAGTTTGACAAATGAGTTATGTTCTGATTGTCATTCTGATTTGCTTCTCCGCCTTCTTCTCGGGCACCGAAATTGCCTACACCTCGGTCAACCGCGTTCGCCTCAAGAAACTGGCGGAGGACGGCAGCCGCATGGCGAAACTGGCGGATAAGATTTCGGATAAATTCGACGATGCGCTCACGGCGGTGCTCGTCGGCAACAACTTTGTGAATATCGCGGCATCCGCCACCTCCACCACGATTGCGCTGTCCATTGCGGCGCGCATGGGCGGCGGACACAGCTCCACGGGGCTTGCCGCAACGATTGCAACGGCGGTCATCACGGTTCTGATTCTGATTTTCGGCGAAATCGTGCCGAAGGTCGTCTGCAAGCAGAACAGTGACCGCGCCGCCTGCCTCACGGCGTATCCGCTCGCTTTCTTTATCATCCTGTTTTACCCCATCACCTTCCTCGTCGGCAGACTGCTGAAGCTCTGCTCGCACTTCTGGGGCAAGCCGGACGACACCGTCTCCGAGGAGGAACTGGCGATGCTGATTGAGACGACCGAGGAGGACGGCGGCATCGACGAGGACAAGAGCGACCTTCTGCAGAGTGCGCTCGAGTTCTCGGACATCACGCTTGCCGAGATCATCACGCACCGCACCGAGGTGCTGGCGCTGGATGTGGACGAGAGCCCGGCGGAGAATCTCCGCATCATCAATTCCTCGCGGCACAGCCGCCTGCCTGTCTATAAGGACAGCATCGACAACATCATCGGCATCCTCAACATCAACCAGTTCTACAAACGCCTCACGGAGAATCCGGAGACGACGGTGAAGGACGTCATGTTTGAGCCGCTGATGATGCACGGCACGGTGAAGCTGCCGGTCGCGCTGGAAGAAATGCGCGAGATGCAGATGCCGATGACGGTCGTGCTCGATGAGTACGGCGGCACGCTCGGCATCGTCACCACCGAGGACATTCTCGAACAGATTGTCGGCGACATCTGGGACGAGAGCGACGAGATCGTCGAGGACATCGTCGAAAACCCCGACGGCACTTACCGCGTGCTCGGCGATGCCAATGTCTACGACATGTTTGACGAGATGGACATCGACGACCGCGATTTTGAATCCGACTGCAACACGGTCGGCGGCTGGTGTGCCGAGATGCTCGGGCAGAATCCCGAGGTCGGCATGTCGTTTGACTACAAGAACCTGCATGTCGAGATCACCCGCGCGGACGAGACCTGCGTGGAGGAGGTCCGCGTGACGGTTTCCCCCGTCCCCGAGGAAGCGGAAGAATGATTTGAAAAAAGCACCCGGACTGTCAAAAGTGACAGTCCGGGTGCTGTATTTTCGGCGATATTCTACAAGGGGAAAAACCGCGAATCTATTGCAAAAATCCGCCCGTTCATGTATAATTATATTTGCAAATACATTCGTAATTTCCATAGTATACAGAAAGTGGTATAAAGAGATGAAAAAAGGAATTCAACCGAGCGGTATGGTCACGCGCAGAAAGATTCTGAGCGTCGCGATGAAACTGTTTTTGGAGAAAGGGTATGAGAAGACGACCGCCAAGGAGGTCGCCGAGACGGCGGGCATCATCAGCGGTTCGCCGTTTTTTCAGTTCGGCAACAAAGAGGGCGTGCTGCTCGATCTGGTGCAGAAGATGTTCCACGGGCAGTTTGCCACGGCGGACGCCCTCGCCGGCGCGGAGGCAGACCCGCTCCTCATCTATGCGATGGAGACGGCCCTGCAGCTGCATATCGCCGAAATGAGCGACGAGCTGCGCGAACTGTATGTCACGGCATACACGCTGCCGCGCACCGCCGCCTATATTTATGAGAACATGACCGACAAGATTGAAGCGTTCTTCTCGCCGTACCTGCCGGACGCGGAGAAAAATGACTTCTACGAGCTGGAGATTGCGGCGGCGGGGGTGATGCGCGGCTTTATGGCGCGGCACTGCGACCTCTATTTCACCATCGAGCGAAAGACGGTGCGCTGCCTCTCCTGCTGCTTCAAGCTGTATGAGGTGCCGCGCGAGGCGTATATGCCGGTGCTGGAGAAGGTACTTTCCCTCGACCTTGACGCCATCGCCCGCCGGGTGGTGGAGAAGGCGCTGGCGGATGCGGAAGTGGATGTCGAGGCAGCGCTGGCAGAGCCGCGCGTGCCCCGCAAGACGAGAAAGAAGAGCGGCGAAGACCGCTGAACATACACAGAGACGCGCCGTCCCCTTGTGGCGGGGGACGGTGAGACGGTGCCACATGACATCGGGAGACGAACTTATGAAGACAAGTGCAAGACGGACGCTCGCTGTGTTTATCGTGCTTTGCCTGCTTTCGGGGCTGATTCCGGCGGCGGCGATTCCCGCGGCGGCAGCGCCTGCGGCGGTGGAATACAACCGGCGCACGCCCGAGGCGGCGATCCTCAACGCAAACACCGGGTACGACGCCGGCTTTTATGAGAAGCTGAAGCTGAACTACGGGAAGGACGGCTGCGATTATGCCGCGTATTATAACGGCATCGGGCTTTTTACCAGCAGCAAATATCCGAATCCGGACTATCACACGCGCGTGAAGGACGATGACACGGGCGAGACGGACGGATACCTGTATTTCAAGGGGAGCAGTTCGGCATGGGCGTCGAGCACGCTGCACAGCGTTGCCGTCGCGCGGCAGAACCTCGCCGCCAACCTGTCGGCAACACTTTTCAACCGCGTGCATTCGCACAAGTGCGGCGTGTTCAAGTCGCAGGATGTGCTGGCGTTTGAAAAGGTCCATCTGTTCCTCGGCAACACCTGGGCGAGCAGCATTTACGGCAGCACGGCGGGCATGTCGGCAAAATACCCCCGCCTCGGCGACTATACGACGCTGGACGACCCGTATACCATGCTGGACTATACGAAGTCGTTCAATGCGTTCCTCAAGTTTGAAAAGTCCTCGGTCAAGTATGAGAAGGGAACCTGCACCTGCGGCGGCGCCTATGCCGAGAATATGCTCGTCACCTTCCGCGACGGCCGCGCGCCGGCGATTGACGGCGTGTATTTCAGCGTGGACGGCGGCAAGGAGCAGAGAAGCACGAGTCAGGTGCATGTCGGCGCAGGACAGACGCTCACCATCCGCCTGCACTTTGACGAGCCGATCCGCTTTGCGGACGACAGCGCGGCGCACGGTGACCTTAACCTGATTCTCCGCGCGCGCGGCGTGACGGGCGACGATTTGCAGCCGAAGGCGGCGCTGACGAAGCTCGACGGCAACGATCTGTACTTTACCTATACCGTGCGCGGCGACGAGGGCGAACTCTCGATTCCGGAACTGGGACTCAGTGGGCTGTACGGCAAGAATCTGTCGCTTGTGCAGGTGATTGACGACAAGTCCTTCACCCTCAGCGAGACGGCGAAAAACGGCGACAAGACCGGCTTTTCCGAGACGAGCGCCTACATCACCGACCTCGCGGGCAATCCCATCGTGACGGAGCGCTACAATTGCAGCCTCCGCATCGATACCGCGGCGCCGACGGTGACGGATTTTGAATTTGTCGGCAACACGGGCAATGAAGCGCTCAAGGCGGCGCTCGGCAAGACCGACCCGGACGACACCGGCTATCCCGATGCCAGCGACGCCTACCTCGGCGAGGGCGACAGCCTGCAGATTACGGCGATCTTCAGCGAGACGACCAATCTGCCGAGCGGCTCAAAATACTGGCCGAACGCCGTCGCCGTCACCAACATTATCGTGGACGGCGAGCTTGACCGCACGCTCGGCGGCAAAACCGTGAGCGGGCTCGGCACGCGCGAGGTGGACGGCGTCGCCTACCTGACGGTCGATACCATCATCTCCAATCAGAGCGACAGCGGCACAAACCTCGTCTTTGCGCTGATCCCGATTCACGAAAACCTCCGCATCGCCGACGCGGACGGCGACATCCGCGTGACTTCGCTTGAAGTGAAGAGCGGGCATGTGCTCTGCGACCTCGCGGGCAACCTCTATGCGGGCGCGATTGCGGAGAACGCAAACGCCAATCCGTATAAGCTGGATGTCACCCCGCCCACGGTCGAGGGCATCGCCTATACGAAGACGGGCGACGGCTTCCGCTACGGCTTTGCTGTAGCGGACGACGCCTCGGGCGCTGCGGGCATCCCCGGCAGCTTTGTGCTGAACAACGGCGGCGACGGCGCGGCATATCCGTATGAATATGTCATCAGCGCCGAGCCGGAGACCCCCACGGCGGGGTGGACGCGCGCCGCTGCCGGCACGGCGGTGGATTTCACGCAGGTGGAATGCCCGCCCTCCCCCGCCGAGGCGGTGTACAACTACCTGTTTGTCCGTCCCGTGACGGGCGAGGACTATGCGGACTTCTCGGGCGTGACGCTCACCGTGCGCGCCACAGACTATGCGGGCAATGTGGGCGAAACGCTGCTGCCCGCGTCCGGCGTGTTTGACTTTGCGGTGGACGGCGTCGCCCCGACGGCAAAGGCAGGCGCAGTCACGCGCGCCCTCTCCGGTTCGACCGGCACGCTGACCGTGGAGGTCACTCTCACCGACAAGAGCGGCGTTGCCAAGTGGCAGTATTCGACCGACGACGGCGCGACCTGGCAGGACGGCGACATCACCGGTACGCCGACCGCCTTTGTCGGCAAGGCGTCCTTCACCGCGGCAAACGGCGAGAGCACCACACGGACGATTCTCGTCCGCGCGACCGACACGGCGGGCAATGTCTCCGCGCCGATCGACATCGGCAGCTTTACCTATGACCTCTCCAAGGCGCAGTATGCGCTGCATTCCACCGAGGCGGTCACATCAAAAGCGGGGCTCAGTCTGACCTCGCTTGCCGAGCGCGACACGGTGGTTGTGGCGGTGCCGATTCCCAAGGAAGTTTCGGGCGCTGCCGACACCTACGCGGTGCTCACGCTGACCGACTGGGACAATATCGCAGACGGCACCAATCTGTTCAGCTATCCCTATAAGACGGCAAACGGCTGGTACTACATGACCGTGACCGCCGTGGCCGAGGGCAACATCCGCTATCGCTTTGACGCGGATGCGGACACCCGCACGGACGAGGGCTGGTACATGCCGAAGAAGATGTACGAGCTGGATGCGGACAGCGCCGTCTATAAGTGGTGGAACAATGTCATCTACGGCGGCTACAGCGGCAGCCTCGAGGTGCTCGTCATTGCGGGCGCAAAGACCGCGTTCACGCGCTTTGCGTCGGAGGCGGGTGTCGCTCTGGATAATCTGTACGCCGTCAAAGTCGCGGGCAGCGACAGCGACACGGTCTCTACCGAGCGCATCCGGCTGCGCGTTCTCTCCGCGCGGGAGACAAAGCCGTATGCGGGCGCGGCGCTCACCGCGCTCACCGAAGGCCTCACCAACGCCGTCACGGCATGGCCGCGGAGCACGGCGGAGGGGACCGTTCCCGCCACGCTCGAGGGCGTGCAGCTTCGCTTCACGCTGGAGCGCGACAACTATGGGTTTAATTATGACAATGTCGATGCGGAAAACAGCTATCTGCTGATTCGCCATACGACAGACGGCTACACTTTCGATGCCGAATACCGCGTGCCGCTGGCAGAGGTCAGGGCGGCGGCAGACGGCAGTGCCGCGCAGATTCTCACGATTCCCGCGGCGGCGGTGGCTGCCTATGGCGGCGCGCCGACGACCTACGAGACCGGCGGCTATGAACTGTCCGTGCAGCTTGCCCGCCGCTCGGGGGACGGCCATGACCAAATCTGGTTTGACGGACTTATCGAGGTGGACGCAACCGAGCCTATCGCCAACCGCGGTCTCCTCTCCTTCCGTGCAAATCCCATGTCCGACCGCTTCGGCGCACAGTATAACTACTGGGATGCTGTCGAGTGTCTCCGCGACGGCGTGATTTACCTGCCCACGGCGGGCATCGACAGCTACGACTTTGCAGTCGGCGTCTACAGCGACAGCAGCGAGGACGCGGACGGCAATGTGACCTACAACGGCCTCGATGTGAAGGGCATCGGCGTCGGCTATGCGGCAAATCCGAAGCTCGTCGCGCAGACGCAGGTGTTCACCACGGTCATCTGGAATACGGCGGCGGGCTATGAAAACCATAAGGTCGAGCTTCGCCAGTATGACCGCGACCAGAGCATCTTTGACACCGAGAAGTCGTCCGGCATCGACAATCTGTACCATGTTGAGGTCTCGGCAATGCCCGCATCGCCCGAGGCGTACACGCTCTACCTTGCGGCGGATGCCGACAACCGCATCGCTGTGCAGCAGGTCTATGCCAACGGCCGCCGCGGCGACATCGTGTACCGCACGGTGCACCCCGTCGGCGGCGATTACACCGGCACGCTGCGCGCCGATACGGCAAACGGTGGCGAACTGATCTTCACGCCGGATGCGAAAAACACCTATACCGGGCTTGTGCGCGTCTATGCGGGCGTGCAGACGGCGGACGGGCAGAAATACCGCGCCGAAATGGCGGCGCAGGCGGACGGCACCTATCGCATGCCGCTCGTCGCCCGCGAGACCGGTGGCGCGACCTACACCGTCACCGCCGAGGACGACTGCGGCAACATCTTCATGGCGGCAGGCGACGCGCCCGTGCAGTGGACGCAGAAAGCGCCCACGCCGGACATCGGCATCTTTGACAAGGGGGACGGCGCCTACTCCATCGGCGGGCATATCTACAACCCCTCCGGTGACTACACGATCCGCCTCGAATTTGATGAGGCGTATGCGGCGCACCTGCCCGAGAGCAGCCTCACGGTGCACATCGCCGAGGATGCGTCCAATGACTTCACCTTCACTGCACTCGGCGGCACGGGCGTCTACCGCGTCGAGACGAGTTACACGGTGGACAGAACCATGCTGAACTTCTATCTGCACGGCGTGGTGCCGGCGGGTACAAACGGCTTTACGGCGAAGGTCTCCATGACCGACGCATACGGCTATACCGGCGAGGGCAGCGACACCTGCAGCATTGTCGGCATCGAGCCGCAGTTTGAAAACTTCAGTTTTGCAAGAGGAAACACCGTCTTCAACCAGCCTGTGCGCCCGGCGGACACCTTCATCTGGCAGAGCGGCGACAGCCACGGCAAGAGCGAGGTCTTCCCGTATCCGTATGACGCCTTTGTCTCCCGCGAGTGGGAGGGCGCGTTTACTATCACCGAAAACGGCACGCAGGAGATCTCCTATTACGATGTCTTCGGCAGACTGTATACCGCGACGGTCGATGTCGGCACGGCGTTCTACCATGCGGGCGAAGATGAGAGCATCCACATCGAGTTTTCCGAGACCGGGCTGACCGGCGAAGCCGTCACCCTGACGACGGCGGCGGTCGAGGGCACGCTCCTGGTCTTTGAAAAGACCGGGGCGGACACCTATGTGCCGCTTGCCCCCATCGACGGCGACGCGCGCACGGCAGCGCTGGTGCGCCGCACCGTCATCCGGGAGAATACAGAACTGTATGTCTGCCGCTACGACATCGGCGATGAGCCGAAGCCCGATGCGGTCTCCGGCATTTCGGGCGCTTCGCACATCGTGCGCGTCTACATCACCAATATTGCAAACCGCGCGCCGCAGGCGACGGTCTACTACTACTTAGAGGCGGCGGGGCGCGAGTTTACCGCAGAGGAGCTGGCGGCGTACATCGCGGAGCACGGCGAGGGCGGCGTCTTTGAGAGCCGCGGCGCCGTCACGGCACGCTATGCCACCTCCCGCACCGTCACCCCGACGGCGGGCGGCAGCGAATACACCTTCACGGCGGGCGGCGAGACGACGCACACCTTTGCCTATGTCGACGACTTCGGCAATGCGGGCAGCGTCACGGCGGCGCTCCCGGCAGGACTGGTCGTCACCGGACTGCCGAAGCCCTATGTCGACACCGAAGCCCCCGAGGTTGCGGTGGATATCTACGCAAAGCGCGCAGGCGTTCTCAGCCGTGCGGAATCCTTCCGCGCGGGCGACGCGGCTACGGACATTGCCGAGAAGTTTGCCGATGTCGGCGAGGTGCAGGGCTACAGCCTGCGGCTGAACATCAGTGATAAGTCGATGCCCTGTACCGTCACCGTGACGGCGGCGGCAGGTGTCACCCTCTCCGGCAGCATTCTTTCAGTGAATGCGGCGGCGGACTTCACCGTCACCGTGACCGACGCCGTCGGCAATGCGGCGACGCTCACTTTCCCGGCGGCGCTGTTTGCAAAAATCGACAACATCGCGCCGCGCGCCGAGACAAAAATCGAGATGTCCGGCATGTATACGCGCGACGGCTATGTGCGCCCCTATGATGTGGACGCCAACGGCGCGGAGCGCGCGGACAGCAGCGTTTCGCTCACTTTCCCCACAGACGCGGTCGCCGAGCTTGTCGACGGCAAACTGTGGTACCGCATCCGCTTTGCCGACAACGGCAGTGTGACCTGCGTCTTCCGCGACGCGGCAGGGAACTACGGCGAGGCGGTGCTGACCGTCTCGGATATTGACACCTCCGCGCCGACCCTCACGCAGAAGTGGTCGCCCGCCTATGCTTACACGGAGGACGGCACCGTCAAGTATGACGAGAGCCGCCCGACCGCAGGGCCGACCAAAAACAGCGTCAGCACGCACCTTGACAGCGACATGCCGCTTGCCGGGGTGACGGTGACGCCGAAGAACGGCTATACCTATTCGTTTGCGCCGGGCGACGGCGTGCAGAATGTGGATGCGGGCGTTTCGGTCTTCGTCACCGAGGCGCGCATCACAGTGACCTACGCCGAGGACTATAACAACGAACTGACGATTGAAGCGATGGCGGGCAACGGCCGCACCGCGACCTACACGCTCGGCGCCTTCGTCGGCGTCATCGACATCACGGCGCCCTATATTGCCGAGGCGCGCGAACCGCTCTTCCGCACCGGCTCTTCCGTGCCCTACGGCTATCGGATCACGCTCACACCGGACGAGGACGCCTACTGCCAGAACTACGGCACGCCGGGCGACCTCCTGTCCCCGCACGCACCGTTTGTTTGGGAAGTGACGGCAAACGAGACGCGCGACTTCCGCTTTGCGGATAAGGCGGGCAACCTCACCGTCGTGACGGTGGCGGTCGATGACCTCGACTACACCGCGCCCACGCTCACCGTGACCTATCCGGGCGGCGACGACGCCGTGCTCGAGCTGCCGACCTCCGGCAGTGTAAGCGTCAAGGTCCGAGCGGACGAGGACTGCACGCTGACCGTCGGCGGCAGCACCTATACGCTGCAAAAGGATGTCGATGTGACGGTGACCTTCACCGAAAACGGCACCTACACGATGACGGCAACCGACGCGGCAGGCAACACCACCGCCTACACGCTCACCGTCTCGGGCATCGACCGCACGCTCCCGACCATCAGCTTTGATACCAACACCGTCTTTGTGACGGCGGATGCGGCGGAAGACGCGCTGCGCGCCCTGCTCGACACCGGCTATACCGTGTGGGACAATGTGACATTGCCCGGCTATCCGCAGGTGGCATACGACCTCAGCGGCGTTGACCTTGCCGCAGGCGGGCTTTATGAGGTGCCTTACACCGTCACCGACGCGGCAGGCAACACGCTCCAGGCGCTGCGCTTCGTGCGCGTCATCGGGCGCGACACGATCTGCCTCACGGTGGACGGCGCGCCGGTCCTCCCGGGCGGCACGGCAGTGCTCCGCACAGGCGAACATGCGCTCACCGTCGAAAACCTGCCCGAAATCGAGCCGGGCATCTGCGAGCCCTATTACATCCGGCTCCGCCGCGGCATTTTCGCCACCGGGCAGATGAAGTATCGCGCGGCAGGCCTTATCCCGGTGGCGTCAAGCGGCAGCTTCACGCTCACCGAGGCGGGGTATTACACGCTGATGCTGACCACGCAAAGCAGGCAGACGATCCGCGTTCTGCTCTATGTTGAGAATTAACGGAGGGACAGACATGAAAAAGAGAATCGTTGCCTTTTTGCTGATGCTTGCCATGCTTATCGGGCTGGTGCCGCAGATCATGCTTTCGGCGCTGGCCGAGGAGCTGGCTGAGGCGTACACCCTGGAAAATGACTTCATCCGCGTTTCGGTCTCGAAAAAGAACGGCGGCTTCACCGTCGCGACGCGCGAGGGCGACCGCTTAAAGAAGTCGGACAACAACAAAAAGCTGCTCTATCACGACGGCGAATACGATACCTCCTTTGTCACCTTCCGCGTCACCGACGCGGGCGGGGAAACGAAGGATTACCTCTTCGGCGGCAAGTATGCGGGCAGCAGCGAAGTCGAGGTCACGCAGACGCAGGCGGGCGGCGAGATCCGCGCCGTCTGGTCGGTCGGTGATCTGACCTTCACCGAGACGGTGGCGCTGGCGAACGCCGTGTCGAATGAGAACGGCATGGTCTCCGTGAGCCTCGGGGTGGAGAACCGCGGCGCGCCGGTCAAGGTGCGCGCGCGCATCCTCTATGACACCTATCTCGACGGCAGCGACTACGGCATCTATCAGGTGTCGGATGTGCAGTCGAACATCGAGACGGTGACCACCGAGCGCGTGCTGGATGGCAGCGCCTACGCCATCCCGCAGAACTTCTACGCGGTGGACGACCCGACAAACATCGGCATCGCGGCGTATTCGGTCAACCCGGTGCTGCCGGAGAAGGTCGCCTTCGGGCACTGGAACCGCCTCGCCGAGACGCTCTACGACTTCACGCCCGTGCCGACGCTGGATTTCACCGACACGCGCAATGAATACCGCACGGCAGACAGCGCGTATGCGCTCTATTTCGACCTCGGCGATGTGACGGCGGACGCAGGTGCGTCGCTCGTCACCTACTACGGCGTGTATGCGCACGCCGACGTCGCGGCGTCCGACAGCGTGGCGGTGGACATCACCGCGCCGATGCGCCTGGAGCTTACCGCCGACAAGTCGGATTACATCCGGCAGAGCAAGGTCGGGCAGGCGGACTTCATGATCACCGCAAACTTCACCAACATTGATGCGGAGGGCGCAGTTGACCTTTCGCATGCGGTGCTGGCGGTGCACACGACCGCGGGACTGCGCCCGCTGAACGACCTCGGCGCGCCGGAGGCGGACTACGACTTTGACACGACAAAGCCGATGACCACCACCTATAACGATGTCAAGGTCGGCGACACCGTGACCAAGACGCTGTATTTCGAGGGCAAGCTGATGGACGAGGCGGCATATGAACGCATCACCATCGGCATCTACGACACCTCGAAGACCGGCGGCGACCTCTCCGAGACCTACAAACTGGGCGAGGCGGTAGCGTATATCCTGCTGCCCGGCAGCGACGGCGGCGTGCCGAAGGTCAGCTTCACCTCCATGACGCCGAAGACTGTCTACAAGTCGGGCACGCGCCACCTGTTTGTCACGCTGACCAACCCCGCGATGCTGGACAACCGCGCCAACTGGAATCTCTGCATCTACAGCGGGGATGGCAGTATCCGCCGCGAGGTCCCGCACGACAACCTGACCGTCAAGGACGGCGTGCTCGATGTCGCTGTAACCGAGGACATTGAACTGCCGACCGGCGGCTATCATCTGGCGCTGGAATGGACGGACGCGGCGGTCTCCGCCGGCGTCGTCCCGGCGGCGCAGCAGAAGCAGACTGCGCCCGCACTGGAATTTGCGGTTTCGGACGACATCAAGTATAAGAACGACGCATACGGCGTGCTTGCTGTCGTCGAGACCGAGGTAAACTTCCATAATCACTACGACATCCTCACCTTCAAGGACGAGGCGTCGTTTGAAGCGTACAAGAAGGATACCGAGCAGTACAAGGAAATCCTGCTCACCTTCCGCGGCGAGTTCAGCAAGACGAAGACGACGGCGGATGCAAACGGCAAAAAGCGCGGCAGCTATTACACGGCGGTTTCGAGAAAGACAATGGACCCCGACACGCGCACCTATACCGTGGACAACCGCATCACCATCAACGACTGCATGGACTTCGAGGGCGGCACGCTGGCGGTCTACTACGAGAATCTGAACGAGTACGATTCGCCCATCTGCGTGGAATTTGACGGTGAGCTGTACACCTCGGTTGCCCGCACCTCCATCTGGAAGGGCAAAGCGATCTTCACCAAGATTGAGCAGGGCGGCTCCTATTCGCTCATCCCCTATGACGAAAACGGCAACCGCGGCGACAACTTTATCGACACGCCGATCAGCCTCGTCTGGCCCTCGGCGGCATCCGTCGGGCAGACGCTGGCGGGCATGCTGTTCAAGATGGCATACGGGCAACTCGGCACCATGACGGTCGAGGTGACCGAAGAATACGAGGAGAACGGCGAAACCAAGACGCGCAAGGTCAAAAAGCAGTGCGGCGTGGTCTCCTTTGCGGCGCAGCTTGACCTCGACTTCACGGGCGCGGCGGGCGAAGAAGGCGCGCCGGGCACCAAAAAGGACACCTATTTTGACAAGCTGAAGGAGCTTTGGGCGTTCTACCACGAGGGCACCAGCCTCTATCGCTACGCCTACGACCGCGGCAGAATCGAGCGGATGCTCGACTGGTCCAATATCGACGAGCACTCCGAGCAGGAAACTTCTGCAAAGGGCGTCAACGCCTCGGTCATGGTGCCGGATGTGCTCTTCGGGTGCGGCGTCGGCTTTGTCGGCGTGCACTTCAAGGTCAAGGTCGGGCTGAAGAACTTCGTCTCGGCACTCCCCGAAATTCAGGGTGAGATTGAGGTCAACACCATCAACGACTGGGCGTTCGGCGTGGAGGGCAAGGTCGCGCTTGCCAACTTCACGCTGGAGGCGAAGGTCTCCTTCAAGAGCCACAACAACATTCCCGTGCCGGACGAACTCTATGTGTTCGTCAGCGGCTTCAAGCCGGGCATCAACATCGACGGGCTCGGCACGGTGTGGATCACCGGCGGCGGAGGCGGCATCAAGAACCTGTACGACACCATCTTCTTAACGCAGGCGGTTCCGCCGCTCAAGCTGGTGATGTCGGTCGCGTTCAATGTCATTCAGCTGCTCGAGTGCGAAAAGGCGACGCTTGCCGTCGGTCTGACGGGCATCTCCGTCTCGGCAGGCAAGATGAGCTTTGTGGGCGTTCCCGCCCTGCGCGTCATCGACAAGATGGGGCTTGCGCTCGAGTGGTACCCCGGCATCGACCTCAAGGCAAACATCGTGGTCAACCTCTTCGATGTCATTTACGGCGGCGGCTACATCGTACTGCAAAGCCCGGACTATAAGAAAGTCTTCTTTGAGATGTTTGCAAGGGCGCAGCTCCGCGTGCCGAATTCGATTCCGCTGGTCGGTGGTATGCAGGTGGCGGGCATCGACCTCGGCATCTCCACCGAGAAGATCTGGGGCGCGCTCGAGGTGCTGTTCATCACGCTCGGCGTGACCTATTACTGGGGCGCGGGTAGCGTGGACTTCACCAGCGGCAGCAAGGCAAGCCCCACCTTCCCGGAACTGCTCGGGTATGATGATGTGCCGGTCTGCTACGATGCGGAAAACGACCGCACGCTCTATGCGCGCTTCGGCACCAACACCCGCGTGCTTGCGGCTACTGCCTCCTCAGACGGACTTGTCCTGCTCGGCATGGGTGCAGAAATCAAGTCAAACGCCTCGAAAACGGCGCATACGCTCAATTTCGGCGCATACGACGGCCGCGCCGGCATCGTGCAGATGACCTTCCCGGCGGCGGATGCGGCAGAGGCAAAGACGCTTGCCGCGCGCATCACCATCGGCAGCGCGGCGGGGGCAAACGACTTCCCGCTCGTCCTTTACAGCGGCGATATGGAAAATAACAACCTCGCCACCGCCAATGCAAACCTCACCTATGACGAGAGCACAAAGCGCGCGACGCTCGCCTTCACGGTGACCGATCAAGCGCAGTTTGACAAGACCTTTTACATTTCCACGCCGACGGCGACGGAGCTCGTGCTCTACGATGTGACGGAGCCGCCGAAGGTCACGACGGTCTCGGGCAGCCTCGCGGGCAGCGACCTTGCCCTCCGCTTTGACGGTGAGAACCTGCATGAGCTGGACAGCGTCAGCTTCTACCTCAGCGGGACAAACGACCCCGCGGCGGCGGAGGCGGGCTACCCGCTCATGACCGCCACCGACCGTTACGCCCTGATGCAGGGCGAGGTCACGGCGGCGCTGCCCATGGATGTGCCCACCGGCGACTACTACATCCGCGCGGTCTATTCCAAGGTGGATGCTGTCAACGGCGTCGCCTTCTCGGCAGACACGCTGCACATTGAGAACCCGCATCTGCCCGCGGCGGCAACCATTGCCGACGCCAAGCCGAGCGGCGACCTCAAGTACAGCCTGACGGTGGATGAAACGGCGGATGCCAACACCAAGGGCTACCTCGTCACGGTCTATGACGAGGAAGGCAATGCCACCGATTTCTCGGGCATCACCGTCGAGCGCGCCGCGAGCGGCGCGACGACCTTTGAGGTCGGCGGCACCTATCAGGCATCGGACGGTGCGGGCGGCACCATGACCGTCGGACTTGCCGCAGGCAAGCGCTATACCATCGGCGTCACGCCCTACAACCTCGTGACGGACGGGACAGACGAAATCGCCGTTTACGGCGCGGAGACGACGGTGCAGCCGGAAGCGCTGCCCGCGCCCGTGACCCCCACGGTGAACTTCGCCGCAGATGCGGCGGCAAAAACGCGCACCGCGCGCGGCTATGTCGCGTCGGGCACGCAGGGCGACATTGAAACCCTTGTTTACACGCAGAACGCATTTACCCTGACTGCAGCGGCAAGCGAGGCGGTCAGCGGCACCTGGCGGCTGGATGAGGGCACTGAGACGGCATTTACAGACGCTTCGCGCATCGAGATGCCGCTTGCTGACCTTGCCGAGGGCGGTCATACGGTGACGCTCACCGGTAAGGCGGCGGACGGCGACGGCTTTGCGGCGTCCTACACCTTCACGGTGGATACGCTCCCGCCGCGTCTGCTCCTCTCCGCACCGGTAAACGGCAGCCTCTTTGCCAAGGATGGCAAATTGACCGTCACCGGCGTCACCGACGCGGGCGCGCGCCTCACCGTCACATCGGACGGCACGGCAATGCTTGCCGATGTCACCGTGGAGGACGCGGGCAGCTTTGACGCGGCAACCGGCGTCTTTGCCGTGACGGTGGAGATTCCCGACCCGAACGGCGCGGCGCAGCGTAAAATCGCCGTGACGGTGGCAGACGATGTCGGCAATGCCGAGACCGTGACGGCAACCGTCACGCACGGCGCACTCGCCGACCTTTCGGATGTCGCCATCCTCGTCGGCAGTGCCACGCCCACGGACGGCAACATTCCGATTCCCGCCGCGGGCGCAAAGCAGACGCTTTCGCTCCTCGGCGTCACGGCAGACGGCATGCGCTTTGTTCTGCCCGCCGACCTTGTGACCTTTGAGGTGCGCGCCGTCAGCGGCGATGCATCGGTCACGGACAGCGGCGCATTTGAGGCATCGCGCGGCGCGCGCGGCATCGTCACCGGCAAATATGCCGTGGCGGACGGCGCATACCGCACGGCGACGCTCACCTTCGGCGCGGATGCGGGCGCGGCACAGCTTGTGTCCGTCTCCGCCACCATCGGCGGCAGCGTCACGGGCGGCGGCACTTATGCCCCCGGCGCGGAAGTCACGCTGACGGCAACGCCGGATGCGGGCTACCGTTTTGGGGGCTGGACGCTCGTCGGTGTGACTGTGGCGGACACCACGGCGGCAACCATCCGCTTCACCATGCCGCAGAGCGGCAATGTCACGGCGCTGGCAACCTTTGAGGCAACCGGCGGCACCGGCGGAGGCGGTTCTTCCCGCCCCGATGCCAAGGAAGACAGCGTCACCGCGCGCGTGGGCGAACTTGTGCGCGTGAAACTGCCGTCGGGCAAGAGCGAGAGCGGCTATCTCCCCTACTATAAGGAGAACGGCGCGCGCGTCTTCGTGCCTGTTGCGGCAGTGATCGACGGCGAGATGTGCTTCATCGCGCCGAAGCGAGCAACCTATTTCTTCGGGGCAAATCCCGTGTCCTTTGCGGATACGGCGTCCCACTGGGCGGCAGAGTCGACTGCATTTGCGGCGATGCGCGAGATCTTCCGCGGCGTCGGCGAAAGCAGTTTTGCGCCGGACGGCAGCATGACCCGCGCGATGTTTGTGACGGTGCTCTATCGCCTGGCGGGCGCACCTGCCGTGACGGGCACGAGCGGCTTTGCCGATGTGGCGGCGAACGCATGGTATGCGGATGCCGTGACCTTCGCCAAGCAGAACGGGCTTGTCGCAGGCGTCTCCGCGACGAAGTTTGCACCCGACGACAAGATTACGCGCGAGCAGATGGCAACGCTGCTGTACCGCTACCTCGGCTTTGCGGGCTACACCCTGCCCGAAAACGAGGCGAAGACCTTCACCGATGCGGCTGCCATTTCGGCATGGGCGGTTGACGGCGTCGCCTACGGGCAGGCACATGGGCTGCTCTCGGGTCGCCCGGACGGCAGCTTTGCCCCGCGCGACAACGCAACGCGCGCCGAGTGCTGCACGCTCTTTGCCCGGATGATTCCCGCAATTCTGCGCGCAAAAATCAAGTAAGCAAAGTTTCTTCCGGCAGACCGGAAGGAAAGGGGCTGTAAAAAACCATGTTTTTTACAGCCCCCCTATTCTGCTTCTCGGGGCTAGGGGAAAAAAGATGCAGAATCGTCGAAAGACGTTTCGTCGCCGTACTTTGTACGGCAGAGACGTCTTTCGGCGAGAGAAAAAGGGAAATTGAACCTGTTTTGGGGGAATCCCCAAAGGGATTCCGACCGCAGAAGATCGATGCGCCGCAGTCGGAGTCGACTTTGCGTTCCCTTTTTCGGTCTGCGCTTTTTTCACAGCCCCTACGCATTTTGATGTTAAAGGAAAGCAAACATGCGAAAGTATTATCTTACGGCGGCGCTGTGCTTTGCACTGCTGCTGTCGCTGCCTGCGGCGGCGGCGGAAGTGCGCGTTGCCTTCATAGACAGCGGCGTTTCGACAAAGCATCTGGACGCTTCGCGCGTCGCGGCGGGGGAGAATCTCATTTTCCCCGCGCGGGACACGGACGACCGCGTGGGGCACGGCACTGCCACGGCGGGCATTCTGCTCGGCTCGGCGGAGCTGGGGATTCCGGCGCTTGCGGCAGAGGCTGTCGTCGTGCCGCTCGTCTGCTACGACACCTATCCATCCGGCGTGGCGGAACGCGGCGACGCGAAGCTCCTGGCGGATGCCATCCGCCGCGCCGTGGACAACTACGACTGCCGCATCGTCAACATCAGCATGGGCATCGCCGCGGACGACCCCGACCTTGCCGCCGCTGTTGCCTATGCGGAGGAGAAGGGCGTGCTGCTCGTCTCCGCCGTCGGCAACGACTATGAAAATGCGCCCGACACCGCCTATTACCCCGCCGCCTATGACAGCGTGGTCGGCGTCGGCGCCTATGACGGCGCGGATGTGGCGGCGTTCTCGGGGCGCATCGGCGTCTCGGTGGTCGCCCCGGGCGTGGGCATTGCCGCAGTGACCAACCGCAACGAGGCCAAGGCGGTGCGGCGGAGCGGCACCTCGTATGCCTGTGCCTATGTCACCGGCGTCCTTGCCGACATGCTCGCGGCTGATTCGACGCTGACGGCGGCGGATGCGCGCACGGCTCTCTATGCGGCGGCGCGCGATGTCGGCGAGCCGGGCTTTGACGCGGCAAGCGGCTACGGGCTGGTCACGGCGGCATACGGCTTTGTTGATGTGCACCCGGCGGACTGGTTTTATGACAGCGTGCAGATGCTGACGGCGCGCGGCATCGTCACCGGCGTGTCGCGCACGGTGTTTGCACCGGACGGCGCGATGACGCACGGCGATTTTGTGACGCTGCTCTGGCGTGCCTGCGGCGCGCCGGGGGAGAGCGCCGCCGCATGGGCGGCAGAGGCGGGCATCGCCGACGCGGACGCGGAAGTGCGCACCGCGCCGCTTGCGCGTGAGGACGCCGCCATTCTGCTGTGGCGGTACGCCGCCTATCTCGGTATGGAGCGGTGGCGCCGCGCGCCCGCCGACACCTTTGCCGACAGCGGGGAATTTTCCATAGACGCCGTCGCGCCGATCGCCTGGGCTGCCGAATACGGCATCTTCCGCGGTACGGGCGCGCGCATCTTTGCGCCGCACGCTACGCTCACCCGCGCTGAAGCGGCGGTTCTGCTCACCCGCCTCGCCGCCGCAGCCGGGTGATTATATAGGGAGAAACACATGTACAAATACAAAGACCCCTATCTGCTGGACTTTCGGCATGTGCAGACTTACGGTGAAGTGCACAAAATCATCAAAGCGGCGATGGATTTTCCCGATTATTACGGCGAAAACTGGGATGCCTTCTGGGATTGCCTGACCGATAGGACAGGCAGACCTTTGCATATGCAGATTGCAGGGCTGGATGTTTTGCAAAGAAAATTTCCGGAGGCGTGTGCGCAGATGCTGGAGGCTCTGCGCGACCTTCGGCAGCAGTACGGCGGCGATATTTCGGTTGAAATCCTTGCATCTTGAACCGGGTAAGAAAAAACGCACTTGCGAAAGCAAGTGCGTTTTTTCTTATCTTTTCACCCGAGCAGGTCTGCTTTGCGGGAGAGGATGGCGGCGCAGGCGGTGCAGGCGGGGCAATCGCAATACTTTGCGCCTGCGGCGGCAAGTTCGTCCGCATGGGCGGCGAAGGCTTTCACGCCCTCTGCGCCGAAGATGCCTGCGGCGGCGTCCGAATGCGCAAAGGCGACAAGCCCGTCGACAGGTTCGATGTCCTCCTCCGCCTCACGCACAAGCGCTTTGGCTGCGTCGGCTTCCTCCGCCGTGCCGAGCGCGGCGAGAAAGCGGTTGGCTGCTGCTTTTGCCTCGGCGCATGCCGAGGATGCGGCGGCGAGGTCACCGGCTTTTTCTTTCAGAAACGTGCGAAGTTCATCTGTCATAAAAGATCATCCTTTCATCTGTTTTTCGGGTCAGAGATCGACCTTCATGTCCTTGTGGTAGTAGATTTTGTCGCGCTCGCCGATTTCGCGGAGCACGCGGGCGGGATTGCCCACGGCGACGACGTTGGCGGGCAAATCCTTCGTCACCACCGCGCCCGCGCCGACGACGGTGTTGTCGCCGATGGTCACGCCGGGGAGCACCACAGCGCCCGCGCCCAGCCACACATTGTTGCCGATGGTCACGGGCAGGTTGTATTGCAGGGCGGCGCGGCGCATCTCGGGGTCGATGGGGTGCGATGCCGTTGCAATCACCACATTCGGCGCGCACATGCAGCCGTCCCCGATGCGGATGTCCGCATCGTCCACCAGCGTCAGGTTGAAGTTGGCGTAGAAATCCTTGCCGATGTGCACATGCCTGCCGCCGAAGTTGGCATGGAATGGCGGCTCAATGTAGGCGTTCTCGCCGATTTCGGCAAACATCTCGCGCAGCAGGGCAGCGCGCTTTTCGGTTTCGTAGGGGCGGGTCGCGTTGTAGTCGTAGACCGTCTCGAGATACCCCGCCTGCTCGTCCATAATAGACGGGTCGGACGGGTAATAGATGCGCCCGCTCTCCATGCGTGCGCGCGCCTCCTCGGTGGACATGGCAAAGCGGTTTGCAGGCGCGGCAGGCGCTGCGGGGACTGCGGCAGGCGCCGAAGTTTCGGCTTGCGCAGGGTCGGCAGCCTTGTCGGCGTCGGCTTCGGCTTGCTTCGCCGCCTCGCGGGCGGCGGCGCGCTCCGCAGCCTTCTGCTTTTTGCGCTCGCGCATCCGCTCCTTAAACGCGGTCTTGCGCGCCTCGGCTTTCTCTGCCGCCGCGCCGTAATGCTCGTCGGCATGCTCGGTGCCCTTGTAGAGCGTGCGCAGGGCGTAGACCGTCGTCTTGTCCGGCATGCGGAAGCGCACTCTGCCGACAAAAGCGCCGTCGGTCTCGCAGTGCGCGACGGTGATATAAGCGCCGCCGCCCTTGGCGACCCACTTCTCGGTTTGCAGCGGTTCGCCGCACACGGGGCAGTTTGGCAGGGTCAGCTTCTCGTCCGCAAAGGCGTCGCGCTTGCTCTTGTACGGTCCGAATCTGCCGTTTTCCAGCGGGTGCTCCCAGAGCGTGCCGGGGTCGCCGCCGTAGTCCTCAAGCCCCGCGCCGAGGTCGAGGTGCGCGGCGACCAGCGCCGTGTGATAGGCGTCGTGCAGGGCGTCGTGCGCCTCAAATTCCGGCTCGATGCCGTAGTATTCCATCGCGTAGGCAAGCGAACGCTGCCCCTTGCCGCCGTCGGTCTGCGCGTTGAACACGGTCTGCAGATTGTAGAAGTCGGCGCACAGCGAGGTGTCCAGCCCCCACGCGGTCATGTTCTGCCGCAGCATCGGCACATCGTCATAGCCCCAGGTGAGCAGGATGGGGTGCTCGCCGCAGAAGGTGGCAAACGCGGCGCAGACCTCGGGAAATTCGGGCGCGTCCGCCAGCATCTCCTTGGTGATGCCGGTCAGCTCCCGCACGCGGCGGTTGAGCCGCTTGTAAAAGCGCGGGCGCACGCACATCGAAAAGCTGTCGGCAACGCTGCCGTCGGGCGCGAGACGCACCGCGCCGATCTGCATGATCTCGCCCGAGAGGCGCACGCCGTTTGCCCCCCGCTGCGGCTGACTGGCGCACGCGGGCTGATTCCATTCCATGTCGAATACGATATAAGCCATAAAAACTCCGATTCATTTTATCAATCACTTCTTAATATACCACATCTGTCCGCCGATTTCCACCCTTTTTTGAATCATTGTACCCGCGCGTGCGGCATAGAATGCTGTAGCGGGACATTTCCCGAAAGGAGAAAACGATGGAGCGGGCAAAACGGTATTTCATCAATGCACTCATCCTCAGCGGCTGCACCCTGCTGATGCGCACGGTGGGCGTCGCGTTCAACGCCTTCTGCGTGGACCGCGTGGGCGCGGAGGGCATGGGGCTTTTTTCGCTGGTCATGAGCGTCTACACCTTCGCCGTGACCTTTGCCACCTCGGGCGTCAACCTCGCCGCCACGCGCCTTGTCGCGCTGCATGTCGGGCGCGGCGAGGGCGCGGGCGCAAAGAGCGCGATGCGCAGCTGCCTTCTGTATGCGGCGGCGTTCGGCACGGCGGCGACCGTCGGGCTTTTTTTCTTTGCCGAGCCATGCGCCGCGCACTTTCTGCACGAGCCGCGCGCCGCGATGTCGCTGCGCGGCGTGTCGCTCTCGCTCCTACCGCTCTCGCTCTGCTCCGCGTTCTGCGGGTACTTTGCCGCGGTGCGCCGCGTGTACAAAAACGCGATGTCGCAGGTCATCGAGCAGGCGGTGAAGATTGCCGCCTGCGCCTTTCTCCTCGCCGTCCTCGCGCCGCGCGGCGTGGAATACGCCTGCCTTGCGCTGGTGCTGGGGGGTGCGGTGAGCGAGACCGCCTCCTTCTTTTTGCAGATTTTCTCCTATGTGCGGGACAAACGCGCGCTCACGGGCGGCGGCGCGTCGGTCCCGTTTCGTGAGGTGGCGCGCATTTCGCTGCCGGTGGCGCTCTCCGCCTATGTGCGCTCGGGGCTGGTCACGGTCGAGCATGTGCTCATCCCGGTGGGACTGACGGCATTCGGCGATGCAAACGCGCTTGCCACCTACGGCGTTATCAGCGCGGTTGCCCTGCCCGTGGTGCTCTATCCCACGGCGTTTGTCGGCGCGTTTTCCTCGCTCATTATCCCCGAGGTGACCGAGTTTGACGCGAAGGAGAACCGCCGCGAGGTCGCCTATGTCACCTCCCGCGCCTTCTCGGTCACGCTGTTTTGCTCGGTGCTGGCTGCCGGCTTTTTCGGCGCGTTTGCGGCGGACATCTGCCGCGTGGTCTACGGCGATACTGTCGCGGCGGACTATCTGCGCATGCTTTCGCCGCTGATGCCCGTCATGTTTCTCGACACCGTCACCGATTCCATCTTGAAGGGGCTCGGCAAGCAGTTCTACACCATGTGCGTCAATATCGCCGACGCCGCCATCAGCGTCCTGCTCGTCGCCGTCCTTGTGCCGAAGATGGGCATCCTCGGCTACATCGTGGTCATCTATGTCTCGGAGTGCGTCAACACGCTGTTCAGCATCGGCAAACTCTGCGCGTGCGTGGACTTTCGCGCCCGCCCGTACAAGTGGCTGCTTGCGCCGCTTGCGGCGGCAGCGGGCGCGGCGCGCATCGCCGTGCTGGTGCTCTCGCGCCTCGGGCTTGCCGCCTCGTGGGGGGAGCTGTGCCTCGCGTTTGCCCTGTTTGCACTCTGCTATGGGGCGTTTTGCGCGCTGCTCGGCGCGCTCGGGCGCGAGGAGCTTCGCTGGCTCAAAAATATTTTCCGAAAAGAGAGAAAACCGTCTTTCAAAACCGGCTCGACTATGCTATAATCTGAATGTTAAAGCTAATGGAAAAGAGAAACTGCCATGAAAGACAAGATCCGCATCCTGCACATGGGCGATGTGCACCTGGATTCGCCCTTTTCCGCGCTCGGCGTGGATAAGAGCGAGAGCCGCCGCCGCGAGCTGCGCGGGACGTTTACCTCGATTCTGTACCTGGCAAAAGAGAAAAACATCGACCTCGTGCTGATTTCGGGCGATTTGTTTGACGACGGCTACGCCACCGGCGAGACGGTGGAGCTGCTTTGCAGCCAGTTTGCCGCGCTGCCCGACTGCCGCTTTGTCGTCGCGCCCGGCAACCACGACCCCTACACGCGCGGCAGCGTCTGGACGAGCGGCAAGCTGCCGAAGAACGTCTGCGTGTTCACGGGCGAGACCCTGCAGCGCTTTGTCTTTGAGGATTTGAACACCGAAGTCTACGGCTGGGCATTCTGTGCGGATACGCTCACGACAAGCCCGCTGGCGGGCAAGACCGCCGATGACAACGGACGGCTGCACCTCGTGTGCGGGCACTGCGACATGGCGTCGCCCATCTCGAAGTACTGCCCCGTCACGCGCGAGGACGTGCTGAAGTTCGGCGCGCAGTATAACGGCTTTTCGCACATTCACAAGACCCCCGAGGTCGTCACCGAGGGCGGCGTCACCTACAGCTATTCCGGCTTTGTGGAGGGGCGCGGCTTTGACGAGTGCGGCTACGGCGGCATCAACTATATCGAGGCGGAGACCACGGGCGACCGCGCCGTCACGGTGCACCGCATCAAGACGGCGCGCCGCCGCTACATGTGGGAGACGGTGGATGTCTCGGGCGCGGGCAGTCTTAATGATGTGGCAGAGAAGATCGACGCGCGCATCAAGGAGAAAAAATACACCGACGACACGCTGCTGCGCGTGACGCTCACCGGCGCGGTGTCGCCGGAACTTGAGAACACCGCGCGGCTCGAGAGCGCGGTGCGCGGGCTGTACATGCTCGAGGTGGACGACCGGACAAGCCCCACCTTTGACGGCGGTGTGCTGGAAAACGACATGACCCTGCGCGGTGAGCTTTACCGCGAACTTTATCCGATGCTGTCGGGCGGCACGCCCGAGGAGCGGGCGACTGCGGCGGCGGCGCTGCGGCTGGGTCTTGCGGCGCTGGAAGGCCGCAATGTGAGTGAGTGAGGGACGAGCAATGCGCATTGAGAAGATTTATATGGAGTCCTTCATGGGCAAGAAGGACTTTACCCTGACGCTTGCCCCCGGCGTCAACATCCTCGAGGGGGACAACGAGAGCGGCAAGACCACGGTGGCGGATTTCATCCGCTTTATGCTGTACGGCGCGTCCTCCAAGGGCATCGGCGGCGCGCTCAGCGAGCGGCAGCGCTTTCTCGGCTTCGGCGAGAGCGCGTTCGGCGGGTATATGGAGCTGTCGGCGCGCGGCACGCGCTACCGCATTGACCGCAAAATCACCGCGACGGCGACCGGCTTTCGCGAGAGCTTACAGGTGAGCGACCTTGCGACGAAGACGCAGGTGCTGAAAGGGGAGAACGCGGGCGACGCGCTGCTCGGCGTGCCGGAGACCGTCTTTTCGCGCACGGCGTATATCACGCAGGCGGACGGCGCCTATTCCGGCGGCGAAGAGCTGGGCGCGGCGATTGAAAACCTGCTGTTCTCCGCCGACGAGACGGTCAGTACCGAGAAAGCAGTGAAAAAGCTGGACGCACTGCGCGTTTCGCTCTTACATAAAAACGGCAAGGGCGGGCAGCTTTTCGACCTCGCCGCCGAGCGGGAGGACCTCGCCGCGCGGCTTGAAAAGGCGCTCGCGGACAACAGCGAAATCATTGCCAAGGAGGGCAGCCTCGCCGACACGCGCCGCCGCATTGAGGACAACAAGACCGAATACAGCCGCACGAAGAAGCTCTGCGAGTTGTACGACAGCTATCTTGCGCACACCCGCTTTGAAAAGCTGGATGCCGTGAACGCGCGCCTTGCCGAGTTGGATGCCGCCGATGCGGCGCTGCTCGGGCGCTTCGGCGGCTTTGCGCCGGACGGCGAATATCTCGGCAGACTGCGGCAGGCGGCGGAGAATGTCACCGCCGAGGAGGCGCGCGTCGCTCTTGCGGAGCAGTCGTTAAAGAATGCAACCGCCGCGCGTGCCGCCGCCGAGGAAAGCCCCAAAACGGGCGCGGACGGCGACCTTGCGGATGCAGCCCGCCGCGCAGGCGGCGCGGCGAAGGTCATGCGCGCGCTGAATAGCATCGGCATTGTTTTGCTCCTGCTCGGTGCTGTGGCAGCGGGCGTCGTCTATCTGCTGCGCCTGGACGCGCCGCTGTATGTGGCGGCGGGCGGCGCGGCGGCCGTCGGCGTGCTGTCCCTCATTCTTGCAGGCGTGCGCCGCGCAAAGACCGGCACGCTGCTGCGCAGCTTCGGCGTTTCCTCTGCGGACGAGCTCGGCGAGCGCCTGCGCGCCGCCGAGGAGAGCCGCGCTGCGGCGGAGGCGGCATGCGCCGCCGCGCGGGAGCGCGAGGCGTCCGCCTGCGCGCTGCTGGCCGGCACCAAAGAGACGCTGGCAGAGAAGAAGCGCGCGCTTGCCGACCTCCTTGCGCGCCTCGGCGGCGGGGAGACCGACGCGGTCGCCGGGCTTGCCGAGGCGTACATCCGCGATGCGGAGCAGCTTCGCACCGCGCGGCAGACCGCCGTCGAAACGCAGGCGCGCCTCACGGAGGAGACCCGCGCCTACGACCGCGCGGCGGTCGCGGAGACGCTGGCGCCGGTCGGCGACCTCTCTGTGTTTGAAAAGCTGGACATTGCGGACTATCGCCGCCGCCGCGACTTCTGCGAGAACGCGCTGGGCGCGCTCGAGGCCAAGAAGAGCGAACTGGAAAAGGCGCTTGCCGCGCTGCACGCCACGGTGGAAAAACCGGCGCTCTTATACGCGGCGCGCGACGCGCTGGATAAGAAATACGCCGCCGCAAAGGCGAAATACGACGCGGCGGAGCTGGCGCTGCGCGCCATCGGCAACGCCTCCGAGGGGCTGCGCACACGCGTGTCGCCCCGCCTTGCGGACTACGCGGGCAAACTGCTCGCCGCCGTCACGGACGGCAGCATCGGCGAGATCGGCGTGGACAGCGCGCTTGCGCTGACCTATATGGCGGACGGCGGCGCACACAGCGTGGAATACATGTCGAAGGGCACGAAGGAGGCGGCGTACTTCACGCTGCGCCTGGCGCTCATCAACCTGTTATATAAGGAAGAAAAGCCGCCGCTCATCTTTGACGAGAGCTTTGCCTATGCGGACGACCGCCGCACCGCGCGCATGCTGCGTCTGCTCGGCGCGCTTGCGGGAGAGGGCGTGCAGTCGGTGGTGCTGTCCTGCCACAGCCGCGAGGGCGACCTCGCCGCCGCGCTCGGCGCGACCCGCCTGCACCTCGGCTGAATCTTCCGTCCGATGTGCCAAAATTCCGCACAAAAAATTATAAAGTTTTCACAAACGCCTTTACAAAATGCAAAATCCACTGTATAATAGCATTGATTACTTTGTACAAACCGCACGGAGGCGTTATGCCGAGATTTTTCGTTCCCAGCACCGGCTTTGACGGCGATATCGTCCGCATCACCGGTGACGACGCGCGGCATATTGCCCGCGCGCTCCGCATGGCGACCGGCGAGACGGTGACCGTCTGCGATATGCACGGCACGACGCATACCTGTGTGCTTGAGCGCATCACGGATGAGGCGTCGGTCGCGCGCATTGTCGAAAGTGTGCCGTCCGATACCGAGCCGCCGTATCCCGTCACGCTCTATCAGGCGTTTCCCAAGGGGGACAAGATGGATGTGATCGTGCAGAAGGCGGTGGAATCCGGTGCGTGCGCCGTTGTGCCGTTTCTGTCGGAGCGGTGCGTGTCGCGGCCGGATGACAAATCCGTCGAGAAGAAAATCGCCCGCTGGCAGCGCATCGCGCTGGAGGCGGCCAAGCAGTGCGGCAGGGGCATCGTCCCCGAAGTGCGCCGCCCGCTCTCCTATGCGCAGATGCTTGAAGAAGCGTCGGCGGCATCGCTCCCGCTCTTCTGCTATGAGGGAGACGGGACTGCGTCGCTGCGCACAGTGCTTTCGGCGGCGGACAGGACGGCGCTGCAATCGGTCTCGCTTGTCATCGGCAGCGAGGGCGGCTTTTCCGGCGATGAAGCGGCGGCTGCCGCGCAGCACGGCTTTTGCATGTGCGGGCTGGGGCGGCGGATTTTGCGCTGCGAGAGCGCGTCCGGCTTTGCGCTTGCCTGCATTGCCTACGCATTTGAACTTTGAGCAACTTCCCACAAAGATATGAATTTTGACCGGAGGAACCTACGGTGGAAAAGAAACTGACACAAAAAGAAAAACGCGCGCTGGAGGCAGAGGCTGTCTCAAACGCCATCACATACCGCATGACCATTGTGTTTGCCCTGCTTGTGGTGGGCATTCTCGCCCTGATTCGGGTGACGCAGTCTGCCTCGAGTGAACTGTGGCTGATGGGCGCGTTGCCGGTCTTCCGCATCGTCACGGGTGTGCTTTTTGCCGCGGCTGTGGCTTTCCGCATCGTTATGCGGGCGAAGAGAACCGATGAGTCAAAGCGCCCGCTGTCCTCGGCGTTCCTCTGCGGCATCGCGGGCACGCTCTTTGTTGCGGCGCTTGTCTGCTACCCGCTCGGCCCCTCCCGCATCATTGCGTGGTTCCTCGCCGCAGCGCTCTTATTCTTCGTTTACGAGATTTACGCCGTGGATTTCTTCCTGTTCTCGGTGGTCACCGTGGTCGGCGCCATTGCCGCATCGCTGGTCGGCTCGTCCGCTTTCCGCGGTTATGAAGCCGTTGTCACCGTGGCGGCGCTTGCCGCCGTGCTGATTGCCATTGCCGTTGTGTCCTACATCGCGGGCAACCTCGAGAAAAACGGCACGGCACCCTTTGTCGGCAAGAGAATCATTGCCCCTGCCGGTATGCGCGCGCTCAATGCCTACATCGGCTGCGGCGCGGCGCTCCTCGCCGTGCTCGGCGTGGTCTGCTTCGGTCATGCGCTGTGGTTTATCGCCGCGCTTGCCGTGGTTTACCTGATTTTCGGCATTATCTATACCGTCAAATTGATGTAATAAATATCGACTGATTTTCTTATATTTTTTGTATAAAATATCGAATTCACTATTGAAATTTTACAAAAAACAGATTAAAATATAGTCAATATCTACGAATCGTAGATGGAAATCGGCAGTGGAGAGGTGTGTACAATATGTCAAATCGACTGTATCAGGGAGTTATCCATCAGATGCGGGATGCAACCGACCGGACAATCGGCGTTATCGATGAGGGCGGCGTCGTCATCGCGTGCAGTGAGCTTGCGAAGATCGGCGAGACGCGCATCGGCATCCGCGAGGAGATGTCCTATTCGGGCGACGCGGTCGCGCTGAACGGCTATACATACCGTGCCATCGGCCAGGGCACAAAGCCCGACCAGATCGTATTTGTGGAGGGCGACGACAAGACGGCTGCTTCGACGGCTGCGCTGATTGCCATTTCGCTGTCCAACATCAAGAATCTGTACGACGAGAAGTACGACAAGTGCTCGTTCATCAAGAACATTATTCTCGACAACATTCTGCAGAGCGATATTTACATCAAGGGCAAGGAACTCCGCTTCAATGCTGAGGAGAGCCGCGTGGTCTTCCTCATCAAGTTCAGCGGCAAGACCGACATGCTGCCCTATGAGATTGTGCAGAACATGTTCCCCGACAAGAACCATGACTATGTCATCAGTGTCGGCGAGAGCGATATCGTGCTCGTCAAGGAGGTCAAGCCCACCACCGACACCAAGGAGACCGAGCGCATCGCCACCGGCATTGCGCAGACGCTGTCCTCCGAGTTCTATGCCAAGGTGTCCATCGGCATCAGCACCGTGGTGGACAACATCAAGGATCTGGCGCGCGCCTACAAGGAGGCGCAGGTCGCCATCGAAGTCGGCAAGGTGTTTGACACCGAGAAGAACATCATCAGCTATGAGAACCTCGGCATCGGCAGACTGATCTACCAGCTGCCCACCACGCTGTGCGAGATGTTCTTACAGGAAGTGTTCAAGAAGGGCTCGATCGAGTCGCTCGACCGCGAGACCCTGATGACCGTCCAGTGCTTCTTTGAAAACAATCTGAATGTCTCCGAGACATCGAGAAAACTCTTCGTACACAGAAACACACTCGTCTACCGCCTCGAAAAGATCCGCAAGATCACGGGTCTTGACCTGCGCGAGTTTGAACACGCCATCACCTTCAAGGTTGCTTTGATGGTCAAGAAGTACCTGACCTCAAAGCCGGTTAAATTCTGATATGCTTTCGGATTGTGGGAATGCGCCCGGCGCATTCCTGCAATTCTTGCGTAAAGGGGATTTCGCCCACATGTGCCCGGCGTGCGTCGCCGGGGCAAAATCTGCCGGATTTTTTCGGCATCCGAGGATAGAGAATGATTGAATTCAAGAATGTAACCAAGCGTTATCCCGGCGGGAAGGTCGCGCTTGATAATCTGAATCTGAAAATAAATGACGGCGAATTTGTCTTCATCATGGGCGACAGCGGCGCCGGCAAGACGACCATGACCAAGCTGCTTCTGCGCGAGGAGCGCATCTCGGGCGGCGAACTCTGGGTCGGGGGAACCAACCTTGCCAAGATGCCCGCAACGCGCATCCCGAAGTACCGCCGCAGACTCGGCGTGGTCTTCCAGGACTTCCGCCTGTTCAAGAAGAAGACGGTGTTTGAGAATGTCGCCTTTGCCCTGCGCGTGGTCGGCGGCGCGGATGCCGCCGAGGTCAAGAGCCGCGTGATGTCGATGCTGCGCATCGTGGGGCTTGAAGATAAGGCAAACTGCTTCCCGAATCAGCTTTCGGGCGGCGAACAGCAGCGCGTTGCCCTGGCGCGCGCGATCATCAACAATCCGCACACCATCATCGCCGACGAGCCGACCGGCAACCTCGATCCCAAACTGAGCATGGAAATTATGGGGCTGCTCGTCAAGATGAAGGAGTACAACAAGACCGTCGTCGTCGTCACGCACGAGGCGGAGCTTGCACGCATGTTCAACCAGCGCATCGTGCGCCTGCGCGACGGCAGAGTGGTTGAGGATACCGCAGCGGGAGGTGACGGCAGATGAGACGCTTCGGCGATGCGCTCGTGCAGGCGCTGCACGGCATGGTGCGCAACGGACTGCTCACCTTTGTCAGCATCTTTGTCCTTGTCAGCTGCCTTCTCTTTATCGGTAGCTTTGCGCTGATTTCCAAAAATATTGACTATAATCTTGAGGACATCACCGACCTCAACGAGATTGAAGTTTTCCTCGAATACGATGCCGACGCCGCCACGGCGGCAAGCATCGGGGATAAGATCCGCGCGCTTGACAATGTTGAGAGCGTGACCTATGTCTCCAAGGAAGAGGGGCTGCGCGAAATCGCGGGCGAGTTTGCGGAATACGCCTACCTGCTCGACGACATCACGCCCGAGGAAAACCCGCTGTCCGACTGCTACCGCATTACCTACGCGGACAACGCGCGCGCAACGACGCTCGACTATGAGCTCAAGCAGATCGAGGGCGTGCGCAAGGTCAACAGCCGCCTCGACCTCGCGGCGACCATCGGCTCGCTGCAAAACGGCATTTCGGTCGTGTTTGTGTGGTTTGCCGTGCTCTGCGGCGTGGTCTCGCTGTTTGTCATTATCAACACCATCAAGCTCTCGGTGTATGCGCGAAGAGAGGAAATCACCATCATGCGCTACATCGGCGCGGGGCGCGCCTACATTGCCGCGCCGTTCGTGCTGGAGGGCGTGCTCATCGGCTGCATCGGTGCCGGTGTTGCCTACTTCCTCGAAAAGCTGATTTACCGCGGTCTTTCGGGCTTTGTTCTGTCCGAAATCGGCATTGTCAAAATGTACAGCTATGCCGCAATGACCCCCATGCTGCTTGCCATCTTCTTCGCTATTTCGCTGTTCTGCGGCATTGTCGGCAGTATCGTTTCGCTCGGCCGCTATGTTGAGGCGTGAGCGAACCTGATCCATCCGGAAAGGAGCGTTTGCATGAACAAGATGAAAAAGCTGCTCTGTGTCGCCCTTGCGGCAGCCGCAGTGACCGCCGGCGCGGCGTTTGCCGTTTCGGCGGCAAAGACTTCCGCATCGCAGTTTGCGGACAACAAGGATGTCATCGCCTATCAGCAGTCCATCAAAGACCTGGAGGCAAAACAGAAAGAACTGAAGGATAAGCTGAAAGGCGTGCAGAGCGACCGCTATTCGGCGCAGCAGCAGTCCGCGTACTACAACGAGCTGATCCTCAGCACCGAAAAGAAGATCGAGACGGCACAGAATCTGCTCGATGCGCTCACCGTGCAGATCGGCGAAAAGGAAAACGCCATCGCCGAAAAGGAAGTCGAAATCACCGAGAAAACCGCGGAGGTCAACACCACCCGCGAGAAATTCCTGCTCATGATTCGCGCGCAGTATGAGAGCGAAAACACCGACGCGCTCAGCGTCGTCATCGGCGCGGATGACATGAGCGACCTGCTCTCCCGCGTGGAAAACGCGGCAAACCTGCTCTCCTATAACTCAAAACTGCTCGAGAAGTTCAAGACCGAGAAGCAGCAACTTGAGGACATGAAGAGCGTCCTCGAATCCACCAAGGCGGATCTGGAGACGAGCAAGGCGGAACAGGAGACCTACGCCGAAGAATTGCTGAAGGAGCAGTCGGCGCTTGAGGAGCAGAAGGGCGATTCGGACCGCTACATCGCGTCGCTCCGCAAGACCGAGGCGCAGATCACCGCCGAGTATGAGGCGGCGCGGAAGGCCGAGGACGAGGAGAACGCCCGCCTCGAGAATCTTCTGAAGCAGCTTGCCAAGGCAAGCCAATCCGACTATGTCGGCGGCAAGTTCATCTGGCCGTGTGACCTCTCGGTCAAGCGCATCAGCAGCGGCTACGGTTACCGTACTTATTACATTTACGGCAAGAAAGTGACCGACTTCCACCGCGGCATCGACATTCCGTCGGCGGTCGGCACGGATATTTACGCCGCACAGACCGGCAAGGTCGTTATAGCGACCAAGCATTCCAGCTACGGCAACTACATTGTCGTTGATCACGGCGGCGGCATCTCCACCTTGTATGCGCACTGCTCCAAGCTGCTGGTTTCGGTCGGCGACACGGTCAAGCAGGGCGACCACATCGCCGAGATGGGCGCCACCGGCAATGTCACCGGACCGCATCTGCACTTTGAGGTGCGCGTGGACGGCAAAATTCAGGACCCGATTGCAAACGGCTGGGTCGTTCAGCCGAAATAAACCGATATTGCTTACAGGAAACGGGAAAACAGCATGACAAAGAAAATTTCAATCTGGCTGGCGATCTTCCTTGTGATTTTCGCCATGGTCATTACCTTCCAGCTTACCATCATTTTCGGCGATGTCTTCTTCCGGGACGAACCGGCGGGGCAGGTGCCCACCGACTACACCGAGAAGACCGAGGAGCCGACCGCGCCGGATGAACCGGCGGATAAGACGCTCGGCGAGGAGATTACCGAGCGGGTTGCAGCGAAAATCGGCGAGATCGCCGAGCTGTATGCCGACTACTATGTCGGCGACCTTAACATCGACGACCTGGTCGAGGGCGCGGCGCACGGCTTTGTCGCCTACACCGGCGATAAGTACGGCGCGTATCACAATGCGGAGGATTATGCTGCGCTGCAGCAGGGCTATTCCGGCGAGTTTGCCGGTATCGGCGTCAGCGTGGTGTACAATCCCGACCTCAGCGTGATTGAAGTGCTGAATGTCATGCCGAACAGCCCGGCGGACGAGGGCGGTCTGCTCCCGAGCGACCTCATCATTGCGGTCGGCGGCGAGAGCGTCGCTTCGCTCGGCTACAACGAGGCGATTGCCAAGGTGCGCGGCGAGGTCGGCACCGAGGTGACGGTGACGGTCGCGCGCGGCGAGAACTACGAGGAGCAGTTTGATGTCACGCTCACGCGCCGCATGGTCGAGGAGCAGTCGGTCACCTATGAGGCAATCGAACTGCCGAATCTGGTCACGCCCATTGCCTACATCCGCCTGATGGACTTCAACGACACCACTGCCGCGCAGTTTGCCGATGCACTTGAGGCGGGCTCGGAAGACAAGGCGCACGGTTACATCGTCGATGTCCGCAACAACGGCGGCGGCGAGCTTTCCTCCATTCTGGAGATTCTCGACATGCTGCTGCCCGAGGGGCCTATCGTCCGCATCCAGTACAAGGACGGCACCGAGCAGGTCTATGAATCGGATGCCAATGAGTTCAAGGCGCCCATGGTCGTCCTGGCCAACGGCAACACCGCCTCGGCGGCAGAGTTGTTCGTCTCTGCGCTGAAGGATTATCAGCGGGCGGTCGTCGTCGGCACCGTGACCTACGGCAAGGGCACCGTGCAGTCGCTGATTCCGTTTGGCGACGGCTCGGCACTGCGCATCTCGACTTCGATGTATGCGCCCCCCTATTCGGACAACTATGAGGGCATCGGCGTTACGCCGGACATCGAGTCCGAGCTGGAGGAACAGTACCGCGGCATCAATCTCTTCAAACTGGCGCATGACAACGACGCACAGCTGCAAGCGGCGCTTGCACTCTATAAATAATCTTCGGTTTACGATATACGAGAAAGAGGTAGTATTATGGCAAAGCAGATGCACTATACCAAAGAGGGTTATCAGGCGCTCGTTGACGAGCTTGATTATCTGAAGACAACCCGACGCGCCGAGGTCAAGGAGGCGCTGGCGGTTGCCCGCTCCTACGGCGACCTTTCGGAGAACAGCGAGTACGACGAGGCGCGCAACGAGCAGGCCAAGGTCGAGAGCCGCATCACCGAGCTGGAAGCGCTGATTCTGCACGCAATCGTTGTGGATGAGTCCGAGGTGGACCATTCCAAGGTCAGCGTCGGTTCGATCGTCAAGGTCGAGAAGCACGGCAAGGAAGTGGAATATACCATTGTCGGCTCCAATGAGGTGGATTTCTGGTCGGGCAAGATTTCGGACCAGTCCCCCATCGGCGCGGCGCTCATCGGCGCACGCGAGGGCGACACCGTCACGGTGGAGAAGCCGGACGGCACGAGCTATCCGCTGAAGCTGCTTTCGGTTTCGCGCGTGAAGCTCAACGGTTGAGTTTTTGAAGATAAGGAAGTACGAAGATGGCAGAGAATCAGACACCCGTGACGGAAACCAATAACACAAACGAGCTTGCGGTGCGCCGCGAGAAACTCGCCGCGCTGACGGCGGCGGGCAAGAACCCGTTTGAGCTGACGACCTTTGATGTCACTGCACACAGCGAGGCAATCAAGGCGGATTTTGACGCCTATGAGGGCAAGGATGTGCAGATTGCAGGCAGAATCGTGGGCAAGCGCGTCATGGGCAAGGCAAGCTTCATGCACCTGCTCGACCGCGACGGCAAGATGCAGGTCTATGTCAAGCGGGACGATGTCGGCACCGACGAATATGCAGATTTCAAGAAGTACGACATCGGCGACATCGTCGGCGTTGTCGGCTTTGTGTTCCGCACGCAGACCGGTGAGGTCTCGGTGCACGCCAAGGCGATCACGCTGCTGTCCAAGTCGCTCCTGCCCCTGCCCGAGAAGTTCCACGGGCTGAAGGACCAGGATCTGCGCTATCGTCAGCGCTATGTTGACCTCATTGTCAATCCCGAGGTCAAGCGCAATTTTGTGATTCGTTCGCAGTTTATCAAATTCCTGCGGAATTACCTCGATAATATGAACTATATCGAGGTCGAGACGCCGGTGCTCAATACCATCGCGGGCGGCGCGGCGGCGCGTCCGTTCATCACGCACCACAACACGCTCGACATCGACATGTACATGCGCATCGCCACCGAGCTGCCGCTTAAGCGGTTGATCGTCGGCGGCATGGACCGCGTCTACGAGGTGGGCAGAATCTTCCGCAACGAGGGCATGGACCCGAAGCACAATCCCGAGTTTACCACGGTGGAGATGTACCAGGCGTATGCCGATTTCCATGATATGATGGACATTGCCGAGGGCATTCTCTCGGGCGCAGCCAAGGCGATTCACGGCACCTATACGCTCGAGTGGCTGGGCGAAACCATTGACCTCACGCCCGGCTGGCGCAGACTGACTATGGTGGATGCGGTCAAGGAATATGTCGGCATCGACTTCGGTGCAATCACCGACGACGCCGAGGCGGTTGCCGCGGCAAAGGCAAAGGGCGTCGAGCTTGCGCCCGCCGCCGAGAAGACCTGGGGCAACGCGCTCTATGCCTGCTTCGACCAAAAGGTCGAGGAGAAGCTCATTCAGCCGACCTTCATCACGATGTACCCCGTCGAGGTCTCCCCGCTCACCAAGCGCAGCCCCGCCGACCCGCGCCTCACCGAGCGCTTTGAGCTGTTCATCTGCCACAGCGAACTGGCAAATGCCTATTCCGAGCTGAACGACCCGCTGGATCAGCGTGAGCGCTTTGTCAAGCAGGCAGAGCAGCGCCAGCGCGGCGACGACGAGACCGAGATGCTCGATGAGGATTTCCTCACCGCGCTCGAATACGGCATGCCGCCCACGGGCGGTATGGGCATGGGCATCGACCGCTGCGTCATGCTGATGACCGGCGCCGATACCATCCGCGACGTGCTTCTGTTCCCGACGATGAAGCCGCTGGACGCCGACAAGAAGGCTGCAAAGCCCGCTGCCGCAGAGGCTGCGCCGGCTGTCGAAGCCGCCCCGGAGAAAATCGACTTCTCCAAGGTGCAGATTGAGCCGCTGTTCACGGATTTTGTGGATTTTGAGACCTTCTCGAAGTCGGATTTCCGCGCGGTCAAGGTGCTTGCCTGCGAGGCTGTGCCGAAGTCGAAGAAACTTCTGAAGTTTACGCTGGACGACGGCACCGGCACGGCGCGCACCATTCTCTCCGGCATTCATGCGTTCTATGAGCCGGAAGAGCTTGTCGGCAAGACGCTGATTGCCATCACCAATCTGCCGCCGCGCGCCATGATGGGCATCGAGTCCTGCGGCATGCTGCTCTCCGCCATTCACGAAGAAGAGGGCGAAGAAAAGCTGCAACTCTTGATGGTCGATCCCCACATCCCCGCCGGCGCAAAACTGTATTGATTGTAAAAAGGACGGTTCTCGAAGAACCGTCCTTTTTCCGTGAAAATGACCGCAAAACGACGCCCGTCTATTGAAAAGCAACGGGTGCTGTGCTACAATAAAGGAGAACAAATCGATGCAACTGTACTTGTTGCACGCAAAAGTTAGCATTTGCTAACTAAGGAGGGATTACCATGCGGGAAAGTTATCTGATTGCGGCGTTCCGCGCGACGGTGCGGGAACGGTTTCCGGCGCAGGCGGCGGCACTGAACGCCGCCTTTGCCGAAAGAATGCGCACGCTGCGCGCGGAGAACGCCGACGCGACGAAGGAGAAACAGGTTCATCTGGAAAGTCAGATCCTGCCGGGCATCGCCGCCTATGAAATGCTGCAGACGGTCATGCCGAAGGACGAGGCGCTGGATACCATTCACGAATATGTGGCGGCGCGGGCGCGGAAGACGAAGAAAATCCTGCTTGTTCTCATGCGGATTCCCGGATTGTACAAGAAAGTGCCGGGCGTTTTCACCACGCAGGCGCGGAAGATGTTCGGTACGGCGGCAGGCTTTGCGGCGACGGAAATCCGCACAACCGGCGGCGTCTGGCGCATCGACATGACAAAGTGTCCGTATCACGACACCTGCGTGCGGTACGGTTGCCCCGAGCTGTGCCCCTGCTTTTGCACAGTGACGACATTACCTATGACGGGCTGCACCAAAACCTCCTTTGGCGGCGCACAAAAACGCTCGGCAGAGGGGACGACTGCTGCGACTTCTGCCTGCAGTGCGGCGGAAAAGCGCCTGCGGCAAGAAAGTCCGACAAAGACTGACCGGGGCGGCAGAGTCGCTTGAACCCGATCGACAGTAGAAAACCGCTGCCTCCTATAGAGACAGCGGTTTTCTGTACGCTCGAAATCTGTTTGTTTTACATCTCGCCGCAGAAATCGCGAAAATTCGTCAAAATCCGTTTGAAACTATGGGGAAATATGGTATACTATATAATATAACATTTGTCAATCGCTCTTCGCCGAACCATAACGGCGGGGCGGAACATTGCAGCCGAAATCGCAAGAGAAAGGAGAATGCCCGTGGCGTACAGCGAGCTTATCAAAAATTTCAGCCGCATCCGCGAGTACATGCGCGAGTTCTATGTCTACGGCTTCAAGCGGCGGGAGGAATACACCGCCAAGAGCGCGCGCTCCTATGACGACGAGCGGCGGCGCATGGAGAGCTACCTCGGCGATTACATGGGCTTTCGGCAGACGCCGGAGGGCAAGCGCGTGTTCATTTCGCTGGACAGCCGCCGCGTGCGGCACAATCCGCTGTATGCGGCGTGGAAAGCCAAGAGCTTTACCGACGGCGACATCACGCTGCATTTTCTGCTCTTTGACATCCTGGATGCGCCGACGACGGCGCTTCCGCTTGCCGACATCACGGCGGCGCTGGACGCCCGCCTTGCCGCATTCCCCGCGCCGCGCCTCTTTGACGCATCCACCGTGCGCAAAAAACTCGGCGAGTATGTGTCCGAGGGGCTGATCGAGACCGAAAAGCGCGGCAAGACGTTCTATTACCGCCGCGCGGCGGACACGCCGATGCTGGATGCGGCGGCGCTCGACTTCTTTTCCGAGGTCGCGCCCTGCGGCGTTATCGGTTCGTACATCCTTGACAAAAGCGCGCCGCACGCGGATGTGTTTGCCTTCAAGCATCACTACATCACAGGCGCCGTTGACAGCGAAATTCTGTATGCGCTGCTCTGTGCCATGCAGGAGAAGCGCTTCGTCACGCTGACGGTGCTGAACCGCCGCCGCGGCGGCATACATACGCAGGTCGTCGTTCCGCTGCGCATCTTTGTCAGCGTGCAGAGCGGCAGGCAGTATCTGCTGGCGCATGTTGTTGGGATCGGGCGCATCACGTCTTTTCGCATCGACAACATCACAGCGGTCGAGGCGGGGGAGGTCTGCACGCATTTTGACGCACAGCGGCAAAAGCTCGACGGCATGCGGGCGCATATGTGGGGCGTCAGCACGCAGAGCCGGGCGCGCCGCTGCATGGAGCAGGTGTCGTTCACCGTGCGCTATGGCGACGACGAGGCGCACATTCACAGACGGCTGGAGCGCGAAAAGCGCTGCGGCAATGTGGAGCGCCTGGACGCGCACACCAGCCGCTTTACGGCGGAGCTGTACGACGCCGCCGAGATTCTGCCCTGGATGCGCACCTTCCTCTGCCGCATCGTGTCCTATTCCTTCTCCAATGCGGCGGTGGAGGCACAGTTTGCGGCGGACATCGAAGAAATGTACCGGATGTACGGCATCACGGACGCGGAGGGGAGGCAGAACGATGATTTTCAGTGAACTGTACGGCGCGTATTACAACGCTGTGGCGGCAGTGCTGCGCGCTGCGGTCGCCCATCCGCTTGAAAAGGGGGAGCTGCGCGCCATCGTCGCCGCAAACGCCTTCGGCGAGAGCGTGCTGAACATTGAGCCTGCGCTTGCGGGCGGGCGCTGGCAGCTGCTTGCGGCGGACGGCACTACGCCGTTGCGCCACGCGCCGACCCTGCCGCTGACCCTGACCGAGCGGCGCTGGCAGAAGGCAGTTCTGCTTGACCCGCGCATCCGCCTGTTCACCGATGCGTGCCCGGATGCGGACGATATTGCACCGCTGTTTTTGCCCGCCGACATCTGCGTGTTTGACCGCTATGCGGACGGCGACCCCTACACGGATGCGGACTATATCCGCCGCTTCCGCCTCATTTTAGACGCCATTCGGCAGAAACAGCCGCTGCGCGTGGACATGACCAACCGCCATGGCAGCATCCTGCATGTCACGCTGCTGCCGCTGCAGTTGGAATACTCCGAGAAGGACGACAAATTCCGCCTGATCGGAGAGGGCGGAAGCAGCGCCGTCACGGTGAACCTCGCGCGCATCGTTCGCTGTGAGCCGCTTGTGGGCGGCTGCGCGCCAAAGGCGCGCCGAAATCGCACGCCGCGGCGGCGGCAGGTCGTCCTCGAGATGGACGACCGCCGCAACACGCCGGAGCGCGTGCTGATGCATTTTGCGCACTTTGAAAAGCAGGCGGAGCGCCTCGCGGACGGGCGCTATCGGGTGACGATTCTATACGACTGGGACGACGAGACCGAGATGGTCATCCGCATTCTGTCCTTCGGACCGACGGTGCGCGTCGTCGCGCCGGACAGCTTCGTCTCGCTGATGCGGGAACGGCTGATGAAACAAAAAAGCTGCGGGTAGTGATGCTCGCAACTTTTTTTCCGTGATGGCGCGGTATATTTTTGCTATACTGGAATCACAAACCGGGGGGGCGCGCAAGGGCGCACGGAAAGGAGCCGCTATGTTTGAGATTCAGGGAACCGTCACAACGGCCGTCTGCTATGCGCAGACGGTGGAGGAGGGCGCAATCGAACAGATTCGCCGCATGTGCAGCTATGCGCTGACGGCGGACAGCCGCGTGCGTATCATGCCGGATGTGCATGCCGGAAAAGGCTGCACTGTCGGCACGACCATGACCGTCACGGACAAAGTCTGCCCAAACATCGTGGGGGTGGACATCGGCTGCGGCATGTACACCGTGCGGCTGGCAGAGCGCGAAATTGATTTGCCCACGCTGGATGCGGCGGCGCATTTCATCCCGTCCGGCATGCGGGTCTGGGACGGCAGACAGGAGCGCTTTGATCTGACCGAACTGCGCTGCTTCCGCGCGCTGCGGGACAGCCGTTGGCTCGAGCGCTCGCTGGGCACGCTCGGCGGCGGCAACCATTTCATCGAGGTCGACCGCGCGTCGGACGGCACGCTCTATCTGGTCATCCACTCCGGCAGCCGCAACCTCGGCAAGCAGGTGGCGGAGATCTACCAGCAGCTTGCCGTGGATCTGCACATGGGCAAGGAGGATTATTTCAAGGCGCGGGATGAAATCATCCGCACCTACAAGGCGGCGGGCAGACGGGCGGAAATCGAGGGCGCGCTGCAGGCGCTCAAGCGGGATTTTGTCACGCAGGCGCTATTGGTGCCCGCCGACCTCTGCTGGCTCTACGGCAGCTTTATGGCGGATTATCTGCACGATGTGGAGATCTGTCAGCGCTTTGCAAGACGGAATCGGGAGAAGATGGCGGAAATCCTGCTGGCGCACACCGGCACGACGGCGGCGGAGGCGTTCCACACCGTGCACAACTACATCGACACCGAGGAGATGATTCTGCGCAAGGGCGCGGTCGCCGCGCATGCGGGGGAGCGGCTGCTGATTCCCATCAACATGCGGGACGGCTCGATTCTCGCCGTCGGACGCGGCAATCCGGCATGGAACTTTTCCGCGCCGCACGGTGCAGGGCGCGTCATGTCGCGCGCCCGCGCCAAGGAAACGCTGGATATGGACGCCTACCGCGCGTCGATGGCAGGCATCTACACGACTTCGGTCACGGCGGAGACGCTGGACGAGGCGCCGATGGCATACAAGTCGCTTGCCGAAATCGAGGACGCCGTGCGGGATGCGGTGGAGGTGGTCGATATTTTGAAGCCTGTCTACAACTTCAAGGCGGCGGACGACACGCCGCCATGGGCGAAGAAAACAGAAAAGGAGGGAAATAAGGATGCGTCGGGAGATTCTGACGATACTTGACGAAACAGAGCGGCGGGAAGGCGTCCGCATTCTGCTGGCGGTGGAATCCGGCAGCCGCGCATGGGGCTTTGCCTCGCCGGACAGCGACTATGATGTGCGCTTTATCTATGTGCGCCCGACGCGCGACTATCTGCGGCTGCGCCCTGTCCGCGATGTCATCGAGCTGCCGGTGACGCCCGTGCTGGATGTGAACGGCTGGGATCTGCAAAAGACGCTGCGCCTCTTTGATAAGTCCAACCCGACGGTGTTTGAATGGCTCATGTCGCCCCTTGTCTATCGGGAGACGCCCTTTGCCGACCGTCTGCGCGCCGCCATGGCAGAGCGCTTTTCCCAAAAAAAGAGCATGTACCACTACCTCAGCATGGCAGAGGGGAACTATCGCGCGTACCTGCGCGGCGACATGGTGCGAGCAAAGAAGTATTTCTATGTGCTGCGCCCGCTGCTGGCCTGCCAATGGATTTTAGAGCGCGGTACGCCGCCGCCGATGCGCTTTGCCGAGCTGGCGGCCGCCGAGCTTCCGGCGGCGCTGCGGGAGACGGTCGACGCACTTCTTGCGCAGAAGATGCGCACAGCGGAGTGCGGGATGATTCCGCGCATTCCGACGCTCAGCGCCTATCTTGAGTGCGGTCTTGCCGAGATGCAGGCGCGCGTCGGCGCCATGCCGGATGCGCTGCAGGCAAGCTCGGCGACGCTCGACGCGCTCTTCCTCGATGCGCTGAAACTTTTGTGAAAAGCCCCGGAAAGGATTTTTCTTTCCGGGGTTTTGACGCGCTGCGGCAAAACGCGCGGCTTTGATCGGTTTTCAATAAAATATTTGTTGCTTTGCGGGCAATCCTGTGGTAAACTGTCTGTGTATGAAAAAATTTTAACACAAGGAGACAAAACCATGAAAAAAATCGTTGTTGCGGGCGGCGGCGTCCTCGGCAGTCAGATTGCCTTTCAGGCAGCCTACTGCGGCTTTGATGTCACCATCTGGCTGCGCAGCAAGGGCAGCATCGGGCGCACCCGGCCGAAGCTGGACCATCTGAAAGCCGTCTACACCGAGACCATCGAGAAGATGGCGACCCCCGAGGGGCAGACCCCGGCGACCTGGGCGCGCGGCATTGCCGACTATGAGAGCTTTGACAAGGACGCCTGCCTTGCCGCCGTGGAGCGCGCATACACCGGGCTGAAACTGGAGCTGGACATGAAGAAGGCGGTGGAAGATGCCGACCTCGTCATCGAGTCGATGGCGGAGGACATCAAGCAGAAGGATGCGTTCTACACCGCGCTTGCCCCGCTGCTCCCCGCAAAGACCGTGATCGTCACCAATTCCTCCACGCTGCTGCCCTCCAAGCTGGCGAAGTTCACAGGCAGACCCGACAAGTTTCTGTCGCTCCACTTTGCCAACTCCATCTGGAAGAACAACACCGCCGAAATCATGGCGCAGCCGAAGACCGATGCGAAGTATTTCGACGCGATCATGGACTTCGCCAAGGAAATCCGCATGATTCCGCTGCCGGTGCGCAAGGAGAAGGCGGGCTATCTGCTCAATTCGATGCTGATTCCGCTGCTGTTCTCGGGCATGGACCTCTATGTCAACGGCATTTCCGACCCGGAGAGCATCGACAAGGCGTGGACGCTCGGCACGGGCGCGCCCAAGGGGCCGTTCCGGATTCTCGATACGGTCGGGCTGACCACGGCGTACAACATCGTGCAGATGTATGTGAAGATTCCGCCTTTCCTCGCGCCCTACAATTTCAAGGGCATGTCGAAGATGCTGAAGGAATACATCGACGCAGGCAAGCTCGGTATGTCCTCCGGCGAGGGATTCTATAAGTATAAGTAAGAACGCGCGCGGCGGGAGACCGATGGCGTCGCGTCCATGCCGATGTATCTATGCCTCCCTTGTGTAAAGGGAGGTGGCGGCGTAGCCGCCGGAGGGATTGTTACAAAGGTACGGAACAACCCCTCAGGCGCTCCCGCGCCAGCTCCCCTTGCACAGGGGAGCCGAATCTCACACAATTCCGTAGGGCGGGGGCTTGCTCCCGCCGCATTCGTACGCGAACTACTTTTTTTACCTCCCTCGGTGAGGGAGGTGTCGCCGAACGGCGACGGAAGGAGTTTTGAACAAAGCAAAAACTCCCCCAGTCACCTGTCGGTGACAGCCCCCTCACCGAGGGGGCTGAAAAAGAGCGCAGATTTTACACTCGCCGCAAAGAAAAACAGACCGAACGGAAATCCGTTCGGTCTGTTTTCTTCATTCGATTCTCGTAAAAAAGACGGCTGTGCCGGCTTTTTTACTCCTTAAAGGGCGGCGCGGCTGAGCGCACGCGAGTGAACGCCCTTGTCCCAGTCGAAAACCTCGGTTTTCGACTGATTCAATATGCGATGCCCTGGGCAATCATCGCGGTGGCAACCTTCACAAAGCCTGCGATGTTTGCACCGGCAACGAGGTTGCCCTTCATGCCGTACTTTTCGGCGGCATCATAGGAGTTGTGGAAGATGCCGGTCATGATGTTCTTCAGCTTGGCATCCACTTCTTCAAAGGTCCAGCTGTAGCGCATCGAGTTCTGGCTCATTTCCAGCGCCGAGGTGGCAACGCCGCCTGCGTTGGCAGCCTTTGCAGGCCCGAAGAGCACGCCCGCCTTCTGGAACGCCTCGATAGCCTCGGGGGTGGAGGGCATGTTTGCGCCCTCGGCAACGGCAATCACGCCGTTCTTGATGAGCGTGGCGGCCTCTTCGCCGTTCAGCTCGTTCTGCGTTGCGCAGGGCAGGGCGATGTCGCACTTCACGCTCCAAATGCCGCGGCAGCCCTCGACATACTTCGCGCCCTTGACGCGTGCGGCGTATTCCTTGATTCTGCCGCGCTCGACTTCCTTGATTTGCTTGACAACGGCGAGGTCGATGCCGTTTTCATCATAAATATAACCGTTCGAGTCGGACATGGCGACGACCTTTGCGCCGAGCGCGGTTGCCTTCTCGTTGGCGTAGATGGCGACATTGCCCGAGCCGGAGATGACGACCGTCTTGCCCGCAAAGGAGTCGTTCTTCATGCATTTCAGCATTTCCTCGGTGTAGTAGCAGAGACCGTAGCCGGTTGCCTCGGTGCGGGCGAGCGAGCCGCCGTAGGTCAGCCCCTTGCCGGTGAGCACGCCGGTGTATTCGTTGCGCAGGCGCTTGTACTGACCGAACAGGTAGCCGATTTCGCGGCCGCCGACGCCGATGTCGCCTGCGGGCACGTCGGTGTCCGCGCCGATGTGCTTTGCAAGTTCGGTCATGAAGCTCTGGCAGAAGCGCATGATTTCGCCGTCGCTCTTGCCCTTGGGGTCAAAGTCGGAGCCGCCCTTGCCGCCGCCGATGGGCAGCCCGGTCAGGCTGTTTTTGAAAATCTGCTCAAAGCCGAGGAATTTGATGACCGACAGGTTGACCGAGGGGTGCAGACGCAGACCGCCCTTGTAGGGACCAATGGCGGAGTTGAACTGCACGCGATAGCCGCGGTTGACCTGCACTTTGCCGTTGTCGTCCACCCAGGACACGCGGAAGAGGATGGCGCGTTCCGGCTCGACGATGCGCTCGATGACGCCGTTCTTCTCGTAGACCGGGTCGGACTCGATCACCGGCTCCAGCGATTCGAGCACTTCGGTGACCGCCTGGAGAAATTCAGGCTCGCCTGCGCTGCGCTTCTCGAGGCCGGCAAGGACATTTTTCAAGTATTCGTTTTTCAGCATGGTAAAAACCCTCCTGCAATATTTCAGAATCGACTCTTTCATTATAACCGAGAAAAAACGCGATTTCAAGTGGTTTTGCAAAGTTTTTTGCAATTTTCGAGAAAAAAATATGCAAAATTCGCGTTTGCATGCCGCGCACATTTGTGTTATAATGAAAAAAACAACGAAAAGGGGGGACTTTTGTGCAAATCGAGGGCATGCAAAAGCTGACGCTGCTGGACTACCCGGGCAAAACTGCGGCGATTCTGTTTGCGCACGGGTGCGACTTCCGCTGCCCGTTCTGCCACAATGCGGGGCTGGTCACCCGCCCGATGGCAAATGCGGTGTCCGAGGACGAAATCCTTTCTTATTTGAAAAAGCGGCAGGGGCTGCTGGACGGCGTTGTGCTGACCGGCGGCGAACCGCTGCTCCAACCCGATGCGGGCGAACTGCTCGAAAAAATCCGCGCGCTCGGCTATGCGATAAAGCTGGACACCAACGGCTCGTTCCCCGACCGCCTTGCCGCCCTGCTCGACGCGGGGCTTGTGGACTATGTGGCGATGGACATCAAGAACCGCCCCGAAAAATATAAAGAGACCGCCGGGTGCACCGACGCGCAGCTTGCCGCCGTGCGCCGCTCGGTCGAACTGCTGCTTATGGGGCGCGTAGACTATGAATTCCGCACCACGGTCACGGGCAGGCTGCACACGCCTGCGGACATCGGCGCTGCCGCCGCGTGGATTGCGGGGGCGAAGCGCTACTTCCTCCAACCCTTCAAGGACTCGGGCGACCTCGTGGGCGACGGGGATTTCACCCCGGACGACGAGACGCTTGCCGACATGCTGGCGCGCGCCCGACAGTCTGTCCCGAACACGGAACTGCGTGGGTAAGTGGCAGGCAACGATACACAATATATAGTGCCGCGCGTCAAAAAAAGAATCAAAATATTGTACCTTTTGAATATTGACAAGCCGTTTCATCTGTGGTATGCTAATAGCACTGACTGCGAAAATACAGTGTAAATGTACTACAGGGGGACGGCTTTTTATGTATCATGTAAAAAAGAGAGACAACAAAATTGTTGATTTTGACCTGTCCAAGATTTCGAGCGCCATTCAGATGGCATTCGAGGCTTGCGAGGTCAATTTTCATCCGAGCATCATCGACTTTCTCGCACTCCGCGTCACGGCGGATTTCGAGCCGAAAATCAAGGACGGTCTGATTGCCGTTGAGGACATCCAGGACAGCGTCGAGTCGGTGCTGATTCAGGGCGGCTATGCCGAGGTTGCCAAGGCGTACATCCTCTACCGCCGCCAGCGCGAAAAGCTGCGCAACATGAAGTCCACGATTCTCGACTACAAGGAGCTGGTGGACAGCTATGTCAAGGTCACCGACTGGCGCGTGAAGGAGAATTCCACCGTCACCTACTCGGTCGGCGGTCTGATTCTCAGCAACTCGGGCGCGATTACGGCAAACTACTGGCTCTCCGAGGTCTATGATGACGAGATTGCGCAGGCGCACCGCGGTGCGGACATCCACATCCACGACCTCAGCATGCTCACGGGCTACTGCGCGGGCTGGTCGCTGAAGCAGCTCATCCGCGAGGGTCTCGGCGGCATTCCGGGCAAGATGACCTCCGCCCCCGCAAAGCATCTGTCGGTGCTCTGCAACCAGATGGTCAACTTCCTCGGCATCATGCAGAACGAATGGGCGGGCGCGCAGGCGTTCTCCTCGTTTGATACCTACCTTGCGCCGTTTGTCAAGACGGATAACCTGAACTATGACCAGGTCAAGAAGAGCCTTGAAGCCTTCATTTACGGCGTCAACACCCCCTCCCGCTGGGGCACGCAGGCGCCTTTCTCCAACATCACGCTCGACTGGACGGTGCCGAAGGATATGGAATCCGTGCCCGCTATCGTCGGCGGCAAAGATATGGACTTCACCTACGGCGACTGCAAGGCGGAGATGGACCTCATCAACAAGGCGTTCATCGAGATCATGATCGAGGGCGACGCCAACGGCCGCGGCTTCCAGTACCCGATTCCGACCTATTCCATCACGCGCGACTTTGACTGGTCGGAGACTGAGAACAACAAGCTGCTCTTTGAGATGACCAGCAAATACGGCACGCCGTATTTCTCCAATTATATCAACAGCGACATGGAGCCGAGCGATGTTCGCTCGATGTGCTGCCGTCTGCGTCTCGATTTGCGCGAGCTGCGCAAGAAGTCGGGCGGCTTCTTCGGCAGCGGCGAGAGCACCGGCTCGGTCGGCGTGGTCACCATCAACATGCCGCGCATCGCCTACCTGTCGGCGGACAAGGATGAGTTCTACCGCCGCCTCGACCACATGATGGATGTGGCGGCGCGCTCGCTGAACATCAAGCGCACGGTCATCACCAAGCTGCTGAACGAGGGGCTGTACCCTTACACCAAGCGCTATCTCGGCACGTTTGAGAACCACTTCTCCACGATCGGCCTCATCGGCATGAACGAGGCGTGCCTCAACGCGCGCTGGATCCGCAAGGACCTGACCGAGACCGAGGCGCAGGAATTCACCAAGGAAGTGCTCAACCACATGCGCGAGCGCCTCTCCGACTATCAGGAGCAGTACGGCGACCTCTACAACCTCGAGGCGACCCCGGCGGAGTCCACGACCTACCGCCTCGCCAAGCACGACAAGCGCCGCTATCCCGACATCATCACGGCGGGCGGCGACGACGGCGCACCGTACTACACCAACTCCTCGCATCTGCCGGTCGGCTACACCGAGGATGTGTTCTCCGCGCTGGACATTCAGGACGATTTGCAGACGCTGTACACCTCGGGCACGGTCTTCCACGCCTTCCTCGGCGAGAAACTGCCCGACTGGAAGGCGGCGGCAAACCTCGTGCGCAAGATTGCGATGAACTACAAGCTGCCCTACTACACGCTCTCGCCCACCTATTCCATCTGCAAGAAGCACGGCTACATCGCCGGGGAGCACTTCGAGTGCCCGCACTGCGGCGAGAAGACCGAGGTCTACAGCCGTATCACCGGCTACTATCGCCCGGTGCAGAACTGGAACGACGGCAAGGCGCATGAATTCAAGGATCGCCGCACCTACAACATCGGGCGCAGCGTGCTGACGCATGCGGGCGTGCTGCATCCCGATATGGCGGCACCCGAAGCGGAGGCGGCGGATCTGCCGGTTCGCCTCTTTGCAACGGCAACCTGCCCCAACTGCAAGATCGCGGCAAAGCTGCTGGACGAGGCGGGTATCCCCTATGAAAAACTGCTCGTCGAGGAGAACCGCGCACTGGCGGAGTCGCTCGGGCTGAAGCAGGCGCCCACACTGGTCTGCGGCGACGCGAAGTTTGCGGGCGTTGCGGGCGTGAAGGACTTCATCGCGCAGAAGGAAGCAAAAGTCCATGCATGACATCATCATCATCGGCGGCGGCCCTGCGGGGCTGACCGCCGCTCTGTATGCGCGCCGCGCGGGCAAGCGCGTGCTCATTATTGAAAAAGGCGGTTTCGGCGGGCAGATGACCTTCTCGCCGAAGATCGAGAATTACCCCGCGTTTCTGTCGGTCAGCGGCAGTGAACTCGCCGACAAAATGGTCGAGCAGGTGCTCGAGCAGGGCGCGGATGTCGAGGTGGAGACGGTCACGGGCATCGAGCGCCACAGCGGCGGCTTTCATGTGCACTGCGGCGACAAGGTCTTTGCGGCGCAGGCGGTCATTTTGGCGACCGGCGCGCGCCATCGGCTGCTCGGCGTGCCGGGCGAGGACAGGTTCCTCGGCGACGGCGTATCGTTCTGTGCGGTTTGCGACGGCGCGTTCTACAAGGACAGGCATGCCCTTGTGGTCGGCGGCGGCAATTCGGCACTGCAGGAGGCGCTGCTCCTTGCCGAGACGGCGGCGCGGGTCACCGTGGTGCAGAATCTCGATGAATTCACGGGCGAAGTGCGGCTCTGCGAGCTGCTCACCGCAAAGCCGAATGTCGAGACGGTCTTCGGACATACGGTCACCGGCATCGTCGGCGACAGCACGCTCACGGGCGTGGAGGTCGAGGATGTGCACAGCGGCGCGCGCCGCGTGATTCCGGCGGACGGCGTGTTTGTTGCTATCGGGCTTGCGCCCGACAACGGTGCGTTTGAAAACCTCATTGCGCTCGACCACGGCTATATTGCCGCGGGCGAGGACTGCAAAACGAGCGCCGAGGGCATTTTCACGGCAGGGGACTGCCGCACCAAAGGCGTGCGACAGATTGCCACAGCCGTTGCCGACGGCGCGACGGCGGCGCTTGCCGCCTGCCGTTACATCGACGGCGAATGAAACAAACCAAGCAAAAAGCCGCCCGCGGGCGGCTTTTTGAGAAAGAGAGAACATGCGATGAAAACCGGAAAAGAGCGAAATAAGGTGATCCGTGAGCTGCTCGATGTGACCGACAGGGAATTCACCGATGAAGAACTGATTCATCAGCTGATTATGACCTCGGTCACCGAAAATGCGGACAGAAACGAAAAGCAGACGCTCGGGCAGCGTGCAGCGGATACGGTCGCACGCTTTGCGGGCAGTTGGGCTTTCATTTTCAGTTTTGTTGCCGTGATGGTGGTGTGGATGATCCTCAATGTCGTGATGGCGGAGCGCGCCTTTGATGCGTATCCCTTCATCCTGCTCAACCTTGTGCTCTCCTGCATCGCCGCCGTGCAGGCGCCGCTCATCATGATGAGCCAGAACCGCCAGGAGGCGAAGGATCGCGCCCGCGCCGAGAACGATTACCGCATCAACCTCAAAAGCGAACTGATCATTGACGATCTGCATAAAAAGCTGGATTTGGTGCTGGAGAATCAGAAGAAACTCGAGCACAAACTCGAACAACTTGAGCAGCGGCAGCCGCCGACTGCCGAATAACCGCAAAAAGCCGCCCAAGACGGGCGGCTTTTTTGCTGTCGCGCATCCGGAATCAGCCCCAGATGCCCTTCCAGGTCGCACTGTTGAGTTTGACCGTGTAGTTGGTGTCCAGTTCACCCTTCGGGTCAACCGGGTTGCCCGTGCTTGCAAGGAGAATATCGTTCAGTGCAAGCGAAACGAGTTGCAGCTTCGGCTGCTCATATGGATGTTTTCGCATACTGCTTCGCCTCCTCACTTCGTATGCTTCAGTTCGTTTGGCGTAACTGCATCAAAGGGCAGAATGACAAGATCGTCCGCGCCTGCAAGTTTCACATACGCCCATGCATAGATGGGCGTGTCGCCCTTGCCCGCGGGAATGCCGGTAAGGTCCGCCGCAAAACGGAGTTTGCCGTCCGCAGCCGCCGTGACATCGGTGCCCTCTGCAAATGCGAACTTTTCATCTGCAAAGCTGCCGCTGCCTGCCGTCTGATCTGCCAGCGCCGTGATGAGCATGCCGTACTTTTCAACGGCTGCACTCTCGCCGCGCGTCATCTCGGCGATGAAGCGGACGGTGTCGCCCGCCCGCGTCGTGCTCGCCGAGCCGAATGCCAGCGACAGCACCGTCTCGGTCTTGCCGCAGACCGAGCAGGTGCGTGAGCAGGCGCCGTTTTCATGTTTGTAGGTCCAGGTGCAGGTGTCCGGCAGGACATTGACGCGGACATTTGCCGTCGGGTAGCGGACGACCTCCGGCTTCACCTCCGGCATGAAGGAATGCGCGGTGTAGTTTGCCGTCGCTTTTTCTTTGCCGGTGTAGTTTGCCGACTTGAGATAGCCCTCCGTCAGAGAGAGCCAAAGCGTCTTTGCCTGGCGGAGGTCTTTTTCGCGCCCGCCGTCCGCGCCGGAGACATTGACGGTAAGGTCGCGGACATTCCGCACCGTAAATTCGCCCCAAAGGCGTGCATTTTCGTTGAGGTTGACGGTGAACTTATCCAGGTACGCCGTGCCGGTGTTGCAGGTGTTGCCCGCAGCGGAATAGAGGTTCTTGATATAGGCGTTTTTGTTGATGTTCAACACCGTTTGGCAGTTCTTCATCTGGAGGTCCTGTGCCTCCGTGCTGGTCGAGCCGCCGTAGAGGTTGAGGACGGTGGTCCCGTCAAAGGTCGCCGTGACGGTCTTGTTGGAGACCGTGATGCCTTTGTTGCCGCGCACGCCGAGGTAGATGCGGTCGAAGAAGGTCACGGCGGGCTGCTTGTCGCTGATGTCGCATGCATAGGTCCTGGCAAAGCGCAGCGTCACATGCTTTGTCGTGGCGTCGTCCGCCTGCGGATACTGCGTGCCGGCAACATAGTAGCAGTTGCCCCATGTTTGCAGCCCCGTGCCGAAGGTGACATCGTTCCAGTTGCCGACGATGACCAGCGTCTTGTAATACCCTTGGTCGGAGTCATTCTGCGTGCTTGCGGAATGGTTGAACAGAATGGTCTCAAACTTAGTCGGACCGCCGAGCGAAAGGACGGCGCCGTGCTTCAGGTTGACAAAGCCGGTGGTGAAGCCGGAAAGCGCGCTGTCGGTCGTGAAGGTGATCTCCTTTTCGTAGGACGGCAGGGTGACATTGCCGGTGATCTGATAGCGGTCGAGGAGCACGATCTTGCCGCCGGTTTTGTTCATTCTGCCGATGGCTGCCGTGAGGCTCTTGAGCGGCGCATCCGCGCTGTCGCCGCGGTTTGTATCCTTGCCGACCGCAGCACTCTTGCCGCCGCCCGCGGTGTCGACATTGTCGACATAGAGCGTCGGCACGGCGATGCCGGTTTTGACGGCGGCGTTACAGCCGGTGCAGACATAATTGAAAGTGCTGCCCGCCGCCGTGAACTTGTATCCGGTGTGCGCATGCGGGTCCAGTGCCGCCTGGCGCGTGCCGAGCTGCTTGTTGCAGTTCTTGCAGAAGATCGTTTCTGTGCCCTTGGTCGTGCAGGTCGACGGCGTTACTGTTTTGTATTCCAGCGCGCCCTGCGGGTGGCGGCACATGCCGCAGACAGGGCAGTTTGATGCATTGCCTGTCGCAAAGTGCCCGTTTGCGCAGTAGTCGGGAGAGGAGATGACAAGCGGACGCAGCGCGGTTGCCGCGAGCGGCTTGCCGAAGGAGGGCACGGTGCAGGACTTGCCGGCGATGGTCGCCGCGGCGGTCCTGAACTGCTGGATATAGGTTCTGCGCTGCCCCCACCAGGTGCTGGTGCCGCTGGACCAGTCATCCTCTACCCACACTTCGTTGGCGTGGTAGTAGACCCACCAGGTATTGTCGCGGCGGTTCTGCACAAAACTGGCGTGCCCGGGTCCCCACATCGAGGCGGAAGCATCCGAGACAAACAGCGGCGACGAGGCTTTTGTCCAGGCATCGGCGCGCATCGGGTCACTGCCGGTGAGCGTCAGCATGGCGAGGCGGTAATACTCGGTGCTGCTGCCGTTTGCGGAATAGATAATGTGCGTCGTATTGCCGAGTTTGAGTGCCTGCGGTCCCTCATTGATATGACCGTTGAGCAGTTCATAACCGAGCGTCGGGGTAGAGATGCAGACGGCGGCACTGTTTGCCATCGTATAGGGGTTCTGCATCGGCTGGATGTAGAGATTCTGCGTGCGGCTGCCCGCCTGAGGCTTGCCCGACCAGACGAGGTAGAGTTTGCCGCCGTAGCGGAGCACCGTGCCGTCGATCGCCCAAAGGTTGCCCGCCGTTGCCAGTTTGCCCGCCAGCGAATAACTGCCGGTCGGGTTTTCCGGGTTGTCGGCGCGCAGGACAAACATGCGGTGGTTTTCGTTGTCGCCGTCATCGGCGGTGAAGTAGATATACCAGCCCGCGTTGGCAGCACCGACCTCCGCGGCGGAGAAATAGTGCAGTTCGGGCGCCCAGTATTCCTTCTTACAGTCGGCGCGGTCGGTCATGGTCGCGTTCCAGACCGGCATGCTGTCATAGTTTGCGTTGGCAAACAGAATCTCGCTGCTTTCTGCAACGCGGAAGCCCGGGACAGATGTGCCGTTCACCGTGGCATTGCTGACGAAGATGAAATAGTATTTGCCGTCCTTCTCCGCCACAAAGGGGTCTGCCAGCCACGCCTGCATGCCGGAGAATTTGACGGTCGTCTTGGCGCTTGTGACGGGGCCGAGATCTGTGGTGACGGCGATGGCGCGGTCAACGCGGGCGCGCACCGTCGATTCCATGGCAGGACTGCACCGCAGGACAAACGAGCCGAGCAGCCCGCGATTGTAGAAGCGCACATTTTCGCCGAAGCTGCCGCCCGTGACGGTCAGCGTCACACGCCCGCGGTTCGGGACGACATTCTCCAGCGGGAGCGCACCGTCCGTCGATATCCGCTCGGAAAAACTGCCGCCCGAGATGCGCGCGACGAGTTGAGCCGTGTGCGCCCCTGCCGTTTTTGCACCGGCAGGCAAATTGTACAGCGGACGGAACAGGAAGACCGGATCGGCAAAAGTGCCGCCCGAGATCTCGGCGACCACTCTGCCCGCCGCGTATTCGTCGCCGGTCAGCGAGACCGTGCCGCCCTTGAAAGTGCCGCCCGTGATGCGGATGAGGCGATCCCCGGAGAGCGTGCCGAGCGTATGCGAGGCGGCCGCGCGGCGGTTGCCGCCGTTCAGCGCCTGCCAGGTGCCGCTTGCCACCGACAGGGTATAGGCGGCGCTGCTGTTCGCTTCGGCGGCGGAGCCGGGCAGATTCCAGCCGCCGACCAGGCAGGGAAAGAGAAAATTGCTGCTTGTACTCTTATTGACGCAGTTCACGCCCGTGCCGATGGTGAAGTCGTGATGCCGCCCGGAGAAGATCGCACTGCTTTTGTAGATATGCAGATCGATGTTCTGAAAGGCAGTCGCGCCCGATGCGGCAAAGTTGCCTTTGATCAGGAGAGCCGCACCGCTTTTGCGGTAGTCCGTGCCCCCGTAGACCGAGGTGTAGGTGATACGCCCCGCGGTCGATGCCGGTGCAAAGCCGCTTGCCGGTATGGTGACACTGCCGGAAATGACCAGCGTGCCGCCGCCGGCTGCGCGCAGTTTTTCATAGGCTTTTGTGAGGGTCTTCAACGGTACCGCGGCAGTGCTGCCGCTGTTTGAGTCAACGCCGCTCGTGTTGTCCACAAACACCGCAGTCGTCCCCGCGGCCTGCACTGCCGCGCAAAGAAGAAGCGCGGAAAGCAGGGTCATACAGAAAAACAACAACTTCTTACGCATGGAAAAACCTCCCGAGATTCGGTATTGTATACATTCAGTATAATACAAAACACACTTTCGTACAATGTACAAAAGTGTGTTTCTATTGTATTTTTTGTGTATTTTTACTCGGTTTTCCGCGCAGAAGTCGGCTGTTTTGTGCAAATGGCCCTTTTTAGTTGCTGCCGACGACGATATAGCGGAGCAGGGCAAGGACATCGGTGACCCCCGCGTCCAGTTTGCCGGTTGCGATGGCGCGTACCAGCAGCAGCGCGTCGATCATCTCGATTTTGCCGTCATCGTTCATATCGCCGTACCGCGGGACGACCGGCGTGGTCGCGTCGCCGCGGCAGATGAGGCAGGTGTCGCTCCCCGCCGCACAGAAGTGCGAGCCTGTGCAGACATCCGGCGTGTGGATCGAGACATCGCGCACGGTCGATGCCGCAAGCGGCGCGCCGAAGACGGGATAGGTCAGCGTCTTGCCGCCGACGCGTTTCGTCTCGGTGGTGAACTGCTGTGCAAAGGTGCGGCGTGCCTGCCAGAAGACCGGCGTGCCGCTTGCATCGTTGCCGTCCTTCACGGAGGCGTCGGGCACGGCGTGGTAGTAGATCCAGTGTGTGCCGTCAATGCTGTTTTCGACAAAGGAGGCATGTCCCGTGCCGAACATTGAGGTCTCCGTGCTCATTTCAAAGACGGGACCGTCGCTCTTCTGCCATGCGGAGGCGCTCAGCGGGTTGCTGCCCACCAGTGTCAGCATGCCGAGGCAGTAGCGGCGCGTCCAGCTGCCGTTTGCCGAATAGAGGATGTGCACCGTGCCGTCGAGGACGAGCGCCTGCGGACCCTCGAGCAGCGGGGAATTGCGGCGCTCCCAACTTTCGGTCGGCGCTGCCAGCAGGGTGCGCGTGCTCCCCTTCATCTTCGTGGGGGACGCCATCTCCTGGATGTAAATCTGCTGCACGTCGGCGCCCTTTGCGTGCCCCGACCAGATAAAGTAGAGCTTGCCGCCCAAGCGGAGCACCGTGCCGTCGATGGCCCAGCAATCTTCTGCGGTCTTCAGCTCGCCGACCATTTTGTAGGTGCTCTGCGCATCCTCCGGGTCGGTGGCGCGCAGGACGTACATGCGGTGGTTTGCATCCTTGCCGTCGTCGGCGGCAAAGTAGATGTACCAGCCCGCGTCCGCCGCGCCGACTTCATCCGCCGAGAAGTAGTGGATTTCAGGCGCCCAGTATTCGTGCTTCGCATTGGCGATGGTGGTCATGGTGCTGTTGAAGACCGACACCTTGTTGTAGGTGAAGCGGGAGAAGACCATCTCGCGGCTTGCCGACACGCTGATGCCGGCGGTTTTGCCGTTGTTGATGCTGTCGCAGTAGGCGATGTAGTACATGCCGTCCTTTTCAAAGACGAAGGGGTCGGGCGTGTCGCTGATCATCCCGGCAAAGTGCGCGGTCTCGGTATCGCCCGTTGCAGGGGAGAGGTCGTTTGAGAACAGGAAGTTGTGGATGTTTTCGATGTGCGGGCGAAGCATCGCTTCGGTCTTTGCCGAGCAGCGGATCAGCACCGTGCCCATCACGGAGCGGTTGAAGAGTTTCATATCGTCGGCAAAACTGCCGCCCGTGACAACGATGCAGAGATCTGCATAGTTGCGGATGCCGCCTGCAATCGATTCGTCCGGACCGCTTGCAATGTGGTTGTTGAACTGCCCGCCGCGAATGAGGAAGACTGCCTGCGCCGTGTTGTAGCCGCCGGCATCTTTGGCCGCGTCCGACGGGCGCGCCTGCGTGCGGCGGAACATGAAGAACTCGCAGTTGAAGACGCCGTCGAGAATCTCCAGCACCATTTTGCCGGTGTGAATGTTGGCGCCGCCGAGGCTGGCATATTCGCCGCCCGAGCCGGTGAAGACGCCGCCCTCAATGCGGATGTAACTGTTGCCCGAGACCTTGCCCAGCACCTGCGAGGCGCTCGTGCGGCGGTTGCCGCCGTAGAAACTGCGCCAGGTGCCGCCCGCGATGGTCAGCGTGAAGTCCGCGTCCGAACTTGCCACAGCCAGCGTCTGGGGCGCGTTGACGCCCGCGAGGATCACGGGGTAGTTGAAAGTGGCGGCGGTGACAGCCTGCTTGCAGGCGACGCCCGCGCCGAAGCCGAAGTTGTGGAACTTGCCCGCGAAGAACAGTCCTGTCTTCGTGATGGAAAGTTCGATGTTGTCAAAGTAGGTGTCACTCGAGAACGACATGTTGCCGCCGACCGACAGTTTTGCACCGGTCTTGCGGTAGTCCGTGCCGCCGTATACCGAGGTGTAGAGCACCGCACCCGCCACGGCATCGGGGTTGTAGGCTGCCGTCAGCGCGGTCGCGCCCGAGACGACGACGGTGCCGCCCTGCGGCAGCAGGCTCTGCGCCTTCGCGGGCGTTGCCACGGCGGCGGCAGGGGTTTTGCCGCTGTTTGCGTCATTGCCCGCCGTGCCGTTGACATAGACAACGGCGTCGCTGCCCGGCACAAATTCGTATGCGCCGACGACTGCCGTCATGGCAAGGGCAAGCAGCAGGGCGCAGGCGAGCATCAACAGGGATTTTTTCATAAAAACTTCCGCTCTCTTTCCTTAGGAACTTGCAGTGCGCAAGATTGCGCTGTTTTCTTCATTTTATCATATCCGACATGCAAATTCAACCGCCGCGCGCGGAAAGTGGAACAAAAATTGCGCGGATTTGCAAAAAAACTTGAACCGCAAGCCGCACATTTCTCTCGTGCGGCTTGCGGTTCGGCGCTCATGCGTGAAACAGGCGGCGCAGCAGCGCGCGGAAAACGCGCGGCGATTTTACGGTGATAATCTTCATGAGAGACCCCCATACGGGCGCTATTTTACGGAGAAGTACAGAAAGCCGACGCCGATAATCACGACGGCCTCAATCACCACAAGCCACCCTGCGGGCAGGAAAAACGACGCCAGCAGGCCGACGCCGAAGGCAAGGACCGTCAGCCCGATGAGTTTTGCGGCACAGCGCAGATTGTGCATGATACTCCCCCTTTTCTCCCGTCTACGCTCAGTATATGCGCCGTGCGCGAAAAGGTGAACCGCGCGCGTGCCCGCCCTTTTGCATATACTGAAAGCGGAACCGTGCGCGTGTCACAATTTACCGGACAAAAATGCGCGCGGCGTGTTTAACGCCCCCCTGCGGCAGGGAAAAATAAGCTTGCCGCGGATGCGGCGAAATCCAAAACGGAAAGGATATGATTCTGTGAGCGTGCGGCGCGGCGATATTTTCTACGCCGACCTCAGTCCGGTGGTCGGCTCCGAGCAGGGAGGGCTCAGACCGGTACTTATCGTGCAGAACGATGTCGGCAACAAATACAGCCCGACGGTCATAGCGGCGGCCATCACCAGCAAAATGAGCAAGACGCACCTGCCCACGCATATCGACATCTATGCGGACAAAGTGGGGCTGGCGCGCGATTCGGTGATTCTGCTGGAGCAGATTCGCACCATCGACAAGCGGCGGCTGCGGGAGAAGATGGGGCATCTCGACGATACCGTGATGCAGGATGTCAACAACGCCATCTCCATCAGCTTCGGGCTTGGCGGCGGTGCTGTGTAAAAAAGTATAAAATGTCGGCGAATATTTATAAGACAAATGTATTGCATTTTTCTTCATCTTGCGGTAGAATAATGCTAAGGATTTAACAAATTATCAGTTAAAGGAGAAGAAAAATGGCACTTGTAACAACCAAAGAGATGTTCAAGAAGGCTTACGAGGGCGGTTACGCCATCGGCGCATTCAACATCAACAACATGGAGATCATCCAGGCGATCACCGAGGCGGCGGAAGAGCTGCGCTCCCCCGTTATCCTGCAGGTTTCCGCAGGCGCAAGAAAGTATGCAAAGCATGAGTACCTCGTTGCACTGGCACAGGCTGCGATCAAGGATACCGGTATTGACCTCGCGCTCCACCTCGACCACGGCGCAGACTTCGAGATCTGCAAGACCTGCATCGACGGCGGTTTCTCCTCGGTCATGATCGACGGTTCGCATCACACCTTTGAGGACAACATCGCGCTGACCCGCAAGGTCGTTGAGTACGCGCATGCGCACGGCGTCGTCGTTGAAGGCGAGCTGGGCAGACTGGCAGGCGTTGAGGATGACGTCAAGGTTTCGGCTGCGGATTCGTCCTACACCCGCCCCGAAGAGGTTGAGGAGTTCGTCGAGAAGACCGGCGTTGACTCGCTCGCCATCGCCATCGGCACCAGCCACGGCGCATACAAGTTCACCCCCGCACAGTGCACCCGCAATGCGGACGGCATTCTTGTGCCCCCTCCGCTCCGCTTTGACATTCTCGAAGAGGTCGGCAAGCGTTTGCCCGGTTTCCCGATCGTGCTCCACGGCGCATCTTCGGTTCCGCAGGAATATGTCAAGGAAATCAACGCCCTCGGCGGCAAGCTGCCGGATGCAATCGGCATTCCCGAGGAAGAGCTCCGTCAGGCAGCCAAGATGGCGGTCTGCAAGATCAACATCGACTCCGACATCCGTCTCGCGATGACGGCAGGCATCCGCCGCGTCTTCTCCGAGAAGCCGGATGTGTTCGACCCCAGAACCTACCTCAGTGTTGCACGCGACGAAGTCCGCAAGATGGTCGCGCACAAGATTGAGCATGTGCTTGGCTCTGCGCACACCCTGTAAGACTTACGGCGCTTAAATTTCCGCGATACGTCGTTGCTCCTCGGCGGCGAACTCGATGACCGACAGGTCACCGTCGTCCGCCGCTTCGGGTGCGCCTCGTCTCGCGAAAATGATAAGCGCCGTTTTTATTTGCTTAAATTTCCGTGATATCATAATATAAGGAAAGAATCATGAGTTATTCCGACAAGACCAATGTTTTCGGGCAGGATGTGGATTTGAACGGGTATTTGCGCCCGTCCGTGCTGCTTGCCAAGATGGAGGACGCAGGTTCGCGTCAGATGGCGGCGTTCCCGCCGTCCAACGACGATTTGCGCGCGCGGGGGATGGCGTATGTCATCAGCCGCCTGCTGCTGCGCATCGACCGACCGCTCTGCGAGGGCGAGGTCGCGGACGCGCGCACCTTCCCGACGGCAAGCCGCGGCGTGTCGCACAACCGCTGCTATCGGATGTTTGCCGGCGACGAATGCGTTGCCGAGGCGTACACTTCCTGGGCACTGCTCAACTTTCGCGAACATAAGCTCGTCCGCATCGGCGAGACCGAGCCCATCGGCGGCGAGACCGAGCCGCCGATTGATGTCGGCATTCCCGCGCGCGAGCCGTTCCCGCCCGTCGAGGCGTTTGAGACGGCGGCGGCGCGCGAGGTCTATTTCAGCGATGCCGACCGCAACGGGCACCTCAACAACACGAAGTACTTAAACTGGCTGTGCGATTTTGTGCCCGACATCGCGCACAAGACGCTGCACACTGCCAATGTCAGCTTTGTCACCGAGGCGCCGCTCGGCGAAGTCCTCACCATTCTGCGCGCCGAGGTCGGCGGGCGGTATTTCTTCAAGATGCAGCGCGCGGACGGCAAACTCTGCTGCGAAGCCGTGCTCGGCTTTGTAGATTTGGAGAAGTGAAAGGGCAAGTCGGGCATCGTCTGCCTCCTGCCGCTCTATCTTCGCCTCCCTTGTGTAAAGGGAGGTGGCGCAAAGCGCCGGAGGGATTGTTACATAGTAACGGAACAACCCCTCAGTCACCTATCGGTGACAGCTCCCCTTACACAGGGGAGCCTAAAATGATTTTCCCCACATACCCGCAAATTTTTTTTGCGGGTATGCGTTTTTTCATGAGGAAAAAACGCGCCGCCTGCGACTAAAGGGTGCATACGAAAACAGCACCGCGGGCGGGTTTAATTTTTGCTTAATATTCCCCGCACTGTATTGACTTTACGCATGGCATGCGGTATAATGACTGTACTGCTAAAAATAGTACAGTTATACACGGAATCAAAAACTTATGTTCAGACAAATTGACGAAAAGGAGGCGGCACGATGAAGCAGAAAAAGGCGAAACCGGAGAAGATCCGGCATGACAAGCGCGAGCGCATCGACCGCTTCAAAACTTCCTTTTTTATCGCTCCCTCATTTATCGGCGCGGCAATATTTTTCATATTGCCGTTTTTCGTTGTCGGCTACTATGCGCTGATTGACAACCCCATCAGCCGCGAGTTTGTCGGCCTGCAGAACTTCGCCAACCTCTTCGGCAACGCGGCGTTCCGCACGGCGGCGAAGAACACGGCAGTGTTTGCCGCGGTGGCAGTGCCGCTGGCGGTGGTGCTGCCGCTCCTCTTTGCGCTGATGCTGATGCGCAAGCTGCCGCTCGGTTCGCTCTTCAAGACGGTGCTGATCAGCCCGCTGATGGTGCCCACCGCCTCGGTCGTGCTCATCTGGCAGGTGCTGTTCCACTACAACGGCACGGTCAACGCCTTCCTTGAACGCTTCGGCGTGGACAAAATCGACTTTTTCAAGTCGGACTACTGCCTGATCATCATCGTGCTGCTCTTCCTTTGGAAGAACATCGGCTACAACATGATTCTGTTCATGTCGGCGCTTGCCGCCATCCCCGGCGACATCACCGAGGCGTGCATGCTGGACGGCGCGGGACCCGTGCGCGTCTTCTTCAAAATCAAGCTGCCCTACATATCCTCCACCGTCCTGTTTGTGACGATTCTGTCGCTCATCAGCTCGTTCAAGATTTTCCGCGAGGTCTATCTCATGACCGGGCGCTACCCCTACGAGCGGCTGTATATGCTGCAGCACTTCATGAACAATACCTTTGAGTCGCTGGACTATCAGAAGCTGTCCGCCGCCGCGATTATCATGTGCGCGGTGATGATTGTGCTGATTGGCGCGCTCTTCATCATCGACGACAAGCTGGGGAGGGATATTGAGGCATGAATGCAAAATTCGTGAAAAAGTTTGCCGCCGCGCGGAAAGCCACGGCAACGGCGCTCATCTTTATCTTCTTCCTCGTCATTTCCATCGTCTTTGTCATGCCGACGGTGCTGACCTTCACAAACTCGCTCATGTCCAAGAGCGAGATTGCCGCAAACTACGGGCAGATTTTCTCGAGCGTGTCGGGTGACGCCAAGGTCTTCGTTTCGACTAGGACCAACCTCAAGCTGATTCCCGATATGGTCACCTTTGACCAGTATGCCAATGTGCTCATCAAAAACCCGCAGTATCTCATCAAGTTCTGGAACTCGGTGATTCTGACCGTGCCTATCGTGGTGGGGCAGATTGCGGTTGCACTGCTTGCCGCCTACGGTTTTGCCCGCTTTGAGGGCAAGATTCGCAGCCTCATCTTTTTTGCCTATGTCATTCTGATGCTGATGCCCTATCAGGTCACGCTGGTGCCCAACCGCCTGGTTGCGGAGTGGCTGAACATCTATGACACGCGGTGGGCGATTATTCTGCCCGGCATTTTCTCCCCCTTTGCGGTCTTTATCCTGACCAAATTCATGCGCCGCATTCCGAATGCGATGATCGAGGCGGCGAAACTGGACGGCGCGGGCGAGGTGCAGGTCTTCTGCAAAATCTGCGTGCCGATGTCCAAGGGCATTATCTATTCGGTCGCCATCCTCGTCTTCATCGACTACTGGAACATGGTCGAGCAGCCGCTCGTGCTGCTTAAAACCTCGGATATGCACCCGCTCTCGGTCTTCCTCTCGGAGATCAACTCGGGCGACGCGGCGCTTGCCTTTGCGGTGGCAAGCATCTACATGATCATACCGCTGCTCACCTTCCTATACAGTGAAGATTACATCGTCGAGGGCGTGGCTTACGCCGGCGGCGTCAAGGGTTAAAGCCAACATTTCGTCAAAACAGGAGAAATCATATGGAAACGAACAAGCGGGGTTTTATCAAGAATCTCATCATCATCTTTCTTGTGCTGATTCTGATTTTCACCCTTTTCTCAAACACCTTTATGAACCGCTCCCTGCCCGAGGTTGCCGTCTCCAATTCCGAGAGCGGCACCATCACCACGCAGGTGAAGCTGACCGGCACGGTCAACGCAAACTCTGTAAAGCAGATTACGCTTGAGTATGCGCGCAAGATTGACGAGGTGCTGGTGCGCCGCGGCGACACGGTCTCCCCCGGCACGGTGCTTGCCACGCTGGTGGCGGGCGAGAGCGCCGAAATTGACAATCTGGAAATTGAGCTCAAGCAGCTGCAGATCGAATACAAGAAGCTGCAGCTGGAGACCGAGGATTCGCTCGTCTCGATGCGCTATCAGCTGGCGGATGCCCAAAAGGAGCTCGCCGAGCTGAATACATATCTCAAAGAGTACCCGACTTACGACGCGAAGAAGCAGGAATACGAAAATCAGATCAAGGCGATCGAGACGCAGATCAAGGCGTATGAGAACGCCATTGAGGCGCGCACCGACGAGGCGGATGCCAAGCAGGAGGAGATGAACGCCGAACAGGAGATCATCGACGACCTGAAGAAGCAGTATTCAAATCTGCATGACGCGCAGATGTCGCTGGAAAAACTGGGCAAGGCGATCAAGGATGCGGAGGATGAGGTCAAGGCGGCGGAAAAGGCGACCAAGCGCGCGCAGAGCCGCTATAACGCCGCGGATAACGCGGCAAACACGGCGGCGCTGCTCAGCGAGTCCGCCCTCAAGGATCTGAATGCGGCAAACGCGCTGCTGGAAAAGGCGCAGAAGGCCGTGAACGACCTGAAGAAGACGCAGAGCGACCTCGTGGACGAGAGTGGGGCGCTGAAGGCGCGCATCGCGGAACTGGAAGCCATTCCGGAGGCAGATCGCACGGCGGAAGAGACCGCCGAACTTGCCGCCAAGGAGAGCCGTCTTGCGGAGGTGCGGCGCGAGTTGTCCGACACCAATGCCTCTCTCACGACGGCAGAGAAAACGCTTGCCGACGCCGAGGCCGAACAGGAATCGGCGGCGAAACTCAGCGAGAAATATGCGGACGAGGCAAAGTCCGCCAGCGAAACGGCGGCGAACGCCAGCAGCGACTATGAGACCAAGAGGTCGCAGGAAAAGGCTGCAAAGGAGACGCTGGATAAACTGAACGACGGCTGGTCGCGCGCACTGCTCGAAGAGCGCTGCGACGAGCATCAGGCAAACTTCGACGCGCTTGAAAAAGAGAAGAAGCTCATGGACAAAGACATCGCCAAGATGCAGAAGGAAAACAAGAAACTGGCGGCGCAGAAGACCGAGCTGGAAACCGAGCGCGACGACTTTACCAAGGAGAACATGGCGGAGGAGCTGGACGCGGCAGAGAAGAAGCAGACCGAGCTCACCCGCAGCATCGAAGACTATAAGACCAAGATCCGCATCGCGGAGGCGAACGGCGACATCGACGATGAGACCGCCGCACTCAACCTCTCGATTCAGCGCACGAAGATCGCGCAGAAGCAGCGCGAGATTGAAAAACTGCGCGAGAAGGCGGTTTCCACCGAGATCAAATCCACCGTCAGCGGTACCATCAGCACGTTGAGCATGACGGCGGGCGACGAGATTGCCGCAGGCACCACCGTTGCCGAAATTGCCACCTCGGACGGCTACACGATGGAGTGCAGCGTGCCGAACGCACAGGCGTCCCGCCTGCGCGTGGGGCTTGTCGGCGAAGTGCAGTACTATTACTGGGGCGACAAGCCGACCGTCACGGTCTCGACCATCAAGAATGACCCGAACAACTCGGGCAAGAGCAAGATCGTCACCCTCACGGTGGACGGCGATGTCGCCGACGGCACATCCCTCACCGTCACCATCGGCTCGCAGGGCTCGAGCTACGACTGCATCGTGCCGAACAGCGCGATTCAGGAGGACTCGGACGGCAAGTTCATCCTTGTGGTCACTTCCAAGTCCTCGCCGCTCGGCAACCGCTACTATGCACAGCGCAAGAATGTCACCGTGCTTGCCTCCGAGGCAACGCGCAGCGCGATTGACGCATCGCTCTCCTGGGGCGACTATGTGATTACCGGCGCGACCGATTCGGATGGCAAGAAGATTCCGATCTCCGACGGCATGCAGGTTCGCATGACGGAGAAATAAGGAGGACTATGGTGAAGAAACGCTACATCGTCCTCGGCGCAATAGTCCTCGGGCTTGCGCTCGTCGCACTCTGCCTCGGCGGGGCGCGGCGGGGCATCGTCGGCGACGACCGCAGGGATTTCGCCGCCGAAGTCTTCCGCGGCGCGTCGGAGACGCGGTATGTGCAGCTTTCGCTCTATCCGACCGAAGACAAACACCTCACGCCGGATGCCATGATGGCGGTGAAAAACGCACTGGAAGCGTCGCTCACCGCGGACGGCATCGCGCCGAACGGCAGTTATCTGCTGGTCGGCAGCGGCGAAACGACAGTTACGCTGGCGCGCGAATCCACTATGGCGGACGGCATGACCTCCATCAACACCACCGATGCCACGGCAACCGTCTATTTCGGCGACTGGTTCGGGCTGCACCGGACGGTGCCGCTCACCGGCGGCTTCGTGGACGCGGGTGAGACCGGGCAAGGCTATTGCGTCATTGACGAGTACGCGGCGGCGCGCCTGTTCGGCTCGGTCGATGTGTGCGGGCTGGACATCACGGTAAACGGGCAGATGTACACCGTCACGGCGGTTGTCCCCGCCGAGCGCGACACCTACAGCGGCTATTACGGCTACACGCCGCGCGTGTACCTGCTTTACAATTCCCCCGCGATGCTCTCCGCGCGGCTGACCTTCACTTCGCTGGAGGCGGTGCTGCCGAGCACGACCACCGGGCGCGCGCGCAGCATCTTCCTCGACGCCGCAAAGAGCTATTACGACGACGAGAGCGAGGTCGTGGAGAACACCGACCGCTACACGCCGCTCCGCCTGTACACCAAGGTGAAGGCGCTGACGCGGATGGCGGTCGCCGAGGGCGACACCTACCCCTATTACGAGAACATTTCGCGCATCCGGGAGACAAAATGCGCCATGCTTCTCGTGTTTGAGGCGGTATGCTATATCGGCGCGGCGGTGCTGCTCTGCATCCTGCTTTATATTTGGCTGCACCCGCTTGTGAAGCGGGGCAAAGAGCGGCGCGCGGCGAAAAAACTGCACGCCATCGTCTGACCGGGTATCCTGATTTGACAACGATGAAAGGAAACGATACAATGAAGAAATTTACAAGAATCCTTGCATGCGCCTGCGCATTGCTGCTGGCGACCGGTTCGCTTACCGGCTGCTTCGGCAGCAAAAAGAAGCTGCCCGATAAGCAGACCGTTGACCAT
>CAKSLU010000001.1 GCA_934474225.1 uncultured Eubacteriales bacterium | reverse complement strand
GCAAAGGCGGGCGTAACGCTGCCGAAAGTCGGCGGCAAAGTCACAATCGTCGGCGAAGGCGATGTTACCCTCACTTTTGCGCGCTCGCTGTTTCTGAGCAGCCCGCTCGAAATCGACAATGTTCACTTGTATTCTACGGCAACGGTCAGCGGTAACATTCTGTGCTGCGGTCACACGCTGACCATCGGCGAAAATGTGCGCGTCACGGCAGCCTCCGGCGCAATGTACCCCGCCCTGTTCGGCGGTGCGGCAGGCGGCACCGTCAACTACGGTGCACACCTGATTATAAAATCGGGAACCTGGCGCTGCATTTACGGCGGCAATTTTGACGGTACCATGAACGGCAATACCGTTGTAGAACTCAGCAATCTCGTTTCAAACGGGGCCGTTTCGGCTAAGAACTATTCGGGAACCTTAAACGGTACTGCCACGCTTGTGGTCGATCTCAGAGGAAACAAAACCGTAACAGCAAAAACTTACAAAGAAACGCCGTCGCTTTTGGTCGATGACGGATATGAAGGAATACTTGAGGGAAACACATATATGCAAAGAAAAATCGTGACGGCGGAGCCGCGCACCGTCTATGTGGACGGCACAGGAAAAACAGATGGGGCATACACTTCCCTTTCAGCGGCTGTCGCCGAGATGCCCGGCGGCGGCACAGTCATTATAGCAGGCAACACAGTCATTGCGCAAAGTACGGTTTTGCCGGCTACAGGCAAGCTGTGCATCACAAGCAAGTATGAAGACGAAGACTATACCGATGTTGCGGCGCTGCAATTCAAGGCGAATCTGACAATCGGCGCAGAAACGGTATTCAAAGACATTGTGCTGGAAAGAACGCTCTACACCGGCGGCAATCTCAATATCATTGCAGGCGGCAAGCCGCTGACGATTGATACCGGTGTTGTTTGCCTCAACTATACGAGCAAGCAGTACCTTTCCATTATCGGCGGCAATTATAACACCGATTTTGTCGGCGAATCCAACATCACAATCAAAAGCGGTTTCTTCCGGAATGTATTCGGCGGAAACCAGTACGGAACTTTCAAGGGCAACAGTTATGTGACCGTCCTCGGCGGTTCCTACGAAAACGCGGTCGTCGGCGGAAACTTCTCAGGCGACTTTATCGGCGATTCGCATCTGACTTTCGCCGGGACTGCGTCCATGCTCTACACTTCCAATACGCAGGGCATTGTCGGCGGCACGCTCGGCGTCAACGGTGAAAAGAACTGCACATTCACCGGCAACATCTATATGACGCTCGGCGGCACATGCGGTATCAATCACAATACGATCGGTGCATCCCGCAACAAAAACGCGTTTACCAAGGGCAATGTCGAGATTACGATCGAGGACAATGCATACTCGTTTTATTCCCTCTATGCAGGCGGCTACGAAAACGGTGTTGACGGCAATGTCAAGGTCGTTGTAAACGGCGGCGACTTCAACGGCAGCATTTTCGGCGGCAGCTATGCAGGCACGGTGACAGGCAACACCTGCGTTGAGATAAACGGCGGAAAGCTGTGCTATTACAAGGTCAATATCTGCAGCTCCGGTTCCTCCGTCGCGGGCACGAAGAATGTGTTCGGTGGCGGCGCCAAAGGCAGTATCGTCAATGGCACTTCCACAATACGGTTAAACGGCGGCAGCGTTTACGGTGACATTTTCGCTGACGAATTTGAGGGTGCATCGACGGTAAAAGGCACCTCAAAGGTAATCGCGACAAACGGAACGGTTTTCGGAAAAATAAAGGCGGACGAGACGGATATTGATTTGTCGGCAGGCGGCACGGTCAGCATCGGCGTCTCCTCCGATATCCGCAAGCTGACGGGCGGCGGCAAGCTCGTGCTTGCGCCCTGTGCCAAGCTTACAGTCGGCACGATTTCCGGTGTGTCGGAAGTCTCGATAAACGGAAGACCGCTGCCCGTGGCGTATATCAGCGCAGCGAATATGGATGCTTCCGCGCAGCTGCAGTATGCACCGCAGGAAAATGAAACACTCGTTTGCAATGAGAATACCTTCTCTATCGACTTTGCCGGCGCATGTCAGACCACCGCAGTGACCGTAAAGCACAAGGCAGGCTTTTCGGTTCGTCTGCGCCCGGGCTACGCCATAACCGGCAGTTGGATTACGGCGGATGCGAAAACCGATACCTCGGCAACCTATACGCTGACGCCGGGGCTCTATACCGCCACTGTCGTTTCGGACACAAACGGCGGGAATTTCAAGCGCAGAGCACTCTACCTGGACGGCAGAAGCGCTGTCTACACGCTGAATCTTGAATTTGACAAGGTGAATGCAGACGGATTTGACTACAAGACCGGCTCCTTCAACACAAGCGAAATCGTGGAGAAATACTACAAGGAAACCGACCTTGTGGGCTATTCCCAGCCGGATACGCCTTATTTCAACAAGCGGTACGGCACATCCTCCGTTTATTATACAACCAACGAAGAAATCGCGAAATTCTTAAGCGACAAAGCGGCAAACTGCGCATACATGCATGTCTACAGTGTCGCCACTTCGTCTTACGGATACGATGTCCCGCTTGCGCTCTTTACCATGGATGAAATCCCGGAAGGCGCAACGCTGACGGAAGCCGCAGCCATCGTCGGCAAGACGAAAGGCCGCGACATTCTGATGATCAACGGCGGCACGCACGGCAACGAGTCTACGGGCACGGAGGGAACGCTTGCGTTCATCTCCGAGTTGTGCGGTGATTATGGCAAGACCCTGCTCGACGGCACAAACATCGGTGCAATTCTCGTACTTCCCCGCATGAACCCGGACGGTGCCAAGGACTTTATCCGTGAAACGCCGAACCCGAAGCCCATCGATAATTTGAACCGCGACTACATGCTATTGTCAAGCGCCGAAGTTTCCGGCATTATGCATGTATACAATCTGTTTATGCCCACCTTTACGCTCGATTGCCACGAGGCGCCCGCCAATCCGGTTTGGTCGGAGAGCGAGCTGTTAACCGATGTATATGACGCCGGTATTATGGCGCAGTGCAACCTGAACGGATACGGCAATCCGCTCTCTGTCATTCACGGCGATCGCTCTGCCGCAACCATTGATGCGGAGAGGCTTGCCATGCAGGCACTTTCGGATATGGAAGCAAAAGGGCTTCGCACATATTATTATCAAACAGATGTCAGCCCGGTCTGGAACACCCATTTCTTCGGTATGTGCGGCTCCTATGCATACATTCTCGAAGTGCACGGCATAACCGGCGGCGAAAGCCATATTGCACGCCGCACCTATGCGCAGCTCTGCGGCATTCGGGCGCTGGTTGACATTGTACTGAAGATGGACGGCGAGATGGCGCGAAAAGTTGAGGCTGCGCGCAAGGAAGTCGCGCTCAGCGCACAGGTTTATGACGATAAAAAGGCAGTCATCCTTTCGACGACGGCATCCAGAGCCGAAAAACGCTACCTGTATGAATGGAACAATCCGCTCGTCGGCGCGGATTCAACCGTGCGCGTCGAAGATAATCCCACCTACTTATATGACTTTGACACCGCCGTGCGGTATCGGAAGCTGCCGACTGCCTATGTTTTCCCCGCCGATGTTGAAGGCGTCGATGCAGTGCTTGCCCTGCTCGACCGCCATGACTTCCGCTATAAAAAGCTCGATGCTGGAACGACGCTTACCCTTCAGTCTTACAGCGGCAACACCTACGGCGCAACGCTGAACGCTGCCGCCGATGTCACCTTTGCAAACGGCGCATACCTTGTCCCGGTGGACGGCGCATGCGCGTATACGATTGCCTTGCTTTTTGAGCCGGATGTGCTGGACTCCATTTACTGTTCTTTGGCGAACAACACCTCGCTTACCGTTTCGGACATTTACCGCATGACGGACAGCTATATTGCGGCAAAGGCAGGCATGGAAGGAACCTACAAGGCGATTGATTTCCCCGCGGGCAAAACGCTTGCATCGGCAGCTGTAGACGGCGTCGTATATGATTCCGTTGCTGTCGAGGAAAGCACCGCGTTCGTCGTCGCCCCCGCAGCCGCCGAATACAGTGTTCTGCTCACTTTCACGGACGGTTCTACGCAAACCTATCGGGTCGGAAGAAGATACGACTTCAACGGTGACGGAAAAATCACGGTTGCGGACGCTCTCATACTTCTGCAAAACGTCCTGGACGGCAAACCGCTCGACGGCGATGTAAATGCCGACGGAACGACCGGTCTTGCCGATGTTCTTTCCCTGCTCAGACAGATTACGCAGTAAAACAAACCAAAAAACCGCACCTTAAAAGGTGCGGTTTTTTTATATGCTGTTTCAGGTGGTCGAACGCTTGTCGAGAATCTGTGCGTACTTCTGATAGAAACTCTCATAGCAGCCCGCATCCAACGCGTCGCGAATCTTCTGCATCAGTTCGTTGTAGAAATAGAGGTTATGCAGTACGCAGAGGCGCATCGCCAGCATCTCACGCGCCTTGAACAGGTGGCGGATGTAGGCGCGGGAATAGTGGCGGCAGGCGGGACAGCCGCAGCCCTCGTCAATCGGGCGCGGGTCGTCGTAATACTTCTCATTGTTGATGTTCATTTTGCCGTGCCAGGTGAAGAGGTTGCCGTGGCGCGCGTTGCGGCTGGGCATGACGCAGTCAAAGAAGTCCACGCCGCGATGCACGGCCTCAAGAATGTTGAGCGGCGTGCCGACGCCCATCAGATAGCGCGGCTTGTCATACGGCATATACGGCTCGACCGCCTCAATGATGCGGTACATCTCGTCCGCCTCCTCGCCGACGGCAAGGCCGCCGATGGCGTAACCGTCGAGGTCAAGCTCGGCAATCGCCTTCATGTTGGCGATGCGCAGGTCTTCATAGGTGCCGCCCTGGTTGATGCCGAACAGCATCTGCTTTTTGTTGATGGTATCGGGCAGCGCGCACAGGCGATTCATCTCTGCCTTGCAGCGGTAGAGCCAACGAACCGTGCGTTCGCTCGAATGCTTGACATAATCGTAGGGTGCGGGATTTTCGATGCACTCGTCAAACGCCATGGCAATGGTGGAGGCAAGGTGTGACTGGATCTGCATGCTCTCCTCAGGTCCCATGAAAATGCGCTTGCCGTCCATGTGCGACGAGAAGCTGACGCCCTCCTCGGTGATCTTGCGCAGCTTTGCCAGCGAGAACACCTGAAATCCGCCGCTGTCGGTGAGAATCGGTCTGTCCCAGTTGAAGAACTTATGCAGTCCCCCGAGGCGGTAGATGAGGTCGTCGCCTGGGCGGATGTGCAGATGATAGGTGTTGGACAGCTCCACCTGGCAGCCGACCTCACGCAGATCCATTGTGGAAATGCCGCCTTTGACGGCGGCGCTCGTGCCGACATTCATGAACACGGGGGTCTGAATCGTGCCGTGAACGGTTTCAAATTCGCCGCGGCGGGCTTTGTTTTCGGTCTTCAGAATTTTGAACATGTGAATTTCCTTTACACTCTGCCGAACTGCTTGTCCAGCGCGTATTTTGTCAGATTGGTCACCACAGGTCTGCCGTGCGGGCAAACCGTGAGGCTCGGCGTGGTCAGCACCTTTTCAACGACGAAGCGGACATCGCTCTCGCTGTCGGCGCGCCCGCCCTTCATCGCCGCCTTGCAGGATGCCTGGTAGAGCGCCCGCTCATAGGCGTCGCGACGGGCAACCTCAATGTCCCCCGCCCCGCTTGCCAAAAAGTCTGCGGTCACGGTAACGAGGTCCGCCGCCGCCGTCGCATCCAGTGCGGACGGAATCTGCAAGAGCTTGACGCGGTGCTCCGCCTCGTCCAAATCAAAGGCAAAGCCGATTGCGCCGAACTCGGCGCGGTAGTCGCACAGAGCACTGAAATCGCTCTGCGGCAAATCCAGCACAATAGGTACGAGCAGAATCTGCGGCGTGGGTGCGGCGCCGCGCAGTTTCAGGCGCATGTCCTCAAAGAGGATGCGCTCATGTGCGGCATGCTTGTCGATGACGACCAGTTTGTTTTCGGTCTCAACAAATATATAAGTGTTGAACGCGATGCCGACAATCTTGTAATCGGGCAGCGGCAGTGTTTCCGCTGCGATGTCGGGCACAGGGCTTTCAATAGTGGGTTCCGCGGCGGGCGCGGCAGGGTCTGCCTGCGGCGCTGCCGGTGCATCCGCATCGGTCGGCAGCGGCGCGTGCGGCGGCTGTTCAGGCGTCTGCATCTGTGTCGGCGTCCCGGCAGACGACATCGGCTCACGGTAAGCGGGCGCATAGGTCGAGCGCACTGCGGTGTCCTCAACAAAGCCTTTTGGCACAAACCGCGGTGCTGTGCGCTCTGTCTGCGGCAGAGTCGACGGTGCGGCTTCGGGTGTGTGCTCTGTCGTCGGCGCACGCTGCGCGTCTTTGCCGAACGAGATGCCGCCCATGCGGTCGATGCGCCCCTGCTCCGGCATGGCTGCAAGATAGCTGAACCGGTCCATCACCGGGACAAACGCGGTTGAAGTATGCGTTTCGCGAACGGGGTCGCTGCGCAGGACAAGGTCGGGTCTGTCCGTATTTTTCTCCAGCGCACTGCGCACGGCATAGTACACCGTGTCGAAAATAATCTTCTCATTCGAGAACTTGACCTCCAGCTTTGCCGGATGCACATTGACATCCACCGCCGCCGGATTCACATCGATGAACAGCACGCACGCCGGAAATCGCTCGGGCGCTATGTAGGAGGAAAATGCCTGCTCAATCGCCGCCATGGCGGTGCGGCTTTTGACATAGCGGTTGTTGATAAAGAAGTTCTGAAAATTGCGCGTCGGCTTGACATTATCCGGCGTGCCGATAAAGCCGTGCACCTCCACGCCCTCGCTGCGGCACTTGACAGGCAGCATGCGCCGCGCAAAATCCCTGCCGAGCACGGCGTAAATCGCGTTCTCCGGCTTGCCGTCTCCGGCGGTATCCAGCTTAACATTGCCGTCCGTAATCAGGCGCACCGCAATCTCCGGGTGCGAGAGTGCCATCTTCTCCACCGTTGCGGCGACTGCCGCCGACTCGGTGGCATCCTTCTTCAGAAACTTGCGGCGGGCGGGCACATTGGCAAACAGCTCCTCCACCGTGATGGTCGTGCCTGCCGGGCAGCCCGCCTCGCCGACCGAAACAATTCTGCCGCCGTCGGCATAGAGCATCGCGCCGTTTGCCGCCTCAGCGGTTTTCGAGAGAATGCGCACCTTGGAGACCGAGGAGATTGCCGCCAGCGCCTCGCCGCGGAAGCCGAGCGTGAAAATGGCGGCAAGGTCTTCTGCCGTGGCAATTTTGCTGGTGGCATGGCGCTTGAGCGCGAGAGGCATATCCTCAGGCGACATGCCGCACCCGTCGTCCGAAACGCGCATATAGCTGACGCCGCCGTTTTTGATCTCGACGGTGATTTTCTTTGCGCCTGCGTCGATGGAATTTTCCATCAGTTCCTTGATGACGGAGGCAGGCCTGTCCACGACCTCGCCTGCGGCAATGAGGTTTGCCACCTCAAAGCTGAGAACATTGATTTTTCCCATACGGCGCACTTCCTTTCGCAAAGTTTCAGTTCAGTTTCTTTTTCAATTCGTAGATGAGGTTCATCGCCTCGATAGGCGTGAGCGTGTTGATGTCCACGGCGCGCAGTTTCTCCGCCGCCTCATGCTCCTCATCCGAGGACAGCACCGACAGCATGTCAAAAGCGGGTTCTTCCGGCTTCTTCTCGGGGCGGTCGAGCGTGATGTCGCCGCTCTCAATCGAATGCAGAATCTCCTTTGCGCGCTTGGTTACCTCAGCGGGCACGCCCGCGAGCTTGGCAACCTCGATGCCATAGCTGTCGTCCGCCGCGCCGCGCACGATTTTGCGCAGGAATGTGATGTCATCCCCGCGCTTCTTCGCGGCAATGTTGTAGTTGACGACGCCCTCAAACTCGTCTTCCAGCACCGTCAGCTCGTGATAGTGCGTGGCAAACAGCGTTTTGGCGCCGATTTTCTTGCCGAGCGTGTATTCCGCAACAGCGCGGGCAATGCTCATGCCGTCGTAGGTGCTGGTGCCGCGCCCGATTTCGTCATAGACGATAAGGCTCTGCTTGGTCGCATTTTTGAGGATGTAGGCAACCTCATTCATCTCCAGCATAAAGGTGGACTGCCCGGAGGCAAGGTCGTCCGACGCGCCCACGCGCGTGAAGATGCGGTCCACCACCGAGAGCAGCGCGCTGTCGGCAGGGACAAACGAGCCGATCTGCGCCATCAGCGAAATCAGCGCAACCTGCCGCATATAGGTGGATTTACCCGCCATATTCGGACCGGTGATGAGCAGGAGGCGATTCTTGCCGGTATCCAGGGTCGTGTCATTCGGCACAAAGTAAGAGTCGGAAATGAATTTCTCCACCACGGGATGTCTGCCGCCCTTGATTTCGATGCGGCCGTCCGTGCAGAAATCCGGGCAGACATAGCGGTTTTTGACCGCCACGGTCGCGAGGCTGATATAGGTGTCGATGCGCGCAAGGTACGCCGCGCTCTCCTGAATGCGCGCGGAATTCTGCGCAAGGTACTCGCGAATCTGCTGAAAGATGCTGTATTCCATCGCGGCGAGCTTGTCCGTCGCGCCGAGGATGGTTGCCTCCAGCTCCTTCAGCTCTTCGGTGATATAGCGCTCACAGTTGGCAAGCGTCTGCTTGCGTATGTAGGTCTCGGGCACAAGGTCAATCTGGGACTTTGCGACCTCGAGATAATAGCCGAAAACACGGTTGTAGCCGACCCGCATATTCTTGATGCCGGTCTTCTCTTTTTCGCGCGCTTCGATTTCTTTGACATAGCCGGAGCCGTTCTTCTTGATGGCGCGCAGCTCGTCGATTTGCGCGTTGTAGCCGTCCTTGATGATGCCGCCCTCACGGATGGTGAGCGGCGTATCCTCGTCGTTGATGGACTCGGCGAGCAGCTTTCGGATGTCGTCCAGCGTGTCGAGCGATGCGGCAATCTCGCGGAATTCGGCAGCGTCCAATTCGCCGACCATCGTCTTGACCTCGGGCAGCACCGAGATACTGCCGAGGATGCCGAGCATGTCGCGCGCGTTGGCAGAGCCGTAGGAGATGCGCGCCATCAAACGCTCAAGGTCGAGCACCGAGCCGAGCGTCGCGGACAGTTCCTCGCGCGCCTGCAAATCGTCGTACAGCGCACGGATGGCCGCCTGCCGCCTTGTGATCTCGGGGATGCCGAGCAGCGGATGCAAAAGCCAGGTGCGCAAGAGGCGCGCGCCCATCGCGGTCTTGGTGCGGTCCAGCACCCAAAGCAGCGAGCCTTTTTTGTCCTTCGTCCGCATCGACTCTGTAATTTCCAGATTTCGATGCGTGTTGATGTCAAATTCGAGATACTGACCGTCGCTGTAGACATTCAGTTCCTTAATAAAGGAGATGTCGGTCTTCTGCGTCTCCTTGATGTAACTCAGCAGCGCGCCGACGGCGCAGATGCACTCGCGGCTCAGCCGCTCCGTGCCGTATGCCGCAAACTGTGCCTGCACGGTCTTCGGCGCATCCGGATCCTCAAAGCGGAAACCCTGGTCGTATTCCGCAAGCGCATCGCTGCGCTCGGCAAGGAAGTCGTCCAGCGCCTTGGCACTGCCCTTGGCAACATTGATGAGAATCTCGCTCGGCGCGTAAGATGCCAGCTGATTCTTCAGGCGAATGTCGCGCTCCGCCCCGGCACAGTCCGTGGCGTAAATGCGCCCGGTGGTGATGTCGGCAAAGCCGACGGCGGCGGAAGTTGCGCCGAGATAAACGGCGGCGAGGAAATTGTTCTGCTTGTCCGAGAGCAGCGCGGTATCGGTCACCGTACCGGGCGTGACAATTTTAATAACCTCGCGCTTGACAAGTCCCTTGGCAAGCGCCGGGTCCTCCATCTGCTCACAGACGGCAACTTTGTACCCCTTTTCCACAAGCCGCCCGATATAGACATCCGCCTTGTGAAACGGCACGCCGCACATCGGCGCGCGCTCCTCCGTGCCGCATTCCCTGCCGGTCAGCGTCAGCTCCAGCTCGCGGGATGCGGTGTAGGCGTCCTCGAAAAACATCTCATAGAAGTCGCCGAGGCGATACATGAGAATGAAATCCTTATATTGATTCTTCACATCGAAGTATTGCTGCATCATCGGGGTATAGCCCATCGGAAATCACCTCGCCGTCAATGAAAGTCAGAGAAAGTCAAGAAAATCAGTGTCAGTGGCAGCCGCCGCATGTGCCGCAGTTGCCGGTGCAGGCACTCTGCGGGCGCTCGCCCGTGATCCGGAAGTTCAGTTCGTCGTTGACTTCCTTCATCAAGTTGCCGATCTGCTCCTCTGCCTGTACATAGGCGGTATAGGCGGGATTGTTCACAATTTCGTTGTAGAGTTCGCCGATGCGCTTCTTGACGGTCTCCATGAAGACCTCGTCTTTTTCGTCCTTCTGATACTCCTTGGCAAGCACGGCGTTCTGCGTGTTGTATTCAAAAATCGCCTGCTGCACAGCCTCATCGTTATCGTAAACAGCCTTTGCGGCGTTTGCCGCCTTGACTTCGTCGCTGTCCTTCAGGAGGTCGCCGAGCGCCTCCGCTGCTTTTTTCATTTCTTCCGTCATCATGGTGTTATACCTCATTTCAAATTTCAATTCAAATTAGTTTTCAAGTTCGCCGTGCAGACAGAACGGTTCTGCCCGCGTGATGCGCACATCGACAAACTGCCCGGTCACATCCGCATCCGTGCGGAAGTGAACGAGTTTACCCGCCTCGCTGCGCCCGGCGTACACGGCAGGGGCGTTTTTGCTTGCGCCGTCTACCAGCACGCGCAGCGTCTTCCCCACCTCGTCGCAGTTCTTCGCATAGGAGATTTCGTCCTGCACTTCAAGCAGCCGCTGCATGCGCGCAGATTTAATATCGTCCGGAACCCGATTTTCCATACGCGCGGCCGGCGTGCCGCTGCGGGGCGAATAGATAAAGGAATATATCATGTCAAAGCGCACGCGCCGCAAAATATCCAGCGTCGCCTCAAAGTCCTCCTCGGTCTCGCCGGGAAAGCCTACAATGATGTCGGTGGTCAGCGCAATGTCCGGCATGGCGGCGCACAGCTTGTCCACAACGGCAAGGTAATGCGCGCGGTCGTAGTGCCGGTTCATCGCCTTCAGCACCGCGTCACTGCCGGATTGCAGCGGTAGGTGAAAGTGATGCGCGATGTTGCGGCTCTTTGCCATCGCCGCAATCAGCTCGTCCGACACATCCTTCGGATGACTGGTCATAAAGCGCAGGCGGAAGTCGCCGTCAATGTCCGAAATCTTTTCAATCAGCTCGGCAAAACTGCATCCGCCCGCAAAGGAATTAACATTCTGCCCGAGCAGCGTGACATCCTTCGCCCCTGCGGCAACCACATCGCGCACTTCGTCCAGCACAAAGTGATAGTCGCGGCTGCGCTCTCTGTCGCGCACATAGGGCACGATGCAGTAGGAGCAGAAATTGTTGCAGCCGTACATGATGCTGACCCATGCCTTTGTGCTGCTGTTTCGCAGAATCGGCACGCCCTCGCGAATCTCGCCCGCCGCCTCGCCGATGTGAAAATTCCTGCCGTGGCGGTCGAGCACCTCGCAGAGATATTCCGGGAAGCGGTCAAGCGCCGACGGCGCAAAGGTGAAATCCACATAGGGGTAGCTGTTTTTCAATTCCTCCACGCGGTGTGCCTGCGCCGTCATGCAGCCGCAGACGGCAATGACAAGGTCGCTCTTTTTGGCTTTGAGATGCTTATACTGCCCGATGGTCGAGAGCGCCTTTTGCTCGGCGTGCTCGCGGATGGCACAGGTGTTGACGACAATCAGGTCGGCATCTGCCGGATGCTCGGTGATGGTGTACCCCATTTCCGCCGCCATGCCGCGCAGTTTTTCCGAGTCCGCCTCGTTCTGCTGGCAGCCGAAGGTCACGACCGCGGCGCGGAGCGCGCGCCCCGCGTTCCGCTGTCGGACCGCTTGTATATACTCGTTCATAGGTATCCTTTGCACAAATAAATTCATCATAATATTATAGCAAAGATTCCGACAGTTTGCAACAAATATTTTTGCTTTCCTTTTTCGGATTTTGTTGTCAAAACAACTGAAATTTTCCGCAAAACTGTGTATAATAGAATCATCCTGAAAACTCAAATGAAAAGAGGGACTCTGCTATGCGAATTTCGGACGATATCCGTTATGTCGGCGTAAACGACCACGCCGTTGACCTGTTTGAGGGGCAGTATGCCGTGCCAAACGGCATGTCCTACAACTCCTATGTGATTTTAGATGACAAAATCGCCGTGATGGACACGGTGGACGCGCACTTCACGCACGAATGGATGGACAATCTGCAAAATCTGCTCGGTGACCGCACACCGGACTATCTCGTTGTGCAGCACATGGAGCCCGACCATTCGGCAAACATTGCAAACTTCATGAAGCTCTATACAAGTGCCACAATCGTATCCTCCGCCAAGGCATTTGCCATGATGGAGCAGTTCTTCGGCACCGACTATGCCGACCGCCGCATTGTGGTCGGCGAGGGCGACACGCTCCCGCTCGGCAAACACACGCTTGCCTTTGTCACTGCGCCCATGGTACACTGGCCCGAGGTCATCATGACCTATGACACCGCAGACAAGGTGCTCTTCTCCGCCGACGGCTTCGGCAAGTTCGGCGCGCTTGACGCGGACGAGCCCTGGGCGGACGAGGCGCGGCGCTACTACATCGGCATCGTCGGCAAATACGGCGCGCAGGTGCAGAGCGTGCTGAAAAAGGCGGCGGCGCTCGACATCGCGACCATCTGCCCGCTGCATGGTCCCGTGCTCACGGAAAACCTCGGCTATTACCTCGGGCTGTACAACACCTGGTCGTCCTACGCCGTGGAGGAGGAAGGCATCGTCATTGCCTACACCTCGGTTTACGGGCACACAAAGAAAGCGGTCGAACTGCTGGCAGATAAACTGCGCGCAGGCGGCTGCCCTGCCGTCCGCGTCTACGACCTTGCGCGCTGCGATATGGCTGCCGCCGTGGCGGATGCGTTCCGCTACAGCAAGCTCGTGCTGGCGACCACGACCTACAATGCCGAAATTTTCCCGTTCATGCACACCTTTATCACGCACCTGACCGAGCGTGGTTTCCGCGGGCGCACCGTCGGTCTTATCGAAAACGGCTCCTGGGCGCCGCTCGCCGCCAAAATCATGCGCGAACTCTTTGCAAAGAGCAAGAGCATCACCTTCACCGAGACCACGGTCACCATCCGTTCTGCGCTGAATGAGACCAGCATGGCGCAGCTCGATGCGCTTGCCGGCGAACTCTGCCGCGAATACATTGCACAGAGCAGCGAGACCGCCAACAAGAACGATTTGTCCGCCCTTTTCAAAATCGGGTATGGACTGTATGTCGTCACTTCAAACGACGGCAAGCGCGACAACGGACTTATCGTCAACACCGTGACGCAGGTCACAAATTCGCCCAACCGCATCGCCGTCGCCATCAACAAGGAAAACTACTCGCACCATGTCATAAGGCAAACCGGCGTGATGAACATCAACTGCCTGTCCGAGGACGCGCCGTTCTCGGTGTTTGAGACCTTCGGCTTTGCCAGCGGCAGAAATGTGGACAAGTTTGCAAACTGCACACCGCTCCGCGCGGACAACGGTCTCGTCTTCCTGCCCCGCTATATCAATGCGTTCATGTCGTTGCGTGTAGAGCAATACGTGGACCTCGGCACGCACGGTCTCTTCATTTGCAGCATTACGGAGGCGCGCGTGATTTCCGATGCGCCGTCCATGACTTATGCCTACTACCAGGAACATGTCAAGCCGAAGCCCGAAACCGAGGGCAAAAAAGGATTTGTCTGCAAGGTCTGCGGCTATGTCTACGAGGGCGACACGCTGCCCGAGGATTTCATCTGCCCGCTCTGCAAGCACGGTGCGGCGGATTTTGAGCCAATCACCTGAAAAAGAATCACCTGAAAGGCAAAATTAAATCTCGTAAAAAAGACGGCTGCGCCGGCTTTTTTACTCCTTAAATGTCGCGAGCGGTGAGCGAGACGCGAGTAATCGACATTGCCCCAGTCGAAAACCTCGGTTTTCGACTGATTAAAAATAAATGCGATGCCGCGGCATCGCATTTATTTTATTTCAGGTAAGACGAGATATTCTGCATCGTCTCGCCGACGGCGCCGATCGCCTTTGACGCCGACTTTGCCAGTTTGCGTTTCTTCGGCTTCATCATGCTTTTCGCCGCCATGCCGACCGCCGCGCCGACCATCATGCCCGTGAGCGCCGCGCTCGTCATCGTCGCCGTCTTCTTCTTGCTCATGTTCAGATTCATGTTTCTTCCCTCCCGTCAAGAATAGTATGGCGGAAAATGCGAAAAATATCAGCATCAAATTTTTCTATATTTGACACACGGAGCGGTCTGTGTTATGATATGTAAGGATTCTTTTTTTGAAACAGGGACTTTATCATGATTATTTTAAGTACAACCGATCTGTCGCTCCGTTTCGGCACGACGACGGTTCTCGAAAATATATCGTTTTCCATCAATGAGGGCGACCGCCTCGGCATCATCGGCGTCAACGGCGCGGGTAAAACTTCGCTGTTCCGCATTATCACCGGCGAATACACGCCGGACAGCGGCGCGGTCTATGTCTCCAAGGGCAAAACCATCGGCATGCTGGCGCAGAACGCGGACATGACCGATGAGGGCGGCGGTGAGAGCGCGCTCGAGCACATGTACCTTGCCTTCCCCGCTCTCCTTTCCGCCGAAAAGCGGCTGGCAGAGCTGGAAGACGCGCTTGCCAAGCGCACCGATGTAACATCGGCAGGCTACATCGCCATGGCGGCGGAACTTGCCGACCTCAGCCACAGCTTTGCGCAGAGCGGCGGGCAGTACTTCCGCGGCAAGTGCAAGAGCATCCTTGCCAAAATGGGCTTTGACGAGGGCATGATGGCGCTCCCCGTCACCAAACTCAGCGGCGGGCAGCGCACGCGCCTGGCGCTTGCACGCCTGCTTGCGTCCGAGCCGGACATCTTAATGCTGGACGAGCCGACCAACCACCTCGACGCCGAAACCATCGTCTGGCTCGAAGGTTTTCTCGCCGCATATCGCAACACGGTACTGGTGATTTCGCATGACCGCTACTTCCTCGACCGCGTGACCAACAAAACGCTGCACATCGAGCATCACACGGCGAAGCTCTATAACGGCAATTACACCGAGGCACAGCGCCAGCGCGCCGAGAACCGCGAGGCGGAACTGAAAAAGTACAATCAGCAGCAAAAGGAAATTGCCCGCGTGGAGGCGATGATGGAGCAGCAGCGCCGCTGGGGGCAGGAGCGCAACTTTGTCACCATCCGCGCCAAGGAAAACTACCTCAAGCATATGGACAAAGTGGAGAAACCGACCGACGAGCTGAAGTCGATTCGCATGTCCTTCCAGAGCGCGCCGCCGAGCGCCAACGAGGTTATCCGCGCCAATAATCTGTCCATGCGTTTCGGCGACAAGGTCGTCTTCCGTGATCTGACCTTTCTCATCAAAAAAGGCGAGCGCGTGTTCTTTGCGGGGCCGAACGGCTGCGGCAAATCTACGCTGATGAAGGTGCTGGTCGGCAAACTTAAGCCGACGGGCGGCACGGTGGAACTCGGCTACAACATCAAGGCGGCGTACTACGACCAGGAGAATCAAAACCTCGACGAAAGCTCGACCGTGCTCGACGAGCTTTGGAACGCCTACCCGACCCTGACCGAATTCGACATCCGCAGCACGCTTGCGCTGTTTCTGTTCAAATATGAAGACACCGAAAAGCGCGTTGCCGACCTGAGCGGCGGCGAGCGCGCGCGGCTGACGATGGCAAAGCTGATTCTCTCCAAGGTCAACCTGCTCGTCCTCGACGAACCGACCAACCATCTCGACATCGCCTCCCGCGAGGTGCTCGAGGACGCACTGCGCGAATTTGACGGCACGCTTGTCTGCGTCTCGCACGACCGCTATTTCATTGAAAAGCTGGCGACGAAAATCATCGAAATCATGCCGGCAGACTTCCCCTGCTCGACCTTTGTCTTCACCCCCGCCGCCTACGATACAGACATCTACGCCGCCTATCGTGCAAAACGCGAACTTCTCTTCTCTCCCGAGGCGGCGCTTGCCGCCGAGCCGGAGCAGAAGCCGGAGAATACCGGCAGCAAAGAAAGCTTTTTGCAGCAGAAACGCGATGTTGCCGAAAAGCGCAAGGAAGAACGCAAGCTGGCGGCATACCGCCGCGAGATTGAGGAGCTGGAAGCCGAGCTTGCGCGCGTGACCGACGAGCTCTACGGCAACGCGGCAAGCGACTATATCCGCGCGGCAGAGCTGGACGACCGCAAGACCGTGATTGAAGACCGTCTCCTGCAACTCTATGAATGGACGGAGGAATAATATGCATATCCGCAGCGCAAATACAGCAGACCTTGACCGCATCATGGAAATCTACGCCCGCGCACAGCAGTTCATGCGCGAGAGCGGCAACCCCACGCAGTGGAGCAATGTCTATCCGACGCGCGAACTGATTGAAGACGACATCGCAAAGCAGATTTCCTATGTTCTCACGGATGACACCGGAAAAGTCCGTGGCGTGTTCGTCTTTGTCATCGGCGCCGACAAAACTTACGCCGTAATCCGCGGCGGCGCATGGAAAAATGATGCGCCCTACGGTACGATTCACCGCATCGCCTCCGGCGGCGAAGTCCCCGGTGTGTTTGCCGCCGCCATCGACTACTGCAAGAGCCGCATCGACAATCTGCGCATCGACACGCACGAGAACAACCGCGTCATGCAGCACCTCATCACCAAAAACGGATTTGCCTTCTGCGGGCACATCACCGCTGCCGACGGCACGGACAGGCTGGCGTATCAGTATACAAAATAAGTGCAAAAAAGGAACGCTTTCGCGTTCCTTTTTATATGTTTCAATCGATGTCGTCCAGCACCGTTTCGGGCGGTGTGGTGAGCAGCGCAGGCGATGCCACAAATTTGCGGATCAGTTTGAGCGCCGATGCGAAATAGAAGCCGTCGCAGATGCGCTCATCGGTGACGACCTTGACATCGATCATGGTGCGACGCTCCACAGCGCCGCTTGCATTCATCACATTCTTGTGATATTTCAGCCCGTAAGAGATGAACACCGGCAGATTGCCGAAGTTGTAGAGGTGATGGTAAATCGGCGGGATGCCGAGCGAGCCCATGCTGGTGATGATCATCGAACCGTGGAACGGGCTGACGTCGAGCAGTGCCTGCGGCAGCCAGCCGTGGTAATCGAGAAATTCGAGCAAGCGAACCGTCGCACGAAACAGAATGCCGGGCAAATGGGTCAGCAAGCGCGCCGTCTTGTCAAAATCGGTGTTGCTCCCCTCCGCCGTCGCCTTTTCAACCACGGCGTTGAACTTTTCATATACATCCGTGATGGTGTCGGTCGGCTCAAAGCGGACTTTGATCATCGTGTCCGGCGCGTCCAGAGACATTTCCTTTTTCACCGCCATGTTGATCTCAATCGTGTTGCGGTGATAAATCTTCTGCCCGGAGCAGAAACGGTTGATGCCGGGGCGCATCGCAATCGCGCGGATGTACGCCGCGATAAACACATGCAAAACGCTGATGCTCTTATACCCCTTGGCGCGCATTTCGCGCAGGAATTTGTCAGCCTCGGTGATGTCAATGGTGTCTGCAATCTGATTCTGCGCATCGTTGCGCGTGCGCATGATATATGGAATGACATAGGACATAGGCGACATCGTGCGGACGCGTCTGCCATCCTTCCGGTCGCCGAAGCGGCGTTTCTTACTCATATTCGGTCCTCCCGGGTATGAAATCCGAGTTTTATCAAGTTATTATAGCACACATCCGCCGAAAAGGCAAGCGCCGCATCGAATTTTCGGGAAAAAGCGCTTTCTCAGCCGAGATGCACAGCGCAGGCAGCGTCAGCAAACGGAAAATGCGTCGCCGCGCCCGGTACAGGCAAACCGTCTTCGCCGAGCGGCTTGATATAGACTTCGCCCGTCACCTGATAGCAGACAACAAGGGCGCGCCCGTCCTTCGTCAGAATCATGTGCCGCGGCTTCTCCGCCTCTGTCGGCTCCTGCAAGACCTTTGTAAGCAGACCGTCCGCACCGACTTTGAAGTAGACCAGCGATTCACTGTAGCGGTTGGCGGCATACAGCGTTTTTTCATCCGGCGAGAGGCAGATCGCCGAGCAATGGCTCTTGCCGACAAAGCCCTCCGGCAGCGTTGAGATGCGCTGAAGCAGCTTTTTCTCGGGCATCGCATAGACCAGCACTTCGTTGGAAAGCTCGGTCACGACATAGAGCAGGCTCTCGTCCTTGTTGTAGACCGAGTGGCGCGGATGCTGCCCGCGCTCGGTGTAGATGCGGTCCTTTTCGCGCACGGTGCCGTCCGCAATCTCATAAAAGTAAATGATGTCAAGCCCGACATTATTCACCATCAGCGTATCCTCGGCGTGATTGACATGCACAAAGTGCGCACGCGTAATGAGGCTGTTGTCGCCGGTCTCGTTGACCTGCAGGAGTTTGCCCGCGCCGTGGAATTTGCCGTTCTGATCGAGCGACGCATAAATCAGATGTCCCGATCCCCAGCATGCGCCGAACAGCATGGCGTGCTTCTCGGAATAGCAGATGTGGCAGAGGCAGCCGACACCGTCAAAGCGCAGGCTGTCGGTCATGCGATAGCCGTCGCCGTCCTTGACATAGGCGGTGAACACGGCGTAATCATCGTTCTCCGTACCGGCAAACAGACGGTCGCCGGCGGTGCAGATAAAGCTGGGGGACTCCACCGTGTCCGCCCAGACCACTTTGCCGTGCGCATCGCATTTGATAAGATTCTTGCGTCCTGCGGGGCCGTAGCCCGAAATTAAAAGTTCCATAATTCTCTCCTTTTCGGCGCGCATGCGCCCTTGTAATCCTGAACGCTTTCTATCATACCATATCCGTGCGAAAAAAACAAGCGGTGCTTTCGGAAAGCACCGCTTGTTCCCTTTTATTTTTATTCAAATGTAAAGACCGTCATGAAGTCGTACTTTTCGCCGCGGCGCAGAATCGTGCGCTCGTAGGAAGGGCTGTCCGGCTCATACTGCGGCTCGATGCAGATAGCCTGCCGCTTGTGCTGCTTGACGCCGCCCTTGAACGGAATCGGTCCGTCCAGAATGTTGGAGGTATAGAACTGGTCGCAGGGCATGTCGGAGGACACGCGCAGCGTCAGCCCCTCGCAGGATGCCTCGGCGTGTACCATCAGTTCTCTGCCGAGGAAAGTTTCTTTTTTCTTGCCGTTTATCCAATAGTTGTGGCCGTAGCCGCCGATGTTGCCCATCTGTTCGTTCGGCACATCGATATCCCGGCCGATCAGCTTCGGCGTGCGGAAGTCAAAAGGCGTGCCGACAACATCAATGGTGTAGCCGAGCGGAATGCGCAGAAGGTCAACCGCTGTGAACCGGTCGGCATAGATCGTCATCATATGGTCCTCAATCGTGCCTTTGTCGTAGCCCTTGAGGTTGAAATAGGAATGGTTGGTGAGGTTGACATAGGTGTCCGCGTCGCTGACCGCCTCATAATGAATGGCAAGGCTGCCGCCGACCAGCGTGTAGGTGACCTTCACATTCAGCGTGCCGGGATAGCCCTCTTCCCCATCCGGGCTGATATAGGTGAGGACAAGCGATTCCACGCCGTCCTTCTCCTCGACGGCAGGCGCCCAGACCTTGCGGTCAAAACCTGAAATGCCGCCGTGATTGTGGTTGACCTCGTGGTCATTCGCCGCCAGCTTGTATTCCTTGCCGTTCAGGGTAAAGCAGGCATTGCTGATGCGGTTGGCGTATCTGCCGATGATAGCGCCCTGATAGGAATTGTCGTTTACATAATCATCAAGGGCGTCAAACCCGCAGACCACATCGCGCCCGTGCGTGAGAATCGACTGGATTCTGCCGCCGTAGTTCAGGATGGTGACCTTCACACTGTCGCTTGCAAGCGTAAAGGCGTAGATCTCACTTCCGTCTGCCAACTTGCCGAAAAGCCGTTTTTCCATATGTATTCACTCCGTTTCGGATTCATATTTCCACCCCTTATTGTAACTTCATGCAGCGTCGCCGTCAAGACAAAGAAACGGATAAAAATTCCGCGTTTTTTCACTTTTGAGGGTTGAAAATTGTCGAAAGGTGGTGTAGAATTGTTCCGAAATATTATTATCACTGTGGAAAGAGGCGGTTCATATGGGTATCTTTGCAAAGAGACCCTTGCTCACCGCCTGCGCTGTTTTTCTCGCCGCAAGCCTCGGCGGCGTCTGCTTCAGCGGGAACCAGCGCATGCTCGGCATTCTGCTTTTCGGTGCAGGCATGCTGCCCGCCCTTGCCGGCATCATCTGCTTTGCAAAACTGCGGCGCGGTTTCTTCACGCTGCTGCTCTGTATGCTCTTCGGCGCCTGCGCAATGCTTTGTGCGCACATGTTCTTTGACAGAACGCTTGCGCCGCTGGAAGCACAGACCGAAGCGGTCGACATCACCGCGACCATCACAAAAGCCGATTACATTGCGGACTACACCTCTGTCTATGACGCCGAGATTTCCCGCTTTGGCGGCGAAAAGAAGCATTTTGCAGCGGAGTTGCGCTTTGACGGTGAAGTTGCCCTTGAAGTCGGCGATGTCGTCTCCGGGGTGGCGAACTGCTCCATGTTTGATACGAATCTTTATGGGTACAATGAGCGCAGCAACCGTTTGGCGCACGGCGTGCTGATTGTCTGCGCCGTCACAGCGTACAGCGTAACGGGCAAACAGCCGCTGCCATTCTTCGCACGCATCCGCAGCGCCGTTGCCGCACGCATCGACCGCACCTTTAAAACCGACACAGCCGCCATGCTGAAAGCGCTGCTCATCGGCGATAAAGACAGCCTTGCCGCATCCGTCAAGCGCGATTTCCGCCGTCTCGGTATCAGCCACATTCTCGCCATCAGCGGCACGCATTTTTCGGTGCTGCTCGGGCTTCTTGTGTCTCTTCTGCGCCTTTTTCGACTGAATAAAAAACAAATCTATGTGCTGCTGATTCCGGCGGCATTTCTTTATATGGGCATATCCGGCTTTTCCGCGTCGGTCTGCCGCGCGGGCATCATGGCGCTTCTCACTTACCTCGCCTTTCTGCTCGGCAGGACGCGGGATGCCTATACGGCGCTTTTTATTTCGGTCTGTCTGCTGATTGTCATTCACCCGTATGCGGTACTGGATATCGGGCTGTGGCTGTCCTTCACCGCCACATTTTCCATTCTGGTGCTGAACGAGCTGCTTGCAAAGGTTCGCATGCCTGCAGGGCGCGGCGGGCGTCTCCTTTCCTTTCTGTTCGGGCAGGCATCCCGTCTGATGCTTACCGTAGCAGTATTCTTCGGTTCGCTGCCCATCACGGCAATCTGCTTTGGTGAGACTTCACTGGCAGCACCGCTCGGCAATCTGCTGATTGTGCCGCTCTTTGAGCTTTTCCTGTATCTCGCACCGTTTTCGGTACTGCTTTGCGGTTATGCGCCTGTTGTGCATCTGACGGAGAATGTCTGCGAAGTGATTTGCGGTGCCGCCGCACGGCTTGCCGACGGGGATAACCTCATTATCTCGCTCAGGCAGCCGCTCGCCCTGCCGATTGCCGTCTGCGGCGTTTCGCTCACGCTGCTTTTGCTCTTTCTGAAACTGAAGCATCCTGCCTTCACTGCTTTGCCCGCTCTGTTGACGCTTATGGCACTTGCGGTTTACATTCCGATGTTCAATGCATCGTTTGCCTCTGCCGACCGCACGGTATTCATGGCAGAAGGAAAGAATGACGGCTTTGTCGTTGCTTCCGGCGGCGAAACATTGTACATCGATGTTTCCACCGGCGCGTCCGCCCCAACCCGCCGCGCCGAGTACATTGCCGAGCAGCTCTATGACCCGGAACTGGACGGCTATCTTCCGACACATTATCATATACTGCATATCAGTACCTTCAACAAACTTGTTTCGCGCACGCACATCAAGCGGCTGTATTTGCCGCCTGCCGTGCGGGAGTCCGACTACAATGTGCGCGCCGCACTGGCCGCGACAGCCGAGCGTAACGGCGTGGAGGTGGTCGAAGTGGATTATGACATGCCAATCGCGTTTGCCAACTGCCGCATTACGCTGACCACGCCGCAGATGCTGAAACGCTCGACGCACCCTGTGATTTGCCTGTCGGTGGCGGCGGATGAAGACAAGGTGCTGTATCTCGGTTCTTCTTTCGGCGACACAGCGCTGGACGCAGAAAGCACGATGCGGGATGCAGGTTTGGTCATTCTCGGTCAGCATGCACCCATCACCAAACATGCGTTCACGCTGAGAACCGAAGCCGCGCTTCTGTTTGCCAATGCAGAACTTGCGGATTTTGCCGACTTTCCGAGCGAGGCGCTCGCCCTGCGAAAGAACGGCAGCTATACCTACTGTTTTGCGAAGTAAAAATTAAATGTTGAAATTTTCAAAAAGCGTGCTATAATAATAAGATGAAATCCAATGCAAAGGAAGTCTTTACAATGACGAAAATTGATATTATCTCCGGCTTTCTCGGCGCAGGCAAGACCACGCTGATCAAAAAGCTGCTCTCCGAGGCGCTCGGCGGCGAAAAGGTCGTCCTCATCGAGAATGAGTTTGGCGAAATCGGCATCGACGGCGGTTTTCTCAAGGATTCCGGCGTGCAGATCACCGAGATGAACTCCGGCTGCATCTGCTGCAGCCTTGTCGGCGACTTTGAGAAGTCGCTCGGCGAAGTGCTGGACACCTATCACCCCGACCGCATCATCATCGAGCCGTCCGGCGTCGGCAAGCTCAGCGACATCATTGCCGCTGTGGAAAAGCTGCACCGCGACGACATCAAACTGAACAGTTTCTCCACGGTCGTGGACGCCAAGAAGTGCAAGGTCTATCTCAAGAATTTCGGCGAATTCTTCTGCAACCAGGTGGAGAACGCGCGCGCCATCATCCTCAGCCGCTCGCAGGATGCCACCGAGGAAAAACTGGCGGAGACGACCGCCCTCCTGCGCGAGCTGAACGCAGAGGCAAACATCATCACCACGCCCTGGGATATGCTGGACGGCAAGCAGATCCTTCATGCCATGGAGCATGCAAAACTGCTGAAAAAAGAACTGGAGCACGAGCTGGAAGAACACGAGCACGAGCATCATCACCATCACGATGAAGACGGCGAATGCTGCTGCGGTCACCATCACGACCATGATGATGACGATGATGCGCATGAGCACGAACATGACGAGCATGAGCACCATCACGACCACGATGAACACGAACATCACCATGAGCACGATGAGCACGATCACGACGATTGCTGCTGCCATGACCACGACCATGAACACCATCATGACCATCACGGTCACCACCATGCGGATGAGGTATTCACCTCGGTCGGCTTTGAAACCGTGCGCAAGTACACGACCGACGAGATTCGCGAAATTCTGTCTGCCCTCGGCGATGAAGCCCGCTTCGGCTACATTCTCCGCTCCAAGGGTATCGTTCCCGCGGCAGACGGTTGGATTCACTTCGACTATGTCCCCGAGGAATCCGATGTACGCATGGGCAGCGCCGATGTCACCGGCAAGATCTGCGTGATCGGCTCAAAAATCAACGAATCCGAGCTTGCAAAGCTCTTCAAAATCTGATTGGAGCATACGATGGAAGAAGTACAGGTCTATCTGTTCACCGGTTTTCTCGACGCGGGCAAGACCAAGTTCATCCGCGAGACCCTGCAGGATAAGCGCTTCAACGACAAGGAGCCGACGCTGCTGCTGGTCTGCGAGGAGGGCGAAGAGGAATACGAGCCGAACGCGCCTTACATGAAGAATGTCACCGTCCGCACGCTCGGAGACATGTCCGAATTCAATGAGGAGCATCTCAAGCGGCTGACCGCCGAAGCAAAGGCGACCAAGGTTATCGTCGAATACAACGGCATGTGGATGCTGAACGATTTTTATCAGCTGATGCCCGAGGAATGGGTCGTGTATCAGGAGATGATGTTTGCCGATGCCAACACCATCGAGAGCTACAACGCAAACATGCGCAACCTCGTCTATGACAAGATGAGCAGCTGCGAGCTGGTCATCTTCAACCGCTGCAAAAAGGATGTGGACAAGGACGCGCTGCACAAACTGGTGCGCGCCATCAGCCGCAAGACCGACATTGCCTACGAATACACCGACGGCACGGCGGAATACGACGACATTGTTGACCCGCTGCCCTTTGATTTGGATGCCCCGGTTGTGGAGATTGCCGACCGCGACTATGCACTCTGGTACCGTGACACCACCGAGGACATGAACAAGTATGACGGCAAGACTGTCTCCTTTACCGCGCTTGTCGCTATCGGCAAGGAGTTTCCCGCCGACACCTTTGTCGGCGGCAGAAAGTTGATGACCTGCTGCGCCAACGATGTCATGTTTGCGGGCTTTGTCTGCAAGACCGAGCATCGCGGCGACCTGAAGAACGGCGACTGGGTCAAGGTCACCGGCAAGGTGGAGATTCGCTTCAATGCGCTCTACGGCAGAAAAGGTCCCGTCATTCACGCAGAGAAAATCGAGAAGACCGCAGCGCCCGAAGAACCGGTCGCAACCTTCTATTAAAGTCAGATAAGGTCAAAAAAAGAAGCTGCTTTCGCAGCTTCTTTTTTGACTTAACCGAGCAACAGGCACCGCAAATCGGCGACGCTCTCTGCAATTTTATATGCCCCGGCAGCGGCAAGCTCTGCGCGTGAGCCGTAGCCGTAAAGCACGCCGACGGCATCCATGCCGAGGGCGTGCGCGCCGCGCACATCGTATTCGCGGTCGCCCACCATCAGGCACGCATCGGGCGCGGGATTTCCGATGCTCTCAAGCACATAGCGAATGACGGCGTCCTTTGTCGCACGGGTCTCCTCCAGGTCCGCGCCGCCGATGAACGAAAAATATTTCGTCATGTCAAAATGGTCAAATATCTGCTTGGCATAGACCTCCGGCTTTGAGGTGGCGACCACCAGCTTATATCCGACGCGCTGCAAATCCGCAAGCAGCGCCGGAATGCCGTCGTAGACCGTATTTTCATAGATGCCTTTGTCCGTGAAGTACTCCCGATACAACCGCAGCGCCTCGCGCGATTTCTCGGGTGAAAAGCCGCAGTAGTGCGCAAAGGAATCGAGCAGCGGCGGACCGATAAAACGATAGTAAAAACTCCGTTCTTCAACCGGCGCGCCGAGCTTTCGGAGCGCGTACATCACGGAATTTGTGATGCCGAGCGCAGGGTCGGTCAGCGTGCCGTCGAGGTCGAAGAGGAGAAACGAGCGATTTACCATTTCCACAAATTCTTCTTGTCAAGAATCAGCTTGACAAGCACGGCGCAGATGATGCCTGCCAGTGCCTGCATGAGGTTGCTGGCAACCCCGGCAACCGCACCGAGACCGTAGCCGAGAATCACCGCCTCAAAGCAGAAGTAACCGCCGACCATGACGACCTCCGCCAGCACACCGCTGACCGCAGACTTAACTACGGACTTGCCGGGCACAGCCTTTGCCGCAAAATAGGCAACGACCGCCATCAGCGCCTTGATGACAAAAGTGCCGGGAATATAGGCGGCATAACCAAGCGTCAGATCCGCCAGCGCCGGACCGAGACCGGCGGCAACCGCACCGTAAGCGGGACCGAGCAACCACCCGGCAAGCAGCACGATGCAGTCGCCGAGATTGAGATAGCCGCCGATCGGCGACGGAATGTGAATGACCAGCGTCGCGCAGTAAGCGAGTGCCGCAAACAGCGCCGCAAGAACCAACTTTCTGACTTTCATGATGTTCCCTCTTTTCAGAGCAATTCTGCTTGCATCATAGCACAACCGGAGCGCAAAATCAATGCAAAACCGTTGTTTTCGGCACTATTTCGTGTTATACTGTAAAAAACGATACCTTTTTGGGGAGAACGCACAGATATGAATGTCACAGAACGCTTCTTACACTATGTTTCCTTTGAAACCACCTCCGAAGAAGAGGGTACGGCGTCGCCTACCACACAGGGGCAGCGCGTCTTCGGCGAAACTTTGGTCAAAGAGTTGACCTCCATCGGCATGGCGGACGCCCGCATGGATGAAAACGGCTATGTCTACGCCTTTCTGCCCGCCTCGGCAGACTGCGAATCCATGCCCGCCATCGGGCTGATTGCGCACATGGACACCTCACCCGATGTCAGCGGCAAAAATGTCTGCGCCTCCATTGTCCGCTACACGGGCGAGGATTTGGTGCTGGCAAACGGCGAAGTCCTGTCGGCATCCCGCTTCCCGTCCCTTGACGATTATGTCGGCAAGGACCTGATCGTCACCGACGGCACCACGCTGCTCGGCGCGGATGACAAGGCTGGCATCGCCGAAATCGTCACCGCCTGCGCGCATCTGCTCGAACACCCCGAGATTCCGCACCGCGCCGTTGCCGTCTGCTTCACGCCGGATGAGGAGATCGGCTCGGGTGCCGACCTCTTGAACCTCGATGCCTTCCCTGCCAAAGAGGCGTATACCGTCGACGGCGGCGAAATCGGCGAAATCGAATACGAAAACTTCAACGCTGCCTCGGCGCATGTCGTCATCCACGGCGTGAACATCCATCCCGGTTCCGCCAAGAACCGCATGAAGAACGCCGTTCTGCTTGCGTCCGAGTTCATCTCCATGCTGCCGCCTGCCGAGACGCCCGCGCACACCGAGGGCTATGAGGGATTCTATCATGTCTCCGACATCTGCGGAAACGAGAGCCGGGCAGAGCTCAAGATGCTGGTTCGCGACCACGACCGCGCCTCCTTCGAGCGCCGCCGCGCCTTTCTCATGAACCTCTGCGAATACCTGAACGGCGTGCACGGTGCCGGCACATTCGAGCTGACGGTGAAGGACAGCTACTACAACATGAAGGAAAAGATTCTGCCGCACATGCACCTCATTGAAAATGCGGCGTCCGCCATGCGTGCCTGCGGCGTCACGCCGAAGGTCGTGCCGATTCGCGGCGGCACCGACGGCGCACGGCTCTCGTTCCGCGGTCTGCCCTGCCCCAATCTCTCCACCGGTGGCGTCAACTTCCACAGTATTCACGAGTTCATCCCGGTCTTCGCACTGGAGACCATGACGCGCGTGCTCATCACCATCGCCGAGGGCGAGTTTGCAAAGTAAACATGAAAAGAACCGCAGTCGATAATGACTGCGGTTCTTTTTTGCGTTTTGCACTTATTTCGATTGGATGTTGTACAGCATCTGCACAGTGGAAGCACGGTCGAGCAGTGCCGACGGGCGGATAGCGCCCTCGCCGTCGCCGTTGAACACGCCTGCCGCCGTCAGCGCATACACCGCGCCGCGCGCCCAAGTGGGAATTGCACCGTCGTCTGCAAACACGCTCACGGCACCGTTTGTCTCATAGCCGAACACATTGTTCAGCAGCACGGCTGCCTCGGCGCGCGTGATGCAGTCTTTCGGCGCAAAGCAGAGCGCGCCGTCCACCTCGCGGCCGCCGATATAGCCCAGGCGCTGCGCCGTGGCAACATAGGGACGGTATTCCACCGCAATCTCGCTGTTGTCGGCAAACGAGCTTTCCGCATCGGTCAGCGTGGACACGCCGAGCGTCTTCATCACCATGGTGACAAACTCCTCGCGGCTGACCGCATCGGTCGGGCAGAAGGCAAGCCCGTTCTGATAGCGCACAGCCGTAGCAATACCGGCATCATAGAGTGCAATGGCTGCATTCTCGCACCAGTGTCCCTCCACATCGGTGAAGTGCGTGTCGCTCTTACCGACCTGTACGGAAACGGTCTGCGTGCCCGAATAGTTGCCATATTCATCGCGGACAACAACCGTGAACGCATCGCTGCCGGTATATCCCGCTGCCGGAGCATAGACATACGCGCCGCGCGCGCGGTCGGTCATGGTCAGAATGCCGTGCGCCGGGTATTCCACCACCTGATAGTCCAGGCGGTCGCCCTCGGGGTCGCTGGCAGGGAGACTTCCGTAGCAGGCAACGCCGCGATAAGTTTTGACCGTAGAAGCCTCTGCGGCGAGGGTCGGCGCGTAGTTGACGGCGCTCAGCAGATTCAGCGTGCAGGGGATCTCAGTGTCGTCATGGGAAAAGGTGCAGCTTGTATAGCGCACCTGCTCATTGGCGGGAACAAAACGCAGAATGGACAGGTATTCCGAGCGGATGGTCTGCCCCTCAGCAACCTGCAGCGTACCGAGTTTCAGCGTGCCGTCGCTCTCGGGCGGAAGTGCGCACACCTTGACCGAGTCAATGGCGGAAAGGCCGAGGCACTTTTTGAAGTCCTGCTCGGAAAAGTATATGTCGCTGTAGACAAGCCCGCTTTTAATCAGCGTGTTCTGCTTGGACAGGACATTCAGCGCAGGGGAAACAATGGCAGATGCCGACGCCGTAACGAGCAGTACGCAGGCGAAAACAGCGGCGGCAAGTATGCGGAAATTCTTTTTCATAAATCAGTCTCCTTTGAACTTTTGGTATGTTCACCATCATTTTTTCCCGCAAAGCGGATTTTATGCAAGGATGACCCATTTCGCAAAAGCCGCATAAAATTAAAGTGAGCCGAAGGCTCAATTCCGGAAAGGTTTAACTTCTGAAAATGATGTACGATATGAATCAATACGGCGGCACGCCCCGCGACAGACTGGACGCAAGACTGTTTGAACAGCCTGCGGCGCAGACCGCTGCCGATGCGATGCGCTATACCGCCCCCTGCGCCTGCCGCGAGGGCGCGGAAACGCGCAGTGCAGCGCCCCGCATGGAGCGCCCGGAGCAGTCTCCCTGCACGCCGGACGCGGACAATGATGCGCTTGCCCTCGCCATGGTCTATTCGCCGCAGCAAAGCTGGCAGAAGATCTACTGCGAGGAAGATGCCCTGATGCGCGGCACAATCTTCGAGGAGCTTGACAAGCCCTTCTACGGCCCCGCCTGCATGGGAGGTGGCTGCAATGGTTAACATGAACAACCGAAACATGAACAACCGAAACGCAAGCAATACAAACAACGCAAACAACCGCGGCTGCGGCTGTCGGCGGGACAACACGCGCGCCATGCTGCTGCGCCATGTGCAGATGCACGGCTTTGCCATGATTGAGGCGGGGCTGTATCTGGACGGCCATCCCGACTGCCGCCGCGCGCTGGAATACTTCCGCCGTCAGCGGGAGCTGTATATGAAATACGCCGCCGAGTACGAGGCGGCATACGGTCCGCTGACCATCGCGTCACAGACCGATTGCGACACCTGGAAATGGGTGCAGGGTCCCTGGCCCTGGGAAAGTGAGGCTAACTGATGTGGACCTACGACAAAAAGCTTGAATTCCCCGTCAAAATCAAGACACCCGACGCCCGCGCCGCAAAAATCATCATCAGCCAGCTCGGCGGGCCGGACGGCGAAATCGGCGCATCCATGCGCTACCTGAACCAGCGCTATTCCATGCCCTACGACAAGGTCGTCGGCATCCTCACCGATGTCGGCACAGAGGAGCTGGCGCACATCGAAATGATTGCCGCCATCCTCTATCAGCTCACGCGCAATCTCACGCCCGACCAAATCAAGGCGGCCGGCTTTGACACCTATTTCGTCGATCACACGACCGGCATCTATCCGCAGAGTGCCGCAGGCGTTCCCTTCTCGGCGGCAGCCCTGCAGTGCAAGGGCGATGTCATCACCGACCTCATGGAGGACCTCGCCGCCGAGCAAAAGGCGAGAACCACCTACGACAATATTCTGCGCCTGGTTGACGACCCCGATGTACGCGAACCGATTAAATTCCTCCGTGAGCGTGAAGTCGTGCACTTCCAGCGCTTCGGCGATGCACTGCGCATCACGCAGGATAACCTCGATTCAAAGAACTTCTACGCCTTCAACCCCGCATTTGACAAGTGTGACGGCAAAGACAAAAACCGCGGCTGCGGCTGCGGCAAATAATTCCCCGACGCAAAAAATCTCCTGCGGTTGCCCGCAGGAGATTTTACATATTGAAGTTTTCACAGCTCGTCTTCGTGGCGGCGGAGCTTCTGCTGCATCGTATGCAGTTTGGCTTTTGCCGCACGCATGGATTCGCGCGCCTCCTCGAGGCGACGGGCGGAATCTTCCAGTCTCTGGCCGACCTGTTTCTTTTGCGCCTGCGCAGTCTCGCGCACGAGCGCCTTGAAGCGGCGGTTGGCGGCCTTGAATTCCTTTTCAGCGGCATGCAGGCGTTCCATCATGGCGCGCGGGCGTGCCTGCAGTTCGGGATATGCCTCATGAATACGGCGTAAGAGCAGGCTGCGGTTTTGCAGAAGTTCATGTACGCGATGGCTGATCTCCTCGGTGTTGTCGCCCTCCTGCGCATCGATTTCGCGGCGGACAATGTTCATCAGCACATGCGATGTGACAAAATCGGTCAGCATGACGACGACAATGCAGAGCGCGCAGAAGTGCAGCCAGAAAGCCGGCATTTTTTCGATCAGACCGAAATAGACCGGGTCAATCAGCCGCACGACCGCCACGCTGGCGATGCCGAACAGAATCAGATTGCCGATCCACACGCGGCCGTTCAGATTCATCGGTTTCTGACTGTAGTCCCACCAGCGCGCATGGAACAGCTTCTCCATGTACCAGCTGGTAAAGTACTCGAGCGCGCCGCAAATCACAAATCCGGCAAGGAAAGTGTCGCCGACAGAGCCGGTTACCCCGACCAGACCGCCGACGCAGACCGTAATTGCCACAACGCCGCTGCCGTAAATCGGGCAGTACGGTCCAATCATGAAGCCGCGGTTGATAAAGCGATGATATTGAATATACTTCAGCGTGACCTCAATCATCCAACCGACGACCGAGAAAACAAAGAACAGGATAATCAGCTGGCAGACAAGCGTAGACATGGCAAGCTCCTTTTTTGTCGAGTTCTGTCTTGATTATATGGAAAAAACGTCGTTCTGTCAAGCGGGATTCGCGAATCCAATCCGGATGGGCGGCTCTTTCGGGTCAAAACGCACAAAAAACCGTCTGTATCATCATAAATTTTAATATTCCGGCTTTGCGGCAGGGGTTGCTTTTATACATATTTTATGGTAAAATTGATATGTATTTTATTCTGCTCTAAGGAGGAACTACCGCTTGTTCAAATCGGACAATTTCCACACGACAAGGTCCGCGGTGGCAGAGAAGGTAAAAGAGTCCGCCATCTCTGTTTTGCCAATCGTGCTGATTGTGACGCTGCTCTGCCTGTGCATCGCCCCGACCAAGCCGGAGCTGCTGCTCTGCTTTCTCATCGGCGCCTTGATGATCATCCTCGGCATGGGGCTGTTTTCGCTCGGCGCCGAGCAGTCCATGACGCCGATCGGCAACAAAATCGGTACGGCGCTGACCAAGACGAAGAATCTGCCGCTGATTCTCGGCGTCAGCTTTCTGCTCGGCTTTGCCATCACCATTGCAGAGCCGGATTTACAGGTGCTTGCCGAGACCGTGCCGCACATCAAGAGCATCGTGCTGCTGGTGACCGTCGGCGTCGGCGTCGGCTTCTTCATGTCGGTCTGCATGCTGCGCATCATCACCGGCGCGCGCCTGCGCTGGCTGCTCATCGGCTTCTATGCGCTGGTCTTCGCACTTGCCGCCTTTGCCGACCGCGATTTTCTCAGCATCGCTTTCGACTCCGGCGGCGTGACCACCGGGCCGATGACCGTGCCGTTCATTCTCGCGATGGGCGTCGGCGTCTCCAACATCCGCAGCGATAAGCGGGCGGAGGCGGACAGCTTCGGTCTTGTCGCGCTCTGCTCCATCGGGCCGATTCTCTCTGTGCTGATTCTCGGCTTTTTCTATCGGGACAGCGACGCGGTATCGGGCATCAGCGCCGCATCCTACGGCGATACCACCGCAATCGGACATGCCTTTCTCCATGCGCTCCCCGCGTACTTAAAGGAGACTGCTGTTGCCATGCTGCCGATTGCCGTCATCTTCTTCCTGTTCCAGTTCTTCCTTTTGAAGCTGCCGCGGCGCAGTCTTTGCAAGATTCTGATCGGGCTGCTTTACACCTATGTCGGACTGGTGCTGTTTCTCACCGGCGTCAACATCGGCTTTTCCACGCTCGGCGCAGAGCTCGGTTCGGCGCTGACCGCCGGAAAGACCTATTGGTTCCTCATTCCGCTTGCTATGCTGCTCGGCTGGTTCATCATTTCCGCAGAACCTGCCGTTGCCGTCCTGGAAAAGCAGATTGAAACCGTCAGTGCGGGCGCGATTCCGGGCAAAGCCATCAAGCTCAGCCTCTCGATTGCCATCGCCCTCGCCATGGGGCTGTCCATGGTGCGCGTCATGGCCGGCATTTCCATATTGTGGTTCATGCTTCCCGGTTATGCGGCGGCGCTGATTCTGTCTTTCTTCGTCCCGGACATTTACACGGCGATTGCCTTTGACTCGGGCGGCGTTGCCTCCGGACCGATGACGGCAACCTTTATGCTGCAATTCTTCATGGGCGCATCCACGGCACTCGGCGGCAATGTGCTTGCCGACGCCTTCGGCGTGGTCGCAATGGTGGCAATGATGCCGCTGCTCTCAATTCAGATTGTCGGCTTCCTGTACGAGCGGAAAGCGGGGCGCGTTGCCAAAGTCCCCGAGGTATACGGCGACTTCGATGTTGTGGAACTGTGGGAGGATGCCGCATGAATTATGTCATCTCGATTATCAATCCCGATTCGCTTGACCGTCTCTCCGCCATCTGCGAGGAGCTGTCCCTGCCGCTGTCGGTCATTTTGCATGGGCACGGCACCGCCGTGCAGAGTATGCTGGACCTGCTCGGCATTGAATCGACCGAAAAGCGCGTGGTTCTTTCCGTCGCCAGCGACGAGAAGACCGCGGCGCTGATTACCGCCGAAAAGCGCCATCTGCACATCGGCGTCCCCGGGCACGGCATTGTAATTGCCGTCCCAATAAAAAGTATCGGAGGAGGCAAAGCCGTGGCTTACTTAAACGGAGACAACAAACTGGGAAAGCATGCACCGACGCTGAATTATGCCTACGAGCTGATTGTGGCGATTGCAAGCGAGGGCTCGACCGACATGGTGATGAACGCCGCGCGGGCGGCAGGCGCGCGGGGCGGCACTGTCCTGCACGGCAAGGGCACGGGCGCAAAGGACGCGCCGAAATTCTACAACATCTCGATTGCCGAGGAAAAGGAGCTTGTTCTCATCGTCGCCGCAGCCGACCAGAAGTCAGAGATTATGCGCGAGATTCTGCGCAAGGCAGGTCCCGGTACGCCCGCGGGTGCTATCGTCTTTTCCCTGCCGACCACAGAGGTGGCAGGCTTCGGTTTGCTCGAAGAAAACTGAATCGCGTAACACAAAAAAGAGATTGCCGTATGGCAATCTCTTTTTTTGTTAGCTTTAGCTGTTTTACTCAACCGTTTTTGCCTTGACCGCGTCAAAGTCTGCCTGAATCTCGGCAGTGGGGGCGGGCGTCAGCAGCGAAACCACGATGATGCAGATAGACGAGAAGAGGAATGCGGGCAGCAGCTCATAGATGCCGAACGCACCACCGAGCTTGGAAATCACGAGCTTCCAGAGGAAGACCATGCCTGCGCCGCCGACCATGCCGGCAACAGCGCCTGCACGGGTCATCCGCTTCCAGAACAGCGAGAACAGCATCAACGGTCCGAAGGTGGCGCCGAAGCCCGCCCATGCAAAGGAAACGATGGTGAAGATGACGCTGTTTTCATCCAGCGCGATCACAATGGCGATAAGCGCAATGGCAAGCAGCGTGATGCGCGACAGCGTCATGACCTGCTTGTCGGACGCCTTCTTATTCAGCACACCCTGATAAATGTTCTTGGCGAAGGCGGATGCCGCGATCAGCAGATACGAGTCGGAAGAGCTGATGGTTGCAGCGAGAATGCCTGCCATGACAAAGCCTGCGAGAATGGCAGGCAGCGAACCGGTCGCCAGTTTAATAAAGATGTTTTCCGCTGCGGATTTGGTGAGCAGCTCGGTCGGGAGAACCTGTCTGCCGGCAATGCCGATGAAGACCGCAACCGCCAGCGAAATCGTGACCCAGACCATCGCAATGCGGCGCGAACGGGTAAGCTCCTTCTCCTTGCGAATCGCCATGAAACGCAGGAGCACCTGCGGCATGCCGAAGTAGCCGAGACCCCAGGCAAGCATGGAGAAGACATTCAGCATACCGTATTCGGCAGCAGCGCCGAACACGGGCTTCCCCGCCTCCACAAGTTGCTCACCGTTTGCGTCGAGCACCGGCGTGGCAAGTCCGAAGAAATCGAGGAAACCGGGAATCTCCTTTGCATTTTCCATCACCGCGCCGAGACCGCCCGCGCGCACTGTGCTGACAATGACGACCGCCGCAAGGGCGACGATCATCGTGATGCTCTGCATGAAGTCGGACGCGCTCTCGGCAAGGAAGCCGCCGAGAATCGTATACAGCAGCACGAACGCCGCGCCGACAATCATCATGGAAATATAGGATGCGCCGAACAGCGTGGAGAACAGCTTGCCGCAGGTGACAAAGCAACTTGCCGCATACACCGTGAAGAACACGAGAATGAACAGTGCGGAAATGGTCATGATGACCTTCTTCTTCTCACGGAAACGGTTGGAGAAGAAATCCGGCAGCGTAATGGAATTGTTTGCACGAATACTGTAACGGCGCAGGCGCTTGGATACGATCAGCCAGTTGAGGTATGTACCGACGGCAAGACCGATAGCCGTCCATGCCGCATCGGCAAGGCCGCACCAGTAAGCCACACCCGGCAGACCCATCAAGAGCCAGCCGCTCATATCGGATGCCTCGGCGCTCATTGCCGTGACCCACGGGCCGAGCGTGCGCCCGCCGAGGAAGTAGTCCTCCGAGCTTTGGTTCGCCCGTTTGGCGAAAAGAATGCCGATTACAATAACGATAGCCATATAAATGACCATTGCAATCAGGATCTGTAAAGTTTGATTGTCCATGATACTCCCCCTGCGAAATTATGCGTACTTTCACGCAAAAAAGATGTTTTATTATAGCATACATGAATTTTTTTGTCAACCGTCTTGCAAAATGATTTTCAGAAAATATCGATATGGAATTGAAATCTGTGCGCGGATATGTTATAATTTTTGTCGGTTGCTTCTATGCGCTGACATTCAAAAAGAATGTGTAGGATACGCAACAGATAGTGCCGTTTTGTTGCGTGGCTGAAGCCTTTTAATTATTTTTAATGGCAAGACCGATTGACTTTTTCGGCGGCAGTGCGTTTAATATAAAATGTAGATTTTTGCTGCCGAACCTGTGAAGGGAGTTTTCCGATGAACGATTATGTTCTTTATACCGATTCTGCATGTGACCTGCCCGACGACCTGCTTGCGCGCCTCGGCGTCCGCTATCGCTCGCTGACTTTCGCCTTTGAGGGCGAGGCAGAGCATGCCGACCGCGATGTGCCTGCAAAGGACTTCTATGCAAAAATGCGGGCGGGCGGCGTCGCCAAGACTGCCGCCATCAACACCGAAGGTTTCCGTGAAGCGTTTGAGGAGGAGATTGCCGCCGGGCATGACATCCTCTACATCGCGTTTTCCTCCGGGCTCAGCACGACCTATAATTCCGGGCGGTTTGCGCTTGCCGACCTCAGTGACAAGTATCCGGAGCGCAAACTGGTCGCCGTCGACTCGCTTTGCGCCTCGGCAGGCTTCGGGCTTCTTATCTACCTCGCCGCCGAAAAAATGGCGAAAGGCGCCTCGCTGGAAGAGGTCGAAAAGTTTGTGCTCGACACACGGCTGCACATCTGCCACTGGTTCACGGTGGACGACCTTGTTTACCTGAAACGCGGCGGCAGAATCAGCCCCGCCGCCACCTTGATCGGCACGATGCTCGGCATCAAGCCGGTGCTGCATGTGGACAACGAAGGACATCTCGTGAATGTCTCCAAAGCGCGCGGCAGACAGGCATCCATCCGCGCCCTCGCCGACCGCTACGGCGAACTCGCGCTTGACAAAAAGAACGGCACGGTGTTCATCTCCAACGGCGACTGCCCGGAGGACGCCGAAGCACTGCGGGACATGCTTGCCGAAGAATACGGCGCAAGGGTCGAGCTGATTACGGATGTCGGCCCGGTCATCGGCGCGCATTCCGGTCCCGGCACGCTGGCGCTGTTCTTTGTGGGCAGCGCGCGTTAAATCACCGTCACAAGGAGTAAGACTCATGCAAGATAACGAAGTGCAGACACCTGCCGCCGCAGAGGCGCCCGCGTATCTGGACGGCGCGCTGCTGTCCAAAATGGCGCACGGCGGCGCTGCCGTACTGAAAGATAAAGCGGAAGAGGTCAATCGGCTGAATGTGTTCCCCGTCCCGGACGGCGACACAGGCGTCAATATGTTCCGCACGATTGAGAGCGGCGTCGCCGCGCTCGACCGCATGGATTCCGATAATTTGTCCGAAGTGATGCAGGCACTGTCGCACGGTATGCTGCTCGGCGCGCGCGGCAATTCCGGCGTCATCCTGTCGCAGTTTTTCAGCGGCATGGCAAAGGGGTTTGACGGCTGTGAAAAGGCGGATTGCCGCACAATCGGCGCCGCACTGGAAACCGCGGTGAAGCAGGCGTATCGCGCTGTGTTGACGCCGACGGAGGGCACAATTCTCACCGTTGCGCGCGAGGCGGTGGAATACGCCGTTGCCCACATTACCGAGGAAAGCACCATCACTTCCCTGTTCGCAGATCTGACCGAGGAGATGTATGCATCCCTGCAGCGCACGCCGGAGTTTCTCGCCGTGCTGAAAGAGGCAGGCGTCATCGACAGCGGCGGTGCAGGACTGCTCTACATCATGCAGGGCTTCAACCGCGTGCTGCGCGGCGAGCGCATTGCCTATACCGACGACGGTGTACCCGCCGTGCAGCCGGCACCGACGAGCGTCGCTGTGTTTGACAGCGAGAGCGAAATGACCTACGGCTATTGCACCGAGCTGCTTTTGCAGCTGCAAAGCAAGAAGACCGACCTTGCCGCCTTTGACCTGAAAGCGGTCACCGATTTTCTCGCCTCGGTCGGCGACTCGGTGGTCGCCGTGGTGGACGGCACGATTCTGAAAGTGCATGTGCACACCATGACGCCCGAGCGCGTACTCGAATTCTGCCACGCCTTCGGCGAATTTATCACGCTGAAGATTGAAAACATGTCGCTCCAACATAACGAAACGCTGGTTGCCGGTGCGGAAAAGAGCGCTGAAAAGGCGCAGCCGCGCAAGCGCTACGGCAGCATCGCCGTATGCAGCGGCAGCGGCATTGAGGCAACCTTCCGCGAATTCGGCGTGGACGAGATTGTGGCGGGCGGACAGACCAGCAACCCCTCCACCGGCGATTTTCTCCGCGCCTTTGACAAGGTGGCTGCCGAACACATTTTTGTCTTCCCCAACAACGGCAACATCTATCTTGCCGCCAAACAAGCGGCATCCATCTACCGCGGGGCGGATGTGCGCGTGATTGAAAGCAAGGACCTCGGTGCAGGCTATGTCGGCATCACGGCAATCGACCCCGATGCCGAAAGCGCCGACGCCGTTGAAAAAGAGATTCTGAAAGCGATGCAGCGCGTCACCACCGGCTGCGTGTCCACTGCCATCCGCGATGCCAACCTGAGCGGCGTGCAGATTACAAACGGCGACTATATTGCCTTTGTCGGCAAGGAAACCGTCGCCGCCGACCGCGACGCCGTCACCGTGACCGAGGCGCTGATTGACCGTTTGCTTTCCGACAAGCGCAAATCCATGCTGACCGTATTCTGCGGCGTGGATGCGTCTGCTGCCGACCAAAGCGCTCTGCAAGCGTGGCTGCATGAGACGCATCCGCGCACGGAAGTCTATTTCTCGAACGGTGCGCAGGAAATCTATCCTTATATTCTGATTGCCGAATAAGTGCGAAAAAAGTCTGCTCCTTGGAGCAGACTTTTTTCGCAAAAGCCCTTTACTTTCAGATGCGGCTGTGCTATACTTGTTTCGCTCATCGGAGGGCAGAAGTATGCGTTCTGCCGGATAAGATGTCGGGTATGCCCCGGTTTCTTGTCCTTTTTTTGCGTTTTGGAGGATTTCATGCGAATTATTACAATCAGCCGTGAATTCGGCAGCGGCGGCCGCGAGCTTGGCAAGCGGCTTGCCGATGCGCTCGGCATTGCCTATTTTGACCGTGAGATCATCACGGAGATTGCCGAGAAGACCTCGCTGGATGCGGACTATATCGAGCGGACGCTGGACACAGGCATTTCAACAGGTGCTTTCCCCATCACTTACTCGCGCACCTTCAGCCTGCCGCACAGCGTAAATACCACGGCGTCCCTGCTGGCACAGCAGCACAAGATCGTGCGCTCGCTGGCGGCGCGCGGCGACTGCGTCATTGTTGGCAGAAGCGCGGACGCGCTGCTCGAGGAGTACCATCCGCTGCGCCTGTTTGTCTACGCGGATATGCCGTCCAAGATTGCCCGCTGCCGCGGGCGCGCGAATGCGGGCGAGGATGCGCTGACAGACCGCGACTACGAGAAAAAGTGCAAACAGGTTGACCGCGCCCGCGCGGCGAACCACGACTTCATCTCCGCCCTCAAGTGGGGCGACATGCACGGCTACGACCTCTGCATCAGCACATCCGGCGTCAGCATCAAAAACATTGTGCCGGAGATTGCCGCCTATATCCGTGCGCGGTTTGAGGAGAGCGGCAGATGAGAATCCAGCTTTCCGACCACTTCACCTATAAAAAGCTGCTGCGTTTTGTCCTGCCGTCCATCATCATGATGGTGTTCACCTCGATTTACGGCGTGGTGGACGGGCTCTGCGTCTCAAATTTCGTCGGCAAAACGCCTTTCGCCGCCATCAACCTCATTATGCCGTTCGTCATGATCTTCGGCGGCATCGGCTTTATGTTCGGCACGGGCGGCAGCGCGCTTGTTGCCAAGACGCTCGGCGAAAAGCAGCCCGAGAAGGCAAACCGCTATTTTACCATGATGGTCTGGATCACCTTGCTTGTCGGCGTCATCATCTCGATCATCGGCATTGTTTTCATGCGACCGATCTCGATTCTGCTCGGCGCAGATGAGGCGATGCTCGAAGACTGCGTGATTTACGGCAGAATCGTCATCGCCTTCAACACGGCGTTCATGCTGCAGAACCTCTTTCAGAGCTTCCTGATTGCCGCCGAAAAGCCGCGTCTCGGGCTTGTCGCGACGCTGGCGGCGGGTTTCACCAACATGATTCTGGACGTGCTGTTTGTCGGCGCATTCCACTGGGGTGTCGCCGGTGCGGCAATCGCCACCGGCATCAGCCAATGCGTGGGCGGCATCATCCCCTTTGTCTACTTTTTGCGCCCGAACGACAGCCTGCTGCGCCTGACAAAGACCCGCCTCAAGTGGCGACCGATTCTCGCCGCATCGGCAAACGGCTCCTCCGAACTGGTCTCCAATATCACGGCATCCGTCGTCGGCATGCTCTACAACTTTCAGTTGCTCAAATACGCGGGGCAGGACGGCGTTGCCGCCTATGGCGTGCTGATGTATGTCGAGTTTATCTTTGTGGCAATCTTTGTCGGCTATTCCATCGGCTCTGCGCCGATTATCAGCTATCACTACGGCGCGGAAAACCATGCAGAGCTGAAGAACATGCTGCACAAGAGCATCCTGCTGATGCTCGGCGGCGGCGTGCTGATGCTGATTGCCGCACAGCTACTGGCAGGGCCGCTTGCGCATATGTTTGTCGGCTATGACAAGGAACTGTTCGATATGACCGTGCACGGTTTCCGCATTTTCTCGCTCTTTGTCTTGTTTGCAGGCTTCAACATCTTTGCGTCTTCGTTCTTCACCGCGCTGAACAACGGCGGCGTTTCTGCCGCAATCTCTTTCCTGCGCACGTTCGTCTTCAAGTTTTCCGCCGTTCTGCTTATGCCGCTCCTCTTTAAGCTGGACGGCATCTGGTGGGCGACGGTGGTCGCTGAAGTGCTTGCCTTCGTTCTCTCTGCTGCATTTATCCTTGGCAAGCGCCAAAAGTATCACTACTGATTTTTCACAAATGGCACAAGGATGTGCCGAGGTTCAACTATGAAAGATTCCAGCGCGGTCAAAATGACCGACGGTTCTCTTTGGAGAAACATTTTTATCTTCAGCATCCCGCTGATGTGCTCAAACCTGTTGCAGGTGCTGTTCAACATGTCGGATATTGCCGTGGTTGGGCAGTTTGCGGGCAAGGAAGCACTCGGCGCAGTCGGCTCCTGCACGACGGCGGTATCCCTCTTCACAGGGCTGCTCATCGGCATGGGCGGCGGCATCAACGCGATTGCCGCCCGTTATGAGGGTGCAGGCGACCGCCTGCGCATCGGAAAGACCGTGCACTCTTCCCTCCTTATCTCCCTGATTTACGGCTTTTCCATCATGGCGCTCGGGCTGCTGCTCATCGACAAGCTGCTGATTGTGCTGAACACCAAGGACGAGCTGCTGGCAGACGCCATTCTCTACATGCGCGTCTATCTGCTCGGCACACCCGCACTCGCCGTCTACAATTTCGGGAGCGGCATTCTCAGCGCCGCCGGGGACTCGAAACGCCCGCTCTACTACCTGTTCGCGGCGGGCATGGTCAACATTGCGCTGAACCTGTTCTTCGTCATTGTCTGCAACCTCAGCGTCATGGGCGTGGCACTGGCAAGCGCGATTTCGCAATACCTCTCCGCATTGCTGATCCTGCGCCGCCTGTTCACCTGCGGCACGGAATATGCGCTCTCCCTGCGCGAGATGCGGATTGACGGCGTGATCACCAAGACCGTGCTGATGCTCGGTCTGCCGACCGCGCTGCAAAATGCAATCTTCGCCGTGGCCAACCTCTTCATTCAGGCGGCGGTCAACTCCTTTGACACGCTGATGGTGGAGGGCAACTCCGCCGCAGCCAATGCGGACGCGCTGATCTATGATATGATGGCGGCGTTCTATGTCGCCTGCACCACCTTCATGGGGCAGAACCTCGGCGCAGGCAAAAAGGACCGCGTGATGAAAAGCTACAAAATCAGCGTTGTCTATTCGTTTCTGATTGCCTTTGTCGGCGGCGTGCTGCTGTTTTTCTGCGGAAGCCCGTTTCTCATGCTGTTCTCGCGCGATGCCGATGTCATTGACGCGGGCATGAAGCGGCTTTCCATCATGGCGTTTTCCTACTGCGTCTCCGCCTTTATGGACTGCACCATCGCCGCCTCCCGCGGTCTCGGCAAGACCGTCGTCCCCACGATTATCGTGATTTCCGGCTCCTGCATATTCCGCATCGCGTGGGTGTACACCATCTTTGCGTACTTCCACACGATTCCCTCGCTGTATCTGCTCTATGTCTGCTCCTGGACGCTGACGGCAATCTTCGAGATTCTGTATTTCCGTCACGCGCTCAAAAAGCAGTTTGCAAGTGAGCCGCAGCCCGCATAAACATAACCGAAAACCGCCTGTGCGATGCACAGGCGGTTTTCTTATGCTTTTTGCAGTTGTTCTTTGGTGTATTGCAGCGTATACAGCTTGTGATACAGCCCATGGAGGGCAAGCAGCTCATGGTGCGTCCCCTCCTCGAGAATTTCGCCGTGCGACAGCAGAATAATTTTGTCGGCATTGCGAATCGTGGACAGGCGGTGCGCCACAATCAGCACCGTGCCGATGTTCATCATCTTTTCCAGCGAATCCTGAATCAGAATCTCGGTCTCGGTATCGATGTTTGCCGTCGCCTCATCGAGAATCATCACATCCGGCTTGTGCACGACCGTGCGCGCAAAGGAGAGCAACTGCCGCTGTCCTGCCGAGAAATTGTTGCCGCGTTCCCGCACGGCCTCATCAAGCCCGCGCTCCAGTCTCGAAATAAAGGAATCCGCATTGACATAGCGGCAGGCAGCCATCACGGCATTGTCGTCAATGCTCTCGTCGCCGAGCGTGATGTTGCTGCGGATGGTTCCCGAAAACAGGAAGACGTCCTGCAGCATCTGCCCGAAATGACGGCGGAGCGACGCGATGGTAATCTTGCGGATGTCGATGCCGTCTATGAGAATCTGTCCCTTCTGAATGTCGTAGTTGCGGCAGATCAGGGACAGAATCGTGGACTTGCCGGAACCGGTTGCACCCACAAACGCCACAGTCTCCCGCGGAGAGACATGGAAGGAAACCCCGCGCAGCACCCATTCGCCCGGATTGTAGGCAAACCACACATCGCGGAACTCAATCTCGCCGCGGATGGTGTCCAGCGGCTTTGCGTCCGGCTCATCCACCACATCCGGCTCGATATCAAACACGGTGAATATCTTTTCCGCCGAGGCGAATGCCGCCTGCAAGCGGTTAAACTGTTCGGCAAGGTTCTGGATCGGCGTGAAGAACTTCGACAGGTACATATAGAAGGTGACGACCGTCCCTGCGCCGAGCGTCTGCCCAAGGAAGCTGACCCCGTCAATGTAGCCTCTGCCGCCGAGATAGAACAGGCAGAGCACCGAAGAAATGTACAGCATGTACACCACCGGGCGGAACACGCTGAACACGAATATCTGCTCATGCTTGGCGCGGCCGAGCTGCTTGTTCTTCTCGGCAAATTCACGCATCTTGCGGTCCTCGCAGCAGAAAATCTGTGTAATTTTCATGCCGGACAGGTTCTCGGAAAGATAGGTGTTGATGTCGGTGGTGCCGTCCTTGACCTTGCGGTGCGCGCGGCGTGAGAACTTGCGGAAAATGACGGTGAACAGTACGACAAACGGCACAAAGCAAAGTACCATCAGCGTCAGTTCAAAGTTCAGGCACAGCATGGCGACGAGCACGCCGATGACCACAAAAGCATTTTTGGCAAGCCCGGGCAAAAGGTTGATGAACAGCACGGACACCGCATTTGTGTCGTTGACTTCGCGCGTGACCAGCTTGCCGACCGGCATTTTGCTGAGCTGGTCGTGCGAAAGGCTCTCGATATGGTGGAACAAGTCCTCGCGAATCTCGGTCAGGATCCGTTGCCCGGTCTTTTGCAGCAGAATTGACTGCGCATAGGTGCACACCAGCGAAACGACCAGAATCGACGCATAGACCGCGACCAGCGTAAACAGACGGTCGAGCGCAAAATCCGCCTTGACCAGCTCTTCGATTTTGCCGACCAGCACCGGCGCCAGCACATCATAGGCAATGGAAAACAGGAGCAGGAAGCCGACAAGGGCAAAATTCTTCCGATAGGGCTTTGCATAGACCAACAGGCGGCGAATCAGCTCGCTGTCCTTCATGCGGCGGTCAAATCCGATTGCCTGCTTCTTGTTCTTCATCAGCGCAAACGCCGTGACAAAGCAGACCGTGAACGCGCCGATAATCGCGCCAACGACGAGCAGAGGATAATACTCATGCATGGCTGTTTCCCTCCCCCTCGTCTTCGAGTTTTTGCAAATCGACATTCCGCCGATACCCTGCCGAGGCGGCATACAGCTCGGCGTGCGTGCCGATGGCGGAAACCGCGCCGTCCTCGATGTAGATGATCTTATCCGCGTCCGCCACGGTGGAGATGCGGTGCGCGATCATCAGCGTTGTGCGCCCTGCGCGGCGTGCCGCGAGATTTGCGAGAATCGTTTTCTCCGTCTTGGTGTCCACGGCGGAGACAGCATCGTCCAGAATCAGAATCGGCGCATCCTTCATCAGCGCGCGGGCAATGGAAATGCGCTGCTTCTGCCCGCCGGAGACGGTCGTGCCGCGCTCGCCGAGCACCGTTGCATAGCCGTTCGGAAACTCGCGGATGTTGTCGTCCACATCCGCCAGCACCGCCGCGTCTTCAACCGCCTCTTCCGCAGGCGTATCGCTCGAAAAGCCGATGTTGTTGCCGATGGTGTCGCTGAATAAGAAGTTGTCCTGCGGCACATAGCCGATGGCGTTCCGCACGGCGTGCAGCGTCAGGGTATTGATGTCATGTCCGTCCAAAAACAGCGTGCCGTCCGGCACATTGTAGGTGCGAAGCAAGAGATCGACCAGCGTTGTTTTGCCGCAGCCGGTGTCGCCGACGATGCCGACGCGCTCACCTGCGCCGATTTTGAACGAAACATCGTGCAGCACATCAAATTCGCCGTCCGGATACCGGAAGGTGAGATGGCGGAACTCGATTTCGCCGCGCGTAATGGGGATTTCAACAGCATCCGGACGGTCGGCAACCTTTGGCTCGGCGTCCAGCAACTCACCGATGCGCTCGAGCGATGCTTTGCCGCGCGAAACCATCTCAATCATCTGCGAAATCGCCATGATAGGCCAGACCGTCGCCGTAAAATAGCCGATGAATTCCACCAGCTGCCCCGCATCAAACGTGCCCTTGTAGACCAGATAGCCGCCGTAGCCGAGAATGACGCAGACCACCGACTCCACAAGGAAGGTGACCGTCACATTCAGCGCCGTGGACAGTTTGGTATACTCGACATTCGCTTTTTCGCTCTCCCGGTTGATTTTGCGGAATGCCAAAAGCTCCCGCGCCTCATTGACAAACGCCTTGATGACGGCGATGCCGGAAAAGCTCTCCTGCGAGAAGTCCGAGAGCGCGGAGAACGCAGCCTGCCGCGTCTCCCACTTCTTCATCATGTATTTTTCAAGAATCGCACCGCTCACCAAGAGGAGCGACATCGGAATAAGCGCAAGCAACGTCAGAAAGCCGTTCATACAGTACATTTTCCACAGCGCAAGTCCGCCGAGAAACGCTGCGTCAAACAGCATCAGCACACCGTCGCCGAAGCAGTCCTGCACGGTTTCAAGGTCGTTGGTGAACAGCGACATCAGCGTGCCGACCTTGTTCTCCTGATAGTATTCCTGCGACAGCCCGCGGCAGCGGTCAAACATGCGGTCGCGCAGATCGGTCTCCACGCGAATCGCCGTGCCGAAAAAGCAGAACCGCCACATAAAGCGGCCGACGACCATGATGCAAATGATGAAAATGGTCGGCAGGCAGATTTTATCGAGCAGAAAATCAAGGTCAAACGGCAGCGTCGCGCCGCCGACTGTGACAACGCCCGTGTTCATCCCGTTGATGACCATGCGGTACAGCTCCGGAACACGAAGCTGCACAACATCCACTAAAATCAGCATTGCAATGCCGAGCAGCAGCACCGGCGCATAGCGGATGTAATATCGATTGATATGTTTTCCGAAAAGCAAAATATCTCCCCCGTTGTCAAAAAGGCACGGATGCACCCGCTCGGGTGTCCCCGTTTTATTTCACGCGCAGACGCGCACAGAGTTTTTCATCCCGCGCAACATAGGCTGTATAGTTTGTGGAATAGGTCACATAGCCGGGCTTGGATGCAGGCGGCTTTTTCACATTTTTCACCCGTGTATAATCCACCGGAACAAGTCCGCCGTCCGCTGCCCTCGAGTATGTCGCCGCGATAGTCGCCGCCTCGGTATAGTCGCGCTCCGGCGGCTCGTCGCCGTCGCAGATGAGCACAACATGCGAGCCGGGGCAGCCCTTGACATGAAACCAAAGGTCAAGCTTCCCCGCCGCGCGGAAGGTCACAAACTCGTTCTGCATATTGTTTTTGCCGCACAGCACACGATAGCCGCCGCTCGTGCGAAATTCCATCGGCTTCACCGGCGCGGTCTTTCCCGGCTTGTAGCCGCGCATCCGCGCAGCGTAGCCGCTGACCGACAGTTCGTGCCGAATCTCCGAGAGGTCGCTTTCGGTCTCGGCGCGCTCCAACGCGGCGGCAACCGTCGCAAGATAGCGCAGTTCCGCCTCGGAGAGCGCAATCTGCTCGGTCAGGACGACGCGCGCGTTCTTGCTCTTGTTGTACTTCTTATAATAGCGCTGTGCATTCTGCGACGGTGTGAGCCGTGAATCCAGCGGCACCGTCACCGTCTCGCAGGCGTCACTGTAATAGTTCGGCAATGCCGCAGATTCAGCGCCGCGCTTCAACTGATAGAGATTTGCCGTAATGAGATCGCCGTACAGACGGTAAGTCTCCCCCTCGTCGCAGGCGGCAAGCTCCTCACGCTGGACATCCAGCTTTCTTTCGAGGCGCGCATTGGCATGCGACAAAAGGTGAATGATGTCCTGCCCGCGCTGCTTGATTTTCTCGGCGAGGTCGCGCTTGCCGAAGTAGGCGTCGAGCAGTGCGCCGAAGGTCGGGAAGCGTTCTGTCTTCACGCCTGCACCGTACTGGCGCAGCTCGGTGAAGCAAAACTCCACCGGGGTGTCGTCCTCGCCGTAGACCAGCGTCGGCACATAATCATGCTCGTCAAAAATGCGAATAAAGTCAGTGAAGGTCAAAAATAAATCTTCGGTTTGCACGGTTGCCACCGGCGTATCGGTGCGCCCGGTTGCCCGAAAGGCAAGCTCGCGCGCGACCAGCGGCGAGATGCCGAGGAAGCGATTCAGAATGAACTTGTGGAGCGGCATGGAGCCGTCCGCCGCTGCAAGGGCGGCGGCAAGCGCCGCCCTGTCGGTTGTAAACAAGTCTGCCTTGTCCTGCGCAGGCGGCAGCTCATAGGTCATGCCGGGCAAAATCTGCCGCAGGCGGCTGGTGGAGAAGTCAACCAGGTGCAGCGCCGTGATAATCTTTTTGTTTTCGTCGGCAAGCAGCAGGTTGCTGTACTTACCCATGATCTCCGCAATCAGATAGCGCGTGACGGCAAAGCCCATCTCATCACGGCTGGCAAACTCCAACTCGCAGACGCGGTCAAAGCCGACCTGCCGTGCGGCGACCAGCTTGCCGCCGCCGAGCTGCTTGCGCAGCAGCATGCACAGCATCGGCGCTGCCGCCGGATTCTCCTTGGCTGCGGTGGTAAAACCGAGCTTCGGATTGTTTGCGCCCGCATTGATGGCAAGGCGCAAATCACTGCGCTGCGCCGCCGAATGGAGGGTGATGACGATCTCGTCCTTCTGCGGCTGCTGTATTTTTTCCACGCGCGCGTCCTTCGTCATTCGGTTGATTTCCCAAACGACGGCGCGCATCATTCCGGCATCAAAAGCCATGCTTCACCCGTTCTTCCTGTATACAAAGTAGGCAAAATCGCCCGTCTTCACGAGGCCTGCGCCGCGTGCCACGCAGGCGGAGGCAACATTCTCTTTTCTGCATTTATAGAGCGTCCGATATCCGCGCGCCGCAAGATAAGCGGCAAGCGTGCGCACGCATGCCGTGGCATACCCGCGCCCGCGATAGTCGGGCGCCGTCTCCACGCTGATTTCGATCGGCGTGCCTTCTTCTCCCCCATACGGTGCCTCGCAGGAGACCGCAAGCGACACGATTGCGTCCTCCGAGACAACGGCGAAAATCACGCGCTCGGCGGCAAGGCAAGCCGAAAGGTCAAATGTGGTCAAATTTTTATATTTTCCGTCGCGACGAATCCGCTTGCAGATCGTGCCGTCCGCAGCTGCGTCCTCCTGCGACAAAAAGTTGTAGCCGACCACGGCGGAATGCCTGTCCATCGCATAGCCGAGTGACTTGCAAAACGCAGCACAACCATCCTGCAAAAAGGCAGTAGCGGCTTCGCTGTACAAATCGTCCGCAAACCTTGCGGCATAGTTTTCGCACAGCGTCCGAACCGACGGATATGCAAAGATTTTCGTCTCGCCGTCAAAGGTCTCCACATGCACCGGCACGGCGATGTCAAAGTGCGTGTCGCGAATCAGGTCTTCCCCGTCCGCGTCGAGTATGATGTCCATCACAGTTTCCCCTCCTCGGCGGCGCGCAGCAGGTCGCAGACCGTATCAAACACGCGGCAGCCGGTTGCCGTAAGCCGTTCGCGATCCTGGTGACCGCAGGCAAGCAGCACGCAGTCCGCGCCGATTGCCGCTGCAACCTCCGCGTCATGCAGTGAATCTCCAATCAAAAGTGCTTCGGAAAGATTGACTTTCTTTGACCATTCGACGGCTGTCGCAAGTTTGCCGTGCGCCCGCGTATCGTCCTGTCCGATAATGTCATCAAAGAATGACGCAATACCGAGCGGCGCAAGCTGCCCTGCAAGCATCTCCCGCTCGGTGGCGGACAGCAGATACTGTCTGCATCCGGCAGCCTTGAAGAAAGCCAGCGCCTCGCGGCAGCCGGGATACAGCCCGACGTGCGGCGCACGGCGGTTGTATTCCGCGACCCATTCATCGGCGTAGACCTCGAAATTGTCGCGTTCCAGCCCGATTTTCTCGTAATAATCAATGACCGGAAAGCCGAAAACGCGGCGATAGGCGTCCGCATCGGCAAGCACGGGCTTATGATGGCGTGCCAGTAAAGCATTGGTTGCCTCCAGCGTTTCTGCAACATCATTGAGCAGCGTGCCGTTGAAATCCCAGATGATCTGCCTGTACTTCATGCCTTGTCGTTTTTCTTCGGAAACAGGCGGAATTCCTTCGTCCCGAGCAAGTAGGAAACGCCGCTGACGGCGATAACATAGAGCACTGCGGCAAAAAATACAGCCGCCACAACAAGGTAGTTCTTCCCACCGGGGGCAAGCGTGATCATGATACCGGTGAAACAGCCGTCCACGAGGACGAGAATCGCATAGCAGACTGCGCGAATCGAATCCGCAAGCGCCGCCTGCGAAGCAAGTCCGCAGATAAAATAAATCAGCGTGAGCAAGAACACGGGAATCTGTGCAACCGCCGCAATCCAAAAGCCGTCGCCGCGGTAATCGACCAGTCTCCCCGCATCAATCGCCGGTTTGTCCTTGGCGCCAAGTTCCCACATCGGCACATAGACCATCGCGGCATAAAACAGCGCAGCAAAAATGCCGCCGACAAGGGCGGGCCCACTCCCGAGCTGCCATGTCCACAGATACAGCACCGTGCCGAACACCGCCATACCGATATGTGTGACCATCAGACGCCCGATTGCGCCCGAACGCGCTTTGATTCTTTCCATCTATGTTTCCCTCCGTGGTACTTCCATGCATGTTTAACTATTATAGCTGATTTTGCGATTCCCTGCAAGACAAATCGCGTTTTTTTCACATTTCTCTTTTCTTTTGCAAAAGAATTTTGTATAATAGAGAGCAGAAACGGAGGTGCCGCCATGCCTGTCCAACCGCATAACGAAATTGACCGTGCCACACTACCGCCGATTCTCCTTGACTTTGCACATTACAAGGGCGGCATTGAAAATCGCTCCAAGTTGACGGTGGAGGAATACCTCCTCGATTTGCGCACTTTTTTTCGCTATATGTGCGCGGTAAAGCAGCTCGGGCACGAGCCGAGCGCCGCAGAGCTGGAAGAAACGGACATCACAGGCGTCGATCTCGCCTTTGCGGATGCCATCCGTCCGGAAGATATCTATCAATTTTTGTTCTACACCGACACTGTACTGCAAAATCGTCGTGCGGCGAAGGCGAGAAAGCTGTCCGCCATCAAATCCTTCTATAAATATCTTGTCAACAAGCGACACCTGTTGGAGAAAAACCCGGCGGTGGACATCGACACACCGAAAAAAGAAAAGACCCTGCCGAAGTTTCTCTCCGCCGAGGAAAGCCTTGCGTTGCTGAACGCGATTGCAAGCGACACGGTATCCAAATCCGTGCGGCGGGACTACGCCATTGCCACGCTGTTTCTCAACTGCGGGATGCGTCTCTCCGAGCTGTGCGGCATCGACATGCGGGACATGGACGGCGACCTGCGCTCGGTGCGTGTCACCGGCAAGGGCGCAAAGGAGCGCATCATTTATCTGAACAATGCCTGCCGCGCGGCGCTCACCGACTATCTTGCGGTGCGCGGTGCAAACCTCGATGAAAAAACCGCCGCCTGCCCCGCCCTCTTTCTGAGCAGCCGCGGGCAGCGCATCAGCAACAAGACCGTGCAATGGATGATCGGCAAATACCTGAAAGCCGCCGGGCTGGAAAACAAGGGCTACTCGGTGCACAAGCTGCGGCACACCGCCGCCACGCTGATGTATCAGACCGGGCATGTGGATGTGCGCGTGCTGAAGGACATTCTCGGACATGAGCAGCTGAACACCACGCAAATCTACACGCATGTCAGCAGCGCCGGTATGGAGAGCGCCATGGAGCAGAATCCGCTCTCCGGTGTCAAGCCGCCGCGCCCACAGCCGAAAAAAGACGCCCCCGAGGGCTGACGGACGCCCGCGCCGTGCACTGCATACCCTGTGAACATGGGGGTGATTGCATGCCATTATGCGGGCTGCCCGGACCGAAACAACAGCGCAAAGCGCGGCGACGCGGGACGAAATTCGCCGTTTTCGCCCTGTTTTTGCTGATTATCTGCGTACTTATCTACAATTTGCAGATTCTGCCCGTCCTGCTGCCGCTGGCAAAGGCGAGATGCACGACCGAGCTCACCGAGGCGATAAACCGAATCGTGCGGGAGCGGATGCAGACAAGCGGCGACGGCTACGCCGACTTCGTGCGCCTGCATTTCGGCGAGGACGGCAGCGTCGTCTCGGTCGAGACCAATTCGCCCCGCCTCGCCAAACTGTCCGGCGATGTGGCAAGCGACGCCGCCGAGGCACTGACGAAAGAGCGCATGACCGTGCGCATCCCGCTCGGCAGTCTCTCCGGCAGCGCGCTTTTGTCCGGCAAAGGGCCGGACGTGCGCGTAAAGTTGGCGGTCTCGCAGAAAATCACCTGCACGGTGCGCGGCGACTTTGTCGAGAGCGGCATCAACCAGACGCTGCATCGCGTGCTTTTGTGCGTGACCGTCGAGGTCACGGCGCTGCTGCCGGGCGCGGTGCGGACCTTTGCCGTGCCGACGGAAGTCTGCGTTGCCGAAACCGTCATTGTAGGCAAGGTGCCGGAGGCGTACACCCGCATTGACCGCTTCTCCTCCGATGTGAGCGAGACCGAGATCGACGACATCGCGGACTACGGTGCGCGGCAACGGTGACGGCTTTCCGCAAAAAGCTATTGCCACGGCGGTCGAATTGTGCTATATTATGTATGTGAGTCAAATTATACTTTTTTGAGGTGCAAGATGTCCAAAGACAGTATGCCGAAGGAAAAAATGGTCTATTTCCGCACATCGCTCGGCGGTTTCAACCGCGAGGATGTCAACAGCTATATCGAAAAGCTGAACAGCGAATTTGCCGAGCGAGAGCGCGCGGCGGGACGCAAGCGTGAAGCGATGGAAGCCAAACTTGCCGAGCTTGAGACGGCAAAGTCCGAGTTGAAGCAGGCGCTGGAACGCGTATCGGCGCTGGAAGAAGCCGCTGCCGCCCGCGAAAAGCTGGTTGCCGAGCAGCTTGCCCGCATCGAGGAGCAGAACCGCACCATCGAAAGTCTGCGTCTGGAACGCGGTGCCGCCGAAGAACGCGCCGAAAGCCTGGATGAACGGCTCGCCTCGCTCTCGGACGCCATTGCCAAGTCCGAAAAATACGATGGCGTGAGCGCCCAGCTCGGCGAGATCATCCTCTCCGCGCAGAGCACCGCCGAGGAAATCATCGAAAACGCCAAGCGCGAGGCGGATGCCATGCGCAAAAGCGCCGACGAGCAGCTGGAGAGCGCTGCCGCGAGTTTCAATGCGCGCGCCGCAACTGCTGCCTATGCGGTGAAAAACCAAATCAAAAAGATTGCAAACGACTCCTACTCCACGCTGACTGCACAGACCGAGCAGACCGCCGCGCTCCTGCACGCGCTTGCAGAGAACATCGGCAAGTCCTCGGCGGAGCTGGACGACAAGCTGACAAATGGCAAGAGCGATGCCGAGGCGGCTATTCATGCCGAGGCGGCAAAGATTTTCAGCGATGAGAATCGCATCAAATTCAACTTCTGATATGAAAAACTGTCATACGGAGAATTTCAAGGAATGGGCGCATACCCTGCACGCCGGTGAGGAGATTCTGCTCTCGGGCACGGTCTATACCTCGCGCGATGCGGCGCATAAACGCATTTTTGCGGCGATTGCGGCGGGCGAACCGCTGCCCTACCCGATAGAAGGCGCGTTCATCTATTACGCCGGGCCGACGCCCGCGAAAGGCGGCGCGGTCGGTTCCTGCGGTCCGACGACCTCGTCACGCATGGATGTCTATGCGTCAAAGCTCTATGATATGGGGCTTGCCGCCACCATCGGCAAAGGCGACCGCAGCGAGGCGGTCTACGACGCCATCCGCAAAAGCGGCGGGCTGTACCTCTGCGCCATCGGCGGTGCAGGTGCGCTTGCCTCCCGCGCCATTGTCAAAAGCGAGGTCATCGCCTATGACGACCTCGGGTGCGAATCGGTCAAACGCTTTACGGTTCGCGATTTTCCGCTGTTTGTCGCCATCGACACTGCCGGAAACAGCATCTTCAAAAAGTAAAGTATTTCCCGGGAAAGGAGAATCTGCGTGTCCCTCGGTTCCAAGATGAAAAGCCTGCGGCGCCTACGCGGCTTCACGCAAGCCACGCTTGCCGACGGCATTGTGACCCACGGCATGCTCAGCCGCATCGAGCATGACGACGCCATGCCCTCGCTCGAGACGCTTTTGGCGCTTGCCGAGCGGCTGGGAGTCTCCCCCGGTTTTCTGCTCGACCCCGCGGACGACCTGCTGCCCGCCGTGCGCACGCAGGCAGAGCGGCAGATTGCCGACGCCTTTGCCGCTGCGGATTATGCAGGCTGCCTCGCCGCGTTTGCTGCGGCGGGCATCGCCCCCGACGAAAAGAATGCCGCCGTCTATACGCTTTGCGCGTTTCGCGTCGGCATGCAGGCATTTGACCGCGGCGATTTGCCGGCGGCGCGCAAATGGCTGGACGCCGCTGAGGCGGCGCTCCCGCTTGCCCCGGTTCCGCCGGCAGAAGTCACGCCTGCGCGCATCGACTTTGTGCGTCGGCTTACCGAGCGGATAGACAGCCCGCAGGACATTCTCTCCATCGCGCCGGACAAGCCGGATTTCGGCTTTCAGCCCTCGCTCTTTATCTTTGCCCTGCGCCGCCTTGCCGACGGCGCCCCTGCAGCCGTGCATGCCATTCTGACGCTCGATTTGCTGAAAGCACCGTATGCCGCCTATGTCGATGCAAAGTTGAAATTGGCGGACTACAAGTTCATCGATGCCATTCTGGCGCTCCGTCCGATTGCCGCATCCAAAGAGGTTCCCTGCTTTCTTGCGCTGCTTGCCGCCGCTGCGGTGGAAGACTGCTGCAAGACCTGCGAGGACTACAAGGGTGCCTACGAAAGCCGCGAGCGGCGGGAAGCGATTCTCGCATCCATCGTACGGTAAATACAAATAGCCCAATCTGAAAACGCGATTTTATCGCGTTTTTTCTTTTTTTCGTGAAACTTCATAAAACTGTGTGAAAAATTTCTATAAAGTTGATAATAATTTAACACTTTTTTTGATTGAAAATCGATTTTGAATGTGGTATAGTATATAATGGGTTAGAAAGGTATTTCGGCACGATTTTTGCGTATTATACATACTTTTCTTCTCCATAATAATTAGAGAGCAAAATTTTAAGTAAACGGAGGTTTACAATGGACAATACAGCAAAGACGGCAGCCGAGCTCAAAGCGGAGCTTGCCAAGAAGGACGCGCAAAGCGCATCTGCCGCTGCAAAGGACAAGGCGCTCAGCGCACGGCAGACGATTGCCTCCGTCCTGGACGAAGGCACCTTCGTCGAAATCGGTGCTTATGTCAAACGCGATTTTGACGAGCGGGACTACGAAGGCGTGATTTGCGGCTACGGCGCGATTGACGCCCGCCTCGTTTTCGTGTTCGCACAGGATTTCTACAGAATGAAAGGTGCGTTTGACGAGGTACAGGCAAAGAAGATCTGCGACCTCTATGCGCTCGCCGTCAAGAACGGCGCGCCGGTCATCGGCGTATTCAACAGCGCAGGCGCTGTACTCAGCGAGGGCGTAGATGCGCTCGGCGCATACGGCAAGGTCATGCGCGCGGTTTCGGATGCATCCGGCATCATCCCGCAGATTGCCTATATCAACGGCGTCTGTGCAGGCAGCGCGGCGGTCATCGCCTCGATGTTTGACATCACCGTTGCCGTCAAGGACAAGGCAAGTCTCTATGTCTCCCCGATTTCTACGCTGAAGGCGAAGGACGCAGGCACGGCAGACCGCAGCTTTGCAAACGGACTGGTCACCAAGCTGTACGCCACCGATGCGGAGGCGCTCGGCGGTATCCGCGCCATCATCAATTACCTGCCCCAGAACAACATGGAAGGCACCGTCACCGAGCTTTGCACGGATGACTTAAACCGCACGGTAGACCTCGCGTTTGCCGACGGCGACTATGATATGAAAGCTGTGCTTGCTACTGTCTGCGACGGCGGCCGCTACCTGGAGCTTTCCGAAAACTATGCGCCCGAGGCTGTTTCCGCTCTGGCATCCGTCGGCGGCACGGTCTGCGGCATCGTCGCAAATCAGCCGAAGGAGAACGGCGGCAGACTGACGCCGAACGCCGCAAGAAAGCTGGCGAAATTCGTGTCGATGTGTGACGCATTCGGCATCCCGGTCGTCACGCTGGTCGACAGCGAGGGCGTCACGGCAAGCGACAGCTACGAAAACGCACCCTATGCGGCAGAGCTTGCAAAGCTCGCCTATGCATATTCGACCGCCGAGACCGCAAAGGTCACCGTCGTTCTCGGCAGAGCTTACGGCAACGCATTTGTGCTGATGGGCTCGAAGTCGGTCGGCGCGGACATCGCGTTTGCACTGGACACCGCAAAAATCAGCATTCTCAGCCCGAAGGCGGCAGTTGCCTTCCTCGAAAACGAAAAGGTCGCCAAGAAGAGCCGCGACGAGCTGGAAGCCGAGTGGGCTGCCGAAAATGCAGCACCGGTCAAGGCTGCCGTCCACGGCGAAATTGACGATGTCATTGCGGCATCCGAAGTGCGCATGCGCATCTGTGCGGCGCTCTCCATGCTCGCCTCCAAGTGCGGCGGCGCGCCTGCGCGCAAGCACGCAAATCTTCCCCTGTAAGGAGGCAGACGATGTTTAGTTTTTATTTGGCAGCGGCGGAGACCGAAATGGCGCTCGGCGACAAGCTCTTGCTCGGCGGCCAGGTTTCACTGCTCGGCATGGGCACGGTGTTTGCCGTCCTCGCGATTCTGTGGGGGCTGGTCGAGCTGATGCATCTGCTCCTCACCGGGTTCTCCGGCAACAAGAAGAAAAAGAAAGCGGAAGCGCCCGTCGAGATGCCCGCAGCGACGCCTGCCCCTGCGGTGTCCGCTCCTGCGGACGACCTTGAGATTGTCGCCGTGATTACCGCAGCGGTCGCAGCGGCAAGCGGCACATCGCCGTCGTCTTTCCGCGTGGTTTCGTTCAAGCGCGCAAACAATCGTTTTTCATCCGGCAAATAAGTTTTGAGATTTAAGGAGAATAAAAAAATGAAACAGTATAATATCACCGTCAACGGCACGGCATACGAAGTCACGGTTGAAGAGGTCGGCGCAGTTTCGACCGTCGCCCCTGTTGCTCCTGCTGCACCCGCAGCAGCACCCGCTCCCGCAGCGGCTCCGGCAGCAGCCCCCAAGGCAGCTCCGGCTCCCGCGGCAGCACCCGCAGGCGCCCAGGGCGCAACCAAGGTTGCAGCGCCGATGCCCGGCACGATTCTCAAAATCAATGTTGCAGTCGGTCAGACTGTGAAGTCCGGCGACGCCGTCTGCGTCCTGGAAGCCATGAAGATGGAGAACGACATTCCCGCACCCGCTGACGGCGTTGTCGCATCGGTCAACGTCACGACCGGCGCAACCGTCCAGAGCGGCGACATTCTTGTAACGCTGAAATAAGGCGGGAAAGTTGGTTAAACAATGCTTGAAGTCTTAATCAGCTTCGCAAAGTCGACCGGAATATACGACTTTATCGAAGATCCTGTACTGGCGGGCAAAACGCTTTTGATGTATGTCATCATCGGCGTGCTGATTTACCTTGCCATCGGCAAAAAGTATGAGCCGCTGCTCTTACTCCCGATTGCGTTCGGTATGCTGCTTGCCAACCTCCCCGGCGCAGAGCTGTTCCACATGGAATACTTCCTGCGTGAGGAGCTGAATTATTCCGAAATTCTGCATGGCGGTCTCGTTGATATTCTGTATCTCGGCGTCAAGCTCGGTATTTATCCGTCGCTGATTTTCCTCGGCGTCGGCGCAATGACCGACTTCTCTCCCCTGATTGCCAATCCGAAGAGCCTGCTGCTCGGCGCTGCCGCACAGTTCGGCGTGTTCGCCGCATTCTTCGGTGCGCTTCTGCTCGGGTTTGCACCTGAGGCTGCTGCTGCCATCGGCATCATCGGCGGTGCGGACGGCCCTACGGCAATCCTCGTCACCAAGACGCTGGCGCCGCAGCTGCTCGGCCCGATTGCAATTGCGGCATACTCTTACATGGCGCTGATTCCGATCATTCAGCCGCCCTTCATGAAGCTGCTGACCACCAAGAAGGAGCGCTCGGTCGTCATGGCCAACCTGCGCCCCGTCTCCAAGGTTGAGAAGGTCGTCTTCCCGATCGTGGTCACGCTTCTGGTCGTCCTGCTCGTTCCCGATGCAGCGCCGCTGGTCGGCTTCCTGATGCTGGGCAACCTGTTCAATGTCTGCGGCGTGACCGAGCGTCTCTCCAAGACGGCGCAGAATGAACTCTGCAACATCCTGACCATCTTCCTCGGCGTTTCGGTCGGCGCAACCGCGGATGCGGCAACATTCCTGTCCAAGGACACCGTCTTCATCATCGTCCTCGGCCTCTGCGCCTTCTGCTTTGCAACCTGCGGCGGTCTGCTGTTCGGCAAGCTGATGTACTGGCTGACGGGCGGCAAGATCAACCCGCTGATTGGTTCGGCAGGCGTCAGCGCAGTCCCGATGGCAGCGCGCGTCAGCAACACCGTCGGTCAGCAGGAGAATCCCGCAAACTTCCTGCTCATGCACGCTATGGGTCCGAATGTCGCCGGCGTTATCGGTTCGGCTGTCGCGGCAGGCATTTTCCTGCAATTCTTCAAATAATAAAAGGGGATAATTTGCAATGGCAAAAGTAAAGATTACAGAAACCGTTCTCCGCGATGCGCACCAGTCGCTCGCGGCAACGAGAATGACCACTGAGGAAATGCTCCCCATTCTGGAGGCGTTGGACGCAGTCGGTTACAATGCGCTTGAAGCATGGGGCGGCGCAACCTTTGACGCCTGCCTCCGATTCCTGAATGAAGACCCGTGGGATCGTCTGCGCACCATCCGTGACCATGTCAAGAACACGAAGCTGCAGATGCTGTTCCGCGGTCAGAACATCCTCGGCTACCGCCACTATGCGGACGATGTTGTCGAGTACTTCGTGCAGAAGTCGGTTGCCAACGGCATCGACATCATCCGCATCTTTGATGCACTGAACGACCCCCGCAACCTGAAGACCGCGATTGACGCGACCAAGAAGGAAAAGGGGCATGTGCAGGTTGCATTCAGCTATACCACAAGCCCGGTACACAACAACGAGTACTTTGCTGCCCTGGCAAAGCAGTTTGAGGAGATGGGTGCGGACTCCATCTGCATCAAGGATATGTCCGGTCTGCTCAAACCCTATGACGCATACGACCTTGTGAAAGAATTGAAGTCCAGCGTCAAGGTGCCGATTGAACTGCACACGCACTACACTGCCGGTCTCGCTTCCATGACCACGCTCAAGGCAATCGAGGCAGGCGTGGACATTATTGACACGGCAACCTCGCCGCTTGCGATGGGCACATCGCAGCCCCCCACGGAGCCTATCGTCGCTGCCCTTGCAGGCACGGAATACGACACGGGTCTTGACCTTGAGAAGCTGAATGTCGTTTCGAGCTACTTCAGCGGCATCCGCGAGAAGTGGCTGGAAAGCGGCCTCATCAACCCGAAGGTGCTGAAGGTCGATGTCAATGCCCTGCGTTATCAAGTTCCCGGCGGCATGCTCTCCAACCTTGTTTCGCAGCTGAAGCAGGCAGGCAAGCTGGACAAACTCGACGAAGTGCTGGCAGAAGTGCCGCGCGTCCGCGCAGACGCAGGTTACCCGCCGCTGGTCACCCCGACCTCGCAGATCGTCGGTACGCAGGCGGTCTTCAATGTTATTTCGGGTGAGCGCTACAAAATCGTCACCAAGGAATTCAAGGGCATCGTTCACGGCGACTACGGCAAGACGCCCGCGCCGATCAGCGATAAGTTCAAGAAGCAGATTCTCGGCGACGAGAAGCCGATCACCTGCCGTCCGGCAGACAAAATCAAGCCGGAGCTGGCAACGCTGCGCGAAAAGGTCAAGCCCTATATGGAGCAGGAGGAAGATATCCTCACCTACGCGCTGTTTGAACAGGTTGCAACCAAGTTCTTTGAGGAGCGCAAAGCAAAACTTTACGGTCTCGACGGCAAGAACGGCGACCCTGCCCTCGGCATCCACATGGCGTAAAAGCATAATCAAAAGCACCGAATCCCACATGGGATTCGGTGCTTTTTTGTTCGGGTTACAATATCGCTTCCATGCGCTTTTGCAAATTTGCTTTGTCAATCCATGTACGCAGGAATGCGGTCAGCGCCTGCGTGCTTTCGCACCCGAGCAGGCGGCGCATCTTGCGCACGCGATACTTGATGCTGTCCGTGGTCAGGAACAACTGTTCCGCCGTCTCGCTCTGTGAGCTGCCTTCGAGCAGCGCCGCGATTAAACGATAATCGATGCTGTCGCAGGTATGCAGCAGATTCTCCAGATGCATCAGGTCGTTATAGGAGCCGAGAAGTTCTGCAAGCTGACTGTCGGACAGCCTCGGATAGTCCGCAAAGCGGATACCGCACGGCGCGTCCGCCGCCGTGGTATCCCGCGCCACCAGCACACTTTTCATTACCGCATGCATGCAGGCAAGTTGCTCGTTTTTCGGAATGGAACGATGGATGTGCACCACTTCTCTGCCCCCTGCCGCATAGCCAAGCGTCAATGAGGTCAACGACGGGCGGTGCAATGCGCCGACAATGGTGTCCGAGAAGCCGAGCAGCAGCATTTTCCGATTCCATGCGGGATCCAGCGCAGAGAGAAGCGGCATGAGGGCAAGGGCGAATAAATCGTTGACGCAGAGCAATGCATCAATCGGCTCGCGCGTTTGCAAAAGCGCTTTTGTCGTGTCCGGCAGCTTACCCGAAAAATGAAAGACGCGCGGCGTCTCCGTATCGGAAAAGCGGCGAAAGGTTTCCTCGCGGCAGGCATCGTGATAGCTTTGTTTCGCCACGGCAAACAGCGCGGGGGATGTGCACTTTCTACTCTGCAAATGCCGTATGGCGCACTGCATGGCATCGGACAAATCGCTCATGACATAGGAAAACTCACTTTCAAACATGTCGTGGTAATGATGCGCAAACACAATAACATGCAGCGGCAGACCGGCAAATTCCGCGCGGCTGTCCAGCAGCTCCCGCTCGCTGCCCGGGATGATGACGAGCGACGACGGTTCGGCAAGGTACGCCGCCTCATGTGCGACAAGCTCCGCACGAGAGGCTACAAAATAGCATTTGATGCGTTTTTTCGCCGCTTCGGCGGCAATGCTCTCCAACTTTTCGCGCCCCCAGCAGGCGCGCGCAAGCGCTTTCGAGCAGGAGATAAAAATCGGCATGCGGCTCCCCTCCTTTCTGTTATTCTACCATGCCGCATGTGCATTTGCAAGGGGTGGAAATCCTGCGTTTTTTGACATTCGTTTTTTCCCTTGTCGCAGTATGCAGGCTATTATACAATAGAAGTATCCTGAATCAGGGGGAAAACCGCATGAAGAAACCGATTTTTCTGCTTTCCGTTTTGGTACTGTTCGCCTGTCTGCTGACGGCGTCCGCACTCGCGGCGGACACCGTTTACCTCGACGGCACGACCTATTCAACGCTGGCGGACGCCGTCGCCGCCGTGGACGACGGCGGTACCGTCATTCTGACGACTGACTATGCCACGCCGACCGGCGCGGCGCTGACGCTGCCTGCAAAAAGGGTCACCATCACAGCGCAAAACGGCGCTGTCCTGACCATCGGGCGCGCCCTGATGCTGGGCGGCAACACGACCTTTGCAAACATCAAAATCGCCAACGGCGCGGCCGCAAATCTGGACTTTATCTATGCCCGGGGACATGCGCTGACCATCGGCGAAGGCGTTACCACCACACAGAATGCCGCAACCAAGCGGTTTCTGACCCTGTTTGCAGGCGGTGCGGCAAACGCCGCCTGCATGGACGGCAGTATTGTCGTGAAAAGCGGCACCTGGCGCGGCATTTTCACGGCCAACTACAGCGGCACACAGACCGGCACGGTGCATGTCCGCATCGAGGGCGGCTCGCTTGTCGGTGGCGCTGTCAACATCGGCAGTCTGAGCAGCGGCAAGCCAACGGCAGACACACGGATAACCGTCGCGGGCGGCAGCATTCCGGAAGTCAAAATTTCCGCAAACTTCGGCGGGGCTTACAGCGTTACGCTGTCCGGCGGCAGCGTAACCAAGCTCTCAACGGACGCAACCGTGGATTTGACCGCGGGCGGCTGCGTGCGCATCGGTACAGCCGCCGGTAAAACTGAGACCCGCACAGCGGACGGCTATACGGTTACCGTCGCCGATGGTGTATATGCGGTTCCTTTTGTATCGGTGGACGGCACCGGCAAAACCGCAGGGGCATACACCGACTTTGCAGCCGCTTTTGCGGCGCTGCCTTTCGGCGGCACGCTGACCGTCACTGGCGACACAACCGTCGGCACGACTGCGGCAGGCGTCACGCTGGCAAAGGCATCGGACAAGATAACGGTCGTCGGCAAAAACGATGCCGTACTGTCGATTGCGCGCGTGCTGACACTGACAAGCGCGGTGGAATTCCGCGACATTGATCTGCGCAATGCAGCAACCGTGTTCGGCGGCAACATTTACGCGCAAGGTAATGCGCTGACCATCGGCGAAGGCGTTACGACCTCGAAGGTCGGTAGCCTTGCAAACCTTGCGCTGTTCGGCGGTGCAGGCAATGCTGCGGTTGACTACGACACCTGCCTCTCTGTAAACGGCGGCACCTGGCGCGCCGTATATGGCGGCAACTATATGGGCACGCTCAGCGGTAATTCCGCCGTCACCATCCGAAATGCTGTCGTGACCGGCACGCTTTCCGCCGGCAACTATACAGGTACATTCAGCGGAACAGGTAGTCTCACGGTCGATTTGCGCGGCGGCGCATCGGTCAGCGCCGGAACATTCAAGGAGGTGCCGACGCTGCTTGTCGACGAAGGCTATGAAGCCGTGCTGAACGGCGGCACCTATACGCAGCAGAAAACGGAGGCAGCGGAGCCGCGCACCGTCTATGTGGACGGCACAGGTAAAACCGCGGGGGCATACGCCTCCCTTTCCGCAGCACTCGCGGAGATGCCGGGCGGCGGCGAAGTGATTCTCTGCGGCGACACTGATATTCAGGCAGCGACCGTCCTGCCGAAGACCGCCGCAGTCGTCATCCGCGCCGAAAACGACGCAACGCTGAACATCGGCGGCAATCTGACACTGGGCGGTGACACAACTTTCCGCGACATCACGCTGAACAAGACAGCCTCCGGCAACCTCTATCTGATTGCAGCCGGACATGCGCTTGCCATGGACAGCGGCGTGGTCTGTCTGAACTATACGGCATCGCAGTTTTTATCAATCGTCGGCGGCAATTATTCCTCTGCCTTTGTCGGCGACACACACATCACCATCCGAAGCGGCTATTTCCGCAATGTCTTCGGCGGAAACTACTACGGCAGTTTCACCGGCAACACCTATGTAGACATCAGCGGCGGCACCTTTGACAATGCCATCGTCGGCGGCAGTTTCAACGGAGATTTCACCGGCGACACGCATCTCAGCGTCGGCGGAGACGCCGCCGTTGTCTACAGCAGCAGCGTGCAAGGCGTTGTCGGCGGCACGCTCGGCGACCTGAACAATGCGGTCAGCTTCAACGGCAATACCCATCTTACATTAAAAGAGAATTGCAGCATCACCGCCAATGTGTTCGGTGGTTCACGCAACAAAAATGTGACGACGAAGGGTGACACCGATGTCCGCATATCCGGCAATGCCTATGTCTATTTTTCGCTCTACGGCGGCAGCTTTGCAAACGGGCTGGACGGCAGTACATACATCCGCTTTGACGGCGGCGATATCAACGGCAACATCTTCGGCGGTTGCTACAGCGGCACCGTAACCGGCAACACGCAAATCGAAATCAACGACGGCAAACTCTGCTTCTATCGGGTCAACGGTATGAATTCCATGTCCGACCCTGCCGGTACCAAGAATGTATACTGCGCAGATTGGCGTTGCATCCGCGCTCACTTCCCTCCGCGGCGGCGGTAAACTGACACTCGCCGCGGGCGCGCCGCTCACCGTCGGCACGCTCTCCGGCAGCACGCAGCTTGCCATCAGCGGTCTGCCGCTGCCGATTGCCTATCTGACGGCAGAAAACATGGCGCCCGATACATCCGTCACCTACCTGCCGCAAGATGCGGAAACGCTGATGCAAAGCGGAAACACCTACAAAATCGACTTTGCCGGCGCGCATGACACCGTTGAAGTCACCGTGAACTATCTTGCGGGCTGTACCTGCCGCCTGCGTCCCGGTGCGGCGCGGAGCGGTGACTGGATCGCGGCGGCATCCACCACAGAAACCTCATCAACCTACCGTCTTGCCCCCGGTTTGTATACGGCGACCGTCGTCTATGACGGCAAAAACTTTATCCGCCGCGCCGTGTATGTAACCGGCAGAAGCGAAACACAGAGCCTGCCGCTGGAATTTGCCGAAACGGACGGCAGCGGTTACGATTCCAAGCGCAGTGCCACGCATACCGATGAGATTCTCGCCGCTTACTACGATGCGAAAAAGCTGACCGGCTACAAAACGCCGGACACGCCGTATTTCGCGTCCCGCGCCGGTACCGTCCTGCGCGAGAAGTTTACCACAAACGAAGAGCTTGTCGCATTTGTCCGCGAAAAGGCGGCGGCATGCGACTACATGTATACCTACACCTGCGCGACGACGCCGGGCGGCTACACGCTGCCGCTTGTCCTCTTCACGGGGGATGCCGTTCCGCAGGGGGCGACCGTGGAAGAAGCAGCAAAACTCGTCACCAAGGACAAAAGCCGCGAAGTTTTCTTCATCACAGCGGGCATCCACGGCAACGAGCCGTCCGGCACGGAGGGTGCGCTTGCCATGATTGCGGAGCTGTGCGGCGATTACGGCAGGGCGCTGTTGGAGAATGACAGCGTCGGCGCCGTCGTCGTTATCCCACGGTTGAACCCGGACGGCTTCTACAGCTACGCGCGGGAGACGCCGAACAATGCGAAGGTACCCAATCTGAACCGCGACTATATGGCGCTGACCAGCCCCGAAATCGCCGGAGTTGCCTATGCAAGTCAGCTGTTTATGCCGACCGTCGCCGTTGACCTCCACGAGACCGCGGGCGACCCGGTCTGGTCGGAAGGCGAGCTTTTGACCGATTTGTACGACTTTGGCATCATGTACGGCATCCAGTTCAACAGCGGACTCACGGACATTCAATCGATTCTCGCCGGAAATCGCGCAGCCTCCTATGACATCGGGCGCGACCTCGCCGAAAAGGCGCGTACCGATGCCGAAATGACCGGACTTCGAGGCTACTATTATGAACCTGACCGCTTTGCAGGCTTCGGCTCCGCCTACCTGCATGCCGCAGGCTGCATCTCCATGATTATCGAAGTACCCGGCTACAACATCGGCAGCTGCTTTATCGAGCGGCGCACCTATGCGCACACCGCCGCGTTGAAAGCACTGTTTGCAGAGACACTGGCGGCAGACGGGCAGATTGCCGCCACCGTGGCGGCGGCACGCGAATCGGTTGCGAAAAGCGCGCAAATCTACAACGGCAAAACGCCGATTGTCCTTTGGCACGCACTGTCCCGCAATGCAGAAAATGCCCTCACCTGGAACAATCCGCTTGTTGCAGCGGACGGCACCGTGCGCCATGCGGACAACCTGACCTATCGCTACACCTACGACACGGCGAGCAAATACCGCACCTTGCCGACTGCCTATGTTATTCCTGCCGATGCGGCGAAAATCGACAATGTACTTCGCCTGCTCGACAAGCAAGGTATCGCTTACGGCAGATTAGATGCGGGTACTTCCCTGTCCCTGCAGCACTACAGCGGCAGTACTTCTGCGGCATCGCTCGGCGCGGCGGAGACCGTCACCTTCTCTGCAGGCGCATACCTCATCCCGGTCGACGGCACGCGCGCCTATATCGCGGCGCTGCTCATGGAACCGGATTGTGCGGACAGCGAGGGCAATTACACCTCGATGGCGCAGCTCGGTTATCTCGCCGTCGGCGACATTTACCGCTCGACCGAGCGTTTTATCGCCGCCAAATACGGCGTTGCCGGTACCTATGCGGCGCTGGAGATTCCCGTAGGCAAGACGGTTGCCGCTGCCGAGGTGGACGGCGTCCGCTATGACGGCGTGCATACGGAGGCGGGGCTTGCCTTTGTCCGCGCGGCAGAAAAAGAGACCTACACCGTGGTGCTGTACTTCACGGACGGCACCAGCGTGCGCTGCACGCTCGGCACTTTGCAGGGCGATGTCAACGGAGACGGTATTTTCAACATCGCAGACGCGCTTTATACGCTTTCCGCCGTGCTGAACGGTAAAGCGCCGACCGGTGCGGATATGAACGGCGACGGCAAAGTAAACCTTGCCGATGTGATTTACATGCTCCGACAGATTACAAGATAACAACAGAGGTACACGATGGACAAAGCACAACTGTTTGCAAAAGCAAAAGAAAAGCGCCCGCTGATGGAGGCTGCATTTGACTACATGCTCACGCATCCCGAAACAGGGTTTCGGGAGTGGAAGGCAACCGCCTATCTGGCGGCGGAATATGAAAAGCTCGGCTACAAGCCAAGGCTCGCCGGGGACATTCCCGGCTTTGTGATCGACATCGACACGGGGCGTGTCGGACCGAAGCTGCTGATTCTCGGCGAGCTGGATGGTCTGCCGGTGCCGGGGCATCCGCACGAAGACCCCGAGACGCATGCTGCGCACGCCTGCGGGCATAACGCGCAGAGCGCCGTCCTGCTCGGTCTTGCCGCCCTGCTTGCCGAGCCAGGTGCGCTTGACGGTCTGTGCGGCAGCATCCGTCTCTGCGCCGTGCCGGCGGAGGAACTGGTTGAGCACAGCTTTCGGGAGTCGCTGCGGCAGAGCGGCACCATTCGTTACTTCGGCGGAAAGCAGGAATTTCTCTATCGCGGCTATTTTGACGACTGCGACCTTGCCTTTCTGATTCACACGGGTGGCGGCAAGCACAACTTCTGGATCAACAGCGGCGCAAACGGCTGTATTCTCAAAAAAGCCGTATTCACGGGCAAGGCAGCCCATGCCGCCACGCCCTCCTGCGGCGTCAACGCGCTGGATGCCGCCTCTCTCGCCCTGCAAGCTATCCATGCACTGCGCTCGACCTTCCCCGAAATGAACTACACGCGCGTGCACCCGATTCTGACCGAAGCGGGAACGGCGGTGAACAGCATTCCCGGCAAGGTCGTCATGGAGAACCTGGTGCGCGCCGCAAATATCAAGGCGTGCAGCGCAGTCAATGCGCGCGTCAATCGCGCCGTCGCCGCGGCAGCCGCCGCCGTGGGTGCAAAGGTACATCTGTCCGACCGCCCGGGGTATCTGCCCGCCACCTATGACGACAACCTCTGCAAGCTCGCGATAGAAGTCTTTTCCGAGGTTGTCGGCGCAGACAAAGCCGTCTACAACTGCTCCAAGGCAAAATGGGAGACCGGCTGCACGGATATGGCGGACATTGCCGCCGTCATGCCCGCCCTGCACTGCTACGGCAGCGGCTCGGTGGGCGTTGGGCACAGCCCCGAATATGCCGTCATGGACTTTGACAGCGCCCTTGACGATTCGCTGGTCGCGCAATATCTGCTGCTCACCCGACTGCTGCAGGACGACGCGGCAAAAGCGAAGTTCATTCTTGCTAACGCAAAGGTGCAGTTCCCGAACCGCGCCGACTATTTTGCACACCTGGATTCGATTTTTGATGAGCGCGACGCGGTGCTCTACACAGAGGGCGAAAACCGCGTTACCCTGAATCTGAAATGACAAAAAAGGCAGTCCGAACGGACTGCCTTTTTGCTATATATTTTATTTGCCGCTGTCGCCGTAGTTTGCAAGCACGCGGGCAGAGGGGTCGTTCACATCGCAGCCCGCCCAGCTCTTGTTGGGCATCCAGAAGTCCGCCACCATCTCTGCCTGCCCCGGATAATAGGTCTCAAACAGCTCGCGGTAAAGGAGCGATTCCTTGGTAAAGGGCTTGGCGAAGATATATGCCTTGCACTTCTCTTCAAATTCCGCATCGGTGTAGCGGCTTTCGGCGAATGCCTTGAGGTCATCCACCATCGAGTGGCCGACCGCGTCACTGAACGCCGCCTTCTCCCGCATCAGAATGTCGTGCGGCAGCCAGTCGCCCTCAAACGCATGGCGCAGGAGATACTTGCCCTTGCCGTAGCGGTTCAGCTTCATCTCGGGGTCGAGCGACATCACATAGCTGACAAAGTCGAGGTCGCCGAACGGCACGCGCGCCTCAAGCGAGTTGACCGAGATGCAGCGGTCGGCGCGCAGCACATCGTACATGTACAGCTCACGGATGCGCTTCTCCGCTTCCGCCTGAAAGGCGGCGGCAGACGGCGCAAAGTCGGTATATTTGTAGCCGAACAGTTCATCCGAAATCTCGCCCGTGAGCAGCACGCGCAAATCGGTGTGCGCGTGAATGTACTTGCAGACGAGATACATCCCGATAGATGCGCGGATAGTGGTGATGTCATAGGTGCCAAGCAGAGCAACCACCTCGGGCAGCGCAGCGAGCACGTCTTCCTTTGTAATGATGACCTCGGTGTGTTCGGCGCCGATATAGTCGGCGACCTGCTTTGCATATTTGAGGTCTATTGCGTCGGTGCTCATGCCGATGGCAAAGGTGCGAATCGGTTTTTTCAAGAGTTTTGCCGCCACAGCGCAAACCAACGAGGAGTCCAGCCCGCCCGACAGCAGAAAGCCGAGCGGCGCATCCGCGTCCAACCGCTTTTCGATGCCGCAAATCAGCTTTTCGCGAATCTTTGTGCAGGCAGTCTCAAGGTCGTCATGACAGACGGCCTGCGGGCGGCTGATGTCGCGATAGCAAACGAATTTGCCGTCCTTATAATAGTGCCCGGGCGGAAACGGGATGACCTTTTTGCAAAGACCGACGAGGTTTTTCGCCTCGCTGGCAAAAACGACAGTGCCGCCGTCCGTGTAGCCGTAAAACAGCGGGCGAATGCCAATCGGGTCGCGCGCGGCAATGTATTGCCCCGTTTTGCCGTCGTAGAGAACCATCGCAAATTCGGCATCCAGCTTTTCAAACATAGCAGTGCCGTATTCCCGATACAACGGCAGCAAAAGCTCGCAGTCGGAGTCACTGACGAAGTGGTATCCTTTGGCTTCAAGCTCCTTTTTGGTCTTGCGGAAGCCATAGAGTTCCCCGTTGCAGACCACATAGCTGCCGTCTGCCGAAAACGGCTGCATGCCGCTCTCCGACAGCCCCATAATCGCAAGGCGGTGAAAGCCGAGCAGCCCGCTGCCGGTATCAACCACGCGCGACATATCCGGTCCGCGCGACAAGGTTCTGTCAAAGCATTCCTTGAATTTTTCTGCGGTGATGTCCTTCCCGCAATAGCCCATAATCGAACACATAGAAATCCCTCCGAAATTCATACAGTCACGGCACATCGTTTGTTTCACAGGACGAGCTGTGCTGCCCGCGGTGCCACCTGTATTATCCGTGCGGAAAATTCCGTCGGTATCCCTCGTATTCAACTGTCTGCGAAAGCACGGCAAACCGCGTGGCGGCATGCCGCGAAAGTGTTCTTCACACCGGGAGCCGCGCGCGGCTCTCACCATCCCGCGCTCGCTGTACCGACCTTATCCGTGCTACTCTTTCGGTTTCGCTTTATTCTACATCCTGGAGGGCGTCATAGCCCTCCTCGCCGGTGCGGACCTTGACGACATTCTCCACATCATAGACGAAGATTTTGCCGTCACCGATATGCCCGGTGTACAGCACCTTTTTCGCCGTCTCAATGACCGCCGAAACAGGCACTTTGCTGACCACGATGTCCACCTGAATCTTCGGCAGCAGCGTTGCCTCGACGAGTGCGCCGCGGTAATACTCTGGTTTGCCCTTCTGCGCGCCGCAGCCCATGACATGCGACACGGTCATGCCCGTGATGCCGATTGCCATCATGGCATCCTTCAGCGCCTCGAGCTTTGCCTCCTTGCAGACAATCTCCACCTTGGTCAGCTTCTTGCCGTCCCGCGGTCCCGCGAAGGTCGGCATTGCCTTGACCTCAACTGCCTCGGCAACCGGCGTGTCACCGGCAACCACGACAGGCTCTTCCATCGTCTCGGGCGCAAGCGTCTCGGGCAGGAAGGCAAAGCCCGCATAGGCACTGGAAAGCCCGTGCTCGGTCACATCCAGCCCCAGCATTTCCTCCTCCTCGGAGGCACGCAGACCGACCGTCTTGCGAATCAGGATGAAGGTAATCGTAATCGTCACTGCCGTCCAAAGTGCCACCGTAGCCGCGCCGAGCAGCTGCAAGCCGAGCAGTTCAAAGCCGCCGCCGTAGAACAGGCCGACCAGCTTCACACCACTCTTGTCTGCAATGCTGTAACCGGGCGCCGTATCGGTCGCAAACAGACCGACGGCAATCGTGCCCCAGATGCCGTTGAGGCAATGGACGGCAATGGCGCCGACCGGGTCATCAATATGCAGTTTGTAGTCCAACAGCCACACGCCGAAGACGACCAGCACGCCGGAAACCGCACTGATAACGATTGCGCCCGCCACATCGGTGACATCACAGCCCGCCGTGATGGCGACAAGTCCGGCAAGCGACGCATTGAGGCACATGGACACATCGGGTTTGCCGTATTTGAGCCAGGTGAAAGTCATGCAGACCACGGTTGCAACGGCAGGTGCAACCGTCGTGGTCACAAAGATGGAGCCGAGCTGTGCGACGGAGGTTGCCGCCGCGCCGTTGAACCCGTACCAGCCGAGCCACAAGATGAACACGCCGAGGCAACCGATGGTGATGTTGTGCCCCGGGAAGGCGTTGACCTTGACAATCTTACCCGTCTTATCCTTTGTAAACTTGCCGATGCGCGGTCCGAGCATTTTTGCGCCGATGAGCGCCGAAATACCGCCGACCATATGAATCGCACAAGAACCGGCGAAGTCGTGGAAGCCGATCTGCGAGAGCCAGCCGCCGCCCCAGATCCAGTGTGCCTCGATCGGGTAGATAAAAGCCGAAATCACGGCGGAATAAATGCAATACGAAAGGAATTTTGTGCGCTCTGCCATCGCGCCGGAAACAATGGTCGCCGCCGTTGCGCAGAACACCAGGTTGAAGACGAATGCCGACCAGTTGAAGTCCGCATAGGCGGTGAAAATATCAAATCCGGGTTTGCCGATAAGCCCGACCAAATCCTCGCCGAGGAAAAGCCCGAAGCCAATCAGGATAAACACGACTGTGCCGATGCAGAAGTCCATCAGATTCTTCATCAGGATGTTGCCTGCATTCTTCGCACGGGTGAAGCCGGTCTCCACCATGGCAAAGCCCGCCTGCATCCAGAACACCAGTGCCGCGCCGATCAGAAACCACACGGCAAACAGCTTTTCATCCATCAATGCTGCAATCGCTTCCATACTCATATCGTCATCTTCTTTCTTAAAGTTATAAATTCTCGCGCTGTCCGTTTATCTCACGCCGAACAGCAAATCACCGTAGCAGGGATACGGCCATGCCTTGGCGGCGGCGATAGTCTCCATCTCGTCCACCGAGATGCGCAGGTCGCGCATGTCGTCGAGAATGGTTCCCTTGTAGACATCTGCCAGGGCGGTGAGCGCCGTCTCCGACTTTGCCGCGAGCAGGTCGCTCTCCAGCTTCTTTGTGCTGCGGTAAGTTGCGCCGAGCAGTGCGCTCAGGCTCTTGACACTCTCTTTTTCATAGGAGCAGTCCGCATCGCCGAGCAGAGCGGTCTTTGCCGCCGCATCGCTTGCAAGCGCTGCAGAATATGCGCTCATTGCAGGCAGAATATCCTTGCGCACCATGTCCAGCATGGTCAGCGCCTCGATGTTGACAACCTTGCAGTAGTTTTCCAGGCGAACCTCATGACGCGCCTTCAGTTCTGTCTCGGTCAGCACCTTGTGCGAGGTGAACAGTTTGACGTTCTTTTCGTCCAGCATATGCGCCAGCGCATCCGGCGTGGTCTTGAGGTTGAGCAGCCCGCGGCGCTCCGCCTCACGAACCCATGCATCGTCATAGCCGTCGCCGTTGAAGATGATGCGCTTGTGCGCCTTGATGGTCTCCTTGATGAGGTCGTGCAGTGCCCCCTCAAAGTCAGGGACGCCCTCGAGTTTATCGGCAAACTGCTTCAGCTCCTCGGCAACCGAGGTGTTCAGCACCGTGTTTGCGCAGGAGATGGACGCCGCCGAGCCGAGCATGCGGAACTCAAACTTGTTGCCGGTGAAGGCGAAAGGCGAGGTGCGGTTGCGGTCTGTCGTGTCCTTCGGGAACTTCGGCAGCGTGTGCACGCCGATGCGCATCAAATCCTTCTGCTTTGCGTCGTATTTTTCGTCCTTTTCAATCGCCTCGAGAATCTCGGCAAGGTCGGTGCCGAGGAACATGGAGACAATCGCCGGAGGCGCCTCATTTGCGCCGAGGCGATGGTCGTTGCCCGCCGAGGCAACCGAGATGCGCAGCAGATCCTGATATTCGTCAACCGCTTTGATGACGGCGCAGAGGAACAGGAGGAACTGTGCGTTCTCATAGGGCGTTTCGCCCGGCTCCAGCAGGTTTGTGCCGGTGTCGGTCGAAATCGACCAGTTGTTGTGCTTGCCGCTGCCGTTGACGCCTGCAAACGGCTTCTCGTGCAGCAGGCAGACCATGCCGTGCTTTTTGGCGACCTTCTGCATGATTTCCATCGTCAACTGGTTGTGGTCGGCGGCGATGTTGGTGGTTGTGAAAATCGGCGCCATCTCATGCTGTGCGGGCGCAACCTCGTTGTGCTCGGTCTTTGCGAGGATGCCGAGTTTCCACAGCTCGGCGTTCAGCTCCTTCATGAATGCCGCAACGCGGGGCTTAATCGCGCCGAAGTAGTGGTCGTCCAGCTCCTGCCCCTTCGGTGCACGCGCGCCGAACAGCGTTCTGCCGGTGTAAATCAAATCCTTGCGGCGGTCGAACATATCCTTGTCCACAAGGAAGTACTCCTGCTCTGGCCCCACCGTCGTCTTGACGCTCGTCACATCCGCATTGCCGAAGAGATGCAGCACGCGGAGCGCCTGGCGGTTGATCGCCTCCATGGAGCGCAGCAGCGCGGTCTTCTGGTCAAGCGCCTCGCCGCCGTAGGAGCAGAAGACCGTCGGAATGCAGAGCACGCCGTCCTTGATGAAGGCATAGGAGGTTGCGTCCCATGCGGTATAGCCTCTCGCCTCAAAGGTCGCACGCAGGCCGCCCGAGGGGAACGAGGAAGCGTCCGGTTCGCCCTTGATAAGCTCCTTGCCGGAGAATTCCATGATAATCTTGCCGCCGTCCTTCGGAGAAATGAAGCTGTCATGCTTCTCCGCCGTGATACCCGTCATCGGCTGGAACCAGTGCGTGAAATGCGTTGCGCCGCGTTCGATCGCCCAATCCTTCATCGCATTGGCGACGACAGTGGCAACCTCGATGTCGAGGTGCTTCCCTTTTTTGATCGTCTGCTGAAGCGCACGATAGGTCTCTTTCGGAAGCCGCGCTTCCATGGTCCTGTCGTCGAAAACCATTGAGCCGAAAAGTTCAGTTACGCTTGTCATGTTCTTTCTCCTTAAAATAAAAATTGAGCGGCAGGGAGACCCGGGCGGCGGCATAAAACGCCGATGCCCGGGCGACCTCCTTGTCGCCCGTATGTGACATAAAAATGAGAAAACCGCAGACGAAAAAACTTCGTCCGCGGCTCCCTTGTCGCTTTATGGGTGAGATTATAGCACCGAAAAAAAGGCTTGTCAAGCATTTTTTGAAAAAAATTTTCGCTCTGTGAAATCTGCACGATACAGCGAGGTAAAAAGCGCGCGTTTCGCTGCAAAGCGACGATGAAAAACCGCCATTTTTCAAGCAGCGCAGCGTATGAAAAAACATGTCTTTTTTTGAAACTTTTTTATTGACAAGCGCGGCGGTACGTTGTATACTTTTAAGGTAAACAAGGATGTTTGCTACCTTGGGGCGCTGCCCTTGTAGCCGGCATCCTTCTCTCTTTTTATAAAAATGCGCGGAGGGAAACGGTATGATGTACACGGCACAAGAGGTATTCGACTTTGTGAAAGAAGAGGATGTCAAGTTCATCCGCCTTGCCTTTTGCGACACGCACGGCAGACAGAAGAACATCTCCATTCTGCCGAGTGAACTGCGCCGCGCGTTTGAGGACGGCATTTCGTTTGATGCCTCTGCCATCTGCGGCTTCGGCAGTGCAGAAAAGTCCGACCTTCTGCTGTTTCCCGACCCATCCACGCTGAATGTGCTGCCCTGGCGTCCTTCGCACGGCAAGGTCGTGCGCATGTTCTGCGACATCCGTCACCCGGACGGCACGCCGTTTGCGCGCGACACGCGCGCCATTCTGCGCCGCGCCGTTGCCGATGCGAAAGCTGCGGGCGTAACGGTGCAGTTCGGCGCGGAAATCGAGTTTTACCTCTTCAAAACGGATGAAAACGGCGACCCGACCAAGATTCCGTTTGACCATGCAACCTACATGGATGTCGCGCCCGAGGACAAGGGCGAGAATGTGCGCCGCGAAATTTGCCTCACCCTGCTGGACATGGGCATTCAGCCCGAAAGCTCACATCACGAGGAGGGGCCAGGGCAAAACGAGATTGACTTCCGCTACAGCGACGCGATGCGCGCCGCCGACGATGCGATGAACTTCATCACGGTGGTCAAGGCAACTGCAACGCAAAACGGTCTGTATGCCGACTTCTCGCCGAAGCCGCTGGAAAACGAGAGCGGCAACGGACTGCACATCAACATGTCGGTGAAATGCGACGACGGTACCGACCGCACCCCCGCCTTCATGGCAGGTATCCTCGCGCACATCCGCGACATCACAGCCTTTCTCAATCCGAGTGAGGCGTCCTACAGCCGCTTCGGCAAATGCAAAGCACCGAAGTTTGTCACCTGGTCGCATGAAAACCGCTCACAGCTGATTCGCATTCCGGCGGCAAAGGGCGAATACCGCCGCATTGAGCTGCGCTCGCCAGACCCGTCCGCCAACCCTTATCTTGCCTATGCGCTGCTCATCCGGGCGGGGCTTGACGGCATTGAAAAGGACATGTGCCCCGCGCCTGCGGTCAATCTCAATCTGCTGACCGCGCCCGAGAGTGAGACGCGCGAATTTGACACGCTGCCGGGCAGCCTCGCCGAGGCTGTTTCGCTGGCAAGCGGCAGCGCGCTCGTGCGCCGCGTGCTTGGCGAGGACGCCGCCGCGTTTCTGACCGACGCGCGGAGGTAAGCCGCCATGACGACACCCAAACCGCTCTGTCGGGTGCTGGTCGTCTCCGCCGGAACGCAGGCGTATGACTACATCCGGGAGCTGCTGCCGTCCGGCGAATACGATCCGGTCACGCATGTGGCAAGCGCGGGCGAAGCCAAACGGCTGCTGCTCAGCACCGACTACGATATCGTCATCATCAATACGCCTCTGCCGGACGAATTCGGCACGGAGTTTGCACTCGACTGTGCCGCGGGCACCTGCGGCGTGCTCGCCTTGTGCAAGGGCGAGTTGTATGAGCAGGTCGCCTATCGGCTGGAGGACAGCGGCGTGCTCACCCTGCCGCGCCCAGTAAACCGCCAGACCTTCTGCATCGCGATAAAACTGCTGGTCGCCACGCATGCGCGCCTTGCCAAGATGGAAAAGCAGAACCGCACGCTGAAGGAAAAGATGGAGGACATCCGCGTGGTCAACCGCGCAAAGTGGCTGCTGATCGAGCACCTTTCCATGACCGAGCAGGATGCGCATTATTACATCGAAAAGCAGGCGATGGACACACGGCTGTCCCGCCGTGAGGTCGCCGAGCATATCATCCGCACCTACGACCAGTAAATGAGTTAAGAATAAAAATGTATATAGAAACGGGGAAATCCAATGAAACAGACTAAGTATATTTTCGTGACCGGCGGCGTCGTCTCCGGGCTTGGCAAAGGCATCACCGCCGCCTCGCTCGGCCGCCTCTTAAAAGCGCGCGGGCTGAAGGTCGCCGCGCAGAAGCTCGACCCCTACATCAACGTTGACCCCGGTACGATGAGTCCTTACCAGCACGGCGAGGTCTACGTTACCGAGGACGGCGCAGAGACCGACCTTGACCTCGGTCACTATGAGCGCTTCATCGACGAGGAGCTGAACCGCTATTCCAACCTGACCACAGGCAAGGTCTACTGGAATGTGCTGAACAAGGAGCGCCGCGGCGAATATCTCGGCTCCACCGTGCAGGTCATCCCGCACGTCACCAACGAAATCAAGGAATTTGTCTACACCGTCGGCAAAAAGACCGATGCGGATGTCGTCATCACCGAAATCGGCGGCACCATCGGCGACATTGAGTCGCAGCCGTTTCTCGAGGCGGCCAGACAGATCTCACTTGAGGTCGGCCGCGAAAACAGTCTGTTCATTCATGTGACGCTGGTTCCCTTCCTCAGCGGCTCGGACGAGCACAAGTCCAAGCCAACGCAGCACTCGGTCAAGGAGCTGCAAGGCATGGGCATCAACCCGAACATCATCATTCTCCGCTGCGACGAGCCGCTGGAACCCGAGATTTTCCGCAAAATCTCGATGTTCTGCAACGTCAAGCCGGACTGCGTGATTGAGAACATCACCCTGCCCGTGCTGTACGAAGCGCCCGTTATGCTGGAAAAGAGCAATTTCTCCGCGATTGTCTGCCGGGAGCTTGGCATCGACGCGCCCACGATTGACATGAGCGACTGGAACGATATGCTGGAGCGCATCCACAACCGCCCAAAGACCGTGACCATTGGGCTTGTCGGCAAGTATGTGCAGCTGCACGACGCCTACCTCTCGGTGGCGGAGGCACTGCGCCACGCCGGCTATGTGCACGGCTCACATGTCAAAATCAAGTGGATCGATTCCGAGACCGTGACGGAGGAAAACGTCGCCGAAATCCTCTCGGACTGTTCGGGCGTGATTGTCCCCGGCGGCTTCGGCAATCGCGGTATCGAGGGCAAAATCGTGACCGCACACTACTGCCGCACGCACAACCTGCCCTACCTCGGCATCTGCCTCGGCATGCAGATTGCCGTGATCGAATTTGCACGCCATGTCTGCGGCTGGGCAGACGCCAACTCCGGCGAGTTTGACCCCGCCTCGACGCACAAGGTCATCGACTTTTTGCCCGACCAGAACGATGAGGTTGCCAAGGGCGGCACGCTCCGCCTCGGCGCTTACCCCTGCAAGATTGCCACCGACACGCAGATGTACCGTACCTACGGCAAGACCGAGATTTCCGAGCGGCACCGTCACCGCTATGAGTTCAACAACGAGTTCCGCGCGGCGCTTGCCGATGCCGGGCTTTGCATCAGCGGCACCTCGCCGGACGGCTACATCGTCGAGACCGTCGAGATCCCCGAAAACGATTTCTTCATCGGCGTGCAGTTCCACCCCGAGTTCAAGAGCCGCCCCAACAAGGCGCATCCCCTCTTCCTCGGTCTCGTCGCAGCCGCCCTTGCAAAAAAAGAACAGGCATAACGAAAAAAAGAATTCCCTTGCATGCAAGGGAATTCTTTTTTTTGCTTATCGAATCAGATATGCCGTAGAGGTCTCGCCGTTCCACACGACAAACGCGCCGAGCGACTCGGCGAGGAACCGCACGGGCAGATAGGTTCTGCCGCTTGCGGCATCAATGTAGGCAGGGGTGTCGAGCGCGACGGTTTTGCCGCTGACGACAGCCTGTGCCGCACCGATGCGGATGGATATGACCGTCCCGTCTTTTGCGACAAACTTCGCCGTGCTTGTCGCGCCGTCCCAGGTGACCTCAGCACCGAAGGATTCCGCCACAAAGCGCGCAGGCAGCATGGTGCGGTTGTTGCGGATGACCGGCGCTGCGTCCAGCTGCGCCTCCGCTTCGTTGACGCTGCCGGTATGACTGCCGATTTTCAGCTTGACGCGCGTCATGCCGAGGTTGTCAAATCCGCAAACCTTTGCGCCGAGCGGCATGGTGTTCAGCGGCACGGTAAATGTGGTCGTCAGCGGGGACGGATGCCCGTCCTTGCCGATGTGCACGCCGTCCGCATCCACGGTATACGGCTCCATGAAGCAGTAGCGCCCGCTTGACGTATCTTTGCCGAGGTAGCCGTGATACAGGATGCAGCGCATCTTGCCGCTTGGCGATGTGAAGATCGAAGGGCCGCCGACGCCGCACACTTCATCGTTTTTGGAGAAGACAGATTGCGGCGACTTCTTCCAGTTTTCCTTCGCCAGCAGGTCGCCGCCGAGATAGGTCATCTGCCCAAGTTTATACCCGGTCGTCCAATAGCCGCTGCATGCGTAAAGGACATGCAGTTCACCGTTGTCGCCGACAATCGGCGTTGCCCCCTCGATAACGGCGGGGTACCACTTCCCCTCCGCCTCGGCATAGCCGTAGCCCTCGCGCTCCCAGTCGTATTCCGGCGCGACAAGTTCAAGCACCTTGCCGGTCACGGTCCAGGGGTTCTTCATCTCGGAGAGATACATCACCTGGCGAAAGTCCGCCGTGCCGCGCCCGCGCTGCTCAATCCAGAGCGCATAAGTTTTGCCGCCGTAACGCAGCGTGGACTCTCCGGCGCACCAGTCAACCGTGTTGACAAAGTCCTCGGTGTCGCTCGTAAAGCGTGCGGGGACGCCGACCTCGCCGGTAATCGGGTTGACCCAGGTGCCCTGCAGGTCGTTTGAGGTGCATTTCAGCACATAGCTGCGGCGGCTTTGCCCGTCGGTTGCCGTGGACGGCAGACCGTCCAGTTCCCGGCTGAAGGTGGAGAAGAACAGATACCAGCCCGCATTTTCCGCGCCGAATTCCTCTGCGGAAAAATATTGCAGTTCGGAAGGCCAGATGCATGCCGTGCGCGTCTCCATCGCGTCAGATGCCGTGCGCGCATCGAAAATCTGCTCCCCTACCGCATAGGCAAGGTCGGCGACATTTGCCGCCTTGTACATGCTGAGCGTAGAGCCGGAGGTGAACATATAGAAATACATGCCGTCCACCAGCGCAATACGCGGGTCAGCCGTCTTGCGGATGGGGTTCTGATAGGTGAAACTGCCGCTTACCGCCTGCGTGAGCAGCGTATCGTCTGCGGCGGTCAGCGTGGAGGCAACATTGCCGCGGAACCGGCTGCCGCCGACCACATCGGTCACATGCGAGTAGTCGCCGCCCGAAACCGTCAAATCAAAGTTGCCGTCCACGGTGGTCTCATACCGTGTGGCAACGCGAATCTTGCCGTAGAAATTGCCGCCCGCCAGGTTGATGCGGATTTTGCCGTCAAAGGTCTCGGTGGCAAGCGACGCCAGCCCATACACGCCGCCGTAGAAATTGCCGCCGCGCACGGTGAGGCCGCCCTCGCCGGTCTGATTGCCTGCGCCCATCGCGCAGACGCGGCTGTAGAAGTCGCCGCCCGTAATCGTCAGCGTCGTCTGCAGATTCGGGAAGTCCGCCGCCGCAGTGTTTGCGCCGTACACCTGGTACCAGCTGCCGCTCTCCACGGTCAGGTTCGCGCCGGAAATTGCAAAATTGCTTCTGCGCGTGCCGCCGACAAGGGACGGATAAGTGGTCGCATTCGGCGCAAGGTCACAGGCGACCTCTTTGCCGATACGCGCCGTGCTTCCGTTGAAGGAAATCCAGGTCGGGCTTTTCTCCGCGCGGATGTTCAGCTTTTCCAGCGTAGTCGGCGCGTAAAAGCCGACATTGCCGGCAAGCGAGAGCACCGCGCCGGAGGTGCGGTAATCCACGCCGCCGTACACGCCGGTCAGCGTATACGCCTTGTTTGATGTCGGCATGGCGGTATTCTCGGTCACGCTCACCTTGCCGCACAATACAATGGTGCCACCATCCGGGAGCATGGCATAAGCGTCTGCCAGCGTCGGCGCGGCGTTCTCCGGTGACGAACCGTTGCCGGTGCCGCCGTCGCGGACAAATGCCGCCGTCTGCGTCGCCGCCTCCGAGAACGCGGGCGACAGCCGCGCGACGAGCGCCGCGTCCGCCACAGGCAATGCCACAAGCTCGGCTTGCCCACAGCCCATAACGGTCAGCGCCGTTATGCTGCCGCCGCCGAGAGTCAGACGAAAACTGTCCGCAACATCTTTGACAATCATCGTTTCCACGCTGCCGCCGAGCAGCTCTGCAGCCGCGCTGTTGCCGGTCAGCGTCAGCGAGGCGATTCTGCCGCCGCTTTGCACAAGCGATGCGTCGTCCGACAGTGTGACGGTTTTCGTTGCGCCGCCCGCCCATGTGAGTTTACTGCCGCGCACCGACGTAAAACTGCTGCCGGACACGGCAAGGTCATCGCCCGTGAGAGCGAATGTGCCGTCCGTCACACACGCATCGGTGAACATGGCTTTATGCGCGCCGCACGCAAGCGTGCCGCTGCCGCCGAGCGTGATGGCATCGAAAGTGACATCCCCGCCCGCCGTGAATGTGCCCGAAAGGAGCAGGCTATCGCCGCGATAGGTAATCGGCTGTGCATGCGTCGGCTCGGTAAAATCCGCCGCCGTATAATCCCCGACAAGCACAATGTCACCGCCGCCGTCCGCCAACTGTCGGACGGCATCGGCAAGGCTGCCGAGTGGATTCTCCCGGCTGCCGTCGCCGCGCCCGTCGGCAGAGACATACAGCACGCCGAAGCGTTCGGCAGAAGTGATACCCTCCACCGCACCGACGAAGTCCGCCGTGTAAAGCAGCGAGTTATACCGCAGCCGAATCGGCTTGCCGTGTGCAAGATTCTGAATCTGCTCGCTGCCGAAGGTCACCTGTATGCCGTTCAGCTTGATGCCGTCCAGCGTCACCTCGGTACTGCCGAGCATGTTGTTGATATACAGCGTGCGCATCGTGCCACCGTACAGCCCGACCGTCGCATTGCCGAGCGCGCGGCGCGTGGCGTCGCCGGAGGTATAGATGTCGCCGATGCTGCCGTCGCGCACCTGCAAATCAAGGCTGCCCGCATAATGGTTCAGCGTTGCGCCGCCGTAGATGCGGTCGATATGCCCGCCGCGGATGTAGATGTGCGCCGTCCCGGTGAAGGTGTAGGTGCCCGCACCCTTCCCCATGCCGAAGGCAATCACGCGGGCGAAATTGCCGTTGTCGATGGTGATATGTGCATCCCGGTCTGCAGGAAAGTCCTTGCTGCGCGGCGCATAGTAGCCGCCGATGACATAGAGGTACTTGGCAGCGCCCTTTGTGTTCTTGACATCAAAGCCCTCGCCGAATTCCAGCGCGTGAAAATTGCCTGCAAGGTAAATGGGCGCGGCGTCGTTTTTCAGCGTGACATTTTCAAAGCGGACATCACCGCCGCACTCATAGATATAGGTCTCCGGGAAGTAGATGCACGCCCCGCCCCGCCGATAGTCCAACTTGCCGTCGAGCGAAGTGATGGTAATCTTCCCTTCGTGCGTCGGCGAAAGAAATCGAGGTATATCCGCGGTGACGGCATCCCGCTCGGTCACCGTATACGTCTCGGTGACAACGATTCTGCCGCCGCTCTGCACAGCTTCAATCGCTTTGGCAAGGGAGGCAAACGGTGCAGCCTCGCTGCCGTTGCCTTCCGCCGCATCCGACGCGCCGAGGTAAACCGTCTTTTCCGCGGCGCACACGGCAAGCGCAAAGATGAGCGCAAAGGCAAGCAGCATCACGGGAAAGAGGCGGCGGTATTTCTGCATCCTGCTTCGGTTCATATGGTTCTCCTTTTTTCTCAGGCGGTTTCAATGCCTTCGCTGCGGCGGATGAAATCGTCCTGCACCTCTCTTCTCATATTGACAAAGTATTCGTTCCAGCCGCAGACGCGCACCTGCAGGTTCGGATACTTCTCCGGGTGCTCCTGCGCGTCACGCAGCGTATCCAGACTGAGGACATTACCCTGGATGGCAAAGCCGCCGCCCGCAAAGAAGGTGCGGACCAGCGCTTTCATCGCGGCAAGCCCCGCTTCGCCCTCGACGGCGGAAGGATGCACGATGAAGTCCAGCGGCGCGCCGTCGGTGAAATTGCAGTTGTCAATGGCGCAGACCGACTGGATAAACGCCGTCACACCATGCTTTTCCATGCCGTTGGTGGGGCGCATGTTCTTGGACAACTCCGCGCGTGCCATGCGGCCGTCCGCGCTTGCGCCGGTCCGCATCCCGTAGCCGGAAACCATGTTGACCGAGTCGCAGCCGAGGCGGAACACACCGCCGGTCGAGGTCGGTTTGCCGACGATCTGCGCGGCGCAGAAATCGTAAATGTCGTGCGCGAGGGCATCCGCCTCCGCAATGTGGTTGCCGTATTTGACGGGGTCGTGCAGAATCTCCGCGCGCAGGTTTTCTGCGCCCGCCCAGTTGTTTTCCAGAATCGTGCGCAGCTCCGCAAGGGTCACGCGGCGGCGCTCAAATACAAACTTCTTGACCGTCAGCAGCGAATCCACCGCCGTTGCAATGGCAAAGCACTTGATGGACTGGTTGCGATAGGTCATGCCGCCGTCAAACACATCCTTGCCGCTCTCCATGCAGGTCGCGATCGTGCCGGAATAGTACGGCGACGGATTTGCCGCATAGGCAAACCGTGCTTGCTCATTGACATTGTTGATGACCATGGCGCAGTGCTCGGCGAGGTATGCATAATAGGTACTTAAGAATTCATCCCAGGTCTTCGGCTCCTCGGTATGCATGCCGACATACAGATGCGTCAGAAGGTCGCGACCGCCGGTGATGGCATATTCGCACGCCTTGGCAAGGCTGATCCAGGAGGCGCAGATGCGCGCGTCCTCAAGCCCCGGAATCACCGGCTCGTAGCAACCGGTCGGAATATAGTCCTTTGCAATCTCGCGCGGAATGCCGAGGCGCTCATAGCCGGTGAGTATGGTCTCGTCATTCAGCAGCACCACCGACGAATTGCCGTCGCGAATCATTTCGCAGAGTATGCCGAGCAGCTTGTCGGACATGTCCTTTTTGCAGCGGATGTGAATCTTCGGGTTGTGAATGTCCAGTTCCTTGTACGCCTCCAGCATCAGCACCGTCAGGCGTGCTGCCGGGCAGTCGTCGGATGTCCATGCCTTGCCGATGCAAATCGGCTGGTCGGCATAGCGCTTCTCTGCGGTGACTTTCTGCCAGAAGTAGCGGAACATTTCACGGACGGAATCTTCGGTCTCTCTGCCGCTCTCCAGGTCGGCGACGAAATAAGGCGTATACAGCTCGTCAACCGCGCCATAGCTGCGGCAGCGCTCTCTGCCCAGCTCCTCCGCATTCAGCATGATGTGCGACAGGCAGAGCACTTCGTAGAGTGTCTTTGGCGGTGCGACAAGCAAATTCTGCAGCGCTTCTGCATAGCGTGTGCAGCCGACGCGCTCCGCCTCGGCAAGCAGACGGCGCATGTAGGTCAGCATGGCGGTAAAGGCGATAATGACAGAATCATAAAAAACAGACTGTCTGTCCGTGAGCGTGCCGTCCGCCTGCTTTGCGCGCTTTGCTTCTTCGGCGCGGTGCAGCAGCCCGGGGGCGCCGAGGCGAAGCACCTCACTCCAGTCCACAACGGTGTGCCATACATCGGTATCCGGCACGGCAACACCGGAGAATCGCAGCACATTCCGCTCCGAGCGGATGGCGGGGCAGCCGCGCATCAGCGCGTTCTCATACCGCTCGCGGCTGTAGGTTTCCAGCACGCTCTGCGTCGCGACCGTCTTGTATTCGCCGCCGTGGCGCAGTTTATCCGGGAACATGGTGTGCACATTCAGCGAAAGCTGTGCATTTTCCAGCAGCAGTCTGTAGCCGTGCGCCATCACCAGCGGCGCGGGCATTTTCGGATTTGCCGCGGCAAAATCGCGAATCATCCGATCAATTACGCGCGGTTCAAGGCCGCTTGCAGTGTTCCAATCCGCTTCTTCATATTCATTTTGAATATAGGGGCGATCCTTGTAGAATTCAGTATACATGATTTTTTCCTCCATGTAAATCACCAAGGTGAAATCTTTTTCTGCCTACAGCATAGCCCCCTGTGCGTGAATTGTAAATCCGACTTTCGCGCAGATTTATAATTTTCGACCCTGAAGTTGTGTGTTTTTCCGAAATTGCTTGATTTGTTTGTTGTTTTCTGCTTTAATAGAACCGGAGGTGATTGGTTTGGAGTACGCAGAACTGTCGGCGCTTACGCCTGTTATCGACAAATTTCACCGCGCAGTCAGCACCACGATTCACAAAAGTTTTATCCCGGCGCGCGCACCCGGACGGCGCTCGGACGGCCTTATCTATGTTATCAGCGGCAGGACGCACTATGATTTCGGCAGCTACGCCTTTGACGCAAAGCCGGGCGACATCTTTTTCCTCGCCCGCGACAGCGTCTATTCTATGGATGTTTACGATGCGCCCTATGTGGTCTTTTTTGCGAATTTCGACTTCCGACTGCCGTCGGGCACCGCCCTGCGCTGCGCGCTCTACCCCTCGGTCGGCGGCAAGAATACGGAAAAGCTGTTCCGCCGCATGCGGGAAGTCTGGTGCCTGCAGCGCCCCACGGTCAAAGTGGACTGCCTCTCTATGCTGTATGCCGCCTATTCCGACTTTCTGTGCTCGGCGCACGGCGCGACCTACCTCCCCTCCGCCAAGCGCAAGCGCATGGACGCCGCCCTCGAATACATTGATGCGCACATCGCCGACGAGGCGCTGAACATCGCCGAGGTGGCAAGCGCCGTGCACCTGAGCGAATCGCACTTCCGCCGCTCCTTTCGGGACGCCTTCGGCATCTCGCCGGTCAAATACATCACGATGGCGCGCATCACGCAGGCACAGGAGCGCCTGCGCTACAGCAACGAGCGGCTTACCGACATCGCAGAAGCGCTCGGCTTTTCCAGCCTGTATTATTTCAGCGTTGTCTTCAAAAAAGAGGTCGGCACCTCGCCCAGTGAATACCGCAAGCGTTACAGTGCCGACCCATTAACGTAAAAAATAAAAAGCGCCGATGGCGCTTTTTATTTTTCTTTCAGCCGCTCACACAGCGCTTCCAGGTTCCGCACGGTGCGAAAATCGAGGAAATGCTCGATTTTCTCTGTCTGCCTCAGTTCATCCGTTGTATGATTGGCAAGGCAGAGAAACCGATGGATGACCTCATGCCGATGCAGCAGATAGCGCCCGGTCTCCTGCCCTTTTTCGGCAAGGCGGATATAGCCGTAGCGGGCATAGAGGATATACCCGGCCTCCGCGAGGTTCGACGCCATCTTTGAGGCGGACGAGGGGCGCACATGCAGCTCCGCCGCCAGTGTGCTGATGCGCACAATGCTGCTGTTTGCCGACAGGCGATAAATCATCTCAAGGTAATCCTGCATGGCAGGCGTCAGCTCGTCGCTCTCAATCAGCTGGTATCCCTTCAGCGTGTAAAACCCATTCGCGGCGCTCAAATGCATCATCTCCTCACAAAATTCGGGGCTCCACAATACAATGGAAGTAGGAAAGAAAGTTTCCCAACACTAAACTTGTATTACGAGGTCACGAGAATTATGTATTGCCTGAATGATATTGCACCCGGCGAACGCGCGCGCGTCGTTTCGCAAAGCACCTGCGGCGCACTTCGCCGCCGCCTGCTGGACATGGGCCTGATTGAGGGCACCGAGGTTGAATGCGTCGGCAGAAGCCCCGCAGGAGACCCGCGCGCCTATCTGATTCGCGGCGCGGTCATTGCCCTGCGTGCCGAGGACTGCAGTCGGATTGCCGTTGAGCGCGGAGGCGCCGTATGGGGCTGACGCGCGGCGCGGTCGGGCGCGGCGCGCTCGACCGCGGCATCCCGGATGCGGCGCAGCGCCGCGATACCGCCACCGTCGCGCTTGCCGGCAATCCCAATGTCGGCAAAAGCACCATTTTCAACGCGCTCACCGGGATGAATCAGCACACCGGCAACTGGTCCGGCAAGACCGTGTCAAACGCCGCAGGCATCTGCAGGACGCGGGCGCGCAGTTATACGCTCGTCGATATTCCGGGCACCTATTCGCTCTATGCAAAGTCCGCCGAGGAGGAGGTCGCGCGCAATTTTATCTGTTTCGGTCACCCGGACGCGGTCATTGTGGTGTGCGACGCGACCTGCCTTGAGCGGGGGCTTGGACTGGTTCTGCAAACGCTCGAGGTCACGCCGCATGTGCTTGTCTGCGTCAATATGATGGACGAGGCAAAGTCAAAAGGCATCGACATCGACCTTGCAAAACTCTCCGCTCTGCTCGGCGTCCCGGCGGTCGGCACAGCGGCGCGCAGGAAAAAGAGCCTAACGGCGCTGACGGACGCGCTGGACAGTATGGTCGGACATGCGACTGCGCCGCCCGCAGTGCAGCTTCGCTACGATGATGCCATCGAACGCGCGGCGGATACACTTTTGCCAGCACTTGCGCCCTTTTCCGACAAGCTCTCGCCGCGTTGGCTTGCGCTGCGTCTGCTTGACCCGGACACGTCCATGCTGCATGAAATCAACCTCGCCTGCGGAAAAAATCTGCTGACCGATGCAGAAGTGACGGAGGCGCTTGACGATGCAAAACGCATTCTGCAGGCAGGCAATCTGGATGGCGAGCGGCTGAAAGACGCAATCGTCTCCACCGTGGTTCGCCGCGCAGCGGAAATCGCCGCCGCCGTCACGCAAAACAAGCGCGGCGGTTATCCGGCGCGCGACCGCAAGCTGGACGCCATTCTGACCGGGCGTAGATTTGGTTACCCTGCCATGCTCTTGCTTCTGCTGTTTGTCTTCTGGCTCACCATTTCCGGCGCGAACCTGCCGTCCGCATGGCTTTCCGCCGCTTTTTCCTTCCTGGAATGCAAGCTGTCCGCACTGCTCTTGTACCTGCAAACGCCAAACTGGCTGCATGACCTGCTCGTCCTCGGCATCTTCCGCGTCCTGTCCTCCGTCGTCGCCGTGATGCTCCCGCCGATGGCCATTTTCTTCCCGCTGTTTACGATTTTGGAAGACTCGGGCTACCTGCCGCGCATTGCCTACAACCTCGACCGCCCATTCAAGCGCTGCGGTGCCTGCGGCAAGCAGGCGCTGACCATGTGCATGGGCTTCGGCTGCAATGCGGCGGGCGTGGTCGGCTGCCGCATCATCGATTCGCCGCGCGAGCGGCTGATCGCCGTGCTCACCAACAGCTTTGTCCCCTGCAACGGGCGGTTTCCCGCCATGATTTCGCTGATCTGCATCTTTTTTGTCGGCATTTCCGGCGGCATTTTCGCATCGTTTGCCTCCGCACTGCTGCTGACTGCGGTCATTCTGCTCGGCGTCGGCATGACGCTCTTTGCCTCCCGGCTGCTCTCCAAAACGCTGCTGCGCGGCGTGCCTTCTTCCTTTACGTTGGAGTTGCCGCCGTATCGCCGCCCGCAAATCGGAAAGGTTATCGTGCGCTCGGTCTTCGACCGCACGTTGTTTGTGCTCGGACGCGCCGCCGCTGTTGCCGCGCCCGCCGGCGCGCTGCTTTGGCTGCTTGCCAATGTGACCGTCGGCGATGCCAGTCTGCTTGCGCACATTGCCGCATTTCTTGACCCGCTCGGACGCTTGCTCGGCATGGATGGTGTCATTCTCACGGCGTTTATCCTCGGTTTCCCCGCCAATGAAATCGTCATTCCGATCGCCGTCATGGCGTACACCATGGGCGGGACGCTCACCGATGTCGGCGACCTTGCCGCCATACGCGAAATTCTGACGGCAAATGGCTGGACGCCGCTGACCGCCGTCTGTACCATTCTGTTTTCGCTGATGCACTGGCCCTGCTCCACCACAGTTATGACCATCCGGAAGGAAACCGGCAGCCTCCGCCACACGCTTGCCGCCGTGCTGCTGCCCACGCTCGTCGGCGCGGTTGTGTGCTTCCTTGTGGCAACCGCGGCAAGGCTTTTCGGGGGATGACTGCTCGACAAATAGCCGCAAAATTACACATTTTTGCAAATAGATATTGACATGCTTACAACTGTATTTTATACTGAGAAAAAAGGAGTTTTATGTAAAAATGGACAATGCAGAAAAGCGCTATACGATTACAGAGCAAGTCAAGTCATGGGTCGTCACATGCAAGAAGAGCACGGTCACGCTGGAATACAAGATTGACAAAGAGATATGTGCGACACTGGATGATTTGCGCGCATATGTAGAAAAAGAAAAACTGTTTTGAGGTGCATCATGGCAGAAACAGAAACGAGAAAAACAAAAACTTCATCCGCGGTCAAAAACCGCTACAATGCGAAGGTCTACGGACAAATCACCATCAAGATTCCCAAAGATACGGTAGCAGCATTCAAGGCAAAATGCGCCGAAAAAGGTGTTTCGCAAGCATCGGTACTGACAGAAGCAATCAAAGCATTTTTGGCGCAGGAATAAAAACCGCCGAATGGCGGTTGCATACCGTAAAAGGCTACCCGGGGGATCGTGAACCCCCGCTTTGCGCCGAAGTGACCGCGAAGTTGTTGCTATGTATAGGCGCAAAGCATATCAAACGCCGTTCGGCGTTTGAGGGGCTTCGAACACCAACACACGCGACATAACGCAAATGGCATCGCCTCACGGCGATGCCATTTTGCGTTATGGTGGAGCATAGGGGGATCGAACCCCTGACCTCAAGATTGCGAACCTTGCGCTCTCCCAGCTGAGCTAATGCCCCATAAAATTTGGTGCGGGTGACAGGACTTGAACCTGCATGTCGGAGACACCGGATCCTAAATCCGGCGCGTCTGCCAATTCCGCCACACCCGCAGATTGCAGGCTATGCTCGTCACACCGTTGTTATCATAGCACAGCTGCGCAAAATTGTCAACAGCAAAAACATTTTTTCTTGCGCATGGGCATATTCTGTGATAAAATCAAGGCAAACACATCCGGGAGGTTACGGAAATGAAAGCGCTTCTTCTGAACGGCAGCCCGCATGAGCACGGCTGCACCTATACGGCACTTTGCGAAGTGGAAAAAACCTTGCGTGCCCGCGGCATTGAAACCGAGCTTATGTGGCTCGGCAAACAGCCTGTGCAGGGCTGCGTCGCCTGCGGTGGCTGCAAAAACACCGGGCACTGCGTCTTTGACGACGGCGTGAACCGCCTGATTGACCGCCTGGACGAATTTGATGCGCTGGTCATCGGCTCGCCGGTCTACTATTCTGCGCCAGCCGGGCAGCTTGTCGCCTTTCTCAACCGTCTGTTCTACGCGGGCGGCGGGAAAATGGCGCACAAAATTGCAGCGGCGGTGGTCTCCTGTCGCCGCGGCGGCTCAACGGCGACCTTTGAGCAGCTCAACCAATATTTCGGCATCTCCAACATGATTGTGGCAACCTCGCAATACTGGAATCAGGTGCACGGTGCGCGCCCCGAAGATGTCCTGCGTGACGAAGAGGGCCTGCAAACCATGCGCACGCTGGGCGAGAACATCGCCTGGCTCTGCCGCCTGCTGGAAAACGGCAGGCAGGCGGGCATCGAGCCGCCCGCCTACGAACCGAAAGCCCGCACAAACTTCATCCGCTGAAAAAATGCCGGAAAGCAATGCTTTCCGGCATTATTTTATTGCTTTGCAGTCTTTTTCTTTTTTCTGCGACTGTGCGCCGCAAGAAGGCAAATGCCGAGCAGCAGAGCTGCGCCGCAAACGCCGCCGAGCACAAACGGGAAAATGTCCGTCTGCACCTCATACAGCGCAAAGTCGGCGGCAGGCACCGAGAATTCGAGATAACTGCCGAAGTCGCGATATTTCACCTTTTCGCACTTGTCCCCGTATACAACATACAGCTCCCTGTGCTTTTCGGTCTGCGGCAGATACCGCACCGTGTAGGATTCTGCTGCCGCAGCGCTGATCTCCGCCTTGTATCCGGCAAAAATCTTCCTGCCGTGCAGAGCGGAGGGCACCTCGTCCGTCTCATATAGCGCGACCGTCGCCGCATCGTCAAACGAACCGCTGACAAACAGAATCGGCTTGTCATCCGCGCGCGTCAGCTCGGAGACGACCATTTTCACATCCCGGAAGTAATTTGCCTCCAGCTTTGCACTGTACAGCGGCATACTGATGTCGTAGGCGTCCCATTTGCCGTAATAGCCGTCTTTCGTCGGCACGGCGGGAATCTGCGCCGTCGAAATCGCTTCTCCGTATGTAAACGGTACGACCGCCACGGTCTTGCCGTCGCAGACAAAAGTCAGCGCAAAGGTGACCTCTGCGTCCAATAGCTGCTTTGCCGCGGCGGTAAAGGTATCAATATCCACCGCCTCGGCAACGCCGGTGTAGCTGACATCGTCGATACCGCCGAGCGTCTCACTGACGAAGCGGTTGCGTGCAAGGTCTGCCGTGTCCGCGTCGCCCGCGATGCTGCCCGCATACCGCCCGGAGCCGTCTGTGTGTACCAGTGCAAGGCAGTCGGACACGGTCTTGCCGCCGCCGACAATGCCGCCGACGTAGTCGCCGCCGGTGAGATTGCAGAGCGCCAGCGACTTGCGCACGATGCCTGCCGACTTTCCGGCAATGCCGCCGGTGTAGTCCCCGTCCGTGGTGGCGATGTCCCCGCGGTTCTCACACAGATACACGCTGCCGAAGTCCATCAACCCGGCAATGCCGCCCGCATTATGCTTCTTTGCCGTGACTTCGCCCTCGTTCTTGCAGCGCACCACGGTGCATTTAGTCTTATAGGTGTATTTCAGCGTGCGGTCGCCGTTGTTTTTGATATCGTCCTCAGGGTCAAAATCGTATTCGATGGCGAGGGAGCCGACGATGCCGCCGACATTGATGTCGCCGTCCACCGTGCCCGCATTTTTGCAGTTTGCAATTCTGCCGCGCGCTTCGCTCTCGCTGCCGTCGTCCGAAATATCCTCCACAAAGCCGTCCTCATCCGCACGCACACTGTCGTCATAGGCGCTCTTCAGAATATCGCGCAGGGAGCGCATTTCGGCTTGCAGTGCGTCAAGTTCACCATAGAAATCGTCCTTCTTGTCGCCGACCGAATCGCGCAGGGTCTCGATTGCGTCGCTGAGCGCGTCGGTCTTGTCAAAGAAGGCATCGGGGTCGTCGCCGAACATCTCGCTTGCCGACGGCAGCACGATTTTTTCCTTTTCGGACAGCTCCGTCGTAATATCGGAAAGTCCGTCAAGCCCGTCCTTAAAAGCGTCCGCACCGTCGCCGAGCAAATCAAGTCCGTCCTGCATGGAGCGGATGGCATCCTCGGCATAATCCGGCACATCCGCAAGTTCATCCGCCGCATCCTGCAAGTCCTCGGCGGCAAGCCGCAGGTCTGCTATTGACTTTGAAAGTGCGTCAAAGCCGGACGAGAACTTTGCAAGCGAATCCTCAAACGCCTCGGCGTCAAAGTCCTCGGCAAGCGTGGCAAGCGCATCGCTGACATCGCCGAACGCCGCCTGTATATTTTGCAGTTTTTCCGCAAGTGCACGCACGGATGCAACCAAATCGTTAAGACCGTCTGCAACATCGCCCTGCTCCGCCAGCGCTTCCAACGCATCGGCAAGCCCATCCGCAGCGTCGCCGAGTGTACCGAACGAATCCGCAACAGAGCCCACTGCGGCATCGAGCGCATCCAGCGGTTCCGCCACATCCGAATGGTCGCCGAGCGCATCCGACAGCTTGTGCAGCGCCGCTTTCAGAGCTGCCATGCCCTCGTCCATCGAGGACACGCCCGTATGCAACTTGTCAAACGCATCCGAAAAGTCCTTTGCGGTCTTTTCAAGCGCCTGCATTGCATCGTCAATATCGGTTCCCGCTTCTTCCAGCGGCTCTTTCGCCGCCTTTGCAGCGTCTATGATTGCCGTCATCGAATCGCCGCAGTCCGAAAACGAATCGGCAGCATCCGAGAATTTGTCCATGCCCGCCGAGAAGTGGTCAAGCACATCCGTCATCTCATCAATAGCTGTGTGCAGGCGGTCCGCCGCCTCGTTGACGCTTGCCGTCAGCGCATCCGCATAGCGGCGCGCATCCTCACTCAGTTTCTCTGCCGCGTCGCTGATGTCCGTCGTGCTGTCCCGCACGGCGTCAAGCGCGGCATTCAACGCGGCGTCCTCCCGCAGATTGCTGCTGTCCAGAATGTCACCGACGCGGTCGAATACGCGGTTGATCTGTTCCAGCACATCCTCCGCATATTCCAGCAGAATATACGGCTCTGCCTGACCGGCAATACCGCCGACATCTTTTCTGCCGCGAACCGCACCGTAGTTCTCGCAGCCGCTCATCCAGCCGGACTGCCTGCCGCAGATGCCGCCCGTGTTGTACCCGACCGAGCGATACCCGACGCTGCCGTAGTTGATGCAATCCACCACGCGCCCCTTGGAAAGCCCGCAGATGCCGCCCGTATCCGTCGCGGTATCCACATTTTCCGTGGAGCGGATCGCGTCGAGATTGATGTTTAAGTCCTGTATGGTCTCTTCCGTGTCCCCCGCGGTGGTGTTCACGCGGCCGCGGTTGACCGCCCCCTCTACGGTGCCGAAATTGTACCCGACGATGCCGCCGGTGAAACTGTTGCCGCTGACGGTACCCGAAAAACCGCAGGCACGCACGGTGCCGGTCTCGGTGACCGTACCGGCAATGCCGCCGACATTGGTGTCACCTGTGACGGTGCCCGAAAAACTGCATGCCTCTATCAAGCCGCTGTTTTCCCCGACGATACCGCCGACATCGCGCGCGTCGCCCTCGGGGGTGACTACGCCGACTACATGCAGGTTGCGGACGATGCCGCTCTCCTGCACATAGCGGAACAGCCCGACATGCGCGCGATTGCTTTTCAGCGCAAGCCCGTCTATCGTATGCCCGCCGCCGTCAAACACGCCGCCGAAGGTCGGAATGCTCTCAAACGCCGTGTCTTTCAGATGGATGTCTGCCGTGAGGACAAAGTGCTTTCCCTGCGACCAGGTGTCCGTCTTGCACTGCTCTGCAAAGTCGAGAAACTCTGCCGCCGTCCCGATAGAAACCGTTTCCTGAGTCTCTGCCGCTTCATCCGCCGCAGTCACCGCGCAAACCGAAAGCGGTGCGCATGCGACAAGCGCGGCAAGGCACACGGCGACCAGTTTACGCACGGCTGCCTGCATCCGCATTCTGTTCATCACCCGCATCTCCTTCCGTTTTCTTGTATGTATCGATTTTCACCATAGCGTCCATATTCCCGCTGAACACACCGTTCACATCCGCATCGATGAAGCCCTCCACCTTGCCGCGGACATGTCCGTTTAAGACAAAGTTGCCGGTCTCGCGGCGGACCACATCCGGTTTTTTGATGGTAACGCCGGTTTTCTCAACAATGCAGTCGCCGAGCAGCAGAATCTCCGGCAGAACCAGCATAACAAGGAACATTGAAATCAATGTGCCGCGGCAAAGCGTGGTACCAATGGAAACAATGGCAGGCTCGGTGGACAGTTTACTGATGAGGAAGCCCGCCGATGCCAGGATGCTGCCCGAGGTCAGCACCGTCGGGAACGCAAAGTTCAGCGCGCCGCGCATGGCGCTCTTGATGTCCATCTCTTTCTTCAAGTCCATATACCGGCTGGAAATGACGATGGCATAGTCGATGTTCGCGCCCATCTGAATCGAGCTGATGATCAGATAACTGAGGAAGAAGATGGACGCGCCCGTAATGGTCGACATCGAAAAGTTCATCCACACGCTGCCCTGGATGACCAGAATCAGCAGCACGGGAAGCCCGGCGTTCTTGAAAGTGAAGAACAGAATTAAAATGACAAACAGCACCGACAGCACCGACACGATGATATTATCGGTGGCAAACGACGCCGCAAGGTCATAGCAGCTGGTGGAGTCGCCGACGAAATAGGAGGTGTCGTAATACTTATCCGTAATGGCATGCACCTTGTCGATGAAGGCAAAGGTTTCGTCGCCCTCCACAGGCAGGCTCATATAGACCAGCATGCGGGAATAGTTCTCGCCTGAAAGCTGCTTCTTTGCCGTATTCAGCTGGGTGTACAAATCGTCTATCGTGTCGCCGAGTTCGCCGTCCAGCTTGACATACCCATCGTCCTTCAAATCGTACACAAACATGAACATATCGATAATCGGCACACTGTAGTCGTTCATGTTGGTAATCAGCTTGCTGTAATCCTCGTTTTCCGCCGCATAGACCGAATACAGCAGTTTGGTGGTGTCGATGTCGAGGTCAATCATTTCCGAGAATTGCCGCGGCGTCAGCTTGTCGGTCAGCACATAGCCGTCCGTTGCCTCAATGCTGGACAGCGAGGTGATGAAATCCACCTCGTCACAGGTGAGCAGTTCATCAATCAGCGCGCGCTCGCGGTCATAGTCCCCCGCCGGAATGACCAGCGCGGCATAGTTCTTCGCGCCGAAATGCTCCTCAATCATCTCTTTTGCAATCTGCGTCTCGTTCTGCCTGCTTGTCTTGGAGGAATTTGCATTGTAGGTATACAGGCAGTTTGAAGACAGGAAGAACGAGCCGACGAGCACCACGACAAAAAGCGGCGGCACCACATAGCGCAGCTTGTAGACAAAACTGCCGAGGAACGAAATGTCCGGCAGCAGGCTCTTGTGATGCGTGCGGTCGATGAATTTGCCGAATATCATGAGCAGGCAAGGCATCAGCGTGAAGACGCACAGCAGGCTGAAGAAAATCGACTTGATGAGGCAGATGCCCATATCAAAGCCAATCTTAAACTGCATGAACATCAGCGCCGCAAGACCCGATATGGTGGTCAGCGAGCTGCCGGAAATCTCGGTGATGGAGCATGCCAGCGCATTGATGACCGCTTCACGCTGGTCGCAGGTCTGCCGCTCTTCGCTGTAGTGGTGAATCATGATGATGGCGTAGTCAATCGAAAGCGCCAGCTGCAGCACCGCCGTGACCGAATTGGAGACGAAGGAAATTTCGTCAAAAATGAAGTTGGTGCCCTTGTTTAAGATAATGCCCGCCACGAAGGTGATGAGCAGAACCGGCACCTCCATATAGGTCTGCGAGGTCAGCAGCAGGACCGCCACGATAATCACCGCGGCAATCGCCAGAATCAGCGACATCTCATTGGCAAGCGACGCGGAGGAATCCACATCGCTCTCCGAAATATAGGTGTCGTAATCCGCAAGCAGGGCGCGCACTGCCGCATAGCCTTCCGACACGACAGCATCGCCTGCCTCGCCCTTCATGGTGATGTCAAAGAGCGCACTTGCCGCCTTGTAGTGCTCCTCCGTATCGTCGAAGGTGATCATCTCCACCTGCGGCAGTTCGGCAATCTTGTCGCTGAGCTGCTTTGCCTCATCGTAGGTGACATTGGCAACCATCACGCGCGAGGTGGCATAGGTCACAAACTCGTCGTCCATGACCGTGAGTCCCTGCCGCGTCTCGGTGTTGGCGGGCAAGTAAGCGGTCAGGTCGTTGCAGACGCTGACCCAGTTTTGCGCGACAAGCGAAAAAGCAAATGCCGCGATATACAGGAGCAGAATAATGTTGCGTTTATCGACAATGAAGGCGGCAACCTTATGCATTGCCGATTCGCCGGTTTTGTTCTTAGACACGGTAACCGTCCTTCCGCACTCAGTTGTTTCTGTACTTGACCATGTAGAGGAGGATGAACAGATTCTCAATGCCCTCAACAATCAGCGTTGCCCCCAGCACGCAGATGATGGCGAATGCGCCTTCAAAAGGTGCAACGACAAGCAGAATGCCGAGCGCCATCGTGAGAATTGCGCCAATCAGCAAGAGCCACCACCGCGGCATGCCGAAGCGCTTGGCATCCAGTGCGGACTGCACCTGCAGCGCGCCGGTCACCAGCGTGAGAATGCCGATGATGATGTGCACAAGCGAGATAAACGCCGACGCATTGAAAACAATCACAAGCCCGAGCAGAATGGAAGCAATGCCGAGCGCCAAATCAAACTGGAACGCGATGCGATAGAGGTCGCCGGAGAAATAGCCGACCAGACGCATGATACCGTGTGCAATGCAGATGCCGCCGACCAGATAGCACAGCGCATAGGCAAAGGCGGACGGCCAGATCAGCATGCAGATACCGGCGGCGATAAACAACGCCGACAAAACAATGTAGACTTTCTTGAAATTCTCGTAAATTTGCATAACCCTATTCCTTTCGTTGTGAGAAATCTCGGTTTATGCTTTGATTATAGCCCGCGCAGCGGCAGGTTACAACGGGCAAAAAAAGCCCGGTGTGCAAATTTTGCACACCGGGAGAAAATTGCCCGAAATTCAGACATTTTAGGAAATTTGTCTGTTTATTGCACGGCAGAAACCGTCAGGATCGCCTGTCGGACACTATTGTCCAGCAGTGCGCTCAGCTTGCGGATCATCGCTTCAAGATCGCCACGCATGTCATTGTCCAGCCAACGGCGAATCAGCCCGATCAGCGCATCGCCGTAGAAGCCGGCAACAAACTCGATGTCGGCGTCCGTACAGTTCAGCGTCTCGGCCTCGTGGCGCACCACATCCATGGCGGCATCGTACACCACCCGCTTGAAATAGCGCTCAAGCTGGTCTTTTTTTGCCGAATGATAGAGGTGATAGACCGCCTTCTTGTTTTGCAGGACAAACTCTGCGCCATAGTACAGCCCCTCTTTCCAGGAGTTGCAGCTGCGCTGCTTTTCCAGCACGCGTGCAACTTCCTCGCTGAGCAGCTCATCCACCAGCGCATAGATATCCTCAAAATTGTAGTAGAACGTATTCCGGTTGACGCCGCAATCATCCACGATGTCCTTCACCGTAATTTTGTCAAACGGGGTGGATTCGAGCAGCTTCACAAAGGACTGCATGATTGCGGTCTTGGTGAACTTAGGCATCCAAATCTCCTTTCGGCAGTACGGTCAGCGTATCCTCACTTTGCAATGCGGAACTCAACATCCATGATGTCGGTGCATTTCAGACTGTCCACGCCGACCGGCGACGACTCGCCGTCCACATACAGCGCCCAGTAGGTGCCGTCCGCATCATAATCGGCGGTCACGCCGCACACGGTCTTGACATAGAGCCCGTATTCGCTCTTCTCACCCGCAATCAGCCCGGCATCGACCAGCGCCTCGCCGACGGTCTTCTTGCTTGTGGTCACAACATAGTTCTGCTTGGTGCCGTCCGCGAAGGTCACAATAAACGGGAAGGAGCAGTCGCCCTCGCCAACCGAGGTCCAGGGGGCGGTCGTTTCGGTCGTCCGCGCTGTGGTCTCCTCGGTGGATGCCGTGGTCTCCGCATCGGACGATGCGGTGCTGTCCGCTGTCCCCTTGCCGCAGGCAGCAAAGGAAAACGCCAGCATGCAGGCAAGCAGCAAAGCCGCCGCCCGTGTCAGAAATACATGTTTCATGCTATGTTTCCTCTTTTCAGAATGCTCAGAATGCAAGTTTTGCCTCAATATACGCCTTCAGATCCTCAATCTTGATGCGCTCCTGCTCCATCGTGTCGCGGTCGCGCACGGTGACGCAGCCGTCGCCTTCGCTCTCGAAGTCGTAGGTAATGCAGAAGGGCGTGCCGATCTCGTCCTGGCGGCGATAGCGCTTGCCGATTGAGCCGGTCTCGTCAAAGTCCACATTGAAGTACTTGCTGAGCATCTCCTGCACCTCGCCCGCCTTCTCGGAGAGCTTCTTCGACAGCGGAAGCACTGCTGCCTTGACCGGTGCAAGCGCCGGATGCAGGTGCAGCACGACGCGCGTGTCGCCCTCGCCGACGGTCTCTTCATCATAAGCGTCAATCAGGAACGCCAGCGTCACGCGGTCAGCGCCGAGCGACGGCTCGATGACATAAGGCACATACTTTTCGTTCGTCTCGGGGTCAAAATACTCCATCGACTCGCCGCTGTGGTTGGCATGCTGCGTGAGGTCGTAGTCGGTACGATCCGCCACGCCCCAGAGTTCGCCCCAGCCGAACGGGAACAGATACTCAAAGTCGGTCGTCGCCTTGGAATAGAAGCAAAGCTCGTCCGCGTCATGGTCGCGCAGTCTGAGGTTTTCGCGCGTCATGCCGAGGTCGTAGAGGAACTGCTCGCAGTAGTTCTTCCAGAACTTGAACCATTCGAGGTCGGTGCCGGGCTTGCAGAAGAACTCCAGCTCCATCTGCTCAAATTCGCGGATGCGGAAAATGAAGTTGCCGGGCGTGATCTCATTGCGGAAGGACTTGCCGATCTGACCGACGCCGAACGGCAGTTTTCTGCGCGTGGTACGCGCAATGTTCTTGAAGTTGACGAAAATGCCCTGCGCCGTCTCGGGGCGGAGATACAGCTCGGAGGAGGAATCCTCGGTGACGCCCTGATAGGTCTTGAACATCAGGTTGAACTTACGGATGTCGGTGAAATCCTTGGCGCCGCAGGCGGGGCAAGTGATGCCGTTGTCGGCGATGTACTTCGACATCTGCTCGTTCGTCCAGCCGGCGGGGTTGACATCGAGGTGATTTGCCGCAGCATAGTCCTCAATCAGCTTGTCGGCGCGATGGCGCGTCTTGCACGCCTTGCAGTCCATCAGCGGGTCGGAGAAGCCGCCGACATGCCCGGATGCGACCCAGGTCTCGGGGTTCATGATGATGGCGCTGTCGAGACCGACATTGTACTTGCATTCCTGCACAAAACGCTTCCACCACGCGCGCTTGATGTTGTTTTTGAACTCAACGCCGAGCGGACCGTAGTCCCACGAGTTTGCAAGGCCGCCGTAAATCTCGGAGCCGGGATATACAAAGCCGCGGTTTTTGCAGAGCGCAACGATTTTGTCCATTGTTTTTTCGGAATTGTTCATGTTCTTCTCCTCTTGTCTGTATGGAAAAATTATTGATTATACTTCAGCATCGCGGTTATTGCCGCGGAAATATTCGGGTTGAACACCCGCTCGCCGTCCCGGAAATAGTAGCTGCCGGGATAGTCCAGCGTGCCGACCGAGAATCGGCTGTAGGCAAAAATCAAGTCGAGGTTCTTCGTCAAATCCTCAGCGGTGAAATTTGTGGTGACATATTTCGACGCATTGGCAAAAATGGTTGCCGCCTTGCCGAGATAGGTCGGGTTTGTCATTTTCTGCGCCAGCGCGCGCAGGAAAGACATCGTGGTCTTCTCGCGCGACAGCGTCGCATTGGTGTAGGAATTGTAGGCAAGCAGTCCGCAGACATCCTTGCCGGTCAGCGTCTGTGCGCCCGCCTTCAGCGAAATGGTCAGCCCGGAAACCTCGTCGGTATATTCCATGTCGCACGGCACCGTATAGGTGATGCTGCCCATCGCGTCCACCACACCTGCAAGCTGCTCGATGCTCGTCAGCGCATAATAGTCAATCTGCACGCCCGTGATGCCGGACATCTTGTTGACGAAATAGTCCAGCCCCTTGTCATAGTACAAGTCGCGCACGGTCGTCGTCACGCCGCCGACGGTCAGCTGCATCTCGGACGGAATCTGCATATAGGCGATGCGCCGGTTCTCCTTGTTGACGGTGACCAGCACCACCGCATCGGCATGCACCGTGCGATAGGGGTAGACCGGCAGCGAGCCGCCGGAGCCGATAAGCTCGGCGGAATTCTTGAAATAAGGATACTGCTTTTCAATATCGGGATGGTAATTGGTCAGGATGCTCGGGCGATAGTCCGTGCCGACAAGCAGAATGCTGAACGACTCGCCGCCGAGGTCATCTTCATCCGGCCCGAGCGGGTGCAGGACGGAAGAATCCGATTCCGAGCTTGTCGCATCGCTGCTCTCGGTCACCTTTTCCCCGCTGATCATGCCGTTGATGCTCTCGGTGACGAACCCGGTTATGAAAAACGCGCACAGGCCGAAAACGACCAGCGCGATAATGAATGTCGCACAAAAGTTGCGCAGAGAGTTCATTCCGCCACTCACTTTCTCGAAGATTTGCGAAAAGCAAAGCGAAAATGCCCTGCCAATCTCACAACATTATACCGTATCTTTCGGTATTTTTCAATATCTATTCAATAAATTTCACCTCTTTTTGCTTGCCTTGCCGCCGAAACAATGGTATACTTATGCATGTAAACTTTTGCGGGAGCGTGAAGCCTTGAAGAAAAACGAATGTTTTGATGTTGAAATCACGGATATGAATTTTCTCGGCTTCGGTATCACACGGGTGGACGGCTGCGTTCTGTTCGTCTCCGGTGCGGTCACGGGCGACACGGCGCGCGTGCGCGTCATCAAGGTCTGCCGCACCTATGCCGTCGCCCGCACGGAACGCATTCTTGTACCTTCCCCGCACCGCGTCGAAGACGACTGTGCCGTTTCGGCGGCGTGCGGCGGCTGCGCCTTCCGCAGCGTGGACTACGCCTATGAACGCACGCTGAAGGAGGCGTCCGTCCGGCAGAGTTTTGTCCGGCAGGGACTGCGCGAGGTCGATGTCGCCCCGCTTGCGGGCGACGGGAGAGTCGACCGCTACCGCAACAAGGCGCAATACCCGGTGCGCCGGGCGGCGGACGGCAAACTCACCATCGGTTTCTTTGCGGCAAAAAGCCATCGCGTGCTCGCGTGTGTGGACTGCCCGCTGCAAAATCCGGCATTTGCCCCCATCGTTGCAGAGGTCCGCGCATTCTGCGGAGCACACGATATTCCCGCCTACGACGAGGAAACCGGGCGCGGTCTGCTCCGCCACATCTATCTGCGCGTCGGCGAGGCGACCGGCGAAGTGATGCTCTGCCTGGTTCTGTGTGGCAAAACGCTTCCCCACGCGGACGAATTCGTCGCGCGGATAACGGAAAAGTTCCCCGCCGTCGTTTCCGTCTTCCTCAATCACAACGAGGAAAACACCAATGTGGTGCTCGGCAGGGATTTTACAAGACTGTACGGCAAGCCGTATATCGAGGACATCCTCTGCGGCGTGCGGCTGCGCATCACGCCGCAGTCCTTCTACCAGGTCAACCGCGGCGCGGCGGAGCTGCTCTACGGCAAGGCGGCGGAGCTCGCCGCGCTGACGGGCAGCGAAACCCTGCTCGACCTCTACTGCGGCATCGGCTCGATTGGGCTGTCCATGGCAAAGCACGCCGGGCGGCTGATCGGCATTGAGACCGTGGCATCCGCCGTTGCCTGCGCCAAAGAAAACGCCGCGCAGAACGGTATCGGGCACGCGGCATTCTACTGCGGGGACGCCGCCGACACGCAGGCGCTGCTGAAAAGCGCGAAGGACGCCGAGGGCGACTTTATTCCCGATGTCGTCATACTCGACCCGCCGCGCAAGGGCTGTACCGAGCAGTTGCTTGCCGACCTCGGCAAGATGGGCACAAAAAAAATTGTGTATATTTCCTGCAACCCCGAAACACTGGCGCGCGACGCAAAATTTCTGCTGTCCGACGGCTGGCGGATGGGCACGGTCTATCCGTTTGACTTGTTCTGCCGCACCGGGCATGTGGAATGCTGCACTTCCTTTGAAAAAATCTGATTGATAGATACAGGAGACATTATGAAACTTCTTTTTGAGAAAGACTGCAAGAAGACCCAACCCGACCCCTATATGTTTGAAGCGGGCGGCAAGTATTACATGTATGTGACCGCCGGACGCGGCGTTGAGGCATACACCGCCGACACGCCTTTTTCCGAGTGGCATTATGCCGGCGTCGTCTGCACCGTGGACGGCTGCAAGGACTACTGGGCGCCCTGCATCATCGAGGTGGACGGCTGGTTCTATCTCTATTATTCCTGCTCGAAGCCGGGCATGTTTGAATATCTGCATGTTTCGCGTTCACGCTCGCCGCTCGGTCCGTTCGGCGAGACGAAATGTCTGTTCGACCGCTTCTCGATTGACGCGCATGTCGTCAGAACCGCCGCTGGGCTGTTCCTCTTCTACGCCGAGGATAACAGAAAGCCGGAGCGCATCGGCACCCGCATCTTTGTGGACAAACTGATTGACCCCTACACCCCCGCTTATCAGCCGGTTGAAGTCGTTGTCCCGACCTTTGATGAAGAAATCTTCAAGCGCAACCGTTTCGGCGACGGCAAGGACTGGCACACCATCGAGGGCCCGTTCTGGCTGGAGGTGGACGGCTGGCAGTACCTCATGTACAGCGGCGCCTGCTACGAAAACGATACCTACCACATCGGCTACGCCGTCGCACACACCGACGAGGCGGATTTGACCAAGGTCAAATTCGAGAAGCATACCGCAAACGGCAAGTTTGACCCGCTGATGATCAAGAACGACTTTGAGGAAGGCGTCGGTCACCACAGCGTGATCAAGTATAACGGCGAATACTACGCCATCTACCATGGCAGAGACCTCACCAAGGGCGACGGCGAGCGCCGCACCGCGCGTGCCTGCCGCCTCTGCTTCAAGGACGGCATCATCACTGCCGAACGCTACGCAGATAAGTTGTAAACCCAGAATTCCATAAGGCAAAAAGCGTTCCCGCACTTTGGTACGAGAACGCTTTTTGCCTACTTTCTATCCTTATAATAAACTCAAGCATATAATAAACTCAAGCATCAAACAGGGCATCGAGGTTTTGGTAATCCGTTGTATACAGCTCGGCGATGCCGCGCAGTTTATCCGCCTCCGGCTCGCTGGCGTCGTACACGCCGACCACGCGGAAGCCCGCGTTCTTTGCCGTCTTCGCCGCGTGATAGGCATCCTCAAACACGACGACCTCCGCCTTCGGCAGGTCGAGCAGGCGCAGCGCTGCCTCGTACACAGTCGGCTCATGCTTGTTGCTGCCGAGCTCCAGGCAAGTCACCATGCCGACGAAGCAATCCATCACGCCGTTTGCGCGCAGCGCCGCCTCGGCAAGCGTGCGCGACCCCGCCGTTGCGACGCAGCATGCAACGCCCGCCGCGCCGAGGCGCGCAAGAAACGCGCGAACGCCGGGCTTGAGCGCGACACGCGTGGCATAGTCCCGCTGCATAAAGCGAATCATATCGTCGACAAGCGCGTCCGCAGTCTCGCGGAATGCATACGCATCCCGCAGATATGCCGCCGCCTCGGCAAGGCTCATGCGCAGAATCGTCTGCCGCAGACCGGGCAGCGGCACTTCGCCGCGCGCGGTCAGCCAGCGGTCCACCGCCGTATCCCACAGCCCCATGGAATCCACCAGCGTGCCGTCCAAATCAAAAATCGCGCCGCGCATGTTAAACCTCCTCTGCCCCGCGCACCATGCGCGAACAAATCACGGCAAGCACGCCGCTCTCCAAGGTGATTTCGGCATCGCCGCGCCACTCGTTGCTGACGCCGATGGGAAAAGAATTGGTCAGCGTGGCGTTATCCAGCGGATATTTGACGCCGCGCACGGTTACACCGCGGCAGGCATCCGTAAGCGACAGCAGCGAGAGCGAATAGCCTGCGCGTGCCGGGACTGTCAGACTGCCGTTGCCGAAAATGAGCATCGAATCGGCGTCGTCCACAACTTCCACGCGCGCGCCGCGCGTGACGGCGAACACCGCCGCCTGCAAATTGCCGAGCAGGTGATCCAGCCTGCCGCCGAGCGCGCAGTACAGCCGCAGACGCGTATAGCCGTGTTCCACAGCATAGCGCACCGCCGCCATCGTATCGGTATCATCTTTCTCGCATGGCAGCTCCAGGACGGGCACATCCGCAGCTACGCCGCCGGTGAGCGAGTCAAAATCGCCGACAAACAAATCCGGTTTAATCCCCGCCTGCACGGCATACGCATACCCCTTGTCGCAGGCGATGACCAACTCCGCATCCTCGATACCCGCAGGGGACGAATAGGTGCCGCCCGACAGAATTGCACATGTTTTTTCCATCATTCTTATCCTCGAAAAGAGAAAAGCCGCAGCATAGCTCCGGCTTTTTCGTCTTTTTGCAAGCTCAGTTGTCGATCTTTTCCTTGACCTTTGCGCTCTTACCCACGCGGTCACGGATGTAGTAGAGCTTTGCACGGCGAACCTTACCGGTTCTGACAAGCTCAACCTTGACAACATTGGGGGAATGGAGCGGGAAAGTCTTCTCTACGCCGCAACCATACGCCACGCGTCTTACCGTAAAGGTCTCCGAGATACCACCGCCGTTCTTCGCAATCACGGTACCCTCGAAAATCTGGATTCTTTCCCGCGCACCCTCTTTGATCCGGTTGTGGACCTTCACGGTGCTGCCGACCTGAATGACCGGGGGATTCTCCTTAATCTGCTCACTTACAAAAGCCTGAATCTTATCCATCTTCGGCTCCTCCTTATACAGCGAACATTCGTGCAGAGCATTGCAGAGGACTGTTCTGAATCATGTGCATACGCACAACGAGTAGATTATACCATGCAAAAATCACTTTTGCAAGCCCTTTTGCAAAATTTTTATGACTTTTTTCGCGGAAAATTCCGCGGCGAGTGCTTGTATATAGGTTTGTTCTATGGTATAATATTATGAATAATTTTTGCTGTTTCTATAAAGGAAGATGTACATGAAATACTTTGTTCTGGTCTGCGACGGCATGGCGGACCGCCCGCTGGCGGCACTCGGCGGCAAGACGCCGATGGAAGCTGCCGAAAAACCGATGATGGACGCCCTCGCGGCGAAGTCGCTCTGCGGCACAGTCTCCAATGTGCCGACCGGCATGGTGCCCGAGAGTGACACAGCAAATCTCGCCATCCTCTCCTACGACCCGAAAATCTACTCCAAAGGGCGCTCGCCGCTGGAAGCCATGAGCATGGGGCTTGCCATGCAGCCGGACGAAACCGCCTACCGCTGCAATGTGGTCACCCTCAGCGACGACGGCGACTATGACGACAAAATCATGCTCGACCACAGTGCCGACGAGATTTCGACCGCAGAGGCGGACGAGCTGATTCGCACGCTTGAGGCAAAGCTCGGAAGTGACATGCGCCATTTCTACACCGGCGTATCCTACAGGCACTGCCTGCTCTGGAAAAACGGCGACGACACCTATGATTTTGCGCGGCCGCATGATATCATCGGCAAGCGCATCGGTCCCTATCTGCCGTCCGGCGACAGAGGCAAGCCCTTCTACGATCTGATGCGGGCAAGTTATGACATTCTGAAGGACCACCCGGTCAATGTTGCGCGGCGGAACGCGGGCAAGCATCCTGCCAACTCTGCATGGCTCTGGAGCCCCGGCAAGAAGCCGGCACTTCCCTCCTTTGCGGACAAATGGGGGCTGCGCGGCGCAGTCATCTCCGCGGTTGACCTCATCAAGGGCATTGGCATCTGCGCAGGCATGACCTCGATTGATGTCAAGGGAGCAACCGGCAATGTGCACACCAATTACCGCGGCAAAGCCGATGCGGCGATTGAAGCCTTCAAGGATGGATACGATTTTGTTTTCGTCCATGTTGAGGGGCCGGACGAATGCGGGCATCGCGCCGAAATCGAAAACAAGGTGCTTGCCATCGAGAAGATTGACAGCATCATTCTGAAGTCGGTCTACGAATATCTCTGCGCCTCGGGCGACGACTTCAAAATCTATGTGCTCCCCGACCATCCGACGCCGATTGAACTCCGCACGCACAGCATGGAGCCGGTGCCGTTCTTCCTCTATGACAGCGGGAAGGCACAACGCGGCGTGACGCCGTTCACCGAAAAGACGGCGGAGGCAACCAAACTCTATTACCCGGACGGCAGTCAGCTGCTCCGGCACATCATCACAAAATGAAGGCAGGCGTGAAACATGGCTAAACAGACTTCGGGCGCAAAGGCGGCGGAAAAGCCGTCCGCCGAGGCAAACATTTTTGAATGGGTCGAGATGGTCGTCCTCTCGGCGTGCCTCATTCTGCTGATTTTCACCTTCGTCCTGCGCCCCGCGCGCGTGGACGGCAACTCCATGCAGGAGACGCTGCACAACGGCGAGATGCTGCTGATTTCGGACATCGCCTACAAGCCGCAGCGCGGCGACATCCTCGTTTTTCAGAAAATCAATTCCACGCATCCCGCCCCTATCGTCAAGCGCGTGATTGCCACCGAAGGCGAGAGCGTGGACATCGACTTTGACACCTGGACGGTGACTGTGACGGATACAAACGGAGAGGCGCATGTGCTGGAGGAAAGCTATCGCAAGCTGGCGACCGACGCCCGCGTGACCAGCAACCTCGAATACCCCGTGAAGGTCGGCAAAGGTCAGCTTTTTGTGATGGGCGACAACCGCAATCACTCGCTGGACAGCCGCTCCTCTGCCATTGGGCTTGTGGACGAAAACGAAGTCATCGGCAAGGTGCTCTTCCGTTTCTTCCCGTTTAACAAAATCGGGACGGTGCGCTGAATGGGCACGAATACACAATACCAGATTCAGTGGTTCCCGGGGCACATGGCGAAAACGCGCCGCCTGATGCAGGAGAACCTGAAACTGGTGGACATCGTCATCGAGCTGCGCGATGCGCGCATTCCCTACAGTTCCAAGAACCCCGAGATTGAAAAGTTGGTCGGTGACAAGCCGCGGCTGATTCTCTTGAACAAGGCGTCGCTTGCCGACCCGGCGGTCAGCCGCGCGTGGCTCGCCGTCTTTGCCGAGCGGGGCGAGCGCTGCCTGCTCATCGACTGCGTGAGCGGCCGCGGCATCGCCGACATCTATCCCACCGTGTGCGAACTGCTTGCCGACAAGCTGGCACGCTGGGCGGATAAGGGCATGAACAAGAAGATTCGCGCGATGATCGTCGGCATCCCGAATGTCGGCAAATCCTCGTTTATCAACCGCATCGCGGGCGCCAAAAAAGCCAAGGTGGAAAACCGCCCCGGCGTGACGCTGAACAAGCAATGGGTCTCCTCCGACATCGGGCTTGAACTGCTCGACATGCCGGGCGTGCTCTGGCCGAAGTTTGAGGAGAAGCGCGTGGGTGAGAACCTGGCGCTGACCGGTGCTATCAAGGATAAAATCATGGACACCGAAGAACTTGCCATGATCCTCTGCATGCGGCTGCGCGCGCTTGCGCCTGCGGCGTTTGCGGCACGGTACAAACTGACGGACGAAGACGGCTACGCAGACATGGACGCCTACGACCTGTTTGAGTTGATTGGCAAAAAGCGCGGCTTTCTGATGGCAGGCGGCGCTATCAACCATGCGCGCACCGCCGAAATGCTGCTCGGCGAATTCCGCAGCGCGACCATCGGGCAGATTTCACTGGAGGCACCGAAAAGTTATGACGCACGCAAACGATAAGCTGACCTACGACTATGAGGTCGAATACGGCGAGCGCGGTTACAAATCCATCTGCGGCGTGGACGAAGCCGGACGCGGACCGCTGGCAGGCCCCGTCGTCGCGGCGGCGTGCATTCTGCCGGTTGGCTGTGAAATTGAGGGTCTGAACGACTCGAAGAAACTCACCGAAAAGAAGCGCGAGGCGATCTACGACATCATCTGCGAAAGGGCCGTTGCCTACTCGATTGCCTATGCCACGCATGAGGAGATCGACAAGCTGAATATCCTGAACGCCACGATGCTCGCTATGGCACGCGCCATCGAGAGGCTGCCCATCCCCGCCGATTTCGCGCTGGTGGACGGCAACTGCATCCGCCATTTTCCGATTCCGGCGGTAACTATCGTCAAGGGCGACGCGAAGTCGCCGTCCATCGCGGCGGCGTCCATCCTCGCCAAGGTCACGCGCGACCGTTTCTGCATGGAGATGGACGCGATGTATCCGGAATATAATTTCAAAAAGCACAAGGGCTACCCGACCAAAGAGCATCGCGAACTGGTGATGCAATACGGTCCCTGTCCCCTGCACCGCCGCAGTTTTCTCAAGTTTATGGACAAGGAGCACGGCGATGTTTGAGCGGCTGGCCGCCAAACGCATCGGCGACCGCGGCGAAGCCGTCGCCGCGCGCTATTTGAAGGCGCACGGCTATAACATCATCGCAAAAAATTTCCGCTCGGCGCACGGCGAGATTGACCTCGTCGCCGAGGATGGCGACACACTTGCCTTTGTCGAAGTCAAAACGCGGAAGGACTGCGCGGCGCGTTTCGACGACTACGGGCTTCCCTGCGAGGCGGTCAACGCCGAGAAACAGCGGCATATTCTGTATACAGCACGCATTTTCCTCGAAAAACATCCGACGGACAAATACATCCGCTTTGATGTCGTGGAAGTCTACCGCCACGAAGACGGCAAGGGCGCGCGGGTGAACCACATAGAAAGCGCTTTTGAAGCGCGGTAAGGAGCAAGCCTTGGATTACAAGCTGATTGATTTGCACTGCGACACCGCATATCGCATGTATAAGGAGAAACAACCACTGCGGTCAAACGATTTGCACATCGCTCTTGACAAAGCCTCCGGCTTCAAAAAATATGTGCAGGTCGCCGCAATCTGGAGCGACAACAAGCGCTCCGACGAGGAGGCGTACTCGGATTTTTGGCGCATCCTCAACAATTTCAAAATGGAGATTGAAGCCAACCGGCAAAGTGCGGTGCTCTGCCGTTCCTTCGACGACCTTACGCAGGTGCCGGACGGCGCGGCAGCGTTCTTCCTCGCTGTGGAAGACGCGCGCCTGGTCTCCGGCAATGTCGAGCGCATGCATGAGCTGTACGACGCCGGCGTCCGCATCATCTCGCTGAACTGGCAGGGCGAAAATGCGCTGGGCGGCGGCTATGACACCAATTCCCCGCTGACGCATCTCGGGCGGACGGTCGCCGCAGAGGCGCTCGACCTCGGCATGGTGCTGGATGTTTCGCACTCCTCTGTGCGTGTGGCGGAAGAAATCGCCGACATGTCCGCAGCCGTCAAGCGTCCGTTCATCGCCACGCACTCGGCTTCAAGCGCGGTGGCGCGGCACCCGCGCAACCTGACCGACGAGCAGTTCATACGCATCAGCGCATCGGGCGGCATTGTCGGCATCCCGCTGGTCGGTCCGCACCTCTGCGATGTTTCCACCCGCCGCGCCGCGATTGCGGATGTCATCAATCATATCGAATACTTTCTCGGGCTGGACGGTCAGCACACCGTCTGCCTCGGCTGTGACTTCGACGGCACGGATTCCCTGCCGGTCGAAATCGACGGCATTGCAACGCTTTACCGTCTGGCGGACGCCATGTCGGCACGCAATTTCAGCGACGAACTGATTTCGGCAATCTTTTATCAGAATGCCTACAATTTCTTAAAGAAAATGTTTTAACCGGGAGAAAAAATGACCATGAAGTATGCAAGCACACGCAGCACCGACCGCGAACATGCCGTTTCGGCGGCGCAAGCCATCAAGCAGGGACTTGCCGCCGACGGCGGTCTCTTTATGCCGCAGGAGATTCCCATGCTCACGATGGAGGAGATTCTCGCGCTGAAGGACGAGTCCTACATTGACCGGGCTGTCCACATCCTTAAAAAATTCCTCACCGACTACACCGAAGACGAGCTTCGCCGCGACTGTGAAGCCGCCTACGGCGAGACGAAGTTCCCTGGCGGCGCAGCGCCGCTTGTCAAGGTGGACGACCGCATTTATTCGCTTGAGCTTTGGCATGGTCCGACCTGCGCGTTCAAGGATATGGCGCTCCAACTGATGCCCCGCCTGCTCTGCCGTGCGCTTGACAAAACCTGGGAGAAGCGTGACGCGATGATTCTCGTCGCCACCTCTGGCGACACCGGCAAGGCGGCACTCGAAGGCTATCGGGATGTGGAGCGCATCAAAATCAAGGTTTTCTACCCCGTGGACGGCGTCAGCCGCGTGCAAAAACTGCAAATGGCGACGCAGACCGGCGCAAATGTCGATGTCTGCGCCATTCGCGGCAACTTTGACGATGCGCAGACCGGCGTGAAGAAGATTTTCGCAGATGCATCCATCGCAAAGGCACTGGACGAAAAAGGCGTGTTCCTTTCCAGTGCAAACTCCATCAACTGGGGCAGACTTGCGCCGCAGATCGTCTACTATGTTTCCGCTTACTGCGATTTGCTGGCGCAGGGCGCGGTAAACCCCGGCGACGAGATTGATGTCTGCGTGCCGACCGGCAACTTCGGCAACATCTTCGCTGCCTACATCGCCAAGCGGATGGGGCTGCCGATTTGCCGCCTTGTCTGTGCGTCCAACCGCAACAACATTTTGACCGATTTTCTTGCAACCGGCACCTATGACCGCAACCGCAAGTTCTACACCACCATGTCCCCCTCGATGGACATTTTGATATCCAGCAACCTTGAGCGTCTGCTCTACACGACAAGCGGCGCGGAAAAAACCGCTGCCTATATGCGCGCGCTCGCGGCGGACGGCAAATACACCGTCGATGCCGAGACAAAGGCAAAGATTGACGAGAGCTTCCTCGGCTACTTCTGCGACGAAGAGCTGACGAAGGCGACCATCCGCGAAACCTTTGATGCGCATCATTATCTCTGCGACACGCACACGGCAGTTGGTCTCGCGGCAGCACGCCAATACATCGCCGCGCACGGCGGCACACGCAAAATCGTGCTCGCTTCGACGGCAAGCCCCTACAAGTTTGCAAACGATGTGTACACCGCGCTGACCGGCAAGGTCGCCGCCGATGAGCTGGCGGCGCTGGACGCGCTCGCGGCCTATTCGCACACGGAGATTCCCGCGCCGCTTGCCGGAATCGACAAGCGTCCCGTGCGCTTCACCAAGACCGTCGATGTCTGCGACATGCCTGCAGATGTCCTGTCGTTTGCCGAATAATTCACAACATATACGGAGGTAGAATGGCCCTCTATACCATCGCCGACCTGCATCTCTCTCTCGGTGTCGGCAAAGAAAAATCCATGGATGTCTTCGGCAGGCGCTGGCAAGGCTACACGGAAAAGCTGGAGCGCAACTGGCGCGCCATTGTCGAGCCGGAGGATTCGGTTATCATCCCGGGCGATATTTCCTGGGCGCTCGGCATCGACGAGGCGCTCGACGACCTTCTGTTCATCGATTCCCTGCCCGGCACAAAATACATCGGCAAGGGCAATCACGACTTCTGGTGGAGCACCCGCAAAAAGCTGGAGGATTTCTTCGCGGCGCACGGCATCTCCACCATCCGCATCCTGTACAACTGCGCCTATGAAGTTGAGGATTACATCATCTGCGGCACACGCGGCTGGTTTTATGATGACACACTGTCCGGCATTCCCGAGGGCACCGACTTTGACAAGCTGGTCAACCGGGAGGCACAGCGGCTGAAGCTCAGTCTGGACGCCGCAAAGACCTTGCAGGCGGCATGCGGCAAGCCGATTCTGTGCTTTCTGCATTTCCCGCCGGTTTGGAACGGGACGGCATGTGAGCCGTTTGTCGCATTGCTGCACGAATACGGCATTGAAAAGTGCTATTTCGGGCACATCCACGGCGCGTACGACGCGCCGCCCTGCTTTGACTACGAGGGAATTCACTTTGCCATCATTGCGGCGGACTACCTGAATTTTATCCCGCGCGTGATTTTCCCACCCGAAGTTGAAGCCTGAAAGTATGAAAAACGCCCCTTTTCGCCCTATAATTTGAAAAATCTCTTGACTTTATTAATTGTAGGAAGTAAAATAAGGGGTGGCACGATTTACAAGAGTATTTGGAGGACATGCAAATGAGCTTTAAGAAAGCCGAAAAGAAAGAAACCAACACCTATGTGATTGAGTTTCAGATTGAGAAGGCGGATTTTGACGCCGCAAACGACCGCGCATTCCGCAAGAATGTCAAGAACATCTCCATCCCCGGGTTCAGAAAAGGCAAGGCGCCCAGACACCTGATCGAGAAGATGTACGGCACGGGCGTTTTCTACGAAGAGGCGATTAACGACTGCCTGCCCGCGGCTTATGAGGAAGCAGCCAAAGCTTCCGGGCTCGACATCATCGGTCAGCCTGAATTTGATATTACCACTATCGACGAAAACGGCGTTGCCATGACCGCAAAGGTCACGACCAAGCCGGAAGTCAAAATCGAGAACTACAAGGGCATCAAGGTCACGAAGGATGTCAAGAGCGTGACCGCAGCCGATGTCAAGGAAGAGATTGAAAACGCACGCCGCCGCAACAGCCGCGAGGTTGAGATTACCGACCGCGCTGCAAAGAAGGACGACATCGCCAATATCGACTTTGACGGTTACATCGACGGTAAGCAGTTTGACGGCGGCAAGGCAGAGGGTCACACGCTGAAGCTCGGCTCCGGCGCATTCATCCCCGGCTTTGAGGATCAGATTATCGGCAAGAAGGTCGGCGAAGAATTCGATGTCAATGTCACCTTCCCCGCTGACTACCATGCAACCGAGCTGGCAGGCAAGCCCGCTGTCTTCAAGTGCAAGCTGAACAGCCTGAAGGTTGAGGAGCTGCCCGCACTGGATGACGAGTTCGCAAAGGATGTTTCCGAATTTGACACGCTGGATGAATATAAAGCGGATGTTAAGGCAAAACTTGCCGAGAGAAACGAAAAGGCTGCCGACGCCGAAGTTGACGAACAGCTCACCGATGCGCTGATTGGTCTTGTTGAGGCAGAGATTCCCGAGGTGATGTACACCGCCGAAACCGAGAATTTCGTCCGCGACTATGACAACCGTCTCCGGATGCAGGGACTTGACCTCTCTACCTACTTCAAGTATACGGGTCAGAACCTGGACACGCTGCGTCAGCAGATGCGTCCGCAGGCGGAGAAGCAGGTCAAGATGCGCCTCGCGCTCGAAGCGATTGCAAAGCTGGAGAACCTGGTTGCAACCGATGCAGAACTGGAAGAAGAGTACAAGCGCATTGCCGAGGGCTACGGCGTAGAGCTTGACAAGGTCAAGGAAGCGATTGCATCCGAAGACATTGCGGCTGATGTCGTTGTCAAGAAGGCATTTGACCTCGTGAAGGATGCCGCTGTTGTTGCCAAGAAGGCGGCCAAGAAGGCTGCTGCGGCTGACAAGGCAGACGCGGAAGTCGCTGAGGAAAAGCCTGCTGCAAAGAAGACGACGGCAAAGAAGACCACCACCAAGAAGGCTGCCGAGAAGACGGACGAAGAAAAGCCCACCGCAAAGAAGGCACCTGCAAAGAAGACCGCCAAGAAGACGGGCGAAGAAAGCAAGTAAACCGAATAACTTACGGCGGGTACATCGTTACCCGCCGTATTACTCTCAAATGAAAGTGAGGAGATTTTCATGGCACTGGTACCAATGGTCATTGAGCAGACCAACCGCGGCGAGCGTTCGTTTGATATTTACTCTCGCCTTTTGAATGACCGCATCATTATGCTGACCGACGAGGTCAATGACACCACCGCGTCGCTCGTCGTCGCGCAGATGCTTTATCTGGAGGCGCAGGACCCCGACAAGGATATTTCGCTGTACATCAACAGCCCCGGCGGCTCGGTTTCCGCAGGGTTTGCCATCTATGATACGATGAACTTCATCAAGTGCGATGTCTCCACCATCTGCATGGGCATGGCGGCATCCATGGGCGCGTTTCTGCTTGCCGCAGGCGCAAAGGGCAAGCGCCTTGCCCTGCCCAACAGCGTAATTATGATTCATCAGCCGCTCGGCGGCGCGCAGGGGCAGGCCAGCGATGTCAAGATTCACGCCGAGCAGATTCTGAAGACGCGCGAAAAGCTCAACGAGATTCTGGCAGCCAACACCGGCAAGCCGCTCGAAGTCATCGAGCGTGACACCGACCGCGACAACTTCATGAGCGCTGCCGAAGCCGCTGCCTACGGCCTTATCGACAAGGTCATCGAGAAACACGCATAAACTGCCGAGGATTAAAATGCCGACAAACAACAAAAGCAAAAAACTCTGCTGCTCGTTCTGCGGCAGAAGCGAGACCGAGGTTGAACTGCTGATTCCCGCCGCGCTTGGCGGCGCGGCAATCTGCGGCGACTGCGTGATGACCTGTGCAAACTTCATCGAGGAGATGAATCCCGAGGAAGCTCCTGCGCAGAGCAAACCCGCAGATACGCTGGATTTGTCCATTGATACACTGCCGAAGCCTGCCGAAATCAAGGCGGTACTCGACCAGTATGTCATCGGGCAGGACGACGCCAAGCGCGTGCTTTCGGTCGCCGTCTACAACCACTACAAGCGCCTCATCTACGGTGAGAATAAAACCGACGATGTGGAGATTCAGAAAAGCAATGTGCTGCTGCTCGGTCCGACCGGCGTGGGCAAGACTTTCCTTGCGCAGACGCTGGCAAAAGCGCTCAAGGTTCCCTTCGCGATTGCGGATGCAACCACGCTGACCGAGGCGGGCTATGTGGGCGAGGATGTGGAGAACATCCTGCTCCGCCTGATTCAGGCAGCCGACTTCAATGTGGAGCGCGCCGAAAAAGGCATCATCTATATTGATGAAATCGACAAGATTTCCCGCCGCGGCGAGAACCGCTCCATCACGCGCGATGTCTCGGGCGAAGGCGTACAGCAGGCGCTGCTCAAGATTCTCGAAGGCACGGTTGCCAATGTGCCGCCGCAGGGCGGACGCAAGCATCCGAACCAGGACTTCATCCAGATTCACACCGAAAACATTCTGTTCATCTGCGGCGGCGCATTTGATGGGCTTGACCAGATCATCGAAAAGCGGCAGGGCGGACAGACCATCGGGTTCGGCGGCGAGATTAAAACAAAAAAAGAAAAGGCGGCGGGCGGCATCTACCGGGATGTCAATTCGCATGACATCGTCAAGTACGGGCTGATTCCCGAGCTTGTGGGCAGACTGCCGATCATCACCGCGCTGGATAATCTCGACGAAGCGGCGCTGGTTCGTATCCTGCGTGAGCCGAAAAATGCAATCATCAAACAGTATACAAAGCTGTTGGCGCTCGACGGCGTGGAGCTGGAATTTGAGGACGGCGCATGCGAGGCAATCGCCAAACTTGCGATTGCACGCAACATCGGCGCGCGCGGGCTGCGCTCCATCATGGAAGAATTCATGCTCCCCGTGATGTACGATGTCCCCTCCGAGAAGGGCGTCAAAAAGGTCATCATCACAAAAGACCTTGTCGAAAAGCACGGCAAGGCGCAATATGTTTCTTAAAAAAGAAAGTTGCAAAGGGAGAGGCTACGTAAGGAAGTAGCTTCTCCCTTTGGCTTTGTAATCAGCCGGATTTTACAGAAACACCCGATTGTAGTTAGCACAGATTATCGGGAAAATCAAATCACCGTTTGATAGAATATTGGCAGACAAGGAGGGATACAATGGATTGGATAGCCGGAATACAAAACGCTATTGACTATATCGAAGAACATTTAACAGAAGAAATTGATTACGATATTGTCGCAGAGCAAAGTTTCTCATCAACATATCATTTTCAACGGCTCTTTAGCATCTTGTGCGGTTTTACGATTGGCGAATATATACGAAATCGAAGACTAACGCTTGCAGGAAGCGAATTGGCTACCACAGATGTAAAAGTTATTGATGTTGCTATGAAATATGGCTATGAGAGTCCGGACAGCTTCGCTAAGGCGTTTCAAAAATTTCACGGTGTAACACCTTCGTCAGCGCGTATGAATGGCAGTAAACTAAAATCCTTTTCCCGTCTTGTTCTTAAAATATCTTTGGAAGGCGGTAAACTAATGAATTACAGAATCGAAGAAAAGCCGGAAATGATTTTAACAGGGTATAAAAAGCATTTTTCCGGTGCTCCCTACGGCAAGGAAAGAGAGCAGCAAGAAGAACAACTTTTCATGACGACAAGAGGAAAACAATGGTTTCTTCGTGGAGCATCACGAAACATTGATGCGCATTGCGTTATCACAAATATCACAGATGAGGGTTATGACTATTATTACTGTCATTTATTAGACGCTTGGGAAAGAGACAATCTTTATAACAAATCAGTTACCGGTGTTGATTTTGTTGAAGATTTGGGATTGGAAAACATCGTTATTCCCCAAAGCACTTATGTGATTTTTGAAACAAAGGATGTAAAAAGTCCAATTTGCGATTATTTTGATCTCCTCAATCTGAGAATCCAAATCCTGACCGAATGGATGCCTGATATGGGATTTCAATTAAAAAATGCACCCGAACTTGCAGTTTATCATTGGCAACCTAAATCTGAACGCAACGTTCAAATCTGGATGCCAATCGAAAAAATCAAATAATTGAGATACAGAGCCGCCTTGCTGCACCTTCCTTACGGAGGGTGCCCCAAGGCGGCCTTCTTTTTTGATTCATTTCAGAATTTCATAAAGCGCATTAAGTGCGCGGATGGTGTAATCGGCGGGTACCGATGCGCCGCTTCCCTTTCGGTCAAACCAGCAGGTCGCAAGTCCGGCATTCTTTCCGCCTGCGATGTCCGCCGTCGGCGAATCGCCGATGAGCAGCGCGCGTGCGCGGTCAAAGTCGTCGATATGCGCAAATACATAGTCGAAGAATGCCGCCGACGGTTTCTGCGCGCCGATGCTCTCGGAGTTGAACACCGCACGGAAGCAATCCTCGATGCCAGCATCGCGCATGCGCTTTTCCTGCGTCGCCGCCACGCCGTTGGTCACCACATACATCTCGTATGTATGCGTGGCGGCAAGCGTGTGGCACAACTCCACCGCGCCCGGTATCGGTTCGTGTCCGTCGCCGAGAAAAACGCGGTAGTCGCGCTCCCACGCCGCGCCGTCCGCTTCCCTGCCGAAATGCTGCATGGTCTTTGCGAAGCGCGTGTTGAGCACGGTTTCAATCTCGACCTTGCCCGCCTCGTAATCCCGCCACAGCCCATGGTTGATTTCATCAAACACAGCGCGAATCTCCGGCGTGAGCGTCACGCCATGCGTCGCAAACACGCGCGGCAGTGCCTGCGCCTCGTTGGCATCAAAGTCCAGCAGCGTATTGTCGAGGTCAAACAGCAAAAAACGATATTTCATCAGTTCCCTTTCCTTCGAAAAAAGCGGTTGAACCGTCAACCGCCTTTTTTAATGAAATTCTGTAAAAAAGACGGCTTTGCAGGCTTTTTTACTCCTTAAAGGGCGGCGCGGCTGAGCGCACGCGAGTGGACGCCCTTGCCCCAGTCGAAAATCTCGATTTTCGACTGAATAATATCATTCGTACATCTTAATGTAAGCGTCACGCTCTGCGCCGACCGACACATAGGTCACCGGCACGCCGACTGCCTTCTCGATATACTTGATATAGTCGTAGGCTTCCTTCGGCAGATCCGATGCACGGCGGCACCCCGAAATGTCGCAGTTGAAGCCCGGCACATACTCGTAAATCGGCTTTGCATGGTTCAGTTTCTCACCCGTAACAAAGTTGTCCACGCGCTTACCGTCAATCTCATATGCCACGCAGACCGGAATCTTGTCAAAGTACGAGAGAACATCCAGCTTGGTCAGCGCAATCTCGGTTGCGCCCTGCATCAGGCAGCCGTACTTGGATGCGGGAATGTCAAAGCCGCCGACACGGCGCGGTCTGCCGGTCGCAGCGCCGTATTCGCCGCCCGCCTCACGCAGCTTGTGCGCCTCGTCACCGAACATTTCGCAGGTGAACGGGCCTTCGCCGACGCAGCTGGAATATGCCTTCATGACACCGATCACGCCGTCCAGTTTGGCAAACGGAATGCCGGCGCCGACGGGCGCATAGGCCGCAATGGTCGAGGAGGAGGAGGTGTACGGCACGATACCGAAGTCGATGTCGCGCAGTGCGCCGAGCTGTGCCTCAAACATGATGCGCTTGCCGTTCTTGATGGCGTCGGCAAGGTATGCAGTCGTGTCGCAGACATAGGGCTTCAGCTTGTCGCCATAGGTGCGCAGCCATGCGTACATATCGTCCGTGGTCACAGGTTCTGCGCCGTAGCCGTTGTGAATCATCAAATTGCGCCACTCGAGGATACCGGCAAGTCTCTTCTTCAGGTATTCCTCGGACTCAAAGAGGTCGCACATGCGGATGATTTTCTTCATGTACTTGTCGCCGTAGACCGGGCCGATGCCGCGGCGGGTGGAACCGAACTTCGCGTCGCCGAGGCGATCCTCTTCGAGGCAGTCCAGCATCTTGTGATACGGCATACAGATGACGGCTTTTTCGCTGATTTTCAGATGCGCAGGCGTGATCTCAAGGCCCTTGTCCGTGAGGCGCTGCATTTCGCCCACGAGATGTTCGAGGTCAATGACCATGCCGTTGCCCATCACATTGACGGTGTTCGGGCGCAGAATGCCGGAGGGCAGCAGATTCAGAATAAACTTGCCCTTGTCGTTGACGACGGTATGCCCCGCGTTGTTGCCGCCCTGATAGCGGATGATGATGTCGTAGTCTTCGGAAAGCAGGTCAACCATTCTGCCCTTGCCTTCGTCACCCCAGTTGATGCCTACGATTGCCGTAAGCTGCGATGCCTGATTTGCCATATAGAATACCCCTTCCGGTTTTTATACCTTTAATTCGACCTTGACTTCCTCGGTCAGATACTTGTCAATAATGGGCTGCGCCGTCTCGCCGATAAACTCCGCCACCTGCGACGGGCAGCGCCCGATATACAGTTCCGGCGACAGCTCCGCCTCGATTTCTTCGCGCGTCAGCTTGAATGCCGGGTCGGCGACGATGCGGTCAATCAAATCGTTTGCCCCGCCCTCCAGTTTGACCTTGGCAGCGGCGGCGTGTGAATGCACACGCAGCCGCTCGTGCAGCTCTTGGCGGTTACCGCCGTTTTTGACTGCCTTCATCATGATGTTTTCAGTCGCCATAAACGGCAGTTTTTCCATCACACGGCGGTGAATCACGCGGTCGTAAACCACAAGCCCGCCGGTGACATTGATATAGATGTTCAGAATCGCGTCCACCGCGAGGAATGCCTCGGCAACACTGATGCGCTTGTTGGCGCTGTCATCCAGCGTGCGCTCAAACCACTGCGTCGCCGCCGTAAATGCGGGATTCTCCGCATCGGCGATCACATAGCGCGCCAGCGCGCAGATGCGCTCGCAGCGCATGGGATTGCGCTTGTACGGCATGGCGGACGAACCGATCTGGTGTGCCTCAAACGGCTCTTCTATTTCCTCAAAGGACTGCAGAATGCGCAGGTCGTTTGCAAATTTATACGCGCTCTGCGCAAAGCCCGAGAGCACCGCGAGAAAATAAGCGTCCACCTTGCGGGAATAGGTCTGCCCGGACACCGTCACACAGCTTGCAAAGCCCATCTGCTCGGCAATCAGGCGGTCAAGCGTCTTGACCTTTTCCTCGTCGCCGTCAAACAGCTCCATGAAGCTCGCCTGCGTGCCGGTCGTCCCCTTGGAGCCGAGCAGCTGCATGGTGTCCACGCGGTGCTCAAGCTCGGCAACATCCATCGCAAGCTCATTTGCCCACAGGGCGGCACGCTTGCCGACGGTGGTCAGCTGCGCCGGCTGCAAATGCGTGTAAGCCAGGCACGGCATCGATGCATACTTCTCGGCAAACTGCGTCAGATTCCGCAGCACCTGCGCCGCCTTCTTCAGAAGCAGCTTTGACGCCTCGCGCATGATGATAAGGTCGGTGTTGTCCCCGACATAGCAGGAAGTCGCGCCGAGATGAATGATCGGCTCCGCCTTCGGGCACTGCTTGCCGTATGCATAGACATGCGACATCACATCATGCCGCACCTCCGCCTCACGCGCCTCGGCAACATCAAAGTTGATGTCGTCCGCATGGGCGCACATCTCGGCAATCTGCTCGTCGGTGATGTTCAGCCCCAGCTGTTTCTCCGCCTTGGCAAGCGCAATCCACAGTTTGCGCCATGTACCGAACTTCATGCGGTCGGAAAACAGCGCCTGCATCTCCCGCGAGGCATAGCGCGTGCTGAACGGCGATATATAAATGTCTCTGTTTTTCTCCATGATACTCCGAAAAATAGGAAGGCACCCCGCAATTCGGGGTGCCCATCCGGTCTATTTGTCTTGCGTAGGGTGAACCCGCGTTGTGAAAAAGACCGCAGCTTAATCTACGATATAAGCCGCCAGTTCTTTCTTCAGACCTTCGACATCATCGGTATGCGCCGTGAGCAGAATCTTGTTCATCAGATCCAGGCTGAAAATACCCATGATGGATTTAGCATCGACGACATATCTGCCGGACGACAAATCGATATCGTAATCCTGACGGGTTACAATATCCACAAACTTGCGAATGTCCTCAATCGTGGACAGCTTGATATAGAATGTATTCATAACTTAGCCCTCCGTTTTTGGATTCCTTAATTATTATACTTGATGCGGACGAAGATGTCAATAAAATCTTGCAATTATTCTTGCGTCAGCCGTCCTCATACCGGGTGTTGTCATCGCCCTCGGGCGGAATGGTTTCCGCCGTGGTCTCTTCGGCCGTTGTCGTCACCGTGCCGCCGCCTTCAAACCGCGAAAAATCATAGTTTTCATAGCTGAACGAGTTGAACTGCCGTCCGCCCTTCAGATTGGTGATGCCGACATAGGTGCCGTCCGGAATCGTGGAGATAAAGTACGGCACGCCCCACCAGCCGCCGGGACGCACGCCGTTCGGCAGCGGACGGTAAACATACTGCGCGTCCTCCACATAAATCTGCACCGGGAACGCGCGCGTCTCCTCGCGGATGAGCGCAACCTTCTTGCGATTCTCGGGCTTTGTGTATTCGTGCGCATAGGCGTTGGTGGTCGTATCATAATCCACCACCACATGACGATCACAGTAATCGTGCGGTGCGGTGGAAACCGTGAAATAGCCGGTGTCTGCGCGGTCGCCGCGCGGGTCAAGGCGGCAGGCGTCCGTCATCAGCTTGCCGGAGTCCTTGCAGTAGGTGACCTCCACGATTTCAGCCGGGCGATTGTCCTCGAAGGAGCGGAGCGCTTCCCCGCCGTTTTTCGCCTCGTTTATCACATCCTCGTGCAGTTTGGTCATCACAAGGTCAAACAGCTTGTTGGACGGATTGCTCTTCAGGTTGCTGAGCGACTTCGGATAGGAATAGCCATACCAGACCGCGCCGATATAATAAGGTGTGTAGCCGACAAACCAACGGTCGTAGTCGTTACCTGCCGTACCGGTCTTACCGGCGACATCCACCGACTTGCGCAGCGTGACGCTGCGGCCGGTACCGTTGTTCATGACATTCTGCATCATCTTGGTCATGATATAGGCAGTCGACTCGCCGAACACGACTTCGCCCTTCTCACTGTCGTTGGACAGCAGCAGGTTTCCGGCGCTGTCATACACATAGAGGTAAGAATGGCTCTTGTTGTAAATGCCTTCGTTGGCAAACGCCGTATAGGCGGCGGCAATGTCGCGCACGGTCACGCCGAAATTCAGCTGGCCGAGTGCCAGCGCTGCAAGGCCCTTGTCGGTGTAGCCGCGGCCGCTGCTGTCTTCGCCGTAATCAATCAGATAGTCAAAACCGAGGCGGTTCTTGAGATAATCATAAGATTTGTCGATTGTCAAATTCTCGAGCACCTTCATCGCCACGGTGTTGACCGAGCGCTCAACCGCGCTGTTGATGGTCGTCAGCCCCTTGTAGACATCCGGCAGGTTCTTCGGATACGGCGTGTCGCCGTTGAACCACAGCGGCGTATCGTCATAGACACTGCCGTAGGTAATGATGCCCTCCTCCAGTGCGGGACCGTAGACCGACAGCGGCTTCAGCGACGAACCGGGAGCACGCTGCGTCTGTGTCGCATAGTTTAAGACGAGGTTGCCCTGCTTTTTGCCGCGCGCGCCGACAACACCGAGCAGGTCGCCCGTATACGGGTCGACCACTGCCATTGCCGACTGTGCAGGCACGCCGCCCGTGTTCTCCGGGAAGCTGGATTCGTCCGCATAGACGGCTTCCATGGCGCTCTGCACCTTGGGGTCCATCAGCGTGTAGATGCTGAGGCCGCCGGAGTTGATCATGTTGCTGGCAATCTGGCTGGAAATGCCGTACTTCTCCATCAAGTCATCGCGCACATCGCAGATGACCGTGTCGACATACCAGGAGTTGAGGCGCGCCTCGCTGTCCGTCGTCGCCATATCGTCATCGGTATCCTCACGCACGCGCAGCGGCTCCGCCAGTGCCTGCTCCATCTCCGCCTCCGAAATCTTGCCCTGCTTCTGCATCTGGTCCAGGATATCGTCGCGGCGTTTCAGATTGTTTTCAGGGTTCTGAATCGGGTCGTATTTGGTCGGATACTTGGTGATAGCGGCAAGCGATGCGCACTCCGCCAGCGTCAGCTCGGACAGTTCCTTGCCGAAGTAGGTATTCGCCGCCGCGCGAACGCCGACGCAGTTCTGCGACAGCGGAACGATGTTGAGGTAAAGTTCGAGAATCTCTTCCTTGCTCTTGACCTTCTCCAGGTTCAGCGCCGTCAGAATCTCCTGCACCTTACGCTGAATGGTCGGCTCATTGTTGCCGGTCAGGTTCTTGATCAGCTGCTGCGTGATGGTCGAGCCGCCGTAGGACGAGTCGTCAAAGCCGAGGAAGAAGTTGAGCACTGCGCCCGCCGTGCGACGCCAGTCCACGCCCTTGTGCGTCATGAAGCGCTTGTCCTCAATCGCGATAAATGCCTCGCGCAGATAGGTCGGAATCTCGTCATAGGATGCCCAAAGGCTGTTTTCCGCCCCGTAAATGCGCTGGTCTTCCAGCTCTATTGCCGTGCCCGCACGATTGGTACGGTCGGTAAATTCATAGTAATAGATTTTTGTCGTTTGCTCGCTCTTGCCCGTCACAAGCAGGGATTCGTCAATGGTCGGGTCGATATAATTGCTGACATAGATGGAGAACACACAGGCTACAATAATACCGGTGACGAGACACACCAGCATCAGCGTCACCAGCGCGCTGAAAATATAGCCGAGCACGCGCCCGGCACGGCGCGCGGCATGCTTTGCACCCTTTTTCTCTTTTTTGAAGTTGTCAATCCTTATCGGACTCTGCATGTTCGCGTTTTTCACACTGCACCTCTCATGAACTGTTCCCTCTTGCAACCGAATAGATTATTCGCCGTTGCAAATAATAATTATACTCTGATTATACTCTGAAAGCCAAAGGAATACAAGATATGAAACTGAAACTTCCAAGCAGAGAGAAGCTCACGCTGTTTGCGCTGCTTCTCTGCCTTGTTATGGTCACATCCGCATTCTCGGTCTTCGCCGCCGTCACGCACCGCACCATGCGTCGGCTGCGCGCCGCGCTGTCCGCCGCAGAGCGCGAGGTCGCGGTCGCCGCGCCGATGCTGTCCGGCAATGCGCTCTACACCCTGTACGAGTGCGGCGGCAAAATCGGCATCTACGATGCAAACAGCGGACTGCTGCTCGACTTTGTGGATGTTCTGGTCGAGACGCTGCCCGAGCAGGATCGCATGGCGCTCAAGCGCGGCATCACGCTCTACAGTTTCTCCGACCTCGCATCCATCATCGAGGATTTTTCCACCTGACAAGCGGCTCTATTTGACAACGACATTGTCCTTGCCGAGCAGGGCGGCAAGCGTCCCGCAGAGCGAGTCTGAAATGTACACCTTGCAGTCGGCAAGCCGCACATAGCGCGCCTGCGAAAGGTCGTACAGTACGACCGGGCGATCGCCGGGGGCGCGCCGCAGTTCGGCAAGCGCCTGCACGGCGGCGGGCGTATCCGTGGATGCCACACGCAGGTACAGCGTCTTCGGCTTGTCCGCCGCAAATTCGGCGTCGGTCAGCAGTCGCTCACAGCTGTTCATCAGAATCTTCGGTCGTTCTTCATCCCGCACCGAGACTGTACCGCGCACGACCACGGGGCTCTCGGTGACGAGCAGCCCCGCCGTGCCGATATACTGCCTTGCAAACACGACGACTTCAATCTCGCCCGTGCGGTCTTCAACGGTGACAAACGCCATACTGTCGCCGTTTTTTGTCGTTTTGACCGTCTTTTTCGTCACGATGCCGGCAATCGTCACAGGCTGCTTGTCCCGATAGAGCGGTTCACTGTCCTCGTCGGCAATCGCCAGAATATCCGTAATCCGCGCCGCGGAAAGCGACGCAATATGCGCCTCGTAATCGTTGAGTACATGCCCGGAAAAATACATGCCGGAGCATTCCTTTTCCAGCATCAGCTTCTCGCGCAGCGAAAATTCAGGAATATCCGGGTAGGAGAACCGCACCGGCGCCGCAGCCACGGCGGCATCCGCCATCGCAAAGATGTCGATCTGCCCGTCAATCTCCGAACGGTTCTTGCTCTGTGCATTCTCGATGATTTTCTCATAGGAGGCAAGCAGACGACTGCGGTAAACGCCGAGCGAGTCAAACGCGCCGCTCTTGATCAGCGACTCGACCTGCCGCTTGTTCAGATCATAGCCGCCCATGCGGGTCACAAAGTCTTCAAAGCTCTTGAATGCGCCGTTTTGCCTGCGATCGGCAATCAACTGGTCCACAAACAGCCGACCGACGCCCTTGAGCGCCAGCAATCCGAAGCGAATCGCGCCGCCCTTGGCGGAAAACGCCGTCTCGCTCTCGTTGATATCCGGCGGCAGCACGCCGATGCCCGCCTTGGTGCATTCGCCGATGTATTCGGCAGTCTTGCCGAAATCGCCGAGCACCGAGGTGAGGAGCGCCGCCATGTACTCGCTCATATAGTGCGCCTTGAGGTAAGCCGTCTCATAGCACAGCACCGCATAGGAGGCGGCGTGGCTCTTGTTGAAGGCATAGCTTGCGAAGCTCGCCATATCCTCGAACAGCGCTGTCGCATCCGCCTCGGTCATGCCGCGTTCCACAGCGCCGTGCACAAACACCTGCCGCTCCGCCTCCATGACGGCGGCTTTTTTCTTCGACATGGCGCGCCGCACGATGTCCGCTTTGCCGAGGCTGTAGCCCGCAATCTCGCGGAAGATCTCCATGACCTGCTCCTGATACACGATACAGCCGTAGGTCTTGCCGAGAATTTTTTCAAGCGCTGGTGTCTTGTACACGGTCTTATCCCTGCCGTGCCGCCGCTCGATGTACTGCGGAATCGAATCCATCGGACCGGGACGGTACAGCGCAATCGCCGCAATCACATCGTCAATCGAATCCGGGCACAGGCGCATCAGCACCTGTTTCATGCCCTTGGATTCCAGCTGAAACACGCCGTCGGTGCGCCCCTCGGAAATCAGCGCATAGGTCTTTTTGTCGTCATACGGAATCTTTTTGATGTCAAAGTCCGGCACGCTCGCGCGCACCATTCGCTCGGCATCGGCGATAATCGTCAGATATCGCAGTCCGAGAAAGTCAAACTTGACAAGCCCGAGCTCGGCGACCGTGTCCATGTCAAACTGCGTGACGATGGTGTCGCCATTGACCGACAGCGGCACATAGGAGGAAACCTCCTTGTCCGTGATGACCACGCCCGCCGCATGCGTGGAAGCGTGACGCGGCATGCCCTCCAGCGCGCGCGCCGTGTCCAGCAGCCGCGCGATATTGGCATCGCTCTCATAGAGCGCCTTCAGATCCTTTTGCTTCATCGCGTCGGCAAGCAGCACGCCGGGCGCGCGCGGCACCAGATTGGCAACACGGTCCACCTCGGCATAACTCATGCCGAACACGCGTCCGACATCGCGGATCGCCGCGCGCGCCGCCATCGTCCCGAAGGTGACAATCTGCGCCACATGCTCCGCGCCGTAGTGCTCGGAAACATAGCGCAGAACCTCGTCACGCCGCTCATAGCAGAAGTCCACATCAATATCCGGCATGCTGACGCGCTCTGGATTGAGGAAGCGCTCAAACAGCAAGTCAAAGCGAAGCGGGTCGACATCCGTGATGCCGATGAGGTAATTCACAAGGCTGCCTGCGCCCGAACCTCTGCCGGGGCCGACTGCGATGCCGTGCGTCTTGGCATAAGTCACATAGTCGCGCACGATGAGAATATAATCGGTGAAACCCATGCTCTCAATGACCGAAAGTTCATATTCGGCACGGGCAATATAATCTTCTTTGGTAAAGGTATCGAGGCGGATATAGCCGCCCTCGATTTTCTTGTCCAGCCCCGCAAATGCGTGGGCGCGCAGCTGTTCAAACGGCGTTTTGCCGTCCGATGCCGCAATTTTCGGCAGATAAAGATTGCCGAACTTGAATTCAAACGTGCACGCATCGGCGATTTTCACCGTGTTGGAAAGTGCCTCAGGCACATCGCCGAACAGCTTTTCCATCTCGGATGTCGATTTGTAGTAAAATTCCTCGGTCTCAAACCCGATAGGCTTGCCCTCGGCAAGCGTCCGCCCGGTCTGAATGCACATCATGACCGCCTGATTCTCGGCGTCAAGTTTGCGCAGATAATGCACATCGTTTGTGGCGACGAGCGGCAGCGAAAGTTCTTTCGCCATCGCGATAAGTTCCGCATTGACCTCCCGCTGCTCCGGAATGCCGTGGTTTTGCAGTTCAAGATAAAAGTTTCCTGCGCCGAAGATGTCCGCAAGCGTGCGGGCATACTGCCTTGCACCGGCAAAGTCGCCGCTGACAATGGCGCGCGGAATGTAGCCCGCCAGGCAGGCAGAAAGCGCGATAAGCCCCTCCGCATGCGTGCGCAGCAGATTGAGGTCGATGCGCGGTTTTTGGTAAAAGCCCTCGGTGAAGGACTTCGACACCATGTAAATCAGGTTTTCGTAGCCTGTTTGATTCTTGCACAGCAGAATGAGGTGATTGCCGGACGCATCCCGCTTGCCTTCTTTGTCAAAACGGGTACGCGGCGCAACATAGACCTCGCAGCCGATAATCGGCTTGATGCCCTCGGCGCGGCACGCCTTGAAGAACGCGACCGCACCGTAAAGGTTGCCATGGTCGGTAATGGCGACGGCAGTATGCCCCGCCGCCTTTGCCGCCTTCGGAATATCGGCAATGCGGCATGCGCCGTCGAGCAAACTGTATTCGCTGTGCAGATGCAGATGTACAAAATCCATTGCCGATTCTCCTTTTCTCAGTTTTCTTCTTTCGTTTCTTCCCTGCTTTGCAGTCCGAGCGCATCCGCCGCTGTGCAGATTTTCTCAAGGCGATGGTACAGCCCCGGCTTTGACACCGTGGGCGTCATCATTTGCCCCAGCTGCGCAAGCGAGATTTCCGGATTCTCCAGACGCATCCGTGCGGTGTATTCCAGTTCGGGTCCGAGTTCGGACAGCCGCCCGTGCGCATCCAGCAGCCGAATCGCCGCAAGATGCCGCGCCGCCGATGCCGTCGAGCGTGCAATGTTGCCAGTCTCGCAGTTGGTGCGGCGATTGATATCATTTTTGATTTCGCGCCCGATTTTGGCATTGACAAAGTCAAACGCCTGCTTCCCCGCGCCGATGAAAAACAGGAAGTCCTCGATAGCGCCGCTGTCCTTGCTGTAAAGCGTCGGTTTGCCGAGCCGCATCGACGGCTTGAGCGCAATACCGTTCTCCGCTGCAAGTGCGGCAAGCGGCGTCATGTCGACCGCCGCGCGGCTGCCGAGCTCCAGATGATAATAGTTTCGCGGCGCGCTGATGGTGCCGCCGCCGAGAAACGCGCCGCGGACAAACGCCGCCGCGCATTCCGGGCAGCGAATCAGTGTCTGCAGATTTGCCGCGCTGTCCTGCAAGAGTGCTGCCGCAGACTTGGACACAAAGGTCAGCAGAAAGCCGCGCTTGCCGATCGGCTGCGGCTCGGCTTCTCTGCCGAACTGCTCGCGCACCAGGTGCGCACACAGCTCCGCCGCCGCAGTGTTGTCGAGCTGCAGCGCGATTTCGTCGTCGCAGCACTTGCCGCCGCCGACGAGTGCCCCTGCAATCAGCGCACGGCGGCAGCAGGTCTTTTTCATCGGCAGTGCCGCCGCCTCGCGCTTGACTTCTGTTGAAAACGACATCAGTCTTCTCCGATGGTGCGAATCTCGCATTCCAGCGTCACACCGCTCGTCTCGTATACTTTTTCACGGATACGCTCGACCAGTTCAAGCACATCTGCGGCGGTCGCGCCGCCGACATTGACGATAAAGCCCGCATGCTTCGGCGACACCTCGGCACCGCCCACGCGCAGACCTTTCAGCCCGGCATCCTCAATCAGTTTTCCTGCAAAATGCCCCTCCGGGCGCTTGAACACGCTGCCCGCACTTGGGTATTCGAGCGGCTGTTTTTCACGGCGGCGTGCAAGATAGTCGTTCATCCGCGCGCGAATCGCATCCGGCTCATCGCCCGTCAACTGCAAGGTCGCCGACAGCACGATATAGTTTTTCTCCATGAAAATGCTGTGCCGATAGCCGAAATGCTGCGCCGCATTGTCAAGGTGCAGCACCTGCTTTGTGTCAAGGTCATAGCAAGTCGTCTCGCAGACAATGTCCGAGAGCTGCCCGCCGTATGCGCCCGCGTTCATATACACGGCGCCGCCGAGCGTGCCCGGAATGCCGTTGGCAAACTCCGCGCCCGCAAGCCCTGCGCGCGAGGCGTTTGTCCCCACGCTGCCAAGCAGAACGCCGCAGCCGCCCGTGAGGCGCGTGCCGTCCACGGTCACGCGGCGCATGTCCGTGGTGACGAATACCACGCCGCGGAAGCCGCCGTCCCGCGCCAGCGTGTTGCTGCCGTTGCCGATGACGGTATACGGCACGCCCTCGCGCACGGCAGCATCCAGCGCATAGACAAATGCCTCGGCATCCGCCGGATAGACCACCAGATCGGCGTTTCCGCCGATGCGGAAGGAGGTCACGCGCGAAAGCGGGAAGTCATGCCGGACAAAGAAGCGTCGCCCCGAAGTCTCGGGCAGGTCGTGCAGCGCTTTTTCAAAGGTATCGATAGACATAGTGTCTCCCTTATCTTACAGTGTAAAACGGTGGAATGTCTTTTTACCCTTCTTGACGACGAGGCCGTCGCCCTCAAATGCAGTCTTGTCAAATGTCTTGTCAATCGCCTCAACCTTTTCGTCGCCCGCAAGCATGCCGCCCTGCTGAATCAGGCGTCTTGCCTCGCCGCGCGAGGGCGCGAGCTTCGACAGGACAAGCAAGTCGATTGCCGAAATCTTGCCGTCCGTGAAGTTTTCATCCGTGAGCACGGTCGAGGGCATGTTTGCGGAGACGCCGCCGTTTGCAAAGACGGCTCTTGCCGCCGTCAGCGCCTTCTCTGCCTCCTCCTTGCCGTGCACCAGCTCGGTCAGTTCATATGCCAGTTTTTCCTTGGCGCGGTTGAGGTCGCTGCCGGTCAGCTTTGCGTACTCGGCAATTTCCTCAAGCGGCATAAAGGTGAGCATCTTCATGCACTTGATGACATCCGCGTCATCGACATTTCTCCAATACTGGAAGAAGTCGTAGGGCGAGGTCTTGTTTGGGTCGAGCCAGACGGCGTTGCCCGCGGTCTTGCCCATCTTTTTACCCTGCGAGTCGGTCAGAAGCGTGATGGTCATGGCATATGCATCCTTGCCCAGTTTGCGGCGAATCAGCTCTGTGCCGCCGAGCATGTTGCTCCACTGATCGTCGCCGCCGAACTGCATGTTGCAGCCGTACTTCTGGTACAGCACATAGAAGTCGTAGCTCTGCATGATCATGTAGTTGAATTCAAAGAAGCTGAGCCCCTTCTCCATGCGCTGCTTGTAGCACTCGGCGCGCAGCATGTTGTTGACCGAGAAGCAAGCGCCGACCTCGCGCAGGAAATTCACATAGTTGAGGTCGAGCAGCCAATCTGCATTGTTCACCATCAGTGCCTTGTCGTCCGAGAAGTCGATGAAGCGCTCCATCTGCTTCTTGAAGCAGGCGGCGTTGTGCTCGATGTCCTCACGGGTCAGCATCTTGCGCATATCGGTTCTGCCCGAGGGGTCGCCGATCATGGTGGTGCCGCCGCCGATCAGGGCAACCGGCTTGTTGCCCGCCATCTGCAGGCGCTTCATCAGCGTCAGCGCCATGAAGTGTCCTGCCGTCAGGCTGTCCGCCGTGCAGTCAAAGCCGATATAGAACGTCGCCTTGCCTGCGTTGATCATCGTCTTGATCTCTTCCTCGTCGGTCAGCTGGGCGAGAAGTCCTCTTGCTTTCAGTTCGTCAAAAATGGTCATTTGTCTTTCTCCGTTTTATATATGAAAAATTTTAATATTTCTTTCCTTCTTCAATGAGTTCCCGCGCGGAAGAACGCATGGTCTCGCTCACCGTCACGCCGCCGAGAATGCGCGCGATCTCGCGCACACGGTCTTCGCCCGTGATTTCGGCAACCTGCGTCTCGGTGCGGGCACCGACCACTTGCTTTTGAATCAGCAGTTGCCGGTCGGCAAGCGACGCAATCTGTGCAGAATGCGTCACGCAGATGGTCTGCGCGCCCCGTGCACTCGTCTTCAATTTGATGCCGATTTTGCGTGCAGTCTTGCCGGACACGCCCGCGTCAATCTCGTCATAGATGACAGTCTGCACACCGAAGCTGTCTGCAAACACGCTCTTGAGTGCCAGCATAATGCGCGCAAGCTCACCGCCCGACGCAATCTTGGCAATCGGCCGCGGTTCCTCGCCCGGATTTGCGGAAATCAGGAACTCCACCGCATCCGCTCCCGTCGCCGAGAGCGCCGCCGGACGGATGTCCGTAAGGAAGCAGACCTTCTCCATATCGAGGAATGCAAGCTCACCCGAAACGAGCGGGACAAGCCGCTCTGCCGCCGCGCGGCGCGTGGCGGTCAGCGTCTCTGCCGCCGTCACGGCTGCAGCCGTCTTTTCGTCCAGTGTTTTCTGCGCCCGTGCGGTCTCGTCCGAGAGGTCGGACAGCGCAGCAAGTTCCCGCTTGGCGTCAGCCAGCTTTTCCAGCAGCCCCGCCTCGTCAGTCATGAACTTCTTCTTCAGTTTATCCAGTTTGTCGAGGCGGCTTTCGATGCGGTCAAGCCTTGCGGCAGGGTCGTCGCCGATGTCGCCAGTGAAGTCATAGACCGTATCGGCGATGTCCTCGATCTCATATTTCATATCGCCGAGCCTTGCGGCAAGCTCACCCGCGCGCGGCACGGTGTCCGCAATCTGCAAAAGCGCCGCAGCACAGCGGTCGATAATGTAGGCAGCATTGCCCTTTTCCGCATCGCGCAATGCGCGATAGACAAAAGAGGTCTGCCGTGAGATGCGCTCCGCATCGGCAACGATTTTTCGCTCGGCAAGCAGTTTTTCTTCTTCGCCCGCATGCAGTTTTGCCGCCTCCAGCAGCTGCACGGTATGCGTCAGCGCCTCGGTCTTCTTCTGTTTTTCGGCATCGCTCATCCGCAGCGCTTCCAGCGCACGGCGGGCGTCCTGCATCGCGGCATACGCTGCGGCATAGGCATCGCGTGCCGCCCCGTTTTCGGCATAAGCATCCAACATCGAAAGATGATTTTCGCTTTTCAACAGTTGCAAATTGTCGCTTTGCCCATGGATGCTGATGAGGGACGGCGCCACGGCGCGCAGCGTGTAGGTGCCGACGGCGCGGCCGTTGACCTTGCACTGCGTGCGCCCATCCGCGCCGAGCGTGCGGGTGAGCAGCAGATTGCCGTCCTCATCCGGCGCAAGCTCATTTTCGGCAAGCAGGCGGCAGCAGTCCGCACTGAGGTCGCCGAACATGGCGCTGACCACGGCTTTTTCCTCGCCGGTGCGCAAAAGTTCCCGGTCGCCGCGCGCGCCGAGCAGAAAGCCGATGCTGTCAATCAGAATCGACTTGCCCGCGCCGGTCTCACCGGTCAGCGCGGTAAAGCCCTTTTCAAAATCAATATCCACGCATTTGATAACTGCGACATTTTCGATGTGCAGAGACAACAGCACGGACACACCCCCTAAAGTCTTCTCGCGCCGGTCATGCCGTGCGCATCATATGCTTGATTTTATCCGACAAATCTTCCGCCGCCCCGTCGGAGGACACCACAACCATGACTGTGTCGTCCCCGGCGATGCAGCCGAGAATCTCGGGCGAGTGAATCGCATCAATTCCCGCGCCTATTGCATTGGCAAGCCCCGGGAATGTCTTCAGCACGATAATATTGTTGGCATAGGAAACCTTGATAATGGAATCCACAAGCGCTCCGTTGAATTTCGGCGCCGGAATCGCATGAGACGCCGTTCCCTGCACCGCATATTTATAGTTGCCGGCGCTGCCGGAAACCTTCGTCAGCTTCAGCTCGCGGATGTCGCGCGAAACGGTTGCCTGCGTCGTTTCAAAACCGTATTTGTTCAGATAGAAAATGAGTTCTTCCTGCGTTTCAATCTCGTATTCTCCAATCAATTCGAGAATTTTCTGCTGTCTCTCGCTTTTCATTTTCAATCTCCTTTGTCAGTTTTTCAGCTCATATTCGGAGAGTTTGGCGTTCAGCACGCTGAAGAAACCCGCATGCTTCAACTTCAGCATTTTCAATGTCTTCGGCGAACGCCGCAAAATCAGCCGCTCGCCGAGATACAGTGCCACAGGCTCGGTGCCGTCTGCCGTCACATCGACATGCGGCGCGCGGTCGTCCATGTTGGCAAGTTCCAGCACAGTCTCGCCGGAGAAGACAAACGGGCACGCATAGCGCGAAATCGGGCAGACCGGCGTGACGCAGATGCATTCCAGCGTCGGGTCCACCACGCAGCCGCCCGCCGCCATGGAGTACGCAGACGAACCGGTCGGCGTGGCGAATACCACCCCATCCGCGCGAATGTTGCGCACCATGCAGTCGTCGGCATACAGACGCAAATCAATACACTTCGGATACGCGCCTCGTCCGACCGCCACCTCGTTGAGCACGCTGTCCGAGAGCAGCACGGTTCCCTCCGGCGTCTTTTTCTCCGCCTGCATGGTCATGCGGTTCTGAATGGTATAGTCGCCGCTGTAGATGCGGTCAATCAGCGGGATCTCGTGTTTCTCAAGCTCCGCCATATAGCCGACGCGCCCGAAATTGATGCCGAGCAGCGGCACATCACACATCAGTGCATATTCCGCCGCCCGCAAAATCGAGCCGTCGCCGCCGAGCACCACGATAAGGTCAATGTCCGCAAACAGCTCTTCCCGCCTGCAAAGCACGGCGTCCGCCGTGAACGCCTCGCCCGCAAACGCTTCGTCAAAGTGCACTTCCGCGCCGTGCATGCGAAAACGCTCGGCGGCGCGCAGCGTGTAGTCCTTGTCGGTTTCTTTGCGTATCGTCGGAAGCAGTACAACCCGTTTCATAAAGCACCTCGGATTACAAAAATTCGCTTACTTCTGTCCTGTCAGCTGTGCAATCAGGCGCTGCACATCCCCGGCGTATGCGGGGCGCGCGCCGCCCTTGGAAAAGCAGCACAGGAACTCTTCATTGCCGTCGCCGCCCGGAATCGGAGAGGTCGCGGCATCACAAAATGCAAACCCGCAAAGCACGGCGCTGTCCACCACCCGGCGGATGGCCGCCGCACGGTCGGCACGCTTCTTCACGATGCCGCCCTTGCCGATTGCCTCACGCCCCGCCTCAAACTGCGGTTTCACAAGGCTTATCAGCACCGCCTGCTCGGCGAGCACCGGATAAAGTGCGGGTAAAATCAGCGTCTGCGAGATAAAGGACACATCCATCGTCGCAAAGGTCGGCGCTATGGGAAAATCCATCGGCGACAGCAGCCGCGCGTTGTACTTCTCCATGGAGACGACGCGCGCGTCCCGGCGCAGTTTCTCTGCCAGCTGTCCGCTGCCGGAATCCACGGCGTAAACCTTCGCCGCGCCGCGGAGCAGCAGGTACTCGGTAAACCCGCCGGTCGATGCGCCGACATCCAGCGCCGTCTGACCCGCGGCATCCAGCCCGAATGTTTCAAACGCTTTTTCCAGTTTCAGCGCGCCGCGCCCGACATAGGGGAGCGCCTCGCCGACGATTTCAATGCTGTCCGTGTCGGCAGCCTGCGCCGCCGGTTTTTTCACCACTTTGCCGTTCTGCATCACAAGGCCGGATTCAATCAATAGCTTTGCCCGCTGTCGGCTCTCGCAAAGCCCCTTTTCGCTCAGAAAAACATCCAGCCGCATCAGTATGTCCTGTGCAGCAGCCATTCGCCGAGCGCGACGAGCGTCTCGGATGCGGGATAGTCCTTTATCGCATCGGTCGCCTCTTTCGTCACGCGCGCGGCGTAGGCGAGTGCGTCGTCGGCGCTCATGAACGAAAGGAAAGTTGACTTCTCGTTTTTCGCGTCGCTGCCGACCGGTTTGCCGATCGCTTCCGTGCTGCTGCAGGCATCCAGCACATCATCGACAATCTGGAATGCGAGTCCGATGCCGCGCCCGTAAGTATCCGCCGCCGCCATGGCGCGGTCGTCGCCGCCCGACGCAATGACGCCGAGTTTTGCCGCTGTGCGAATCAGCACACCGGTCTTGTGCGCATGAAGTTCGAGCAGCCGCTCGAACGGAATCTGCACGCCGTCGCTCTCCATGTCGATCATCTGCCCCTCACACATGCCATCGGCGCCTGCCGCCACGGCAAGCTCGCGCACGGCGCGGTTCTGTGCCGCCGCATCTGCCGCGCCCGAGAGCGCGCAGTCAAAAGCAGCGAAAATCAGTGCGTCGCCCGCAATCAGCGCCTGCGCCTCGCCGAACGCCTTATGCGTTGTGGGTCTGCCGCGCCGCAAGTCGTCATTGTCCATGCAGGGCATGTCGTCATGAATCAGCGAAAAATTGTGAATCATCTCAATCGCCGCCGCATACGGCAAAGCCGCCGCGTCACTGCCGCCGAGCATCCGGCAAAATTCCAGCGTGAGGAACGGGCGAATCCGTTTGCCGCCGCCCATCACGCCATACTCCATCGCACGGTAAAGCGTGGTCTTCTTCGTGTCCTTTTTTGCAAAATAGCGCCGCATTGTCTCTTCGCAGAGCGCGGCGGCATCGTGCATTCTGTCAAGCAAGGTCTGCATCATTTGCCGCTCCCGTCAAAATCGGTTTCAACAAGCGTGCCGTCGCCGCCTGCGGCAAGCAGCTTGACTTTCTGTTCTGCGCCCTCGAGCTTTGCATTGCAGAGCTTGACGAGCGAAATACCCTCTTCAAACAGCCCGAGCGAGGCATCAAGCCCCGCGCTGCCGCCCTCAAGTGCACGCACAATCTCTTCCAGGCGCGCCATTGCCGCCTCGAATGTCATTTCCTTTTCAGCCATGGTTACTCCCCTTATGTCCCGCTTTGCAGCGAGGTTACTTTTGCCGTCAGCGCGCCGTCCGTGAGGCGCAGCGTGATGTCCTCTCCGACCGCCGTCTGTGTGGTGGCAGTCAGCACATGTCCGTCTGCACCCGTCGCGACCGAATAGCCGCGCGACAGAATGGCAAGCGGGCTGAGCGCCTCCAGTTTGGCGCTTCGCTCCGCGAGCGCGTGTCGTGTAGCGGTGAGCGTGCGGTTCTCCGCCGTCTCCAGCCGCTGTCCGAGCAGGAGCAGCTGCATCTTGCGGTCCTCAAACATGCGCTCCGGGTGTGCGAACACGCCCTGCTTCATATAGAAGTCCAGCACCTGCCTGCCGCTCTCAAGGCGGCGGGACAGGAGCAGCGACATTCTGCCGATGATGTTGTCGATTTTGTGCATCAGCTCATGCGTCTCCGGCACGGCAAGCTCCGCCGCCGCAGAGGGCGTCGGCGCGCGACGGTCGGCGACAAAATCGCAGATGGTAAAGTCGGTTTCGTGCCCGACCGCCGAGATCACGGGAATCGGACACGCGGCAATCGTGCGGGCAAGTTCCTCGCTGTTGAACGCCCACAAATCCTCAATCGAGCCGCCGCCGCGCCCGATGATAATCACATCGACGTCGCGTGCGTCCATGAAGTGCCGCATCCCCGCAATCAGCGAAGGCGCTGCCTCCGCCCCCTGCACAAGCGCCGGATAGAGAATCACTTTGGCATACGGGAACCGCCTGCCGAGGATGTTGATGATGTCGCGAATCGCCGCGCCGGTCGGCGAGGTAATGACGCCGATGCGCGTCGGAATCTTCGGCAGCGGACGCTTGCGCGCCTCGTCGAACAGCCCTTCTGCCGCCAGCTTCTTTTTCAGCTGCTCAAACGCAAAGTAGAGCGCGCCGATGCCGTCCGGCTCCATGGAATCGCAGTACAGCTGATACTGCCCGTCCCGAACGAATGCCGAGACCCTGCCGCGCGCCACAATCTTCATGCCGTTTTCGGGCACGAAGCGCAGCTTTGCGGTGTTGCCGCGAAACATGACCGCGCGAATCAGCGAGGTCTCGTCCTTGATGGTAAAGTAGAAATGCCCGGTTTTATAGTGATTGGTGAAATTGGAGATTTCGCCCTTGACCGACACGCGGGAAAGGAAGCCGTCTCCGTCAATTTTCGCCTTGATGTATTCGTTCAGCTGCGTGACGGTCACTGTACCGTCGCCGCGCGCGGCGGGTGCGCTATCAAACAAATCGTCAAGTTCAGCCATTTTGCGCCCCTCCGTCGTTTTCCTGCAGAAGCCCCCGGCATTTCCGCCGCGTCAGTTCGGCAATGCCGACCGCGTTGTCGGATGAGAGCCGCGGCTCTGCAAAATATACGTTTCCGAGCGATGCAAGCATCGCCCCGATTCTCTTGTTGCTCATCACGCCGCCCGCAAACAGAATCGGCAGATCGCCGTGCGCTGCGCGCGCGCCATTCGCCATCGCATGCAGCGTGCGCCCAACAAATTCAAGGACAAGTGCGCTTGTCTTTGCCGCGTCGCTGCTTGCACGGTAGCATTTTCCCGCGATGTTCTGCAGCCCTGAAAGGTTGCAGTACGCGCCGTCAACGCTGATTTTCGGCTTTTCGGTCTTGCCTGTGAAAGCGGCAGCCGTCGTTTCCATTTCCGCGCCGCAGGGGAAATGCATCCCCATCATCACGCCTGCGCGGTCAATTGCCTGCCCCGCATTGAGGTCGCGCGTGCCGCCGACAATCTCTGCCGAAAAGCCGTCCGCGCTCTGCCTGCAAAGCAGCACTTCGGTCGTGCCGCCCGAGACATGAAAGGCAAGAAACGGCGAAGATGCAATGTGCCACGCTCCGGCGGAAGTCAGCGCCGCCGCGATATGCCCGCACTGGTGCGAAAAGGCAAGCGGCGAGAGCCCGCGCCCGGCGGCAAGCGCCTCGGCGGCAGCCGCCCCGCAAAGGAAGCACGGCATATACGAGCCATCCACATTGCGCGGGCGGGCGGAATAGCCGATGCCAAGCACTTCGGCATCTTCAAGATGCGGCGCTGCCTCCCGCAGCACAAGCGGCAGATTCTTCACATGGGCAAACACCGCGTCACTCTGCCGCAGGCCGCATGCGCCGTCCGCCACAGGCAAAAGGCGCTTGACATTGGCAACGATGTTCCCGTCCGCATCTACAATGCCGACCGATGTCGTATAATTGCTCGTATCGACACCGACATAGCATTTCATTTGCCGAGTTCCTCTTTCACCGCATTCAGAATGCCGTTGACAAAC